>JAWLDA010000012.1:0-88508 GCA_041686855.1 Limnochordia bacterium
TGGGTTCGAGTCATGATCTGGTCTCTCTCCTGTCTCTTTGACTCTACCCGAACTAAGCTCATGTGTCCAAATCGGTTAGGGGGCTAATGTGATTGCATCACCGCTTTGAAAGCTACGAACATGCAGAGCGAGTGATCACCGACTGGATTAGGTTTTACAACGACGAGCGAGTGCACTCACGGCTGGGCTACCGATCGCCGAGGCAGTATCGGGAGCTTCAAACACTCCGTAAAAACGTCGCCTAAAGTGTTGACACACCGGGGGTCACTACACGATCTGCAAAGCGGCGACCTTGAGCGGTTGGAGAGAACGCTTGAGGAGCATATTATGATTTTGTTGTAGTCGTCGATGCGATTGGATCGAGGGGGAGACGCTTGCTGTGAGGGTCGGGCACCAGACTCCACGTCCTCCAGGGGCGGCGGGTTGGAGCGTACCAGAAGAAAGGGTGGCAATGAAACAGGAATATATCACCCCGCTCTCTGTAACGATTTCTCTCGACTTATGCAACGACCGACGACTCTTGCTCTAATATCTCTCGCATCTCGTCCATACGCTGCTCCATGTCGAATGCGAGTCGAAACTGTGCCCGAGCTCGGTCCAGATTGTGACCGGGACGGTGAATCCGAAAGTAGACGTCACCATTGAGGTGGTCGGAGAGGAAGCGCATCCCCAATTCAAGGGTGATGAGTTTCGCAGAGAAGGGGAGGAGTTCGATCTCGCGGGTCGTGAGAAAGTCCCCGGCGTGGGAGAGGTAGCCGCGCGCGAATTGCCGGTACAACTCCAAGTCGATACGGACGAGCGAAAGGTCGCGTTCGTCCTCAGCGGTTGCACTGGCCCCAAAGCGAATTGCATCCCCAAAGTCATACAGTGTCGATCCGGGCATCACCGTATCAAGATCAAGGACGCAGACGCCTTTACCTGTCACATCGTCGATCATTACGTTGTTGAGTTTCGTGTCGTTGTGGGTGACTCGGGTCGGCAGCTGGTCTTGTTCCAGCAGTTCGACAATTACCGCAGTATCCGCGGCCCTTTCCTCCGCGAAGCGGATGTCGTCTCGGGCATCGTGCGATCGGTTCGCACGGTCCTGTCGTGCTGCTTCCATCAAGTTTACAAAGCGGCTGGGCGTATCATGGAATTTAGGTATCGTCTCGGTGAGCGTCCCGGCAGGAAAGTCGCTCAGGAGGCTTTGGAAATGTCCAAAGGCTTCGCCCGCACTACAAAAATGCTTCGGGTTTTGGACCGCTTCGTACGTCTTGGCGCCTTCAACAAATAGATATGCGCGCCAGTACTCGCCTCGAGGGCTCTTGTACAAATAGCCGCCGTCAACGGTAGGGACGAGGTTGACCACCTCGCGTGCGGGGTCTCCATCCGCCTGCACAACTTTGTGCCGAAGATGCTCCGTGACGAGTTGAATGTTGCGCATCACGGCTTCGGGGGATTTAAAGACGTGGTGGTTGATCCGTTGTAGGATGTAACGCCGAGTGCCGCCACCCGCACTCTGGATGATCAGTATGTAAGTGTCGTTGATGTGGCCGTTGTTGCAAGGACGGGCGTCGACAAGTGGTCCGCCAAATTCAAACTGCGCGGCAATCTGCTTCAGCTCAAAATGGTTCACACTGAACTCCCCTTTTGCGCGATGCCACCCCGAGTCACATCGCTCCCCTTGGTATCAATTCCCTTTCGATACGTGCACCGAAGTGCCTGCCCGAAAGTAAACCATTCCCGAGTTTTCGCACAAATGCGGATTTCGGGAGAAGTTAACACCCGTAACGAGTGTAGCGATTACTGGACTCTTGTTCAAGGGAGTTGCCGTAGGCAAGTAACGAGATGATCCTCCTTCGTGTCGGTGTCAGCTGCTACGTGGCCGAGGGTGCTGCAACTCAAGAATTGCAGGGTGGTTAACAACCTGGTCGATTGGGACCAAACGCAGTGCAAACGCTCACCCAGCACACTCACCGTCTTAACTTGCTGAGCAGCCGGCGACCTCTGTACCGGGTCTACTAAGCGTTTGAGCGCTTGTATCTGACAGTATTCTTCCACGAGCCGGTGGAGCTTGAGGACCTCAACGATGACGCCTTCGGGCATGCATTTGACAAACGATTTGACTCCGGCAATCTGAAACTCCCTATTCCTCTCACCCGCCCTCCGCGCCGTCAACTCCTTACCTCTGGGTGTGCGCTCGGTGCATGTCAATACGACCTCGATCTCGCTTACGGGCAGATAGGGATGGACCGAAACGGACAAAGTGTCGCGCGAAAGCAACCCGGAGCGCAACCTCTTCAACATCACCAATGGTCACAGCTTGTACATCGTTCCTCAAGTTCGTGTAGGCAATATCATGACTTTACTTTCAAAGGTAAGGAAGGATTGGCAAATGGTGGCGCGAAATGGCTAAAAACAAGACCTGGACGTCATTTCAATGCGCAGTCCCGAGCCCAATCCCACATTCACAGACGAAGAGATCCAGAAAGCTGAGAGATCTGTCGTCGGCTTATTGCGCCGCACGTCCACGAGTGACGGGCCCAACTCGCGATTTACCTCAACGACTATCCCGGTACTTTTAGCTCGCATGTGGCGAGTGGCTTCGGGGTTGCATTAACAGTTCGTGCGCAAGTGGCGCAAGCGCTGGACTAAGGTTGGTTTTACACTGGGGGATGAGCTCCGGTCGGGACGACCGCGGCGTTTTTCCCCATGGAGACTGAGCGTAGGTACGTGGAAGCCTATTAGTCAGGTGGCACAAGGCTCAAAAGGCGCTGTTTACCACGCCCAATCGTTCACCGACTCGCTCGAAGGGCGGCCCTATCGCTTTATTGTCGTCCACTCATATGCTCTTGACCAACGCAAAGTGAAGTCGATCGATAAGCAGATCAAAGGGGAGCGCGACGGCCTTATCAAGGCCCAGAAACAGCTCCCAAAGCAAACATTCAAGTCACGTCCGAACAGATCGTGCGTCGACCTCCAGAACGACTGCGTAATGGTTCCGTTCCCGAACCATTACGCAGTATAGGGTCGTCGTACATGTGGCCGATCCCACCGAAGAACTCTTGCGTGACGCCCAAGCTCGGACCAGCACCATTGTAATGATTACAAACCTTACTGAGGACCGCTGGAACAACCTCGACGTCCTCGAGGAGTACAAAGGCCAGACTGCCGTCGAGACCCGATTTCGCAATCCAAAAGCCCCGCCGTGCATCTACGTGAAGTCATCGAGGTGGGCTGAAGCTCTAGCGTACCTTTTCTTGATGGCCCTGATAGTTGCGTCCTACATTGAAATCAAGATCCGTCAGGAGCTCAAAGTGCGTCGTGAACAGTTTCTTGTACCTGGAAACCGGCTCACCGAGCGACCGGCGATGACTGACTTCAATCTTCGACATCATGCAGACCGTCCTCGTGATGATCGTGCGTACACCACACGGCGCCGAACGCGTCTTACCGACGAACAACGATCCGCGCGTGAAGCAGATCCTAGAATTAACCGGATTTGACGAAGGTGCCTACGTGCGAACCCAACGCCGCGAATGACCGTTCGACCTAACTCAGTAAAAACTCGTTAAGGAACTGCGCCCAAGGGTGCGAAATGCCAGTCTTGCAATAGCATCGAACAGTGACATTGAGATCGAATATCATCGATTCAAGCGGTGGATATATGTCCACCATTCCTTCAAAGTACAACTCCTGCCCGTAGAGAATCGGATATTGAGTGTCCACCGGGAGGCCACTCAAAGCCACGGGGTGGCTCATCGAAGTCCCAGTGCGGATAGTCTGTGGAAATCATCACTGTGTTACACTTGCGAGATTCTGGCTGAGGATGAGGTTTCTAGATCGGCCATTATCCATGAGTTAGAATAAAGCAATAGGTGCAATCAAGAAAGCGCTAGGGAGGAGAACCACGCAATCGGAGCCAACTCTGACCGACAAGAAATACCGGCCGGGAACCTCGGGGCCCAAACGATCGGGTTTCCGATTCAACCAAGGCAAAAGGCTGGGTAAGGATATCGAAGGCAGGTATTGACAAGGGTGGAGAAATGCAATCTGTAAATGGCGTCCTTGAGCGTTTTACTTCCCGGATCCGATCTTCTCAATCTAGTCTAGCAAAGTCGTCGCTCCTTACGATTATTGTTATGGTTGGCGGAAAGGCTCTCGCTATGGGCACGGGGATTGTCTTAGCCCGAATACTCGATCCCGATGGATATGGAGTATACTCGTTTTCCATGGCTGTCGTGGGACTATTGGCGGTATTTGCATGTCTTGGCATGCCCCAGTATCTCGTTCGGATGGTCGCTACATATAGCGCCAATGGTCAGCATTCCCTATTAAAGGGCTTGCTTTCTCGCGCAAACATTATAGTGTTCCTTATCTCATCCATTCTGGCTGTAATTGTTTCGTACTTGGTTCAAAATTCTGTGATCCTTAGCTCTGTACATTCTAGCCCGCTTTTATGGGCAATGTTTTTGTTACCTGTCCTGTCGCTTTCCTCGATAAGGGCCGGATCGTTGCAGGGATTGGGCCACGTTGCTTTGGGTAAGCTTCCTGAAGAGATTCTCAGACCGGTTTTCTTTATTTGTTTGTTGTTCTTGATGCAGGCGATTACTGGGAAGATTGACTCAGCTACCACGGTATTGCAACTTCAACTACCAGCGTTTCTATCGTCCTTCATATTTGGAGCATGGTTTCTCACTCGTAAGCTTCAACCTGAATCAAGGAGCTCGCGAAGTCAGTTCCTTACCAAGGAGTGGATGAAAGGCGCATTTCCTTTCGTACTTTTAAGTGGCACAACCATAGTTATGCAACATACTGACACAATTATGCTGGGGATTTGGCGGAGCGAGGAAGAGCTGGGACTCTATCGAGTGGCCTCAAATACGGCAACGCTTACTTCGTTTTCCCTCACAATATTCGGTGCAGTGGCTGCACCGAATATTGCAAAATTCCACGCGTTAAGTGAAATCAAGTCGATTCAAAAGATTATCGCAGGATTCTCTGCAATTTCGTTTTTAGTTGCATTGTTAGTGTTCTTGACTTTCCTCGGAGCAGGTGGCTGGATTCTGGAGATGTTGTTTGGGTCTTCATATTTACCCGCACGCTCTGCCTTATGGATCTTGAGCTTCGGATACTTGGTGAGCTGCGCGTTAGGTATCACAGGTGTGGCTCTGAACATGATGGGAAAAGCAACATTAACAGCAAAGGTCTTTTTGGTGGCGGCCTGTACGAATGTTATTTTGAATTGGATTTTGATACCGCAATATGGCTACGTAGGAGCTAGTTTGGCTTCCATGGTAACGACTGTCATCTGGAAGATTATCCTGGCTTATATCCTTTATCGCGATCACAAAATAGGCATTTTCCAGTTTGGGAGGAGCTGATTCGTGAGTACTTACGATTTGATTTACGAGTTTAAGCGCGAATTTCTCGCCTGCTTGGACACTTGCGGAATCAGATACGTGCTATATTCGGATTTCCTTTCTGGTCCTGAAGATTATAGCTCGGATCTTGATCTGATTATTGCATCCGAAGACCGCGAGAAATTTCTGGCTGTTCTTAGACGATACCCGGCCGCCAGGAAGCCGTCGGAGACAGGCGGACAATTAGAGCAATATATTGTGTATCAGAATGACTTCCTATTCATGATTGACGTTCGCTATGGCATTATAGTCAGCATGCATGACGGCAGCGTATGGGAGCTTCCGATGGAACTTAACGGTGAACGAGTTCGGCTACCGAGCTTTGGATATCGGCTGGTTGGAAGTACGTTGCTCGTATATCTCGCTGCGTTGTTTTCCTCGCCAGCAAAGGGTGTTCGAAACCTTGCGGATGGTTGGACCAGGAGGAGTCGAGAGAAATGGTTGGCATACTATCATGAGTTCTCGAGCGAAGTCGAACACTCGGATGAAAAGGAGTTACTTCATGAGATCTACTCATATTCAATATCATCTCGAAGGTCATTGGTGACTGAACCCTGGATACAGCAACTTAAGAAACAATTCGTGGTGGGGTCACCTAGCAAAGTTAAAGAACGACCCCGAATTCGAATTGGCATGAATATGGTTGTCTGGATTGAAGGGCCAGATGGGTCCGGAAAGTCCACTTTGATTAAGAGGTTTCTTCAAAGTAGCTGGCCCTTAGGAGCTTCGCGGTTATATCTTGGGTATGGAGTCCATGGTTGGAAGTTCAAATTTGCGAAACAGTTGTCACTCACTCCTCCGACACTGCTAAAGAAGTATCCAAGATTGTTGGCGATTCTGCAATCCTTTGTCGTGCTGCCTTTAGAGTTCGGTCGGCGTCAAGTAGGAGTGTTCTTGCAAGCAGGAAACTCTCTGGTCCTCATCGACAGGATGCCATTGAAAATCTTGGCTTCTCGCAATGTGCTTATCAAAAAGATGTATAATCTGCTATTGCCCGCGCCCGAACTTGTGGTGTTGCTGACCGGGAATCCAGAGGTCATTGCCCAAAGAAAACCGGAAGAAGTAAAGCCTGAAGACGTTGTGCGCTTGACCAATGAGGCTCGTTCTGTGATAGAGAATTTAAACATTCCCGTTTTGGAAGTCGACACAACCGCACAAAGTGTTGATGAGGTCGTACGCCAGACGCTATTTGGACTAATACGGGAAGTGGGGGGATTTGAAGCTTTGTGTGCTCGATTTCGTTTGGTCAGGTTAGGGCCTTCAGATGATCGTTGAAGTCATCGGACTACCAGGGTCTGGAAAAAGCACGCTCTTGCACAGCATTGTGCAACGTAGACGAGATCCCTTGATTGTTCCATTAGAATACGCTGCAATTGAATATTTTCTGGAGCATATGGATCTACCTATTTACAAGAGGTCTATATTACGCCTTAAAGCCGCAGATAGAATGTTCCGTATGTCAGATCGCTTGTTAAATGGAAATGCTCATAAGATAATTGAGCGAGATCCTTTGAGGCCAGAAAGCTTAGAACTAGCTATAGTTCAAGCTTTAGATTGGGCTAACGAGATAGGGATCAGCAACTTCTTGACATTAGCTGCACGATTCCGCAAACTACTCGCACTATATTCAATTCGCGGTAACGTCACCAATTCGAAACACCTTATCGTTGATGAGGGGTTCAGTGTTCAATGGGCAAACTTACATATAAACGCTTTCGGAGATAATGAATTTGCGAAACGTTATTTTTCGTCAATACCAGTTCCCGATATTCTTCTTTGGCTTCGAATCGAACCGAACTTGGCGCTAGGGAGAATGCAAGTAAGGGATATATCAAAGGATAGTAAGCGTGTGCGTTTCACGCAAGAATACTATACTTGCTTGGATCATGTATATATGTCGGGTGTCGACCTTTTGGCGAGTCGCGGAGCGATGGTCATTGAAATTGACGCTGAATTACCAGTTCGCGACGTCGTGGATTCAGGATATCGGAAGTTGGTCAATGCTCTAAGTTAGACTCTGGAGGTCGGCATAATGTCATTGCGTAGCTTACTTATGGTAGCACCGGATGCGTTCCACTTAGGATGGATGGGCGCTACACGCAGATTGTTTCATCTTGCCGAGGCTTTCCGTGCGTTGGGGTATGAAACGGTTTTGCTCGCTGGTCGTGCGACTGTCCCTGCTCTTCAAAAAGAAATAGATTCTGAATTCCCGGGCCGCGTATTGAGGTCGCGGCATTCTGGAGACTACCCTTGGATTTTCGATCATTTTAAAAACTCTCGGCGAATCTGGAGGATTACTTGGAAGGCACGTGGACAGGAAATATACGGTTCGAAACTTTCATGGGGGTGGGCGGACAAGCTTCGGGAAGGTTGGCTTTTGAAGTGTCTAGCGCGGTTTGGGGTAACGCCGTCTTTGGTGTGGGGCGTATCTGCTGGGTATTTGGCAGGCGCTATGACGGCGCGTAGAATTTCGCGGTTACTTGAAATCCCCTGGGTCCTGGAGCTGCATGATCCACCAAGAGGGGTTGGATTCGGTCCGGACAAAAACCGAGTTCGAAATGGGTTTGAAGAGTTGCTTGCCGAAGCTAACTCTATTGTTGTTACTGCAAACAGCTATAAAGCAAAGTTGGTTAAGGATTTTGATGTTTCGCCCAGCAGGATAGATACGGTGCACTTAAGTTATGAGGGGGGCGTTTCTGATAACATTCCAGTTGAGAATGGCCATTTCACGATAGCTTATCTAGGTTCCCTCGATGGCGGAAGATCCTTACGCCCATTATTAGAAGCGCTAAAACGTGCGGCCCGTACCGAAAGAAGCTTTGTACGGACTGGTCGGCTTGTGCTGGCTGGAAAGGGACTAGGTTTCGACGACGCTAAAAAGTTTATTGCGGACGACATGGTTGAATTGAAAATCGAAATGCTGGGGCAAATTTCCGCGGATCAAGCTTCTGTGGTACTACGCGAGTCCTCGGTCTCGGTGATTATCCAACCGGAGCAAAGTGCGAACCAAGTCCCCGGAAAGTTGTTTGAAAACCTGAAGAATGGGAGGCCGATTCTGGGGATAATGCCGGCACAATGCGAAGCGGCAGCTATCTTACGGCATTCAGGGTTGGGGTTCATCCATGAAAATGATGATGTTAATGGCATTTGCAATTCCGTGCTAAGTATGTGGAGAATGTGGAGAGACGGGCAGTCCTTATCCGTGCCAAATCCCGACTTCATTAAACAATTTTCATTGGACAGACTACCAGCCAAGTTGAAGCCGAGCTTGGTAAAAGCAACTCAGTCACTGGGGAGCTTGGACACAACAAACGATGTTGTAACCTCCAAGGGAGATGCCGACAATGCAAGCTAATCGGCAGCAGTATCTTAACCCAAGAAAGTCGCGATTCCTAGTTCTTCTCTATGGAACGGTGGAGTTTGACGGTCGGGTTCAGCGAATGCTCGAGATACTGGTCGGCCTGGGCGCCGAAGTATGTCTTATCGATATGTCTTCCAAGGCTGGCAGCAAGAGTGAGATTATTGGCGTCGAGAGACATCAGGTGCAACCGCCTGGTGGGGTGGGGAAAATAAAAGGTCACTTGGCTTTGGCCCGATCTGCGTTGAGAATCGCTAGATCATTCAAGCCCAGCGTGGTAATAGCAGAGGACTACTTCACAATTGGATCCGCATGTTTCGCGGCCAGAATTGCTGGAGCTAAAATAGTTTACGATGCTCATGAGCTAATTATACCTGAGCCCGGCAAGAGAATGTCATCGCGGAAAAGATTTTGGTACAGTTTGGAGCGGTGTGCGATTCGGAGAATGGATAAGGTTATCGCGGCTAACGAAGAACGCGCAAAACTAATGGCAGAGCATTATAGTCTAGACAGCAAGCCCATAGTAATGAGAAATATCCCAGTAACATACGATGGATTATCAGAACCTGACCTAACATCGATATTAGAAAGATACCCAATGCTCGCTCGTAAAAACATTAGCGAGAAAATAGTCCTTTACCAAGGTGATATATCCTTGTCAAGAGGTTTGGGGCTTTTCATCGAGGCATTTTTGTTTTTGCCCGATCATTATCGGCTCGTGGTAGTGGGCGGCGGACCGGATCTTATGCGGCTCAAGGAGATGGCACATGAATTGGAAGAAAAAGGACGGTTTACCGCTGTCGGAAGAGTGCCTCATCGAGATATAAGGATGATCACTCGCTTGGCGGATCTCGGAATTGTCACTTACCCATCTGAAGGTTTGAACAATGTGTACTGTGCTCCCAACAAATTGTTTGAGTACGCCCAGGGAGGTATTCCAGTAATCACAACGGATCAGCCCCCCCTTCGTCGTATATTGGACCAATACAAAATCGGATCATATGTGGGTAGAAAGGCTACTGGCAAGGAAATTGCAGCGATGATACGGAAAATAGCTGAACAAGGACGTAGAGCATATGAACCCTCGCTGAAGGAATTTTTGTCCGATAATAATTGGGAGAACGAGGCGGCTCGAGTTGCCAACGCGTTGAATTCGCTCAACTAATCTCCTGTTTAGAAAGGGGCAGTTTAGAGTGAATTTGGTAACGCTTGTGGTGATCGTTTCTGGCACAATCGCGCTCGGCTTCGTTGGTTGGTGCTTGGCATCGTCTCCGTGGCAGAGAACATTCCTCGTGGGCACACTCTCCGGCTTATCGATATACAGCGGAATAGGTGCGGCATACCCAGAAATTCCTTGGGTATACATGGTCTATTACTTCGGCTTCCTCACGGCCGTCATTTTTGGCTACAAGTTCTTCTGTGTTTGTTTCCAGGGCTTAAGTCGTAGGGTCGGAAGGTTGCGTCCGATTCTATTCGCTAAGGTTGATACTGCACCGCTCTGGGGAGGTGTAATTTGGCTCTATTTGATTCTTCATTTGGTCCCTTTGATATATCCTGAGTTCAGACTTCATTTACTCTTTTCGCCTCCATCCCCAGATTTGACTTCTGTCTTTGCAAGCCGTTGGATTGGAAATGAAGCGGGACTAGTTCAGAAGCTTCTGGAATACGCCAAGTTGTTGACTGCTCCGTTTTTCTATGTAGCGTTGTTTCGCTATCGAATCAGAGTGGGTAGGCTAATATTCACTCTGGCGGCACCACTTTACCTTGAATATCTCTCACGGAGCTATGTTGGCCGAGGACATGTGCTAGTTGTATTGGGTTTGGTTTGGCTAGCCTTATGGACCTATCAGCCTCGGAAAAGGCCCATGTTCTTGCTAATTGGAGCGGCGTCCTTACCTGCGATACTGGTGGCATCCTATGTTTACGGAGTCGTTCGAATCGGCGGAACTGTGGGTAACGTTGATGTCTGGCAAGCTTCAGTCGAGATTCTTGAATCGGAAACGAGTTTTCCGCGCAAAGTTGGCATGCCACTCATTGAAGGCGGTTATCAGGTTGACTTCGAAAATTATGCAAAATGGGTGTTGACTCTCCCTGTTCCCAAGATAATTACTGGTGAGATAGAAGGAGCCCGTGTCAACTATGAAATCTCGGAGCTCGTTCTAGGCGTTGGGCCTGGACAGAAAGGCTGGTACGTGGTACTTCCGGGATTAGTAGCCGAATCGATTTACATCTATGGACCGTACCTCTTTTGGATTCACGGGGTATTTGTAGCGTTTTGGGCAGCATTACTTGCGAGGATTGTAGAGCGTACTCCTGAGCTACTGTTTCTCGCGGCATATACTGCTCTTCAGTTCACTTACATTCTCAACCGAGGAGGGATATCTGCGGTACTACCGGTTTTGACGAACGAATTTATCCTGTTTTACTGCGTGATACTGATGGCGCTTCTCCGATTAATTCCAGGACAACTACGGATGTCGTGGCAACCGGAATTCCAAGACCGGATTCCAGAATAAAGAGGTGCTTGGATGGCTTTAAATCAATGATCTAGCAAGTCGTTTAGGGAATTCCAAATTCAACAACGGTGTCAACCGATTGCTGAATGCTTTCCTTCAAAAATCCAGCTAGCGGGTCCCCAAAATGGGCGCTTCATTCTTTATAGAGTCGTCTACCATTAATGATAGAATCGTCGTGTTTAGGACCGCAGGTGCAGCATCTAGCATCTGATCCACCCAATCTTTGGAGTTCTAAGCGTCCACGGCACAGGCTCGAGGCGAAATATGGCGAAATTTGTTGTATGCGGCGTGCGCCCAGTTGGGCGTTCTGCGCACGGGAATTAATATGTGCCGTCGTTTATACATAGGGAGCGATTCGAAGATCGTGAAGCCTAGAGTTTTAACTTTCGTGAGGTACTATCTCCCTGGTTTTAAGTCCGGAGGTCCAGTGCGAAGTATCGCAAACATGGTAGGGTGCCTCGGGGACCAAATCGATTTCTCCATTGTGACGTCAGATCGAGATGAACTCGATAAGGCGGCATATCCAAATGTAACTGCCGACACATGGACTAAAGTCGGACATGCGAGGGTCTATTATTGTTCTCCGGGAAATCGCAGTTTGCGAACGTTTTCTAGATTGTTAACGGAAACGTCGTATGACGCGATTTACTTAAATAGTTTTTTCGATCCGATATTTACAATACGTCCTCTTGTTCTTAGGCGTTTTGGAAGGCTCCGTGGATGCCCTACACTGTTGGCTCCTCGCGGGGAATTTTCACCTGGTGCCTTGCAACTCAAGAGATGGAAAAAAACAGCCTATGTTCAGATGGCAAAGAATGTAGGCCTCTATAATGATCTTGTTTGGCACGCTTCAAACGAGTATGAGAAGGGACACATCCAAACGTTCCTGGAACCCGTTGCTCAGCAGATTCGGGTGGCTGCCAACCTAACTGAGGCGGTTCAGTCCCCTGAGTTGCCAATATCTCTGATTGAGTCTCGCAGCGAACGGCCTGTTCGTATTGTATATCTTTCGCGGATCAGTCCTAAAAAGAATCTTGAATTTGCTCTGCGGGTCCTTGGCAAGGTTTCAGCCCCAGTGGAGTTTACCATTTATGGCCCGATATCAGACCAGAGTTATTGGGAAAAGTGTCAGAGAGTAATTGCCTCACTTCCGGCGAACATTTCAGTCACATACGCAGGGTACGTGGAGCACCACAAAGTAGCTGAAGTGTTAGCTTCAAACGATTTGTTTTTCCTGCCCACTCAGGGGGAAAACTATGGTCATGTCATCATCGAGGCTCTAGCCGCAGGCACGCCTGTGCTGGTCAGTGACCAGACACCCTGGAGAGGTCTTGAAAAGCCGGGGGTGGGCTGGGACTTGCCTTTGTCATCGGAGAAGAAGTTTGGTGATATCATCGAAAGTTTATATTTGCTTAGTGATACCAGTTATGTCTGTTTGCGGTCACGCGCCAAAGAGTTCGCGCGAGAACACATGGAGGATTCACGTGTAATCCAAGACAATTTGGCTATGTTTTACGGCCTATTGAGACGTGTTGGGTGAATTGGGTTCTCCCGATTGACCATATCGCACCGACTAAGTTGCCCTTGAATAAAGGCTTCAGCGATATTGATTGATAACCCCATGCCATCATTTGTGCGCCAGAAGGGGCCAGATCTAGCTCGTGGTGAAGTTGGTTGAAAAGTGGCGCGCCGTAATTCTCTTTGAAAATAGTTGGATCAGCAAGTTCCATCTGGTGATGAGCACTCCGAAGGGCCTTGGTCATTGCGACTACTAGGCGAGGTTTAGTAGCTGCGGTCAAGTGATCGACTTACTTGCCAATCATTTACGGCATGACCTGCGTTTGCGCTAGAAGCACTGGCTGCGCCGGAATTTCGTCATGGGAAACGAGTCGGCTACGTACCTTTTCGAAGATTGGCTCAGAACTACTGTTTCACTTCGTCTTGACTATGACTGGGGAGTTCTTCGCTACCTCAAAATTGTTGGATTGAGGAGCGTGGCGATGCTCATATTGATCGTTGCTCTAATTGACCAGCCAACTCGCAAAGCTTACCATCAGGTGATAAACGGCGAGAATTACAGATGCCGTGAGTCTTTGGATGATGATATTGAAGTATGAGGTACGCTGTCCGTCACTTTCTCGGCATGCTATTTGCACGTATAATTAAAAGGTAAAGAATGGAGGGCAACTAAATTGATGAGCCGTGTTCGTAAAGCAATAATTCCTGTGGCAGGACTTGGAACTCGGTTGCTACCCGCAACAAAGTCACAACCGAAGGAAATGCTTCCGGTTGGTCGGAAACCCTGCGTTCAATACGTTGTGGAGGAGCTTTTGGTAGAGGGTGTTGAACAAGTTCTTTTCGTAACGGGTCCGGGAAAAGCTGCAATCGAAAACCATTTTGACAGAAACAAGGACGTTATGGAGCTACTGGTGAACAGCGGACGCCTGGACCTGGCTAAAGAATTTGATCTTCAGGAATCTGCTCGCTTCTACTATACCCGTCAAAGCTCTCCGAGTGGACTAGGTGACGCTGTGCGCTACGGCAAGGAGTTTGTAGGTGACGATCTTTGCCTAGTGGCCCTTGGCGATTCGATAATATCAGGCACCTTGGTACCTGGAGTGATTCAAAGAATGATTAATGCATTTCAGGACCACGGCGCGGACGCGGTAGTTGCGGTTAGATTGGTGGAACCAAGCCAGGTCCATCGATATGGTATCGTCGCTCCTCAGGACGAGGTGCTAACAGAAATTCCATTTACAGTTTCGCGTCTCATCGAAAAACCATCAGAACGAGACGCACCGAGCCGCTTCGCAATTGCCGGACGGTATTTGTTTAACAAAAAGATTTTCGATGCGATAGAAAGAACAGTTCCGCACAAAGGCGGCGAGGTTCAACTAACAGATGCAATTCAAATAATGATTCATCAAGGCGCTAAGGTATTGGCCGTCCCCCTACAAGGTGATGAGATCAGACATGACATCGGAAACTTTGCTGATTATTTTAAGGCGTTTTTGCGATTTGCAGCGGATGATCAAGAGTATGGGGGACAGGTTCGGCGTGAAATGAGCACGATACTGGAGGAAAGGTAATGGTCGAGCTATCTAATGGGGAAATGATATTGGCGTCTGCTCCCGGGAGAGCTGGCGTGTTGGGAAACCCAACTGATGGATACGGCGGCTCTGTGATTGCTTGCGCCATATGTGAACGCGCGAAAGTGGCAATTGAACCTAGAAACAAGGGGCTGCGTGCGTGTTCAGATTCTGGATGCATTGAGTTTGGCAGACGTTCCGATTTTGAACTGAAGGGGGACGAATTCGATATCGTCCGGGCTGTTATTCGCTATTTGGGAGTATTTGATTTGCCGGCGACTCTGTACTTTAGCACGACAATCCCTCGTGAAGCTGGACTGGCTGGTTCAACGGCTTTACTATCCAGCACCCTAAAGGCGATTCTTGAGTTCGTTGGAGTCAACTATACTCCGTATTACTTTGCGGAGTTAAATCGCGTCATCGAGTTAGAATATCTTGGGGTTCAATGTGGCTATAACGACGCTTATATGACGACGTTCGGAAAGTTGAATTATATGGACTTTCGAGGCAAGGAGTATTATCGTAGGCTAACGCAAGAGAAGTATGCCACTATTGAGAGGTTAACACCGTTTGTGTCAGACCTGCCGTTTATCGTCGCTCACAGTGGAATTCGGCACCACTCTGGTGGCTTTCATAGACCGATTCGTGATCGTTGGCTAGAGGGTGACCCCAAAGTTGTAGAGGGCTACATACGAATAGCGGAAATCGCCCGTCTCGGAAAGCGTGCTCTTCTCGAACGTGATTGGTTCGTGTTTGGTCAGCTAATGAACGAAAATTACAGTATCCAGGAGGAATTCGCTCCTTCAGGTGATGCGGTTTCGAACTTAGTCAAAAAGGCATTAAAGCATGGCGCACTGGGAGCGAAACTTGCCGGTGCTGGTGGCGGCGGAACGGTAATCTTATTGACACTGAACCCCAAGGAGACAGTGCTTGGTTTGCAGTCAACTGACGGGGTGCAATGCCTTGAGCTCCACCCAAATGCTCCCGGGGTTGAATCTGAAATATTACCGCGTGCAATCGCTCTTCGACGATTGTTTAGCTCCGAAATTGGTTCTGAAGTAGCCGTAACCATTGAAGAAAGTTGATTTATCTGGATGGCCACTTTGAAATTTAGTATCATCGCTTCAATGTGGTGTGTATAGCGAAGAATGCGTTGCGACAAGGGGACCTTGTACGCCTTTGATGATTAGGCCGAAGGTGAACGTACGGCGTTTGCCCCCTAGGCCCACTTTCCGCACCCTTGGAGATTCCCTTGGCAAATTAAACACACTGCGTGGTAGGAGTTTCCAGCAAGGTCGCGAAGTTTCCTGCAACCCGATTACAAAGAGGTTTGCAAATGGCAAGCAACGAGATGTCTCCCCTTCACGTCGGTGCCAGCGGTTACGTGGCCGAAGTGTGCCGACATCTCAAGATTTGCAGCATGGTCAACAACCTGGTTGATTAGATTGGGACCAAACTCAGTGCAAAGTAAGCGTCAAACTTCACCCACCTTGTGTTAAGGACCTCGTTGCCCGATAATCGCCCCAGTGAATTATGACTGGGAGGTCGTCGAGAAATGACGCAGGTGGAACGACGCGAGATTTGGCGTGAGCGAGTGTCGGCGTTTCGAGAGAGCGGTCAAAGTGTAGCGGCGTGGTGCAGGGAGCAGGAGCTCAAAGAGCACCAAATGCGATACTGGCTCCGGCGCTTGATTCTAGGTACCTACGAAAATGGGTCAACTTTAGATAGTGACCTACGTTTGCACGGATGAATCGAAACGATCATGAATGCAAACTCGAAGAGTTCGGTAAAAGGCATTAGCGGTGAAGTTGGAGAATTGATTTTCGAGCTTGGTCTTCAATAGGTACTTGGTTGATGGAAAAGAGGCAAATTACATCTCATGAAGGTATGTGTGGTCGGGCTGGGATACATCGGGTTTCCAACTGCCTGTTTAATGGCCAGCGCTGGAAACGAAGTATTAGGGATTGACGCAAACGAAAAGATCGTGAAAACCCTCCGTGAAGGCAAAGTACATATAGTAAATGAAGATGGTCTAAATGACCTAGCAGAGCGTGTTATGCGCGAAGGATCTCTTCGCGTTTCCGACAGACCCGAAGGCGCGGATGCATTTGTCATATGTGTGCCTACACCATTGAATTATCAAGATAGAAATCTTGATGGATTTTCGGAAGTGGCCGTTGCAATGGAGGTGGAGACACGCTTAGTAAGTGAATATCCGCGCTCTGATTTATCATATGTTGTTAGTGCGACGAAAAGCATCGCACCGTACGTAAAACATGGTAATTTAGTTATTTTAGAATCGACTTCCCCGCCCGGAACTACTGAGAATGTTGTTCTGCCAATTCTGGAAAGTTACGGTCTGGATCGAAATGATATCCACCTAGCTCATGCGCCGGAGAGGGTTTTACCCGGTGCGATTCTTAGGGAAATGCGAGAGAACGATCGCATCATCGGCGGAGTGACTGAGGAAGCCACCCGACAGGCCAAAGAACTGTATAGCACATTTGTTCAAGGGCGAATATTGACCACCGACGCCACCACGGCTGAATTCGTAAAACTGGCGGAGAACTCATTTCGCGATGTGAATATCGCCTTAGCGAATGAGTTCGCGCGAATCTCGAACGAGCTTGGGATCAATGCTCAAGAGGCTATTTCGCTTGCAAATCACCATCCGCGTGTGAACATTTTGTCGCCTGGCCCTGGAGTTGGGGGCCACTGCATCCCTGTAGACCCATACTTCATCATTGAGCGTTTTCCGGAGATTACCCCACTTCTCCAAACCGCTCGTTCTATAAATTCGAGCATGCCTCGATACGTTGCGGATCTGGTTCGAGAAATTGACGCGGAACATGGTATAGCTAAGGTAGTTGTGCTTGGGACCGCTTACAAACCGGACGTTGGCGATTCTAGAGAAAGTCCGTCGTTGCGAATTGCGGACTACTTACGGGATTACGGTTTTAGCGTCCAAATCCATGATCCATATGAGGACGAGTTGAACGTCCCGTTATCCGCGGTGTGCGAGGATGCAGACTTGCTTGTAATTGCGACGGATCATTCAGTCTACAAGGAACTGAATCCAGATACGGTTGCGCGATGGTTGAATAAGCGACTCCTCCTTGATACGAGGCTTACCATGCCCGTAGAGCGATGGGAAGCAGCGGGTTTTGTGGTCCGCCGTCTCGGTGATGGTCGCTATAAGCTCAATTTTAGAGATTAAGTCCTGCAAATCGGACGAGTTGAAGGCAGCGAACGGTAGGCATACGAAGCGTAAAGCTCAAAGGATGGCATCCTCATGAAGCAACTATTGCAACATCTTTCCACGGGCACAACTGAAATTGCCGACGTGCCACCGCCCAAGGTTCGACCAGGTCATTTGTTTATTCAATCCCGGCGCACCTTGGTTTCAGCGGGTACCGAGCGCATGTTGGTCCAGTTCGGCAAGGCAGGATGGCTTGCGAAAGCGAGGCAGCAACCGGATAAGGTCCGGATGGTCGTGGAAAAGATCAGGACTGACGGATTATTGCCCACGTTGGATGCCGTTCGAAGTAAATTGGACTCTCCTTTGGCATTAGGTTATTGCAATGTTGGTACCGTCCTTGACGTGGGCCAAGGTGTAAACGGGTTTAGCGTTGGAGAAAGTGTCGTCTCGAACGGCCCACACTCCGAGTTCGTTTGTGTACCTGAGAACCTCTGCGCCCGCATTCCGAGTGGTGTGTCTGACGACGCTGCAGCGTTCACAGTTCTCGGAGCGATCGGTCTACAAGGAATTAGACTTGCGCAGCCGACTCTCGGTGAAGCTTTTGTGGTCACGGGATTGGGCCTTATTGGACTCCTTACCGTTCAACTATTACGCGCCCAGGGTTGCAGGGTTCTCGGTATTGACTTCGACCCTCAGAAGGTCGAATTAGCTCGAGGCTTTGGAGCGGAAGGGCTTTGCTTGCGCGATGGAGTCGATCCGATAACGGCGGCAGGGACCTATTCGCGCGGGCGCGGCGTGGATGGCGTGATCATCACCGCCTCTACAAAGAGCAATGAGCCCGTTCATCAGGCAGCTCAAATGTGCCGCAAGCGCGGAAGGATCATCCTCGTCGGCGTTACCGGTCTTGAATTGTCCAGAGCAGATTTCTACGAAAAAGAGCTAAGTTTCCAAGTCTCCTGCTCCTACGGTCCGGGTCGCTACGATCCTGAGTACGAGGAGAAAGGTCACGACTATCCGATTGGATTCGTGCGCTGGACGGAGCAACGGAATTTTGAGGCTGTTCTAGACATGATGGCGGACAGTCGCATTGATGTGACACCGTTGATTTCCCATCGTTTCCCTATTGAACAAGCCGACCAGGCGTACGCCTTGCTCACCGCGGACGAACCCTCCCTCGGGATTCTAATTGATTATGCTTCGGAATCAAGGGAATCGATAGGCGACCGGGTGATTCCACTCAAGATGGAAGGAGAGGCCCGGGAGGGAAAGCCACGGGTTAGCTTCATTGGCGCAGGCAACTATGCCGGGCGGATTCTCATTCCCGCCTTTGATAAGGCAGGTGCCGACTTTCGAATGGTGGCATCTAGTGGTGGTGTAAGCGGGGCACATTTCGGCCGCAAACACGCCTTCCAAGCGGTGAGTAGTGACGCCTCAGCGGTAATCACTGACCCGGAAACAGACGCAATCGTAGTCGCAACACGACATAACACGCACGCGCGCTTAGTGGTTGAGTCCCTTCGGGCTGGCAAACACGTTTTCGTGGAGAAACCACTTGTTCTTACTCTCGACGAACTTTCCGAGGTTCGCACTGCCTATTCCGAGCGAGCGACCAGCGGCGATTCGCCCGTTCTTGTGGTAGGATTTAACCGCCGATTCGCTCCTCATGTCACTAAAATGAAGTCATTGCTAAGTGGAGTTACCGCCCCAAAGACCCTAATTATGACCGTCAACGCTGGCGAGATTCCCATGGACCATTGGACACAGGATCGGGAGGTTGGTGGCGGTAGGATCGTGGGCGAGGCTTGCCACTTTGTAGACTTGTTACGATTCATAGTCGATGCGCCAATCTCTGCCGCCAAAGTGACCTCAGTTGCTGATCCCAAGAGCGGAGCCAAGGTGGATGACATTACAAGCTTCACGCTCTCATTTGCTGATGGCTCCATGGGTACGGTGCATTATCTCGCCAACGGGCATAAGGCGTTTCCTAAGGAGCGTCTCGAGGTTTTTTGTGCGGGGCGTATCCTAGCCTTGGACAATTTCAGGAGCCTTAAGGGTTTGGGTTGGTCGGGCTTTCGCGGTGTCAAACACCTGCGGCAGGACAAGGGCCAAGAGGCTTGTTCTAAGGCGTTTCTAGAGGCGATCGGCTCTGGAGGTCCGTCGCCAATACCCTTTGAAGAACTCGTGGAAGTCTCAGAGTGGACGATCAAGATTGCCAACGAGGCAGCCTCCTGATGTTGGCACGTTACTTACATACGATTCGATATCTAAAGCCCGTCCAAGTGTATGGACGTGTTTGGTTTCGTCTTAGGCGGCCCAAGGTTGTTGATCAGCCAACACCCAATCAGCGTGAAGTAGTTCGGCAATCCGTAGATCCTGCCACCCGAGTTCCTTCAATGTTGAGCCCTAACCGCTTTAGGTTTCTTAACGAGGAGCACGACGTCACAAAGTCTTCAGACTGGGACAACCCGTCCTGGTCGAAACTTTGGCGGTACAATCTCCATTATTTCGACGACCTCAATGCCGAGGGAGCTGACGCTCGGACCAAGTGGCATTGCGCGCTGATTGAGCGCTGGATACAGGAGAATCCGATCGGTGTTGGTAGTGGATGGGAGCCTTATCCGATTTCTTTGAGGATTGTGAATTGGATTAAGTGGGTGGCTCGAGGGAACCCAATGTCCCAGGTAGGACTCCACAGCCTTGCTCACCAAGCGCGTTCGCTCACCCAACGTCTGGAGTTCCATATTCTTGGTAATCATCTGTTTGCCAACGCCAAGGCCCTCGTTTTTGCTGGAATCTTTTTCGCAGGGCCTGAGGCCGAACAATGGTTATCCCGTGGTGAGGGACTGTTGAGCGAGCAGATTCCCGAACAGGTCTTAGGGGATGGTGGCCATTTCGAGCTGAGTCCCATGTACCACGGCATAATCCTAGAAGACATCTTAGACATGTTCAATCTCTATGGGTCATACGGCAGGAATGTGCCTGCTGATTGGGCCGAAGCGGCATGCGCCATGTTAGGGTGGCTGGATGTCATGACACATCCCGATGGGGAGATCCCTTTTTTCAACGACGCAGCTCAGGGTATCGCCCCTGGACCACAAGCGCTCAAGAGTTACGCGGCACGAATGAACATAGAGAGTCCATCAACTGTGCAGGTTCCAATTCACGAGCTTGCAGAAAGCGGATACGTGCGTGTTTCCCTGGGTCGGGCCACTGCTTTCTTAGATATTGGATCCGTTGGGCCCGACTATCTCCCCGGCCATGCACATGCCGACACGTTAAGTTTTGAGCTCTCCCTCGATGGACAACGAATCTTTGTGAATTCGGGGGTTTCCGAGTACGGAACTGGGCCGGAACGCTTGCGTCAGCGGGGGACGTCCGCCCACAATACGATCAATGTTGATGATCAAGACTCTTCGGAAGTGTGGGGAGGCTTCCGCGTTGCCCGCAGGGCACGGATCATCGAGAAACGCGTGCACCATGATGGCTCAGTGGTCTCTGTCGAGGCAGCACACGATGGGTACCGTCGCCTCTCCGGGCGCCCTGTTCATCACAGGAGTTGGCAATTCAGTAACGGCGGCTTGGTGATCAACGATGAAGTCACAGGTTCCGGAGATCACAAGGTGGCGGCGGTCCTGCATGTTCATCCAGACATGCGAGCTGAGCTTAATGAAGATGGAACTGTTAATATCTCGGATGTGAACGGCAAACTAATCTGCTCGCTAGTGTTTAGTGATGCCGGCAAGACGACTTTGGAGCCAAGCACCTATCACCCCGCATTTGGGGTCAGTTTACCTTCGGTCCGAATCTGTCACACCGTTGAAGGTGGTTTGCCGGCCGTCATTGAGACACGGATCGCGTGGCAATAGGTTTGACCGGATCTGAACCTATCGCCAACTGGAGGGTACACATTGGAACATGGACGCGTGAAGGTTATGAGTATCTTTGGAACGAGGCCCGAGGCTATTAAAATGGCCCCGGTGGTTAAGAGCTTGGCGCAAGATGAATCGTTCCAGTCTATCGTTACTGTAACGGCGCAACATCGTGAAATGCTTGACCAGATCCTTGAATTGTTTGACATAACACCCGACCACGATCTCGATATCATGCAACACGGACAGACATTGACTGATATTAGTGTGAGGGCGCTGCGAGGACTAGAAACCGTGTTAGAATCTGCGCGTCCGGATGTCATTCTCGTACATGGAGACACATTGACCACCTTTATCGGTGGGCTTGCAGGTTTCTTTCAACAGATTCCGGTGGGGCACGTTGAGGCCGGGCTGCGAACAGGAGACCCGTATAACCCGTTTCCTGAGGAGATGAATCGTCGCCTTACCGGGACCCTGGCCGCGATGCATTTCGCGCCGACATCTGGCGCTCAGGAAAACCTTCTTCGCGAAGGCGTTGCCTCAGACGATATACATGTCGTGGGCAACACGGTCATAGATGCCCTCGTGAGCCAGGTTTCCGAGGCCTTCGTCTTTGATGATCCTGAGTTGCGTCGCATCGATTTCGAAGGATCTCGAGTCCTTCTGGTGACCACCCATCGACGCGAAAACCTTGGTGAGCCAATGCGACGCATTTACGCGGCTCTTCTTGAAATTCTCACGAACTTTCCCGACACGAGCGTCGTCTTTCCGATGCACAAAAATCCAGCAATCAGGGAGATCGCCCATCAGTACTTTGATGGTCACGAACGCGTGCATCTCGTAGAGCCTCCCGAGTATCGCACCTTCGCGAACTTAATGGCACGATCACACCTTATCCTCACAGATTCCGGTGGTATTCAGGAGGAGGCCCCGTCCCTAGGCAAACCGGTCCTCGTATTGCGTGATACGACCGAGAGACCGGAGGGTATTGACGCGGGGACGTGTCTCAAGGTAGGGACCGAAATAGAGGAGATCGTGAGGCGTTGTAGTCGCCTTCTTGCGGACGATAAAGCGTACAAACAGATGGCGCATGCTGTAAATCCTTACGGGGACGGTAAGGCGGCGGACCGGATTGTGGGTGTCTTAAAACGCCGATTCGGCCTTAAAAGTTCACATAGCGAGCTGGCACAAGAGGTTTAAGAGATTGGATAATTGCACTAGCCGTATTGAAGATTTCTGAGGGCTTCCGGGTGTGTTATAATTTGGGTTAGGCGTGTTTTGTTGGCAAGGCCGGGGGGCAACTCAAGCATGGCACAGAGACGGCCACCGCGTTCGTCGGTGGATGAACTTCCCGAAAACGACCCACTACGCATCCTCTATGTGACACAACACTTCCCTCCGGAGACTGGGGCAGCTCAGGGAAGGGCCTTCGATCTCTCCCGATTGTTAACCGCAAGGGGGAGAGATGTAACCGTATTAACAGGCCTCCCCAATTACCCAACGGGGAAGATTCCCGAGGAGTATAAGGGGAAGCTCACTTTCCGAGAGACTCGCGATGGGATTAACGTGATCCGGAGCTACCTCGTAGCCGACACCAAAAGTAGCGCACGAGTCCGAATAGCAAATTACCTTTCTTTCATGATGTCTGCAACTGCAGTAGGAAGCGTTCAACACCGACCGGATGTTATATACGCGACCATCCCCCAGATCTTTGTGGGGCTAGCAGGGTACATGTTGAGCCGGCGCTTTCGAACACGATTTGTGCTGGAGGTCCGCGATCTTTGGGTTGACTTTGCGGAGATGTTGGGCGAGCTTACAAATCCCAAGTTACTGGCTGCGGCTCGAAGGCTTGAGCGATTTTTGTATCGATCTGCCGATGAACTGGTGGTAGTGACCGAGGGGTATAAGGAACATTTGACAAGGTCGGGACTGGATCCGAGTAGGATTCACGTTGTGCCCAACGGCATTGATCCGTCGCACTTCGTGCCGAGTCCGAAGGATAACTGGGTGAGAGAAAAGTATGGTCTGGACGGGAAATTTGTTGTTTCATATGCAGGCAATCTTGGACTGGCTCAAAATTTGAAGACTGTACTCGACGCTGCCGCGTTGCTACATGAGGATGGAGACGTTCATTTTCTCCTCATTGGAGAAGGGGCCGAGCGCAAGGCGTTGATGGACCAAGCGACCAATCACCGGTTGGAGAATGTTACCTTTGTTGAGCAACAATCTCGTGAAGACATTCAAACCTTCATGTCGGCGTCCGACGCTCTTCTCGTTATCCTTAAGAATCATCCACTGTTTCACATGACGATACCGTCGAAATTATTCGACTCAATGGCCATGCAAAGGCCAATTTTAGCAGGAGTGGACGGCGAAGTAAGGAAAATAGTAGAAATTGCGCGTTCGGGGTTGTATTTTGATTCGGATTCAGCAGTGGAATTGGTTCGCCGAATTGGACAAATGAAAAACGATGCCGCCGCGTGTATTGAGATGGGCGAGAATGGTCGTCGTGCTGTAACTACGAAGTACAATCGCGAGATATTGGTGAACATACTTGACTCAGTCTTACGGGGGGAGAAGACTGACGTCAATCGGGTTGCCGGGTAATTATTTGGCTCGGGAGTGGGGTACATATGTCTTGGATGTACGGGGTCGTTGCATTCTTACTTCCCTTTGTATTCGTGATTTTCGTGACGCCGGGTGTAATGCGCTTGGCTTGGCGGGTGGGGGCGGTTGACAAACCAGGACCGCGAAAGGTTCACGCCGTACCTACTCCTCGTTTAGGTGGGTTGGCAATCGTGACTGGCGTTGTGCTCACACTTGTGCCATTCGCATTCCAAGAACCTCGGTTAATCGGTATCTTGCTGGGCGGCGTTTTAGTTGTTACGCTTGGCATTGTGGATGACATACGAGGGCTCGGTGCTAACTTCAAGTTGGTCGTTCAGATTTTGGCGGCGCTTGCAGCAGTTTCGTCTGGCGTTCGCGTTGAATTCCTCACGCTTCCATTTGAAGGATTGGTTTACACAAGCATCTTGGCCATTCCCATTACTCTCCTTTGGATCGTTGGCGTAACAAATGCCGTAAATCTTTTGGACGGACTTGACGGACTTGCATCCGGAGTGATAAGCGTAGCGAGTGTGACCCTCGCATTTTTGGGTTGGTACCATGGGTCTGAAGTAGCCGCGATCGGTGCATTGGCTTTGTGTGGGGCTTCGTTGGCGTTCCTAAAGTATAACTCGTATCCTGCAAAGGTGTTTATGGGGGATACTGGAAGTACGTTTTCGGGCTACCTCTTGGCGACGCTCTCAGTTTTAGGATTTGCCAAAGGGGCTACTCTCGTCAGTCTCTTGATACCTGTCTTTATATTGGCCGTTCCCATTCTGGATACGCTTACAGTCATGACACGCCGAGTTGCACAAGGGCAACCCATCTTTCACGCGGATCGGGGCCATTTGCACCACAAACTCATGGATTCAGGACTTGGGCACGTGCGCACTGTCTATTTTGAGTATGTTATTGCGGCGCTTTCAGGGATTGCGGCCGTTCTAGTGGGGCAAGTGCCATTGGGATACTACTTGATTGCGGTTTCCTTTTTGTTGATACTCATCATCGGGATGTTCGACGGCGGGATTACTCGTCTGGTCGAATACATCGTACGTGGGCATTCTACGCCAGCCATGGATGAGATGGCGTCCGCGTCTGAGTCTGGAAAATCCAATAGTTGAGGGCGGAAGTCTGCAACCTAAGTTAATCAGAGTTGCCAAGTGGTGCGAGACGGTGCCGGCAACCAGCTTGAGCTTTATGGATTAATATCTGCTAGGTGAAGTGATATCCCAAGAGGAATGGATATCGATGCGCATAAACTTCTATTTGGCGGTCCTACCACCCAACCGCAAAAGCTTGGGATACTCTCATAGGAGTCTCAAACATGATACCGTTCCAAAAAGCGCCACGGCGCCTGCTCGTCGACAATATCATTGACCAATTCTTCGAGCGTGTGCGGACCGGTGAGATTGGGCCTGGTACGCGCCTTCCTGCCGAACGCGAGCTCTCGGAAACCTTCGGTGTGAGCCGCGGTGTGGTGCGGGAGGCGATTCAGGCGCTGAAGGTGCAAGGGGCGCTTACCGTGCAACCGGGGAAGGGGACGTTCGCCTCCCGTGAGGTGGCGGACGCGTACATGCGTTGGAGCACTCTGCGAGTCGACGTACAGCGCAATCCTGTTCTGCAGGTGTTTGAGCTAAGGGAGGCTCTGGAGCCCTATAACGCACAGGTCGCCGCTGTTCGTCGCACCTCGTCCGATTTGAAGCGGATCGATGCCGCCGTCGGTGAGATGGAGCAATACCTGCGCAGTCCGGATACCTTTGACTTTGAACGCTTTGCTGCCGCCGATCGTCAGTTTCACCTTGAGATCGCCGGGGCAACGCAGAACCCGAGTCTCAGTCAGCTCCTTGAGTCTATCTCCTCAACGTTGGCAGATGGCATGCGATTGAGTGGCATCTTTGGCTTAGCGTGGTCAAAGGCGCTTGATTTTCACCTACGGATTGCTCAGGCGATCCGGGACCGCAATCCCGAGGAGGCCAGTGTCACGATGTCGGCACACCTCGCGGATGTGCGTGACGATCTCGACCGTGCGCTCGCGCATGAGTCCAATGAGGCGTAAGAAATAGGCGTGAATACGGGGGGGTTATCATGCCCGGTGTCATCGTTACCGGTGGGGCGAAAGGGATCGGACTTGGTATCGCGTCAGCCTTTGCCGAGTCTGGGTACGATGTCGCTATCATCGATCGTGATCATGATGAAGGACGGGAGGCCGTTCGTAAGTTAGAGGCCGCCGGTGTGAAGGTAGCGTGCGTTCCGGCGGATCTTGCCGTGCCCGACGAGGTGGAGGGCGCCATAGGGGAGTCCGTCGCGTTCTTAGGTGAAGTTGGCGCTCGCCGGGACGCACAACGGTAAGGGCATCGAGACGTGTACGCTGGAGGACTGGGATCGGCTGATCAACTCCAATCTGCGTAGCGGATTTTTGGCCACTAAGTGCGCGTTGGACGTACTCAAATCCACTCGGGGGAGCGTCGTCTTCGTCTCATCGATGGTGGCGGTGGTTGGACAGAAAGACTCGGTCGCCTATAGCGCCTCCAAGGGCGCTATTAACGCGATGGTGAAGTCCATCGCCCTCGACGTGGCGCCGTACGGCATTCGTGTAAATGCGATCTGCCCCGGTTTCGTGGAGACGCCCCTTCTTAATCGTTGGCTGAGTACGCAGACGGATCCGACTGCTGCTCGAGAAGAGATCGATCAGATGCACCCCCTCGGGAGGATTGCAACGCCCCTTGAGATTGGCGAGGCGGCCGTCTGGTTGGCCTCAGAGAAAGCCTCGTTTGTGACCGGTGTGATTCTACCGGTCGACGGTGGCGTCACCCTTGGCTATTGATCATTCGTGATCGCTCTTCTAGGAGGTGGTTCTGGGCGGAATGTGAACTGTAACGTTGCTTGAAGGCCCGCGGATCGATGGGAATTGGGCTAGATCGCGTGACGGCAATCGGTGAGGCAGTGTACCCAAAAGTGTCGGAACAGTCGAAAGGAGATGGCGAAATGCACATAAGGCGTAATTCGGTGTTGAGTGCCGTTGTGGGAGTGCTGTTGGTAGCCGTCGTTGCGGTGGCTGGGGCCGCCGAGCCACAGCGGATCGCATTCTCGCCCAACGGGCCGAACATACTCTTCGAACGCCTCGTCGAACTCTTCAACGAAACCCACGACGACATTGAGGTGGAGTTGCGCATCATTCCGGGTTTCGCCAATGCGATTCCTGTACAGGTGGGCGGCGGGGTGGGCCCTGACGTATTCTTTGTTCACCCTGCCGACATTCAGCAGTGGGGCGCGGGGAGCCTCCTGACCGATCTGACGCCGTTCGTCGAGCGGGACCGAGCTGCGTTGGCCTTGGATCAATACTTCCCGGCGGCCTTAGAGCTGGCTAAAGTCGACGGACGAACCATGGCGCTTCCGTACGGCGTCATCGAGTCGGGACGGGTCCTCTACAACGCCGACCTCCTGGCAGCAGCCGGGATCGCAGAACCTGATGGGGAATGGACGTGGCCCGAGTACCGCGAGCTCTCGCGCCTCCTCACTCGGGACGTCAACGGAGACGGAACGGCCGATCAGTTCGGCACCACCCCGCCGAACTGGCGCACCCTAGTCCACTACGCGTTGGAGGAAGGGGGCCGCTTCTTCTCCGATTCCCTCGATGCTTTCCTACCCGACCGTGGACCGACAGTGGCTTCTCTGGAGTTCATGGCCACCTTTCATCAAGAAGGAATCGCCAATGGCGGGGTCAACTCGCTCTTTCAGGAGGGACGGGTCGCTTTCGGCATCACCCATCTCCCGGGAGCCGTACACTTCGGCGACTTGGCAGATGAGAACTTCGCGTTAGGCAACACCACCGAGCCCCGGCACGCGAACGGGTCCCGCAAGATTCTCGTGCACACGAACATGTTGGGCATCAACCCCAACATTGACGACGCTCGCAAAGAGGCGGCCTGGACGTTCATCAAGTGGGTGAACTCCCTCGACGGTTACGCCCGTGCGGGGAGCGAGTCGTTCGGCGCCTGTCAGCTTGTGCCGGCTCGCCGGGATGTGGCGCTCTCGGAGTACTGCACCGCGACCCGACTGCCGTGGCTGCAGCCGGAGCTGAGCCATCCCCTCATCCTCGAGGGGGTCATCGAGCGGACGCCGGCCGGATTTGGTCAGATTCAACGGACGTTCTTTAACGGTTGGAACCAAGAGGTGGTCTCCGGAAACGTGGCGCCCGCCGCCTTCTACGACACGGTGATTGCCACCATCAACGAGCAGTTGCAGCAGGCCCAGTGAGTTCGTAAGCATCACCGTTCGACGGGGGGAGGAGCACCGCACTGGCGGCGTTTCCCCCCTTTCGATTGCTATAGAAGTGAGGGGAGCGTACTCATGACGCAAGAGCATGTCGTATGGGATGTTAAACCGGCGGCGCGGTGGAACGAGGCGTACCCGATCGGCAACGGCCGGTTGGGCGCCATGCTCTTTGGCGGGTTCCACACTGAGCGGATTCAATTGAACGAGGACTCTGTGTGGTATGGCGGTCCTCGGGATCGCGTGAATCCCGAGGCACGCAGGCATGTGGACCGTGTCCGTGCCCTCCTGATGGAGGGACGGGTGGAGGAGGCCGAGATCCTTGCACTGCAAACCCTGCGGGGAACGCCCCGGCATCAAAATCCTTACCAGCCCCTCGGTGATTTAACCCTTGAGTTTCCTCGCTCGCGACAACGGGTGGAGGCGTATCAACGTTCGCTAGACCTGCACGACGGCATCGCACGGGTCTCGTATCAACGGGGCGAACGTCGTTACACACGTGAAGTGTTTAGCAGCGCCCTCGATCAGGTGCTTGTGGTGCATCTCTCGGTCGAAGGGGAGGTGGGCGACGAGCCGGTCACCGTGATGGTCAACCGACGCCCCTTTGAGATGCGCTCCGGGACCCTCTCGGCGAGCCAGATCTACATCGATGGCCAGGCGGGCCCCGACGGCGTCCATTACGCCTGCGTCCTCGAGGCGGTGGCCCCTAGGGGTGAGGTGCAAGCCCTCGGCGATACCATGGTAGTGCGAGGAGCCCCCAAGGTGACGCTCCTCCTCGCAGCTAACACCACCTTTCGCCACGACGATCCGAGGGGTGAAAGTGTCGCTCAAATCGAGGCAGCCCGTGCGAAGGGGTATCGCGCCATGCGTGAGGCCCATGTAGAGGAGCATCGCAGTCTCTTTGAGCGTGTCTCGATCTCGCTTGGTGGATCGGAGACCGGCGGCGACGATGGGTCGGCTGCGGAAGAGCCCGTCGAGAGCTTGTCGACCCCGGCTCGCATCGAGCGGGTCCGCAAGGGGGCGCTTGATCCGGGGCTGGACTCACTACTCTTTCAGTTTGGCCGGTACCTGCTGATGGCGTCGAGCCGTCCCGGATCGCTGCCGGCGAACCTCCAGGGCATCTGGAACGAGAGCATGACGCCCCCCTGGGAGAGCAAGTACACGATCAACATCAACATTCAAATGAATTACTGGCCGGCCGAGGTGGGAAGCCTGCCGGAGTGTCACCTTCCACTCTTTGATCACTTGGAGCGGATGCGAGCAAGCGGAGCAGCGACGGCCGAGAAGATGTACGGCTGCCGCGGTTGGGTGGCGCACCACAACACGAACCTCTGGGGCGACACGGCGCCGACGGACGCCACGCACCGAGCGACGCAGTGGCCGTTCGGGGCGGCGTGGTTCGCTCTGCATCTCTGGGAACACTACCGGTACTCCGGTGAACGCACGTTCCTGGAGAGGCGGGCGTATCCGCTGATGCGGGACGCCTCCCTGTTCCTCCTCGATCTAATGCGCCCCGACGAGGAGGGGAGACTCCTCACCGGTCCGTCCGTCTCCCCGGAGAACGGGTACATCATGGCCGACGGCACCGTGGGCTCCCTGTGTATGGCCCCTGCGATGGACCGCCAGATCATCCGCGAGCTCTTCCGGGCGACCATCGAGGCGGGGAGAACGCTCGATCTGGAGACGGACGTGTCGAACGAGCTGCAGTCCGCGCTCGAACGAGTGCCCCCCGATCAAGTCGGCAAGCACGGACAACTGATGGAGTGGCTCGAAGACTATAACGAGGTGGACCCGGGACACCGCCACATCTCGCACCTCTTCGCCCTCTTTCCCGGGAGTCAGATCGACGCCGAGGCGACGCCGGAGCTGTTTGCCGCGGCGAAAGCGAGCCTCGAGCGCCGAGAGGCGCACGAGGGCGGAAAAGGCTGGGGCTGGTCGTTTGCCTGGATGGCCTGCTGCTGGGCGCGTCTTGGAGAGGGCGCCAAGGCCATGGAGCACATCGCTCGCTACCGAAACGAGTGCCTCCTCCCAAACTTACTCAACGAAGGCGGGGGACACGTCCAAGTCGACGGCACCTTTGGCGTGACGGCAGCCATCGCCGAGATGTTGCTGCAGAGCCACACGGACGAGATCGTACTCCTTCCCGCTCTGCCCCCTGATTGGCCCGACGGAGAGGTGCGCGGCCTGCGGGCTCGGGGCGGTGTTGAGGTAGGGTTGGTGTGGCGTAACGGCACGCTTATAGAGGCGACCCTGCGAGCGGATCGAGATGGTGCGATTAAGGTGCGCTTTCCGTCGGGGGCACGGGTGACTCAAGTGGCCCCAGTGCGGGGAGAGCAGCCGGCGCTTCATTCACTCGGTGACACGATCGTCGCACTGCACGTATCCCAAGGAGAGCGATACACACTGCGATTCGAGTAGCGCGAGGCGGGGGCGCTTTGAGCGTCTCGACCAGCGGCTATGGCGCGTGGCCCGATCGCATCACCTCTCAACGAGCTCATCGTCTGACATCCGGCTCAGTAGCCAGTGATCTAATCTCGCTAACAGCTTAGATCACTGGCTTTAATTGATCGCCGCACCCCTATGGATTCAGGGCATCAAACCCATCTCGAGTTCAATTGCCGGATTCCCCGAACAAAGTGAGACAAAATTGCGCGTGAAATTAAATCAGCGCTGATTCAGATGCGAAGGAATGTTCATGGATCAGCAGGAATTGTTTATAAAAGACTTGTACAAAGTCTTCGTATGGGGATCACTCGTGACAACTCAGAGACCAAGGGGGGAGCGTCGGATCAAACAGCCTGGTTACCCGCCGTTAGGAAGGTTGGCGCATGAGAGGCAAAAACACGGAGGGATAAAAATGAGAAGCTCGCGGTTTATGTCTACCATGTTGGTGCTCACGCTCATCACGCTCATGTTATCAGCGACGAGTTTCGCGGCGGAGAAGAGGAAGGTCGTCTACTTCTACAATTTCGGTGGCCTGGATGACCCGTGGGAGCCGCTGTTTATGGAGTTCATCTCGGAGTTTGAGCAGGAGCATCCTGAGATTGACGTTGAACCCGTACGCGGCGGCGCGGTCGGATCCCAAAACGTCTACGACCGACTCACGGTGGCCATCGCCTCCGGCACGGTCCCCGATGTTGTCCATTTCGAACGAGCGCGAGTGATCGAGTGGGCCGCCCGCGGGTTGCTTGAGCCGCTCGATGAGTTCTCGCAGATGGTGCGATCTGAGTTCATTCCCGGGGCTGTCCAGGAGGTTGAGTATCGCGGCCAAGTGTACGCAGTCCCCTGGGGCACGGATATTCGCGGCCTCTATTGGCACAAAGACAGCTTTAGCGCTGCCGGGTATAACCCTGAGGTGGGCCCCGCTTCGATCGACGAGCTGGACTCCATGGCGGCTCGATTGACGGTCCAGGACGGGGAAGGCAACTTCACCAAGATTGGATTCGTGCCGTGGTTGGGCAATTGGTATGCTCGTGGGTGGCTTTGGACGTTTGGCGGAGCCATTTACGACCCCGAGACACTCATGCCCACGGTGAACACGCCCAAGCATGTGCGCGCCTTTGAGTGGATTGAGGAGTACGCGCAACGCTACCCGGCCGGTCTTGAGGCCGCTGCGCGCAGAGGGAAGTCGGCGACTTCGTTCTACGACGGTGTGTTGGCGATGTATCCGAGCTGGAATGGCCATGCCGCCCTGATCGAAACGAACAACCCGGACCTTGAGTACGGTGTCGGCGAGGTCCCGCATCCGCCCGATGGGTTTAACGGCACGTGGATGGGTGGACTCTCCCACGTGATCTTTAAGGGCGGCAGCAATCCGGACGACGCCCGCACCTTCCTCAACTGGATCACCCGCAAAGAGGCAGAAGTGGCCGTGTACCGACGTACAAACACTCTGCCGACGCGTCGCAGCGCACTCCTAGAGGTTCGCGATGAGATGTCGCCTACGGATCTGAAGTTGATTGATCAATCGACCGTTGCCTGGGGGAGACCCCCACTCTCCGGTGCGTTTCTCCAGAGGGTACATCGGACGGCTCTCCCGCAAGTGACCAATTTGGAAGTCTCGCCCAAGAGCGCGCTTGACGAAGCGCAACGCCTCTTGGAAGCAGACTTCGCGGAGTTGTTCGGTTCAGAGCGGTAAGGGTTGATGGGGTGCCGGTGGCGCGACCGCTAGACGCGCCACCGGCACTCCATTCTGACGGATTCATAAACGAGGGGGAACACCTTCATGGTTGAGACGCGCAAAGCGAAAATTGCGTTTATAGGGTGCGGGAACTTCGCGACGGGCTCGCTCTTCCCAAACATTCACCTAATACCCGAAATGGATTTGATGGCCGTTTGTGACCTCGATCGGGAGAAGGCGGAGCGCAATGCCCGCGATTTTGGCGCCCGGCGGGTGTATACGGATATGGAGGAGATGTTGGACAAAGAGGAGCTCGACGGCGTGTTCGTCATTGGTCCGGCCCCCCAGCAGTACCGCCTCGCACCTCATGTGTTACGCCGGGGCATCCCCGTCTACGTCGAGAAACCTTCAGCCAATACGAGCGCCGAGGCCAAGGAGCTTGCCGAGTTAGCTCAGGCACACGGGACATGGGGACAGGTTGGCTTTATGAAACGCTTCGCCCACGTCTACATGATGGCGAAGGATATCATCGGTCGTCCTGAATTCGGCGACGTTCACGTGATTAAATGCAAGTTTGGTCAAGGGCCCTACCCGCATCTGCCGGGTCTCGACTCGGCCCATCGTTCCATGTTGATTCGCCAACTCTGCCACGTGCTCGATCTGATCCAGTACTTTGGTGGAGAGGTCGCTGAGGTGCACGCTAACTTTAGATCGGTTACGGACAGACAATTCGCATACGCCGTGAACTTCGTATTCAAGTCGGGTGTCCTGGGACAGCTCGATATGAACAGTCTTGAGAGCAAAAAAGGTTTTCGCGATATCAAGGAAGTCCTGGAGCTCATCGGCTTTGAGACCAATGTTGTCTGTGAGGATAAGCTGTTTTTACGATGGCAGGAACCTGAAGATTTCACCAAGGTGGTGCCGGAGGCGGGACGGTACCTGCGTACCTTCACACCCACCTATGTCGGTGTGCCCAACGCCAAGGCGACGTACGGCTACAAGGGAGAGATGGAGCATTTTGCCCGGCGTTGTTTGGGCCTAGTAGAGGGTGGGCCCGACCTTTGGGATAGTTACCGAGCGCTGCTGCTTGGCGAGGCGATTTACGAGAGCGCTCACGGGGGCGGCGTTGTGCGGCTTGACTACCAGTCTCCTCCGGCGGCGGAGGCGGTTTAACCTTGGGCGGAGTACGGATTGGATTGGTCGGAGGGCTGGGCTGGCCGCACGCAAAGCAGGTAGCGTCGCAGGTGAACGCTTTGGGAGCGCACATTGCCACGGTCTGGGACCCGGATGAGAAGAACGTCGCTGAGTTTGTGGAACGGTTCGGGATCAACGAGGTCGCCCCGCGACCGGAGGCGATGATTGGAACGGTCGACGGTGTGATCGTCGCCGACGACACGTCGTGTGTGCACGGCAAACTGGCCCTTCCTTTCTTAGACGCGGGTGTGCCGACCTTTGTCGATAAGCCGCTCGCGACGACGGTCTCGGAAGCGGTCGCTTTGGTGAAGCGGGCTGAACGAGGGGGCGCGCCGCTGATGAGCGTGTCGGCGCTCCGGTACGCGAACGCCGTGCGCCAGTATCGCGACGAAGCGGATCGACTCGGCGCCGCCAAGTCTATGGTAGCCGTCGGCACAAACGTCAACGATCGTCCGTTTCATTTCTATGGAATCCACGCCACGCAACTCCTCGTGGCCGTGATGGGCGTTGGGGTGACGGCGGTGCAGGCGCTTGATAATCAGGACCAACGGATTCTCAAACTTCGGTACCCGGACGGCCGCAGTGCAACGATTGTGTTGGTCGAGGGGTATCGATCGTACGTCCTAACCGGACATTTCGACGGCGGAACCCGGGTGTACGAGGTGGGGGCGGATCCGGAGCGGTTTAACCGTATGGTCGCGGACATCGTCACCATGATCCGGACCAAGCGCGCGCCGGAGATCATGCATGAGACCTTGGAGACGATCCGGATTCTCAGCGCGGCGGAGGAGTCCAGAGCGAGCGGCGACGAAGTGAGGGTGAGCCATGAGGGTGTTTGATCACATCGGCATTCCCACGACCCAGCCACACGACGTGGAGATGTACGTGGAAGCCACCAACGTGTGGGTGACCGATCCCGACGCGCATCCCTACCGCATCGAATATGTGCGCTACCCCGAAACTCCGGCTGAGGGCGGGAAGCGCCGCATGCCCCACATTGCGTACACCGTCGACAGCATCGAAGCCGAGATCGCCGGGAAAGAGATTGTGCGGGCTCCATTCAACGTGAACGAAAAGCTGCGCGTGGCTTTCTACATAGAGGACGGCGCGCTGATTGAACTGATGGAGAAGTCGGGCGACGCTCATTGGTTTCGTCCGACCTCCAAACAGAGCGGTACGCCCTAAGGGAGTGGCCATGGTGGAGAAAGTTCGATTTGGTGTGATTGGCTTAGGGTGGTTTGGTGAGATTCACTGCGAAGTGCTGCAGGGACTGCGCAATGCGGAGTTGATTGCGCTCTGCACGAGGACGGAGTCTAAGCTGAATGCCCTGGCCGGGCGGTTTGGCGTCGAACGCGCCTACACGGACTACATCGATCTCGTGGCAGATCCCAATGTCGACGCGGTCATCGTCACCACACCCTGGGATCAACACTGCAAACCTGTCCTTGCCGCACTCGAATCCGGCAAGCACGTCTTTGTCGAGAAGCCGCTCGCATCGACGGTGGGCGAGTGCCAGGCGATGATCGATGCAGCCGACCAGTCCGACAGGGCGTTTATGGTCGGACACATCTGCCGTTTCAATCCTCGCTACGTCGCTGCGAAAGCTGAGATCGACTCAGGCGCCATCGGTCGGATCGTGTCGATGTACGCTCGGCGAAACATCAGCAGGCGTATAGGCGAGATGGTCCTGGATTCGATCGGCCCCATCATTGGCGATGGGGTCCACGATACAGACATTATGCTTTGGTTCACCGGCGCCAACATTGAGACGGCCTTTGCGCGGACCCTCGACGTGAACGGTCATCGAAATCCCGATGTGGGATGGACGATGTACCAATTCGATTCGGGCGCCATCGGAGTGTGTGAGAACGTGTGGTGTCTGCCGGAGAACGCGTTTGAGATCGACAACCGGATGGAGATCATTGGTACCGAAGGGGCTATCTACATCCACGATACGCACCCAAACTATTCGGTGGTGGACAAGGACGGTTGGCGCTCACCCAACACGACCTCGTGGCCCATCTTGGCCGGTGTACGTCAAGGCGTCCTGGCGACGGAGATGGAGTACTTTATCGGCTGTGTGCAGGAGGGCGTCAAGCCCACGGTGGTGCGCCCTGAGGAAGCTTTGGCGGCGACCCGCGCGTGCCTGGCCGCCGAGGCGTCGGCCAGGAGCGGCCACGTCGTCAAGGTGTAGTACGTTTTTTTAAGGAGTCGGCACATGACCGCCCAACCGCATCTGCTCGGTCACCATCGAAGCCAGAAGATCGATGGGCGGTATGTGCCACGCGCGGCTTATCGGATTTTCGAGGGAGAGGGCAAGGAGATGGCGGACGCCTTAAGGATCGGGTTGATTGGCGCTGGGCGAGGGCGATCGCTCTCGAGGGCGCTGGGTCAGCTCGTTGATGCAAAAATCGTGGCACTCTGCGACAGCAACACCGAGCGACTCGCCGACATTGCCCAAATGGTCGGTGTCGATAACGTTTACACGGACGTTGACGCATTCCTAAACCACGACATGGACGCGGTGGTCGTCGCCACGCCACCGCACCTGCACGCTGAACACTCCATGCGCGCGCTCGGGGCGGGATTTCATGTGCTTTCGGAAGTGCCGGCCGTCACGTCGATGCCAGACGCCAAACGTCTGGTGGAGGCGGTCAGGGCGAGTGGTCGCACGTACATGATGGCCGAGAACTGTGTATTCTGGGCCTTCGTCGAGTCGTGGCGAGCGCTGATGGCTTCGGGGAATATCGGCGAGATGGTTTACGCAGAGGCCGAGTACATTCATGATCTCGACCGCCTGCGCGGGGAGCCCGGCGCGCGCACCTGGCGCAACGCGTTCCCGCCGATTCAGTATTGCACCCATAGTCTGGGCCCGATCCTTAGTCTCACCAACGATCGGTGTGTCAGCGCTACGGGATTTGGCACCGACACTCGCACCCATGCGGGCTATGAAGCCGATGACCTGGAATTGGGCGTTTTCAAGACCGAGCTCGGCGCCCTCATTAAGATCCTCATCGGTTTTGCGGTGAAACGCCATCCGTCGTTCCACTACTTCAGCGTGTACGGTACCCGCGGTGTACTGGAGACGTCGCGGGAGTCGCGGCATTCGTTGTATTTCTCAGAGGGCATTCCCAATCTCCATCGCCCCGCCACGCTGCCGCTTGACAACATTCATGTCGGTTTGTCCGCCGGTGCCGCCGTTGGGGGACACGGTACCGCCGAATACGTCATGATGGACGCGTTTGTCCGCGCCGTACGGGGAGAGGGCGAAAATCCCGTCGACGTCTACACGGCGCTTGACTACTCGATCCCGGGAATCCTTGCACATCAGTCCCGTGCCGACGATGGCGTTAGCATCAGCGTGCCTGACCCTCGTTCCTTTTAGTTTCGTCTTAGTTTCGTCGAGTTGACGATTGGAGTATGACGCAATGATCTCTCTCAACCTAAGCGGTGGCAGCATCTCCGACCTTTCCATGCGGAACCGACTTGAGGTTCTCGGTGTGATTCGGCGAGCCGGTCCTATCACCAAGCCGGAAATCGCGGCGCGGACCCAGCTCACCTCGGTGACCGTGACGAACATCGTGCGTGAACTCGAGGCAACCGGCTGGGTCCAAGCGTCCGGATACGGAGAGTCCAGCGGGGGACGGCGGCCCGTCCTTTACACCATGTCATCGGAGCGCTACGCGGTGGTGAGCGTCGATATCAGCGGATACGACCTCGACCTGGCGATGATCTGCCTCGATGGGGGGATCATCGGCCGCGTAAAGCAGCGAACGGATCGGGAGCGGTCCACGACCGTCTCCGAGTTAATCCGCGCGATCACGAAGCTGATGGCGGAGTGCGATGTCGTGGAGTGCATGGGAATCGGCGTGTCGGTCCCGGGGATCGTGGATCCCGAGACGGGTTCGGTCGTGCGCTCCGCTCCGCTCCATTGGCGAGATCTTCCGTTGCAGCGCATCCTACGTGAGACGTTTGAGCTTCCGGTTGTCGTGGGCAACCAAACGCATGCCGCCATCAATGGAGAGCACAACTTCCCCACGAACGGGGAGCTCGGTGACTTCGTGTACGTCGCAATCGGAACCAGCATCGGCATGGGCATGATTGTCGGAGGCGAGATTTACAGTGGCCGTCACGGTTACACAGGTGAGCTGGGACATACCATCGTTGAAACCGACGGTCCTCTGTGCGAGTGCGGCAGCCGAGGATGTCTCGAGCAGGTGGCTTCATTAAATGCGATGCGCCGCTACCTAGACGATATGCGTGTGGCTGATGGGTCGACGAATGATTTTGAGAGCATCTTTCGGGCCGCATCCAGCAGCGATCCGCACGTCTTACAGGCGATGGACCGCGCCGTCGGTTACCTTGCCATCTCACTGATCAACCTTGTGCGACTCCTTGATCCATCGATCATCATGATCTCGGGGCCGGCGGAAGACACGGATCGCATCCTCTTTAGGCGCATCCGCGATCGCTTCCTGCGCTCTGCTCCTCGCATCTACACGAAGCTCGTCACGCTAAAGCCGTCCTCCCTGGGCCGTGACGCTCGAATTCTGGGCTGCTCTGTGTGGGCGTCGGAGGTGGCGTTTGTGCAGAACAGTAAGAACTCAAAAGCCGAGGGGACGACACGGAAGAGTGTGGCGACGACACAGGAATGATGCGTGAGACGCGCTCACCGTTCAGGGAATACGTTGCTCCCTGCAGGAATCGCCCACCGCTCGGAGACGCCCAGCGTCGTCTCACGTCGCCAGGCCGCGATCAGCTGGGCACGCTGCTGGTTCCTGGCGACCCTGCTCTCGACCCGCGCTCCGGACCATTCGGCGTGTACCTGATCCCATAAGTGCGCCGCGATGTCGGCGTATTCCGGGGCGCGTCCTAGGTCGTTGAACTCGTTCGGATCCGACTCCAGGTTAAAGAGTTGTGGCGCGTCGAAACCGTGATAGGCGTTTAATTTCCATGGGCCCGAGCGAATCATGCGCGCCGGGCGCTGGCCGCGTGTGTACGTCTCGGCAAAGGTGACGTTGTGCCAATCCGCCGGCGACTCGATGGAACGGTCCAAGAGGCTGCGCAGGCTCCGTCCCCGGGCGCTTGGAAGCTCTGGCGCTCGAGCGAAATCGATCACCGTGGAAGCCACATCGACGAGGTTCACGATCGAGCTCTCTCGCCTTCCGACATGAAAGCGCTCTGGGCATGACCAAATCATAGGCACCCCCGCGGAGCCCTCGTAGAACGAATCCTTCCACCACATGCCGTGTTCCCCAGCCATCTCTCCATGATCAGAGAGGTAGACGACGATCGTGTTGCGGGCGAAGGGTGACGCCTCAAGAGCCCCGAGGATGTCGCCGATTCGTTCGTCCATATAGGTGACAAGGCCGTAGTATGCGGCGAGCGCCACCCGTGCCTGCTCCGGCGTAATGCGGTTGGTCCCTCGGTCCTTGTGCCAACGGGCGACTGCGGGGTGAAGATTGGCGGCGTAATCAGGCGGCACGTGCGGCAATTGCACCTGTTGCATGTACTCGTCAAAGAGACGTTCGGGCGCGATGTAGGCGCTGCGACCTGGACCCGCCGCCAGCATCGTGCGGTAATCTTGGCCCGTCGTCGTCGGTGGAATAACCCCTTCAAACTTTCCGCCGGCGGGCGCTCCAGGGTCGTCGCCGACGTGGCGATAGCCCGCCGGTTATACTCGATCATTAGCTCCGGGGTGCGCGGTAGAAACGTTTCGGCCTCATTGAGAATTCGGTTGCAGTCGCGGAAGAATTGATTTGCCCACCGCGTCCTGGTGAGGGATTGCTTGGAAACGAGCTCAGCTGTAGTCGGGCAGACTTAGGTGGTGTTCACCTATAGTTTTCGCGCCGGTGACCGATCTTGGCGATCGTGATGACGAACTCGCTATCGTCCACTTCGTAGAAAATGCGGTACTGCCCTTGCCTAATTTCGAGTTGACCCGCTTGCGTGGACAGTTAATACCTAGGCTGCAGGGTCATTGTGGGATTGGTTGTTTCGCTCAGTCATGTCCCACCTCCTTTCGAATTCGGCGGGACTGAGTTGGCCAACTGCAGAGTGACGACGACGCCGGTTGTAAAACGCCTCGATGTACTCAAAGACAGCGCTCTTAAGCTGGTTACGTGTCAGCCATCGATGCCGATTGAGCAAATCCGTATCGAGAGTGGCGAAGAAGCTCTCGACCATAGCGTTGTCGTAGGCATCTCCGACCGAACCCATTCAGCCCGTTATACGAGCGTCACCAAGCGTTTTCAACCGGTGATGGCAGGGGGATAGGGGACGACTGGGCATTGATCCTGACGGGTAAACTTTAAACAACTGGTCTGCCGCGCTGCGAGGCGCATCATACACAAAGCCCCATCGCAACCATGGTCGCGATGGGGCCTTATACTCTCTACGCTGCGAACAATATCAGCCTACATGCGTCCTTTGGAACCTGCGTCGGTCTTATTTTGGCGTGACTCCGGGCGTACGATCATCATCACGAGACATCCGAGCGCAGCAAGGCCCGACACCATTGAGAGTCCTAAAACCGCCACATGGTCCAATCCAAAGTACGTGTAAGCGAAGTAAAAGACGACGCACAGGATACCGAAGATCCCAGTCAACTGCCGATACTTCAATCCAATCGCCCCCCCGGCTGCATTGCTAAATTTCAATATATTTTTTTACACAGCCATACGTTCTCCTCGTGTTTGCGTGCAATTACTTACGCGTTGATTGGGTTCGTCAATCATGAAGTTGAAAGTTCTCTTGGCCGGCCGGGCCCACGCGCGATCTCTCTCATAGCATGACGTCTGCTTCGAATGCAAGCGTAATTTTCCTGTCGAGGACTGGGGACGCGGCTCCAATTGCGCCTGCATCCTGCGTGATCGATCCGCGTTTGACCCGAACTGAAGCATACAGGTCACTCAAAGACCTAGCGGGGACCGCCATGGCCCAAGAGGTGGTGGTTGAGTACTGGCACCCGTACGGACCGCCCTTTGATGCGACTCAAGAGGAGACGGCACGCCTCTTCAACGAGCGGTACAAAGGGCGCATTCGGGTCGAGGTGAAAGCGGTGCCCGATCTATACGAGAAGCTGCCGGCTGCCATCGCCGCCGGGGTGGGTCCTGACGCCGCCCATGTGACAGGGATTGCCCGGGTGATTGAGTACGCGGACGAAGGGCTCATTCAGCCTTTGGATCCACTCCTAGCTCGTCACGCCGAGTGGAATCCCCAGGATATGTTCCCTGGTTTCTACCAGTCGTATCGCTACAACGGGCAATTGTACGGCCTGCCCATGTCAGCGCAACCGACCTCGTTGGTCTGGTCCAAACAGGCCTTTTTGGAAGCGGGCTTAGATCCGGAACGCGGTCCCGAGTCTCAGCTCGAGCTCGAAACGTACATCCGCCGCCTCACGCGCAAAAATCCGGACAACACGCTCGCCCGTTTGGGATTCTTAAACACCATGTGGGGCGGCATGACCAACTTCGCGTATCACTGGGGCGCCAGCCTCTTTGATAAAGCGGACAACAGGATTACGGTCACCGATGAGCCGGCGGTCGAGGCGTTTGAGTGGATGGTCAACCTCTACGACAGCTACGGGGGCGCTGGGGCCGTGAGTCAGTTCGTGAGCAATTTTAAGTCAAACGTGAGCAGCGGAGTCTTCACCCATCTGTACTCCGATCCCCTGTACGCGGGAACACAGGGGATGGCCACCTACTCGCATTACCACTACTACGTTGCTCACACTAATGCGCCGGACTGGGAGTTTGGCTTTGGCAAAATACCTCCCTTGGGCCAACCAACCGCCCAGGCCAAAGCGCCTATCGTCCACACGGACGGTGAAGCCGTCATGGACGGCGCCAACCACCCCTACGAAGCCGCCCTCTTCATTCACTTTAAGACACTCGATCCGGTAGCGCAACGAGAGACGATCCAGAACTCGGCGCACCCCTCGGCGAGCATTAGTGTGAATCGAAAAGTCACCTTTGAGGGGGGGCCCGAGTGGTATCCCACGGGATTGTGGATGCAGAACTTCGAGGTTTTGGAGCAGGCCCGACCATGGCCAGAGACGCCCATCGTGAACGATATCACCCGTGAGTTTAATGCCGCGTACAGTCGGGCGCTCCAAGGGAGTATGGCGCCTCGGCCATCCCTGGAGCAGGCCCAGCAGGTGCTCGAGGCGCAGTTGGCAGAGCGGAAGGCGCAGGAGTAGCCGTCACGCAATCCTTGGCTTACCCGTTGCCTCTAAAATCTGCTGGGCGAGTAACCTCGTGCATCAAGCTCGCAAAGCGCGATGATCTTGGCAATCGCCTCTTTCTTGTCAAAGGCCAGCGTGCCCGGTGGATCAAGGCATTCGGCGCCTCTTCGTAGAAGTTGACGTACGCCTTGATCCTCGCGCCGTACTTTTCGTACTTTATTGCGTCCCTGAGTCGTTGCAGTGCGGCTGAGTCTGGATCGAGGGCCTCAAACTCCGCCGGCGCGTCCTGACTCGCTGACCGGTATTTCGACCTCAGGGGCCCAATTCTCCCGGCAGATCTCGGTCTCCAAGTGATCCTTGACGCTCATCAGTACGCCCCGCTCACACGGCTGGCAAAGCACCCCAGCTGGAATGACGTGAACTCCTGGGTTGGGAGCTCGCTCCGAGACGTAGAGACTGGCATGATGAGTCCTCTGGAGTGGGCCGAGCAGGCCAAGACCCGAATCGCTGCCATTCGTCAGCGCTGATTTGCCGACCCAAACGGAACGAAAGAAGGGAAGGCCGCCTCCGCGAACAAGAGGCGGCCTTCGTGACGTGTAGGGCTCTCTATGGTGGATACGAAGGGGTCATTAGGCACTCTCGATGAGACGGGCGATTCGATCGTTCTCTGCTGCGAGCCATTCACCGTAGGGTCGCGGCACCGGCTCGGGATCGGGGAGGCCTGCCTCGCGGCGCCACTGGAGTAAGGGATGCACTCTCGTCGACTGGGGTAGAGCGACGTACCGGCGGTAAGCTGCGGATTCAAAGATGCCCATCATCACTTCGAGGACGTGACGCCCTTGCTCACCACTGCAGCGGTGGGGGCGGTCTTCGTCTATGGCCTTCACGTACTCGTCCGCAAAGGCGACGTCGTCAGGGTCAGGGGAGAGGGCTTCGTCGTAGACGAAAGGCCGCACCGGCTCCAACGGCTCCCACGATTGCGTGTCGATGCCGGGAACGAAGTGCGGCTGGGTGAGCTGATACGCACCGCGTGATTTCGAGCCGCCCAACCAGAGGAGGCGTCCATTCGCACCAAACACCTCGATTGCATAGGCGTCTGTATCAATGCTAAAGGGATGCAGCTTGAGTGTCGCCGTCACACTCTCGTCGAAATGCAAAACGGCGGTGATGTGCTCGCCGGCAATGGTGCCCATCCCCAGAGGCGATTGCACAACATCATCGGGAGTGATGAGGCTGTTGCCGGTCAACGCGACGGCCGAAACGCCGCGGCAGGGGCCGGCAAGCTCCAGTAAGTTGTTGATCAGGTGACACCCTATGTTCATGAGGCCGTAACCGCCGTAATACCCCTTGTCGCTGGCAGAAAGGTACCGCGCCTTCCCGATCCGTCCCTCTCTCAAGGCCGCGGAGAGCGCCCGGAGCGATCCGCCCACCCGGCCTTGGTGGTGCACGGCAATCTTTACGCCGTGCTCGGCGGCCTGCGCCAAGAGAGTATCGGCCTGTTCGAGGTCGATGGTGATCGGCTTCTCCACATCGATGTTGACTCCGTGTTTAACGACTCGCATGCACAATTCGTAGTGAAACTCTGTGCCTGTGGAAATCACCAGAATATCGGGCCGCGTATCGATGAGCATTTGGTCGAGGTCGCTGTAATGTGTGCTGACGCTGAGCTCCTCACCCAAACGCTCACGCAACTCGGGTACAAGGTCGCAAAGCGCTACAACCTCCGTGCGAGGATGAGCCTGATACGCGCGGCCCGACGCTCGACCGCGGCCTCCACACCCTAATATAGCGACTTTATAGGTCGTCAATCCCACTCACCTCCGAGCAGTGCCTGTCTTTCCAAAAGGCTATAAAGCGTCACCGTATGGCACGCAACCCATCTTACAAGGTAGGAGACGTGGAGTCCTCTATATTGAGGGATAATTCGGGCTCCGGTGGGGTCGCCGCTTCCCTGGGGGAGAGTGTGATCCACTGATTCGAAACATGGTCAACGAGGGGGGCTGTGGCCAGCTTTTCTACCCAGTGATAGGTCGGGGGCTTGATTAGGCACTGCCACACACGCCGGTGAGAAGCGCTCGCACCGCGATCCCTACCACGATCGCCACGGTAACGCTGGCGAGGGTGCCGAGGAGGTAGTATTCCGCCTTGCGCCGGTCGTCTAGGGATTTAAACCGGTAGATGGATTTAAAGGCGACGAGGAATCCCGCCGCTGTGGCCGTGTCGCCGCCGGCGGCGATGGCCAGAATCAACATGGCCCGTTCTAACATCCCAATCCAGTAACCCGCCACTTCGAGGCCGTCCGACGCAGCGGTGTCGGCGAGGGAGTGCCTTACCCACGTTGGCGCGGTCGCCTGAATATCGGCGGCGGCCGCGGTCTCGTTTGGCGTCTCCTGGTGGAGCGCATCTTTGGCTTGCTCTGCGAAAGGTTCGAGGAATTTGCGAATGGCGACGCCCGTCCCGACGGTGCCGGCCACGGTGGCAATGGCGGCCGCCAGCCAGCGGTCGAAGGCGGTTGCGCCGATGCATCCTGCTACGTTTTCATAGATAGGAGCGACGAGTTCCTTCACGGGAACGACCATGACCGTGACGATGGCCAGCGCCAAGACGTGGGCGAACTGATCGAGGAGAAAGCGCCGCAACGCCCCCATTCCCGGTCGATCGCCGGTGTCTCCCCGTTCCACGACAAGATCCTGGGCGGCGTGAAGCGCACCGATGAGAAGGGATAACCCGACGATGAGGAGCGGACTGAGCGCTAGAGTCGGTTGAAGCGCCTGGGTGACGATTATCGCTAGGGCGGCGACGAGAGCGACGATTCCCCCGTGGGCGAGGCGCGCGGGTAACGTGCGACCGCGCCCTGTGGTCCATTGGGACGGCTGCAAGAGGAAATCGGCGACCACGTGGGCCAGGACCAAGGCGAGGAAGAGTGTCATCTCATGACCCCCGCTTCGGATGTGGGCTCAGGGGCGCTCTCGATCATGCGGAGGAGGGCCCCGAGCCCTTCGACGGCTGCTTGGTAAGCGTCGTGTCGGGCTCGTTGGAGCGTCTCCCACGACGACTGTCTGGAGACGCTGCGTCGCTTGCTGTCGGGCACCGTCACGAGTGGCGAGACGGCGGCAAACTCCCGGCGTTGGGCAGGAGTGAGGTGGTGAATCACATCGTCGATGATCGTGATAAAGGCGTTGATGGCCCGGGTTGCGTCGGGATTCATGGCGATCTCGTATCTGAGGCGGCAGGCGCCGGGCTCGTCCTCTTTGAGGGTCTCCAATCCGTTGCGTGCCGCCTTAAAGGCCACGCCGTCCGCCCGGTTGATGTCCGTCGATTGCGTCAAAGCGCGCGGCGTGTCGATCGTACCGTAGCCTACCGATAGATAAAAGGGTGTATCCTGGAGGTATGACGCCGCCTCGACGAAGACCTGCCACGACGCGGAGAGATCGGAAAGGACGCCCTTGAGCTCGTCCCCCCAGACGACTGAGAAGGGGAGGACGAGGAGGGAGTGAAAGCGAGCGTTGAGGTTCGCTTCGAGCTGAACGAGGCGCTCTTGGAGCGCGTCTCGAAGCGCGGGTTGCTCGGAAGAGCCTTTAAGGTCGATGAAGATCACGGTGTAACGGCGGGCCATCTCGACCACCTTGTGTCAAGCATAATGCCTAGCGCGGGCGGCTGTCAACGTTTATGCCTGATGGTTGCTGCCGTCAAGGAGAATGCCTGACGGAATCCGGGCGGCTCTAGACGAGGTTTCTCTACGGATCGCTTACTCTCTTTCGGTGCGAATGCTTATTGGGGATATTTGGGATGGTGAGGCCGATCTCCTGCCGGTGCGGAGAGTCGCCCGATACCGACCGCTATCCGCTGGTACCGGTTCGCCTGAGGAGTCGCTTGGCTGCGTGGCCTTGGGGTCCGTACAATTTGAATAAACCCGAGGTTAAGCGCTCGGTGTTCGCAATCACCGAAAAGGAGCGAAACGACGAGATTTCCCTCAAGTTCCTGTGGGGATTAACGCCCCTAAATCCGCCCTACGGGCCGGCAGGCCAATTGACCCGAACCTCTAATGGCCGATATTGTAATGTCAACTAGCTTGGATAGACCCCTCGAGGGAGGCAGTTGCCCTATGAGCGAACTTACCCTGGACCAAAAGATCGATCGTATCGGGGACCATGTGGTCCAACTCATTCAGCACGTAGCAGACGTGCGTAACTCTAACAGTAGTCTACAAGAGCAGATTACTGCGCTCAATGTGGACCTCAATCAACGAATCGACGAAACGAACGAGCGCATTGACCAAATGAACGAACGTCTTGATCTAATGAACGACCGCCTTGATCAAGCGGATGAGCGTCTTGACCAGACGAATGAGCGACTTCGTCAAACGAACGAACGTCTTGATCAGACGAATCGCCGACTCAACGAAGCTGTTACACGGATTGAAATTAAAATCGATCGCTTCACAAAGTACTCGATCAAAGAGTTGGTAAAATTACACCATCGCATTGAAGAGGAAGCCTCTGAGCGTGAGGCAGACGTTGCGTTGCTCCAAAGCCGGGACGATCGATGATAGACGGATCGACGTGTTCGGAACGCCGGCTGGGCAGGCGCTGCTCTCCGGCCGGGCTCAGCGCTTCTCGGCGACGCAGAGGATGTAGGGTGAGCTGAATGCGTTCGGCCGCACAAAGGGGATAGCCGACTCGGCCATCCAGCACGCCTTGTTAGCCCACGAAGAAAGCCGAGTCCCGCGGGAACGGACGAATCCGGACCGCGTATCAAGGTTGATGACGTTAAAGTCGGCGAAGAGGCAATGCATTGAGTCGGTGACCGTGAGACCCGCTTCTTCGTGGGCGTAGGCCAACGCACCCATTGATAGGGGGACGTTCTCGGCGTAAGCGTTGCGGTTCAACACTTTGGTCACCTGGCCGACGAGACCCGTCAGATTGGGGATCCGCGTGATCAGCATGCCACCGGGTTTGAGGAACTCGCTCATTGAGCGAAGGCACTCTGCGGGCTCTTCGAAACGCTGCACGAGGTCAAACGAGACAACGACATCGAAGCGATTGCGCAGCGAAGTCGGTGGATGGAAGAGGTCTGCGCACACGATCATACCAGAGAGGCCTGACGCCTTTAACACCTCTGAGGCCAGTCGGCATCCGTGCTCGGAGGCGTCGATGCCCGTCACATGGAAACCGAATTCCTTGTTAAAGTACGGGAGCCAAGGGGAGCCCGCGCATTCGATCTCGAGCAACGAGCGTCCCACCGTGTCGATCTGGGAGAAGATCTTTTTGAACTCGGCATGGAACGCCCGGTCCACAAAGTTGTTGATTCCCTTAGGACGCGGATTCACGGCCTCCGGAAGCTGACTGTTAGGCCGCGCCTTTTCCCCGGAGGCCTTTCCCGCATGAACCTTCGAATGATGGGTTCTCATCCGTACACCGCCCGTGTCAGAGTCGGCGCCTCGACGAACGCGTAGAAAGCGAAGCGCAGCGCGTGTTCGTCGTCCGAAGTGCTGCCTCTTCCTAGACTACGTTCGCATCATACTATACGGGGTGACCTGGTACAAGGGACCCGGTGGTCGACGCGCACCGCACGTGTGCGTGACGGAGACGTGACGGTGGTCGATCCCGCCATCAGTGGTTTTTAGTCCAACGGGACGGCGGGATCAATTCCTATGACGTCATTTACTTAATCAGTCAGTAACTCAGGGTTTTCATTGCCCAGAAAAGGCGTCCTTATAAATGGTCTCCATCAATCGCTGAGTATCTTGCAACACCTGAGGCGGCGAGATCTCATTGCGACGCATCGCTTGTAGGCGTTCGTTCCAGACATTGTATAGCTCGGGATAATAAAAGGGTGGAAGGGCCCGTGAGTTCTGTAATAGCTCAACAAGCACGCGATCTCGGGGATCGTCGAGTAGGTTGAGTATTCCTTGGACTGCCGCAAAGTTTGCAGGCAATGCCCCGGTCTGTTGGAAAAAGCGCACGTTCGTTTCGGGTTCAATCAAGTGAAGTATGAACTCCATCGCAGCCTCGGGATGACTCGCTCCAATCGGAATCCCCGCGGCTAACGAAAACCCGATGGAAAACGAGTCAACGTTCGGAATCGTTGGCAGCGGACTGATTCTCCAATTAAACTTATTCTCTGCTGCTTGCAATGCTGCGACGAAAGACGATGTGTTGACATGCATGGCTGTTCTCTGATTGAGAAAGTTGCCCGAGCCTGCGGACACGTCCGGACCGTACTTCTCGGCATACGATGCGATCCATTCCACGGCGGCCAAGTTTTCGGGACGGCCCGTAAACGTCGGGAGACTCGAGTCGTAGTCAAAGAACTCCCCGCCGAACGCCCACATCCATGGCAGGCCTACAGCGAAATTGTTGCCCCGGGGCGCAAACCCAAGCCTTTCGACTGATCCATCGCTCCCCCAAAGGGTGAGTTTGTCGGCAAGCTCGTCGAGCGCTTGGATATCCTGTGGACCTTTGGTAGGATCAAGCCCTGCTTCGCCAAACAGGTCCGCGTTCATATACATCCCGCTACTCGTCGTTCTAAATGGAATAGCGTACCATACTCCCGCCTGGGCATTCTCTTCAGTTGGTCCTGGAAGTATGTCTAAGCGCTCGAGGGCTTCGGAACCCATGAGGTCATTTAGCGGTGTCAGATATCCTCCTGACAGCTTCATGACGTTAACCGTGAAACCAGCCAAATAAGCAACGTCGGGTGGATTGCCAGAAAGGATGGCCACCGCCAATTTGTCTACATCGTTTGCATCCCACGGTGTCATATTCACCTGGACTGACGGATGTGCCTCGTTGAATTCCGACACGATTTGGTTCATTGCGTCTATGTAGATTTCGTTCGTTTCACCGAACCAAAAATCGATTTCCACCGCCTCGGCGGCCAACGTGCTTGTACCGGAGAACGGGAACAGTATAAACACAATAAAGACAAAGCTCAGAACTCTCATGACGCAGTACGCTCCTTTGAGTGGGTTTGAATTTCCTCCACGTCGTATCGAGAATGTGCTTGTTGCCAAGTGAGTTTCAGGTTAGCCGTTTTGAACCTGTGGCGGGTTGTCCAACGACCACGAGTTGCGATATTTCGCAGGCGACACCCCGACCCGTGCTCTAAAGATACGAGAAAAATGGTGAACGTCAGGGTACCCGACTCGTTCCCCGATCTCCTGAACGGATAGGGGAGGCGTGTTCCTTAATAGCATGCACGCCCGTTCGATACGTAAGCTTATAAGATACTGATAAAATGATTCGCCCGTGTGGGATCTAAAAACGCGGGTAAGGTGCCGTACAGAGATTCCTATGTGACGAGCAACATCTGAGGCCGTCAAACGAAGTGATAGGTTGTCGTGTAAGTATCGGATGGCAATGTCGATGTGCGAATTCTCCCCTGAGCTGTCAGGCAACGTGGGCGTTAGAGCGCCGACGTTAGTTCTGAGCAACTCGGCTTTGGCAAGGATCAGGGCAGCGGCGATATGGTCTACGGTTTCTATGGCTCCGTTTGAAGCGGTCGACCGTAGCAACTCCCACAACGAAGCGATGCGCCCATCGTTATCCGGAGCGACACTCGTGGTAGACGAATCAAATGTCTTTAATACATCACAAAAGGAATTACCCGTCAGCGTCGCAATCGTGAACGCGACCCAATATATGGTCACACCTTGATCTGTGGAAGCCTGTATTTGATGAGGTACGCCGGGGCGTGCAACCAATACATCGCCTGGGCCGATATCCTGCTCTTCGTCTCCTGCCCTAAATCGCCCCGTTCCCTCTCCACCGATATAGCAGATTTCATAATGATTGTGTTGATGGATGACAGGGTCAAATCCACCTGGGTTGTGGCCCCAACAAATCACGTTGGCTACAACAGCGTCGGTCAGGCGCACACCGGTGTAGATTTGATTAAGACGACGGAGCCAACAACCCATGGGTTCACCACCATCAAGCATCTTAATGTTCATTACAGGGAGGCGGGATGCACATCACATGTCAACACGTGACGTCCTTTCCTTCACTGCCGAAAATCGCCATTCTTTCCTCGTTAGATATCTTGGGGATATCGCTCGGGAAATAGTGGAATTGGAGCGCACGGCGGCGCTTATCAGAGTAGTTTGGAGGCGTGCCATGATGGATGAGCCCATGAAAGAGTAGGCAGCCACCTGGCTTGAGGGGCACGATGACATCCTCGGCGACGGCTACGTCAGTGTCGCAAATCTGCCAGTCACGCCGCCTAAAATGCACGACCGGACCCTTACGGTGACTTCCGGGTATCACATGCATGCATCCATTTTCCGCTGTCGCTTCATCCAGTGCAATCCAAGCGCCAACGACCATCGTATCTGGGGGCAGATTGAAATAAGCTAAGTCTTGATGCCAGGGCTTTTCTCGCCCAATTCTAGGAGGCTTGAGTAGCGCTTGGTCAGCCCACAGTGAAGGTTCTTGTCCCATGATGCGAGAGAGTGTTTCGATAAGTTTGGAGTGAGTGGCCATGGCCTTAAGTCTCTCATCGTAGTCGACGTAGTACCAAAGCTTACGGACTGCGTCTGTTCGTTGTTCCCGCGGCAGTTGTTTGGCTGCGGCTTCCAATTGCACCCCCTTTTTGTAGTCTGGGTTCTTACCCTCAATGAGATCAAGCAAACCATTAATGGAGTCGTCGACGTCTTGGGAACTGAAGGCGTCGTGCACAACGAGATACCCCACGTCGTAAAACGTCTGGATATGCTCGTCCGTAATGGCGTCGAATCCGTGAACACCCTCCGCAACTCGGTCATACCGATAGAGTTGATCGACATCCCATTCGTCGGTGTTAGCGAATGAGTCCGGCTTCAAAACCTTAGCGTCCGTATCCGCTGTTATCGGCTTCTCTTCGGGACTTCTGGCAGCCACGTATTTACCCTCCTTGAAGAGGTTGTAATAGAACGCAAGAGACTACCAAATTACAGGTGTCAGTTGATACAATAAATTCTATTCATTCTCCATCCAAAGTTCTTTGGAGACGTTCGCCATCCGTTTGGATATTCCGGACGTCGCCTCATCGACGCTCGGAGTCAAGTCCGACCAAGCGGAGCTCTATGGAGGACATTGTAACACGGACCGGCAGGAGAGAGGCGGCTCTCCATCACCTCGACGGCGTCGACGTCCCAGTTGCCAAAATGATGATCTTTAAACGGCAGGAGAGCCGCCGGAAACGGCTGCGGATTCCGGGCCCGGGCGAGGGTGATGTGCGGGGTAAAACGGCGCGCTTCTTTCGGAAACCCTTCGGCGGCTAACGTCTCTTCGATCTCCGCCTGCAGATTCTGCAACGGCTCACTTGGTGCGACACCCGCCCACAGAATACGAACGCTTCGTTCGTTGGGGAAGGCCCCAAGACCGTGAGCACTCAGGTGGAGGGAGGCACTGCCGTGACTCGCAGCTGCATTCACAGCCGAGTCAACCGATGCGTGTACACGCGACACTTGCTCAAGTGGAACCTCCCCGAGGAACTTGAGGGTGATATGGAGCTGCTCATCGCGCACCCGGCGCAGGAAAGGCACTTCACGGCGAGGGAGCTCACCGAGAGCGGCTCGTACATTGTCCGCCACGGGGATGGCGATAAAAATTCGAGGCATGACAAACATCCTTTTCATCCGCTAGAGACTGAGGTTCACCTTCTTTGTAACGTTTCCGTCTCCTCGATGGTGTCAAACATCGTCCAAGACACCTTCTCGTCCGTTCTGTGAGAATCTCTCATTAAAGAATCAAGTAGGACTCATGCCGCGCTCCGTGGAAGTGGTCTAAGCATTTTGGACAGTAGCATTCGCGTGACACATCTGACGCCGACTCTCGTGATGAACGTAACGTCGGCTTGGATGCCGCGTGGTGGGGGACGTCGTCTCACGTGAGCGCACAAAAGACAGTGACTGGCTTTGCGTGGGTGCTCTCCGGTCACGGAGTCAACTATTTGTTCCAACTCGTTGTGTTGACGGTCTTGGCGCGACTCTTGGGACCGAGCGACTTTGGCATCGCGGCTACCGGTGTAGTCGTGGTCAAATTCTGCTTTGTCTTTGCCCAACTAGGTATGGGACCGGCCGTGGTGCAGAACTCGAACCTCACGACGAAACACATTCGGGTGGGCTTTACCCTTGCAGTTGTCTCAGGACTACTCATCGCTGCATTGCTGATCGCTTTAGCGCCGTCCCTTGAAGCATTTTTTGGGGTTCCCTCCTTGGGCCCAGTCATCGTTGTTTTAGCCTGTGTGATCCCGATCCAGTCATTCGCCCTCGTTGCGGAGGCGCTGCTGCAGCGGGAGATGCACTTTCGCGAATTGGCGGCGTGGGACATGGTCGCGTCGGTCCTTGGCTTTGGTGTGGTCGGCCTGGCGTGCGCTTTTGTGGGGCTGGGATTTTGGTCGTTGGTCGCGGCCAACGCTGCTTACGTGGCAGGAAAGTCGTTGCTATTCGTACGGGCGTGTCCGCACGCGAAGCGACCGTTGTGGTCGCTGCCGGAGGTGCGAGATCTGCTCTCCTTTGGCGGCGGCTTTACCCTGGCCCGAATCGGCAACTCGCTAGCTGGGCAGGGCGACAAGATGGTGGTCGCTCGGGGTTTGGGCGCAGATCTGGTCGGTCTTTACGAGCGGGCCTATCAACTTATGCTTGCACCGCCCACGCTTGTAGGGCAAGTGCTGGACAAAGTACTCTTTCCCACCATGGCTCGGATGCAACACGATCGGTCGAAACTTGCTGGCGCCTATGAACGAGGGATCGCCCTGGTCGCATTGGCGGTGCTGCCGATCAGCGCCGTGTTGGCGTTGCTGGCTCCGGAGCTTATCGCAGTCATATTCGGGCCCGAATGGTCGTCGATGATTGTGCCCCTGCAAATCTTCGCAGTGGGGATGCTTTTTCGCACGAGTTATAAGGTGTGCGACTCCGTAGCCCGCGCGACTGGGGCGGTGTACCGGCGGGCGTGGCGCCAGTGGGTGTATGCGGGGGCCGTAGTCAGCTTCACGTGGCTGGGCTCCTCCTGGGGAATTGGGGGCGCCGCCGTCGGGATGACGGTGGCCACGACGCTGAATTACTTGCTCATGTCACATCTTGCTGTAGGACTCACCGATGCATCGGTGCGCAGGCTCCTTTACACCCATCGGCCCGGCGCAATGCTGGCAATCGCTCTGGGCGTCGTGACGTGGGGCGTCCTGATCTTGTTGCGGAGCGCGGACGTCTCATCGCTGGTCTCTCTTGGGTGCGTCTTCGTCTCGCTTGTCTTAGTGGGGGTCGTAGGGATTCGCATGGCGCCGCGGCTGTTCCTCGGTGAAGACGGTCTTTGGCTCCTTGACCAGATTCGTGGAATGTTGCCCAAGTCCGTGGCTCGTGCCTTTCGCGTCGTAAACATGTGATGCTTCTCAAACGTTTTGGGGTGACGTGCTGGTGTTAGGGATCGTTCGTCAGTTGGTCGAGGGGCTTGACGCGCAAGAGGTACCATATTGCCATTGGAAGAGCAACGATCGCATTGGCGAGGCCGTGGACGGCCTGACCGACCTGGATCTGTTGGTGGAGCGATCGAGCTCGTCAAAGGTGCTTGAGGTCTTCGGCGCCCTAGGTTTTAAGCAGTTTGCGCCTGGGATCTCACGGGCGTACCCCGGCGTCGAGGATCATTTGGCCGTCGACCCCGAGACCGGACGCCTCGTACACGTGCACCTCCATTACCAGCTGATCGTAGGCGAGAAGCACCTAAAAGGTTATCGTCTTCCGTGGGAGCGAGCGGTCCTGGCGGGTCGCGTGTGGGATGACGCGGCGGGCATTTACGTCGCCAATCCCTCTTTCGAGCTCCTTCTACTTGTTGTGAGAGCGGCCATGAAGCATCGCTTCAGGGACACATTGAAGGCGCTGGTTCGTCCCGCTAAGAAGTCCGGCTGGTACACGGAGTTCGACTGGTTAATCCGTCGGCCCGGCGTCGATTCTGAGTCCGTCCGGAAGCAGGCGGAGCCTCTCTTGGGTAGCGAGCGAGCTCAAGAGGTGGCGGACGTGGTCCAAAGGTACATAGAGAGCGCGAGTCGCATGAGTTTGACCGAGATTCGTGCATTACGGCGATCACTGCGTGCGTATCGACGGTACTCGCCGCAGGGGGGCCTTGTGTGGCGGGGCATGCGCGAGTTTCACTGGGGCGTCGGGGCCGTAAACCACAAATGGGTCCGCCGACCGGTCTCGCTACGGCGAGGGGTGGCCCATGGTGGGCTTGCCGTCGCTTTCCTGGGCTCGGATGGCGCCGGGAAGTCGACGGTCGTAAACCGCATTCGTAAGCAGTTCTCCTCCAAGTTCGACGTCGCTACCATTTACTTCGGCAGCGGCGACGGACCGAGCTCGTTGATACGGCGGCCACTCAAGTGGGCCAACCGCCTTCGCCATCGCCGTGAAGGTGGTGGGGGTGAGGGTGGCGACCGTGGAGAAGGAAAACGCGGCAATCCGCTCAAGTCTCTTCTCTACTTTGTAGCCCGGGGTCTTTGGGCTGTCCTGGTGGCTCGGGAGAAGCACAAGAACTTGAAGCGGCTTTGGCGAGCGCGCAATCGTGGCGTTCTCGTCATCTGTGACCGATTCCCGCAAACACAGATCGAGGGCTTCAACGACGGACCATTGTTGGCCTCCTGGTCAGAGCACTCGTTTGCCTTGGCCCGCCGACTCTCACGGTGGGAGCGGGGAATCTACGAGGAGGCGAGCCGTTTCGCTCCGGACTTAGTGGTGAAACTGCGGGTCTCACCCGACGTGGCGGTGAAGAGAAAACCGGAGATGACAGTCGAGGAGACGGATCGTCGGGATCAGGCGATTGCGGCTCTCCGGTTTCCCTCGAGCACCGATGTGGAGAGCGTCAACAGCGATGCTGAGCTCGAGCGAGTGTTGGCGGCGGTAACCGCGGCCATCTGGAGGAGGCTGTGACCGTGACCAAGCTTGCGCTACCGTTTGTCGAGTTTGTCGGGCTGCCGGCTTCGGGGAAGTCTACTCTGGCGGAAGCTGTGGCCGAACGAGCTGTGCGTGAAGAGTATCCTGTGCGCACTACAAGGATGGCCACACAGGGTGCGCAGGGGCTCTTTCGTCTAGCTTCGCGCACGTCAGGATTCGTCGTTGAGTCAGTGCGCCATCCGATGGAGACGGCGGCAGTTACACGGTTGATTTGGCAAAGTAATCAGCCGAGCTTTAGGGATTTTCTGGGCATATGGGTCAATTGGTTCGTTGTGAAACGATGGAATGAGCATCTGTCCGACGACCAACTGGTCCTGTGCGATCAGGGGATTGTTCAAGCCGTGTGGTCCATCGCACTTGCAAGCGCGAAGTCCAATGTTAGCGAGCTTTACAGGTTGACCCGGCAAGTCCGGGTCTCCGCGCGGTTCCTGGTGGTCTGCGTCGACGTCGATGCAACCGTTGTGGAGAATCGGTTGCGAGAGCGAGAGGCGGGGTATAGTAGCCGGCTCGACGGGTACGACGAGACTGCGGAGGCCCTCTTTCGACGAGGGTGGGAGCAGTTCGCCGCGTTAAAGGCTTGCCTGGAGCAGGACGAGCGAGTTCAATGCCTGTCGGTGAGCAATAACACGGCTAAGGATTTGGACGAGGCGGCCGAGCGCGTGCTGGGCGCAATTCGTGATTCCGCCACACCGACTCACACTCGAAATGTAGGCTGAGGATGAAACGCTCTTGTTAATCACGCTTTACCTGATCCTACAAGTCATCTATTTTATCTGGTTCTCCCATCTCTTTCGCCACAAGGGTCTAGGCTTCTTTACCCTGTACTACCTTGTGATGTCAGGGCTGCTCATCTTTCCTTTCTTTCTGATTGCGTTTCATGCGACCGGGGTGATCGATCTCGTCGAGTGGGTGGGGCGGGCACCCAACGAACGCATCGTCTTATCCTTAGGGGATGGCGCCAGACCTCTGGGCATTCTCATGCTCTTTCAACTCGCCTACCTCGGTGGCGGCTCCCTAGCCACGCAGTCGCTTCTCACACTTCCTTTTCGGGGTCTCGTACAGCGCATCGGCGGGTGGGATGTAAATGAAGCGCGTCGTTACACCTGGCTGGGGCTGGCCATTTTTGGTGTGGCGGTGGTGTATACGGTGGCGCGCTACGTCGTGGTTCCCGACTTCCCCCTCTTCTCTCTCCTTAAAGGGGCAGGGGACTCGGCCTTGCGTGACGTGGCATTTGGGTATTTGACACGGGCGAGTGTCCCGTACATCTTTGACCCTTCAATCAACTCGCAGTTTTACCGGATCTTTATGCCGCTTGCGACCCTGATGCTCCTAGTCGCCTACCGCCAAGCCAAAGGGGAACACGGGGAGGGGCGCATACTTTTAGTATGCTTTTGGGTGATGCTCTCTGTCTCGTTGGCGATGAATCTTGGTACACTCAAACGGACGCCGGTGCTCTACCTGATGATGTGGTACGTCGCCTTCCGCTACATGTATCAGCCTCCCCGGGTCCTCCTGCGCATCGCGTGGGTGATGGCGCCGACAGTCGTAGTGCTCCTATTGATCACAGGTGCCTACGGGAGCTACACCCTCGGCGAGACGTTGGCCAATCTCACATCGCGCGCATTTGTAGGCGAAGCCGTCGTCGAGTATGTGGCCCTCGAGCACTTCGGCACGTCCTTGGATTTCCTTTACCTTCAAATTCCTGTCAACCATATCCTCAGTGTCCTTGGACAGGACGTCATGACGTTTAGCGAGATGTGGAAGAAGATCACGGTTCCTGACGGTCGGGGCTTCTCCGCAGTGGGTATTATGGCGGAGCTGTACGCGAGTTTCGGGATCCTCGCCTCCTTCTTCTTTTACATTGCTTGGGGATGGCTCCTTGGCAGTGTCGACGCCCTCTTGCGGGGCCGCCTCTCGGAGTGGGCGAAACCCTTCGTCGCCGGTCTCATGATGGTGTGCGCCTTCATGTCCGTCAAAGGATTCTTCCCCCAAATGTTTGCCGGAGGCGCACTCTCGCTGGTCGCATTGACGGTTATGGCGAGTCTATATTTCAGGGAACGAACGTCTGAAGCGTGGCGCTTGGAGAAGGGGCTGGTCCCATGAGAATTGCTTATCTAATCACGCGCTCTGATGCCGTTGGCGGAGCCCACATCCACGTGCGGGATCTTGCGCTCGCTGTGCGGCGCAAGGGTCATGATGTAGTGGTCCTCCATGGCGGTGAAGGTGATTTCACGGCGGAGCTCAAGGCCCACGACATTCCCTACATACCGTTACGCCACTTGCGGCGGGAACTGGGGTTGAAGGCCGACCTGCGGGCGCTGCGAGAGATTCGGTCGGTGCTGCGGCAGGAGCGAGTCGATGTGTTGTCGACTCATTCCTCGAAAGCTGGCACCTTGGGACGAATTGCAGCCCGGACGATGCGTTTGCCGGTGATCTTCACGGCCCACGGGTGGGCCTTCACCGACGGGGTTAACCCACGCCAGGCAGCCTTGTATCGCTGGGTGGAGAAGATGACCGGCAACCTTGCCTACAAGATCATCACGGTGTCCGAATACGATCGTGAGCTAGCTCTCCGCTATCAGATCGCGTCTCCGAAACAGATCGTGGCGATCCACAACGGTATGCCCGACATCCCTAGAGAGCTCTATGCAAACCCCGAGTCGGCGCCGCCTAAGCTGGTGATGGTCGCGCGTTTTGAGGAGCAGAAGGACCACGACACCTTAGTGCGAGCGTTGGCCAAGGTAAGTGAGCTCGAGTGGAGCCTCGACTTTATCGGAGACGGTCCCAGACGGTCTGTGATTGAAGCACTTGTAGATGAGTTGGGGCTTGCGGAACGTATCCACTTTTTGGGCACCCGCCGGGACGTGGCTGAGCGGCTCGCCGAGTCCCAGGTGTTTCTGTTGATCTCCCACTGGGAGGGCTTCCCTCGCAGCATCCTGGAGGCGATGCGGGCCGGGCTTCCGGTGGTCGCTTCAGACGTGGGTGGATCGCGCGAGTCGGTGGTGGACGGCACAACCGGGTTTCTCATCCCGCGCCAGGATGTAGACCTGTTGGCTGAGCGCCTGCGGCACCTGATTTTGGACCGAGAGACACGGGGGCGCTTTGGCGCAGAAGGACGGGTGCGTTACGCGGATCGCTTTACCTTCGAGCGCATGCTGTCTGAGACGTTTCGCATCTACGAAGAGGCGGTCAACGAATCGAAACGATAGTTACACTTTCCGGCAGGAGGAAGGCCAAACCGTCTCTAAATGGTGACTCGAGTAAATCCTTGTAAATAAGAATTTCTCTTGAAATCGAGGTAGGTCGTCTAATCATGGTCCCGGGATTCTGGAAGATAGCTGCGATTCTATCATTCGACCTTGCGATTACGTACGGTTCGTTTTTGCTCGGATTCTTTGTGAAATTCGGGAGCGATATCCCGGCCAGGAATTGGGGCGCGTTCCAAACTATTCTGATTCCCATCCTGGCGAGCACGGTCATCGCGAGTCTAGTCTTCTCGACTCACAAGAATCTGCATCGCTCAGTCGTCGATATCGGTGTCGCGATCGGCATGGTGGTCCTCGTGAACGGACTGGTTGCGGGGGCGGCCACCTATGCATTAGGAGCGAGAGGCTTTCCACGCAGCGTGCTTATTTACGGCCTGATCATACAGTTGGTCGCAATCTTCTTGTGGAAGACGTTCCTTGTGCACCGGTATAGAAAGCGCTACTTTACAGGCCGTTCTGCCATCGTCAGTGCCAGCCAGACCGAGGCGGAGCGCCTCTTTCAGCGTGGACTATCGCATGTCCTGCACACGCCCTCGATCGTGCTGGTCGACGAAATCAAGCAAAATCCGGACGTGTTAGCTGGGTGCAACCTCGTCTTTGTTACGAGCGATTTGTCCTCACAGCAACGACGGGTTGTAACCGAGTGGTGTGCTACAAATGGCATTGACGTTCTCGTTGTTCCCGACATGGCCGATTTACTCGTGCGCCAAGCCTTTTTCACACGGGTTGGCGATATCCCGATGGTACAGCTTAAGCGGTACGGACTCTCGTACGAGGCCCAGATCGTCAAGCGTGTCATCGATCTCGTCACGAGTGCAGTGCTAGCGCTAGTCTTTTTGCCCGTGTGGATCCTGGTGCCATTCCTCATCAAGGTGTTCTCACCGGGCCCCGTCTTTTACTCGCAACAGCGAGTTGGTAAAGATGGCGCGGTGTTTAATGTACACAAGTTTCGAACGATGGTGGTCGATGCGGAGAAGGTTACAGGACCGGTATTCGCTGGGGAGAACGATCCGCGCATCACTCCCGTCGGCCGATGGTTGCGGGCGAGCCGATTAGACGAGCTGCCCCAATTGTGGAACATCCTTAAGGGCGAGATGAGCCTGATTGGCCCTCGGCCGGAGCGTCCGGTCTTCGTTGAGCAGTTCGCCAAAGAGAATTTGACCTATCGGCTGCGCCACACAGTGAAGCCAGGATTGACGGGTCTCGCGCAAGTCTTTGGCAGCTACGATACCGATCCCATTGACAAGCTGCGTTACGACATGATGTACATCACTCATTACTCCCTGCTGATGGATCTCCAGATCCTTTCGTGGACGGTTCAAGCAGTGCTAATTCCGCAAAGTTGGGCCGAGAAACAGGCGCGCCGCATCGCTCGCTACGAGTTGAGATTTATTACCGGCAGGTACGCCGTCAATGAGATGGCGGCTACATCGGAGATAGACTCGGGCCGGTAGACCGCCCGACTTCGTTATCAAGGTTGACATCACATGGTGACTGATGGGGGAAGACGTGTGGGAAGTGTGCAAAAGTCTCAGCCCGTACCCAGTGGGTCGAGTAGCTTTTACGAATTTGTGACCCTCCTGATTAAGCGGAAAGTGCTCGTCGTGACACTCCTTTTACTCAGCTTGGGCGGCGTCGCCGTGGCAAACGCCATTGTCTCGCCGGTTTTCCGGTCGGAAGCCCAATACGCCCTTCGCATCGAAAAACTCCTGCAAAGCGAGGGCATGCAGCTGCCTGTTGGCAACTTGTCGACTCTTGCTTTGAGCGATGCCGTCCTTGACAACGTTCGTAACCGAATGGGTGTCTCACTAGACAACGAGCGCCTCCGGTCCGACGTCTTTCGAGTGAGTGTGGACACCGATGCAGGGCTCGTAAATATCAACGCACGGGGAGCCTCCGCACAGGAGGCGCGGGGGTATGTCGTTGCGTGGCAAGAAGCTTTTGCCACTTCACTTCTCGAGCGATATCACACGGGGATCCGGGAGCGCCTGTTGATGAGTGAGAATGCCATGCGTTCCCTCCAAGAATCGGCTCCGCAGGTCGAGCTGAGGACGTCTGACGACCCTGAGGAGGGGGGGCTTATGACGGATACCCTCTTCGCGCTTTTGGCCGAGCGTGAGTTTGGCGCACTCCTCGTGACTGAGCGATTGAACCACGCGCGCTTTTCACACCTAATTGATCGAGTGAATGAGATCCCTTCGATGGAGGCGTTAGTGGCGCCGACTCTGCCGCCTGCTCCTGAGTCGCCTAAGAAGGCGCTCAACTTTGTAGTTGGAGGACTCATCGGCTTGTTGCTCGGAGTTGGGGCGGCGTTGGTACGAGAGACTTGGGCCGTCCAAAAGTCTTACTCAGCGCGGGGCGCATCCAACGCGGAAGGGACGTCGGCGCTTTGACTTTGACCACCACTGAGCTGCTGCTGCGACACAAAGCGGACTACCGGAGTGTACGTTCTCCGCTTAGAATTTGTCCCCTTGGTGCGCACGTTGATCATCAGAAGGGGCAGGTGACCGCTCTGGCGGTGGATCGAAGTTTGGACCTTCACTTCAAGCCGCGGGACGACGGTAAGATCTCCGTGTACAGCACTGGTTTCTCTGGGCGGGAGACGTTTCATATGGACGATGTTCCCGGGCCCGTACCCGGTCATTGGGGCGCTTACTTGCGCGGCGCGGTCTCGGTATTGCGACAAGAACATCACCTCGAGGTAGGTATCGAGGGCGTCGTGGACGCGTCAATGCCTACCGGCGGGCTGAGTTCGTCGGCGGCGGTATGCACAGCGTACCTCACGGCTCTGGCCGACGTCAACGGAATCACGCTGGAGCCGATGGAGCTCGTACGGGCCGCACACCGGATCGAGCGTGAGTACATCGGAATACAAAACGGAATCCTCGATTATTCGGCCAACGTCCTGAGTCGTAAAGACTCGCTTTTGGTGCTCGATTGTGATACTGAAGAGTATGAACTCATCCCGCGGCCCGACACAATGGAGCCCTTTACTTTCCTCCTCGTTTACTCAGGGGTGACCAAGTCGCTTGTATCGACGGGATACAATAACCGTGTAAACGAGTGCCAAGCAGCCGCGTGGTACGTGCAAGAGGCCGCCGGTGCTGAACTAGCGCCTCTAAAAGAGACGTGTTTACGCGATGTCGATCCGGAGCTTTATCGTCGGTACGAGCATCAAATACCCGGGCGTTTTCGGCGACGGGCAGAGCATTTCTTTTCTGAGTCAAACCGGGTGCGCCGGGGTGTCGATGCCTGGCGGTCAGGCGACGTTGAGCTCTTTGGACGCTTGATGAACGAATCGGGTCAAAGTTCGGTTGAGAACTACGAGTGTGGCAGCCCCGAGCTCGTCTCTTTGTTCGAAATCTTAAAGACCACACCCGGTGTGTACGGTAGCCGGTTTAGCGGGGCCGGTTTTCGCGGCTTTTGCATTGCGCTGGCTGATCCTAGCCGCGTAGAGGAGATTGAAGCTCGGGTGCGAGACGAATATCCCAAACGCCATCCCGAGTTGAGCGACGCGTTGGAATTATATACCTGCGATACTGACAATGGATTGGAGCTCGTCGGATGAAGGCGCTTTTGCTGGCCGCAGGGTACGCCACTCGGCTCTATCCACTTACAAGGGAGTTTCCAAAACCCCTTCTCCCAGTCGCGGGGCGTCCCATCGTCGATTACTTGATCGAGAAGCTCGAGCGGGTCTCCGACGTAGACGCTGTATACGTTGTTACGAACCATCGATTTGCTGATCACTTTAGACGCTGGGCGGATGGCGTTCGGACGCGTCTACCCATCACTGTGATTGACGACGGCACGCTCTCCAACGACGATCGTCTCGGAGCAATTGGGGACATTGCGTTTGCCTTTCATGACGAAGCCTTGTCGAGCGACGAGGTGCTCGTGCTCGCGGGCGACAACCTCTTTGACTTCGAGTTGACTGACTTTGTGCGCGTGTACCGCCATCACGGTGATGCCACCTCAGTCGTTACCGTTCACCGATTAAATGATAACAAAGCATTGCAGCGGACCGGTGTCGCCACACTTGACGCCCATGACAGGGTGACCCACTTCGTCGAAAAGCCCTCCACCCCGAAGTCCCATTGGGCTGTACCCCCCTTTTACATTTTCAAGCGCGGAATCAAGGATTTAATCGATGCGTACCTCTCGAGCGGCAGGAATCCCGATGCGCCAGGCTATTTTCTGGAATGGCTGGTCAAAGAGGCGCCTGTGTACGCGTACCGTTTCCCCGGAAAGCGTTACGACATCGGCGATTTGGAGTCGTACCAGCAGACTCAAGCCGTATTTGAGAGGCGGCACTAACTTCGTATAGAACGGGGTGAGATGGGTGCGGTCAGGACAGTTGCGCTACCTGATCCTCCTCCAATTGGCACTCGTTGCACTCGTCGTGTCAGGGTGCACCTTGTTGGGCATTGGATTTGGTGGAGGAACCGAGGTCGGGGAGGACGACGGCTCCTGGGTCCCGGGGGCGGTCGTCCTCCGTTTCGCTGTAATAGGTGACGCGGAGCCCAAACCCGTTCCGATCTTTGACCAGTTTGCGGGCGCCGTCGACGCCATCAACCAATTGACGCTGGAGCGACCGATCGACTTCGTTGGGAGCGTCGGCGATATCGCCCACAAGGGGACTATTGAGCAATACGAAGCAGCTACGGCCGAGATCGAACGGCTCGTGCCGCCGTTTTACGCCATCATGGGGAACGAGGAGTATGAAGTGGGCGTCTCTCGCTTTCTAGAGTACGCTGAGATGTGGAATGATGAAATCACGAGTCCCCGATACGTGGTGGAACGCGCGGGTGTGATCTTTATCTTTGCCACGCCCGACGTTGACGGGTATGACTTTACGGACGAAGCCATCGACTGGTTGCGCGATCAAATTGAGACGTACGAGAGCTTCCCCGTAGTGCTCTTCACACACACGCCAATGACAGGCGTCTTTCCCGTAAACGTAAACCGAATCATTCATCACCCGGGCTTTCAAGAGATTCTCGCTTACGAGAATGTGGTCGCTCACTTCTCGGGGCACCTGCACTTTAACCTCGACCACGTCACACACTACGTGCAGCAAGAGGGTGTGCACCACGTGCACGTGCCGGGCATCGAGCGGACCAAGAGACCTAATGACGTGCACGTCCCGCGCTTTCGGGTCGTCACACTTTACGATAACGGCGCTGCGGAGGTCGAGACGTACAACGTGGATGATGGGGCGTTTGAGCCCGAGCACCGAAGTCGCTTTATGTTACGGATGACGCCGGCCAAATAGGCGGTTGGTTGCGTGCACGATGGTAAGAAAGGAGGGAGAACGATGGTGGAGCGAGTGAATGAAGCATCAGAGCACGGTCGGTTTGCCAAGGCGCTTTTCGGCGTTGGTACTGGGCTGATGGTTGTAGGCTTACCACTGGGAAACATCACCATCGGTCTCCTCCTCGCGGCTCTTGGACTCGCCTTCGATTGGGAAGGACGGGCGTTTTTCCGTGGCCTCATGGCGTGGACGCCTTTCCGGTGGCGATGGAGACTGAGCCACGTCCTTTGGACCGGTGTTGTCACTGTGGTCATCTCGGGCGCTTTGAGTCCGCGTCCTCTTCAAGCTATCGCTGCAGGCTTAGCTTATCTATTGTACATTTGGCTTGGGTTTTTTGTCGGATCAGGCATCTTCTCATTCGTGCGGCGGACTCCTGACGCGGCCCGATGGGTGGGAGGCATTGGCGTGGGGATCACCCTTATTATGGGCCTCCGCGCGACGTGGATGTATTTGATTGGGGATCCTGGTCGCCGCGTCCTCACCTTACTCTTGCCACCGAATGAATCCGGGAGTATGTGGATGTTGGCAATCGTGTTGTCGGCAGTGTACTCGATTGCAGTGGGCGTTCGTCCATGGGTGTGGTTCGGCAGGAGTGGAGTGCTCACGGGCATCGCAGGCTTGTCTCTTACAATGTCTCGTGGCAGCCTAATAGGTACAGCTGTCATGGGGCTTTTTGCAGTACTTCGCCCCAAAACGTTGCGCCTGCTGCTGCTCGTCGCGATCGCGGCGCTCCTCGCGCTGTCGCTTTCGACGTCCCTAGTCACTTCATCTGTTGAGGACTTACTCAATCATCCGTCCAACATTGATCGTGTGCTGGCTTGGCGGGTGGCGCCCGCAATGATCGCCGATCATCCGATCGTTGGGATTGGGGTGGGGGAGTATTCACGGGTGTACCCGGAGTACCGACTCCCTGAGACGGAGAAAGACCTGACCCATGCCCACAACTATATCGTTCATGTCCTTGTTGAACTGGGGATTGTCGGTTCGTTTCCCCTTCTGCTCGTGCTCTTTCTGGTTGGCACGTATGCGCTCCGGCTCTGGGCACAAGGCACCGGCGCCGCACGCGTGTTGGGCATCGGATGGATGGGTCTGCTGGCTCGTGAGCAGTTTGACGTGACGAATCTGTCAGCCGACGTCGCGACGGGGTTTTGGATCGTCGGCGCTCTCGTCCTCCTACTTCAACTCGATCAGGCACGTCACACGCCCAACTCTGCTGGCAATTAATCCTGCAAACGCTGAATCACTTTAGCATGGAGTACCCAACGCTAAACTTCCAGTCTACGTCGTTGGTCATCACGATCCGGACTCGCCAGCGGCGAGGGACCGCTACAGGTTGCACTAGGAGGTGCCCCTTTTTAGTCACATCTTGAGCCTCTGGGTAGTACATGAGCATAAAGTGAGGGTAGTTTCCTAGGTTTGATCGCTCGTTGATTCTAAGGAAGTTTTGGTCGTTTAACCGCTGATACGCGCCATCCTGCCAAGGAGAGCCACCTTCAGCCGGGTTGGCTACATCGAGGAAGAAGATTAACTCAGACGATTCCTTGGGTTGCTCGTGAATCGTCAGATGTATAAGAACTCCCGTGTGACACCCATTCCATTGCCAGCGGGACGTCTTTACGTTGCGATAGGCGCTGGACTGAATGAGGGTCCCATCCGGTGTCTCGCACCCGTTGGTCGAAGGGTTGTTCGCCGGACTCTTCCAGGAGCTTCGCGTGCAGGCTGTGAGTACAATGGCAACGATCAGCGAAATTAACGCAACGCGACGCAAAATAACGTTCGCCCTCTCCCGACCGAGTTCCCCGATTCTCGCTTCGACATGCCTGTACCATTGCCTCTTTCGATTGCCAAGATTAACTATTCCCTTCGAATTGTCGTCGCAGGCGTTTCACAAGGCCCTGACGTATTTGTCCTCTAGGGGCCCGGCATTGTTGGCGATTGAAAACAAACCGCCGATGCCACGTGCCTGGGGGCGTCGGAGGAGGAGAAACCATGGATTATCTGGTGACAGGCGGGGCCGGTTTCATTGGCTCCAATTTAGTAGAAGCGATTGTTGAGCGCGGCCATTCGGTGCGCGTCTTTGATAACGGGGCGACGGGTAAGTTGGAGAATTTGGCGGCGGTGCGGGACCGCATCGAGTTCGTTGAGGGCGACTTATCCGATCCTAAGGCGCTGGCGCGGGCGTGTGTCGGAGTCGAACGCGTCCTCCATCAAGCGGCGCTGGCCTCGGTCCCGGGTTCTATTGAGGACCCGATGACGTATCACGAGAAGAACGAGACCGGGACGCTAAACCTCCTCGTCGCGGCGCGGGATGCAGGGGTGAAGCGCGTCGTCATCGCCTCGTCGGCCTCGATCTACGGGGATTCACCCGAATCGCCCAAAGTGGAGAGCATGATCCCACAGCCGAAGTCGCCGTACGCCGTCAACAAATTGACGTGTGAGCATTACGCCAAAGTCTTTTGGGAGATCTACCAACTGGAGACGGTCTGTCTGCGCTACTTTAATGTGTACGGGCCACGCCAGGATCCTGCTTCTCAATATTCGTCAGTGATTCCCAAATTCGTGACGATGATGCTCGCCGGCGAGACGCCGACCATCTTTGGCGATGGCGAGCAGAGTCGTGATTTTGTCTACATTAAGGACGTCATCCAGGCGAATCTGAAAGCGGCCAACGTACCCGGGGCGGCCGGCTCCGTCGTCAACGTGGCGAGCAGCAAGCGGTACACTCTAAACGATCTCGTGCGCATTATTAATGAGATCCTCGGAACGAAGATCGAGCCGGTGTATGCAGAGGAACGGGCTGGGGACGTAAAACACTCCCACGCTGACATCTCCCGAGCGCGCCAGGTCCTCGGTTTCGAGCCTGAGTGGAGCTTTGAAGAGGGGCTGCGTGAGACGGTGGAGTGGTATCGCAACGTAGGCAACGCGAAGCACAATGCGCCGCTAGCCAGGTGACCTCTGAGCATTCTCGAGTAATACGCTGCGTGCACTCATAAATTGACGTATTTGATAGAAAATTAACAAGTGCCACAGTAAACTATGGCCATATTGGCGCCCAACCGTTCCCCGACGAGTTGCTGAAACGGTATTTCGTGATACGTTCGTGATTGAACGGAGTGTTCACGAAGGGGAGCATCGTGTGGCAACGCCTACTTCATACGACAAGAGTGTGCGCAGCCTCCTCCTACAACACTATCCTCATCTCCGACCGGCAGAGAAGAAAGTCGCCGCTTTCCTCCTTCATCATGCCCACTCGGGATCGGAGCTCTCCCTCGAACAGCTTGCCACGTGCTCCGGAGCCAGTCGATCGGCTGTTGTCCGCATGTGCCAGGCGCTGGGCCTCAAAGGCTTTCGTTCTTTTCAGCTCATGTGGGCCAAGGAGGCTCCTCTGAGAAGCACAGGCACTGAAACGACAAGCACAAGCGCTGAGACGACCCTCGTCCCAAACAAACCGCCCATATTTGAACCTATTCTCAACGAGTTCTTTAAAACCGAGGAGATCCTGGATCGCCACGCGATGGAGCGTGCGGCTCAAACGATCCTTGCAAGCCAACATCTCGCCATCTGTGGCAACGCGGGACTCAGCATCGCGGCGCAACTCGCTAACCTTTGGTTTAGAGGGTTGGTTCCCGCGCTGCGCCCGGCGACGCAGCGGTACTTTCAAGAGCGCGCTGCCGATAATCCCTCGATTGAAGTGTTCCTCAACTACTTCCTCAACGACGCGACAGCGTACATGCGGCCGATGGGATGGAGTCCGGCCGGAACGATTATTCAACAATGGATGATTCGTGCGATTCGAGACCGAGAGATCAGCATAGAGGAAGCCCTGGTGCAGGCCGACCGGGCCGTCAACGTGGAGCTGTCACGACCGTAGTTTTTGGAAACGTTGACTGGGGTCGCCATGTGAACGGAAGGTTGCCGTGTGAATGGAAGGTTGCCGGGTGACGGAACGCTGCCGTCGTAGGGACGGTGGGCTCCGTTCCCCGGCAACGACTCGATGGTGGAGTCATTACAACGCGATTCCCCACATGGCGATAGTCAGTTTGATGGGAACAGGCAGGACGAGTGCGCTCACGGCCCAGGTTGCGAAGTCGAGCGCCAACGTGAGAGCCAGAGGTAATGCTAGAATGGGCGCCCACCGAATCGTCCGCTCGATCGCGATGACGGCGTGTCTCCTGTTCATATACCTCTGGCCTCCTTCAAGCGAATTCGCCCCTATGATTCCCAGACGCACACTTTTAGCCTCTTGTTTTTAGCCTCTTATGATGATGAGTGGTCCAAACCAGACTCATGCTCATAATTATTGGGATGAAAGTTCTGAAAATACCATCTCCTTCTTGAACGTCTCGAGAACTACCTTCTTGAGAAAGAGCGGGCTGTTGGGTCGAAATGGCTAACGCCCTGCGCTCGGTGGTGAATCTTGAAAGCGATCCGCGGTCGGCGTTAGCCGTGACCCAGGAGTTTGCCAGGGGGCGGGTTAAAGAGTACATTGAGCGGGGACGAAGGAGTTGTCATCCGCTGTTGTTTCGAAGGTGCCGACTTGGGGGAGGGCTGCGTGCGTGCGAGTTGCTGTTGCACAGTTTTTTCATGAAACCAATACGTTCGGTGCGAACACAACCACATTGGATCACTTTCGGCGTTACGATTACTTGGTAGGGGAGGCCCTGATCGAGCGATACGCCAACACCCGGCACTACCTGGGAGGCATCCTTGCCACGCTTAAGGAGCGCGGGGATCTTCCGATTCCACTCCTTTCGGCCTCCATGACGCCCTCAGGTCTCATTGAGAAGTCAGCGTTTGATCACATCTTAGCTGATCTGTTGGAGCGCCTCGGCAATGAGCGTCTTCGAATCGACGGCGTCTGCCTTGCACTGCACGGGGCCGCCGTCGTCGAAGGGGTCGATGATCCGGAAGGTTACCTACTCCAGCGTGTCAGGGAGATCGTCGGGTCGGACGTTCCGATCGTCGCCACCCTGGATCTCCACGGCAACGTGACGGACGCCATGGCCGCGTTTGCTGATGGGCTGTTTGGCGTTCACTATTACCCCCACACCGATCAGTTCGAGCGTGGGGAGGAAGCCGTTTCGGCGCTACACCGCATCTATCGGGGGGAGATCCATCCGGTCATCGTGCGGACAGGGTTAGGGATGACCGTGCCGTCGTCCAAGCAGTACTCCCACGCCGTTCCGGCGAGCGCGATCAATCAGCTTGCACGTGAGTATGAGGAGCGATCGAAGGTGATTGATTGTACGGTGTTCTGGGGGTTCGGTTACGCTGACGTTCCGCACATGGGTGTCTCTGTCTTGGTCACCACGGATGGAGACACTCAGCTCGGGACGGAGATAGGTCGAGCACTGTGCGAGGAGATCTGGTCTCGCCGTGAGTTATTGAGGAACGATGATTTGTCCCCACGGGAAGCGGTGGCACTTGCGCTCTCGGAGCCACGCGGTCCGGTGGTCATCTCGGAAGGGTCGGACAACCCAGGGGCAGGTAGCGCCGGCGACGCAACCTCTCTGCTAGCTGCGATGCTGGAAGCGAATGTGGCTCAAGCGGGTCCCTCCTGCTTCGGCTTCATCGCCGATCCAGAGGTTGTCGCTGCAGCGCACACGTTGGGAGTCGGCGGGCAATTTGAAACGCTCTTGGGGGGTAAGACGGACTGCCGTCACGGCGATCCGCTCGCAGTAAGAGCCCGGGTGAAGGTGCTTTCGGATGGCCAATTCCGTTTGACGAGCAAGATGGGAACCGGCATCCCCATGAATCTAGGGCGCATGGCTAGACTTGAAATCAACGGGATCGATGTTCTCGTGTCGGAAGAGCGAGAGCAGGTCTTTGACGAGGAAGTGTTCCGGTTACACGGGATCGAGCCGAGCCGTTACCGCATCGTTGGATTGAAGTCAAACCTACATTTCCGCGCCGCCTTCGATCTGATCGCTACACGAATCATTCACGCATCCGGGGAAGGGATCTCTAGATCGGACATAGCGGAACTCCCGTTTCGTCGTATCCAAAGGCCGCTATGGCCGCTGGACGAACCGACGAAAATCCCACTTCGCTAAGGAGCTCCCACTCGGCTAAAGAGCGCACACTCCGCTAACGAACGGCCCGCTCCGCTAACGGGCTCCCACGCCTAAGGCGACTTTGGCGCCGAAGGCGAACGGCCAAAGCAGGCCTCGTCACGGTTTCCTCGAATCTCTTTCTTCGAATTTCCTCGATGTGACGGAAGTGTTACACATTGCCAACGGTCCTCAGCGGCGAGGTGATCGCGGCCTCGGTGAGTGGGCGATTCGAAGGCGAAGGGATGGCTAAGCGTATGAGGCGTATGAGGCGTATGAGGCGTATGAGGCGTGTGGGGCGTATGGGGGATATGGGGCGGATCTGGCGCATGGGACGGATCGGAGCAATGCGACACGGTGTGATGGCCTTTGTGCTTTGGCTGGTGTGCATTTCGGTGGGGGCCTTGCCTGCGGCCGCCTATACAGGTGACGCCTCGAGCTCCGACTCCGACGTGGGCTCCCGCTCTGGCGCTGCCGTGGATTTCACGGTGAACCGGGGGGAGCTTGACGCCACGATCAGCGTGCAGACGCAGCTCCCGGTCGGGGAGCGGGCGGTCGAGCTCCAGGTGGCCCATGGATTCTCCGGAAAGCTGGAGTCGCCGGACACCTTTTCGGGCGAGTTGCAACGCCTCTATGTGGGGGCGCCCTTGCAGGTCTTTGGCACACCGATTGACATCGGTATCGGGAAAACGGCGCACCGGCTCGGACGGGGTCGCCTTGAGACGCTGCTCTCGTCCGGCGCACTGCCGGGGTACCCGTCGCTTGCATATCGAGTGCACGGTGATCGGTACGAATACACCAAGGTGCTCGGCGATCTCGACTACAACGAGGGATACCGCCGCGTCGGCGTTCACTACCTTGATTACGAGCTCACCCCGTCGTTGAACATCGGGGCCGGGGAGATCTACGTCCGTTCGCAGCCGTTTGCGGGGGACATCTTTTACGACGTGTTGCCCGTGGTGCCGTTCTACTTTCACAAGTACCTGCCTGGGGTGAAGAGCGGCCCGGGGAACAACCTGATCTACGGCGATGCGGAGCTGCGCACCGAGCAGGGGACGTTCTATGGGGAGCTCCTCGTCAACGAGTTCCCGGCCCTTTTGGGAATGACGAGCAACCCGCCGCTCTACAGCCTCTTGTTAGGTGCGGAACTGGGACCGTTCGCCGTAGAGTACGCTCGCCTCACCAACTACGCTTACAGCAACGGGGACGCAAAGAGTGTCTACGCCTACCGGGGCAGAGGGCTCGGCCACTCCCTTGAGACAGACGGCGACATCTTTGACGTGCGCTGGCGACATGCTCTTGCTTCCAATCTCAAACTCACTTTGGGCGGAATGGTGAAGCGGCAGGGTGAGGGAGAGGTGGACGATTGGTTCGCTTCCCGTGCGGAGCAAGAGGCGAACGCCTTCCTCTCCGGCACGCCGGAGCGCACCGTGGCGGCCGTCGCCGGCGTCGAGTATTCGCAAGAGCGCTGGGACGTCCACTTCGAGATCAAGGCGGGGCCGGTGCAGAATGAAGACCACGTCGCCGGAGCGAGCGGCTTCTTTTACGAGCTGCGATACGGTCTCGCACTGAAGGCGTTCTAGCATGGGGAAGCTCCTCACCGCACCGCTCTTTCTATCGCTTGTGGCCTTGGTGTGGGTCGTCGTGGCGGGGCGCCCACGCCGCCACGCTTCCAGCGCCGGTGGCCTGGCGCCACGGACGTGGGGCCTCCTGGTCGCGGTCACCGTGGGGCTCGGCCTGCTCTCCATGCCAATGGTCTCCGCTCTGTTGGCGCTCACTTTGGAGCGGGAGTATCCGTATCCGTCGGCGGCGACGCTGGCTTCGGTCGATGTGGTGACGGTTCTTAGCAGTGGGGTGAGTTGGGACGCGGGGGCGGCGCACTCGGAGTTGGATGAAGCCTCGTACGTGCGGACGGTGGTCGGGACCCGCGCGTTTCAAGCGGCGAACCCGCGTCTTTTCGTGGTACAAGGGTCGCTTGGCGGTGACGAGCCCGAGGTGATGGCCCGTCTCATGGCCGAGTTGGCAGTGGGCCTCGGCGTGCCCCTGGAACGGGTGGCGCTCGAGCCCCGTTCACGCAACACGCGAGCCCACCCGGTTGAGTTGCTCCAGATCGAGGGCGTCGAGTCGAGCGACGTGTTGGCCGTGGTCACGTCGGCGTGGCACCTGCCCAGGGCGGTGCACGAGTTTGAGCGTTACTTTGACCACATCGTGCCGATTCCAGCCGACTACCTCTCGCGTCAACTCGAGGGGAACATCAAGGATTGGATTCCCCAACATGTCGGTCTCGAGCGCTCCACGAAGGTGATCCACGAGTGGGTGGGCCGCCTCTGGTACGTCGTGGCGGCGCTCAGTCTGGTGGTGGTGCCGAGATAACCGAAGTGAGGTGTACTTTTGGCTTTGCCGGCATGATACCCAACGGAAGCTTGAGTTGATCGCGGGCGGGTTATTCCCGTGCTTTCAGTGTGACGCCAAGGAAACCGACGAGATCCATTGCCTGAATGGGTTCGAAGATGGCGCCTTGCAGTTCTTTCTGACCGGTTCTCAGACCTTCGATTTGCGAACCGCGAAAGTCAGTTCCGTTGAGGTTCGTCTGATGTAACTCAGCCCGTCGCAAGTCACAGTCGGCGAAGACGACCTCCGAGAGGTCACTTCCTTGGAAATTAGCTTCGGTAAGCACGCAGTTTTCGAAGCGAGTACGTTTTAGATTGCAAAAACGGAACTGTGCCAGGTTGAGACGGCACTCTTTGAAGAGGACATTTCTTCCGTTGCCCTCAATGAACTGAAACCCCGTGGCCCGGGACCCCCGAAACTCGACGCGGTGTGTGGAAGCCTGATACCACACCGCATTGCTGAAGTCGCATCGTTCGAAGCGGATATTACTGAGTTGAAGGTCGGTCAACGTGTCTGGCGTCCACGTCACCCGTGTAAAGACGCCCTGATCGATTTTAACGTGTCTCAGATGCTTCTCGGCGATCGTACAATCAGCGCAAGTAACCTGTGAGTACGTGCTCTCATCGGTGAGGCAGACATCGGACAGAGGCTGGTACTCGTCGTTTTTGGGAAGTTTGGGTGGCTCGACGTGCCAATTCTTCATACGTGTAGTATACCGCGCAGAAGTCGCCGGTCGCCATGGCGATGAGCGGGAGATGATGGTCCGCTTTCGCTCCCGGGGTGAAGCGGACCATCGCTTCGTCGTTATCAATCCGTGGCATCAGCACGTGTGCTTTACCAGGGTCATTAGCCCGTGTCATGAGCCAGGGCGTTAACCAGCCGCTAGTGTTAGTCGGCCGACGCGACTTCGTGCCCGGTGCTTGCCGAAGCGTACAGCGCGTCCAGCACGCGCATGACGTTCACGCCGTGCTCCGCCGGGGCCATGGGCTCGCGGCCGTAGTAGATCGAGTCGACGAAGTGCTCCTGCGCGCTCTCGCTGTCCGGCATCTCCTCAGGTGTCCAGGACTTCACAGCGCCGTCCTCGCTCTCGTGGACGAGGAAGGTCGGCGAGCCGCCTACGACCCGGCGCATCTCCGCGCCACCGACGGTGCCGTGCAGCAGGGTGAAGGCCTCCTCCTTGTGGGTCGTATTCAACGCCCAACTCGTCTCAAAGGCGATACACGCGCCGCCCTCAAGCCGAATCAGACCCACCGCCAAGTCTTCGACGTCGAAGTGCGCGCCTTGTTCTTTGGCGATCTCTGGCGCAATCTCGGCGTAGGTCATGCCGCTGACGCTCTCGACCCGCGGATGGCCCATCAGCCACAGGGTGAGGTCGAGCTGGTGCACGCCCAGGTCAATGAGGGGGCCGCCGCCCGACAACTTTTTGGTAGTGAACCATCCCCCCAGCTTAGGAACGCCCCGTTGACGCAGGTAGGCGGTCTTGGCGTAGTAGATGCGACCGAGGCGACCCTCGTCGATGTGCCGCTTGAGCCAGCGGGCCTGGTTGGTGAAGCGGGAGTTGAAGTGCATCATAAAGGTGCGACCCGTCTCTTTGGCCACGCGGGCCATCTCTTCGGCTTCGGCGACGTTCATGGCCATTGGCTTCTCGCACAGGACGTGCTTGCCGGCCCGCATCGCCTCGATGGAGACCGGCGCGTGCATCGCATTGGGCAGGGCGATGCTTACGGCGTCGATCTCGGGGTCGGCCAGAAGATCTTGGTACTGCTCATACGCCTTGGTGATACCGTAGCGCTCTTTGGCTTGCTCGCGCCGCTCCTCGACGAGATCCGCCACTGCCACCATCTTGGCGCGGGGCGACTTTAAGTAGTTGTTCACATGCGTGCGGCCCATTCCCAGGCCGATCACACCGACTCTCACTTCAGACACTGCTCTCACCGTCCAAACATTAAAGGTGACTACCTCGTAAAACTGGCAGCTTAGACTTCGCTAGGAGGGTGGGGGCTGCCTGCATGGGATTGTGCCGACGTAATCGTATCGGTGTCTCTGCGCTTCTACTTATTCCTTTTCGATTGGATGTTTGGACGTGTTGGGTCATCCGTGATATTGCAAATTTCAGTTTATAAGAGGCTGGACACAATCAACTCGTAAGAGTGAAGTAAGAAAACTGAAGGAGGTCAAGCAATGATGATAACCCGTAGCTGGACGTTTGGTGTGGCGATCGGTGTCCTCATCGCAGCCCTTGCAATGCCCGCGATGGCGGAACCGATCCGCCTCAAGTTTCTATTCGCTGACTACACAGGGCAGCCCTGGACTGATGCTACGAAGGTTCTCGTCGAAGAGTTCAATGAGACGCACCCCGATATCCAGGTTGAGTTGATCAGTGGTGTCGCCGGGTATGCGAACTTGGAAGAGCGATTTAGGGTCTACATCGCGGCGGGTCAGCAGGTGGACATCTACGAGAACCACGGCCCTACCGTACAACATTTGGTTCGATCTGGGTTGTTGCTCGATCTCGTCCCATTCATGGAGCGTGACGGGCTCCTCGACGAGTACGTAACTGACCTGGGTGAAGGGGTGGCGGAGAGCATCATGGCTGTCACCGACGGGAAGCTCGGTAGCCTACCGTCCTTCGGCAGCGTCTCGGCCGGGATGCTCTATAACCCTATTTTATTCGACGAAGCGGGACTTGATCATCCACCGGTGAGTTGGACGTGGGACGAGTTTCGTTCCATGGCCCGGAAACTTACTAAAGATACTTCTGGGGATGGCACGCAAAAGCAAGTCGGATTTGTTGATGAGGTGCATTACCTCTACCAATGGATGTGGCAAAATGGTGTCTTTAAGGATTTCACGCAGGACGAGAATGGGAACTGGAGATACCAGTACCTCGAGTCCGAAGGACGAGAGACGATCGAATTCTTAGCTGGCCTGCAGCAGGAAGGGATCGCACAGTACCACCGAGCCAACACCGGGTCTAGCGGCGCATACCTCGGCCTCTTTGGAGAGGGACGAGCGGCGATGCGCATGCACCTCTACTCGTCACTGGTGCGTCTCAGAGATAACCACGATATCACAGCTTCGATGGTGCGTCGACCGTACAATCGTGCTGAGGTGACGGACTTTGGTAATGCGGCCTTCGACCTGCACCTTGTGGCTACGGGGGATCCCGTCCGTGAGGCTGCAGCATGGGAATTTCTCAAGTGGCGAACGAGTCGAGAGATTGACATGCGGAACGCCCAGATGCAGAATACGTTCCCGTGGCGCGCTTCGAACTTGCAGTCGGCCGCCTTCATCGAGTTGTTGGAGGGCCTGGACTTCCCCGATGAGGCGCGGTTGATGGCAGAGTACATGGTCGAACGGGGACGCTCTTTGTCTCGTACGAATGTCCGGCCTGCGTTTAAATCCGGCGCTTACCCAAACTCGCTGCGGGAGCCTGTCTTCGACGCAATTGAGGGGAAAACGCCGATTCCGGAGGCGCTCGAACAAGTGCAGCGGGCATTCTTTGCTGAACTGGCTGAGTAATCACCAACGGTACACGCTCTTGCAGCCTGGGAGCCCTGCATTCGGGCGCCGCCTAGCAAGAGCGTCCTGCTTCTGACGCCAGAAAGGAGAGAGAACGATGGAAGACGACGGACTGAGACTTCTGATTGTGACGGCCCATCCGGCCGACTCCTTTGATCAGGCCGGCGGAACGCTCGCACATCACGCTGAGCGGGGGGATCACGTCGCAGCGTGTATGCTGACAACGGGAGTCCGATCGCACGATTGGCAACTGTTGGACGCACGTTTGAAAGGAGGTAAAGCCCGGGCCTCTGAGAGTGATGCGATCCAAGCTGTCTCCAAGAAAGAGGACGAGGTGCGAGAGGCTTGCGCCATAATGGGCATTACAGATCTACGTTTCATTGAGCAGGAAGACGACCTCGTTCTTGTGACACGAGAGCTTGTGACGGCAATCGCCGAGGTGATTCGGGATGTAAAGCCCAACGTGATCATAACGCATCACCCGTTCGAAGACGGGGGTGTTGCGTGTGCTCACGCAGCGACGGCCCAGGCAATGCTAAACGCCATCCATCTTGCAGGTGGTCTGCCTGTCGGAGACGAGGTCGAGCCGCACCGGGTGGCGGAAGTATACTTTATGAACCCAACACAAGGGATCTTGAGCAACGCACTTAGCGTCGCAGTCCACGGCCACGTGGACGTGTGGATAGACATAACCGATGTAATAGAACGAAAGGTGAAAGCGCTGGACTGTATTCGCAGCCAACATTACCACGGAATGTACGCTCGGAAACGGGGAGAAGCGACCGACGGCCACTTCGGTGTTGCCGCCGCAGTGCCATACGCGGAGGGTTTTCAGCGTTACCGCCCACCGGTGAGACGCTACCTGCCGATCTCTGAGTTTAGTCTTAAGAAGGCCAAAGAGCCGTTGGCGTCGCACCTGGGGCGGTACAGCCATCTCATGGCCCATACAGTTCCGTTACCGAGCGAGTACACCAAGCCGGAGCACCCGACCGCGTACGGTTTGCCTAGAGAATAGGTGACAAACTCAGGGGATGGGCGAGTTTCCGCTGAATGGAAAGTGAGACAAAAGTTGGATTGCGGAGATATGTGGGAAACATCATCAACCAGGAGTGAAGCGATATGATCCGAGTTGAGATGGACGAGCCAATCCTGGTGGCGCAAGGTCCACCCGACGAGAGGCGATGGGGGTTCTGGCAGTTCCCCACGATTGGACGCACACCTGATGGGACGTTAGTGGTTCAGTTTAACATAGCCGAGGACAAGATTCGTACTGCCACTGACGGCGATCACGGGATTCGAGTTTCCCATGATGAAGGCCGAACTTGGCAGCAGGCTTCGGATGATTCCTTGAGACACTGGGCCAAGGCAGTACGCCTTGCCAACGGTGACTGGATCAATGTCACCCGAGCGGTGCGTTCCTTTACTCCGGGGTCCTTGCCCGAACCGCTCACCCAGTACCCCAGCTCACGACGGACGCAAAGTCATCGGTACTGGCATCGTAACAAGGTGCCGAGGGAGTTACAGCCGATATACGTGTGGCGCCGCCCGGCGGGTGCAACCCAATGGCGGCGTGAGGACTGTTGGATCGGACTCGACAATCTCGCGGTCAGCGGCCCGGTGAATACGGACGTGGTGACGGCCGGATTTCACCCTGAAGGAAACCTTCACATCACCCGTGATGGGCGCCTCCTGTTGGCCGGGTACGGTACGCTCATCGATGGGCAAGGAAGACCGGAACCGTTACCCTCGTCAGCTATCATGGAGTCGTTCGACGGGGGGGTTCATTGGTCGCCTGTCAAGGTGTTTCACGGCAACGATGTACCCGATCTAGGCTTTGATGAAGCCGCGTTGAACGAGACCGACGATTGCACCCTCGTATGGATCTCCCGCACCGCCCTCCCGGCAAATCGAAAAGGGAGTGTCGGGCCGATGATGTGGACACGATCGAACGACGGCGGTAAGACGTGGCAGCGGTTGGCTGAACTTGATTCCTTCGGTGTCCTGCCCCAACTCCTCAGACTGGGGAATGGGACGATGGTCGTGAGTTATGGTCGGCCGGGAGTCCACCTTAAGGTTTCGATTGATGGCGCTCGCACGTGGAGTGAACGCACAGAGGTGTTACCGGCTCCCCGTGAGGAGGGGCCGCCGAACCGGAATAGCTGCTCCTACACGAAACTCTTGCCTATCACCGACGACTCGTTCTTTATCGTCTACTCACAATTTGATTGGCCGAGCGAGGACGGTAAACCGGCGAAGTCAATTCTCGTGCGAAAGGTGCGGTGCGTTCGGACCGCGTGAAAGTGACGAGCACCCGTGAATATAGAAGCGTCTATTGAGTAGGAAATGAGTAGGAAAGGGCAGGTTTGGCCCTTCCTACTCTGACGCCATGATTGCCCGCTCTGCTTCAACCGAAAGTTTGCCAGTAGTTTGGAAGGACTCTGGAAGGAGATTGGCGGGATTGCTTGAACTCCCTGAGCATTCCCCTCTACGCTCACTGGCCGCCCTTGGGTATAAGGAGCGTTTGCAGTGGCACAACTCCTTGGCCACGTTTGTACCCTGGGTTCACAAAAGCGTCTGCTACGGCGTTCACCCCAAAGTTCACTTCCGCGACGACTAAATCAACTACTATATAGACGACCACAGCAATTATCGAAGCGACAATTACCGCGACAAGCAGAGCGCCTTACTCGTTGCGCGAAGGCAAAGTGCGGAGGCCAAAAAGCGCATCTCGTTACCGCATCGGTACTACTCTACGTCACGATTCCGATTCCCGTCTCGGTCCCTTTCCCAATCCAATGGCGTAGTCGTATGTGCAAGCAGACACACCGCCTTCCCCTGATGAAGGGGGCGAAGGCATGACGTTGCGACAGATCCTCGCTAACATGCTGCCACTCGCCCTCGATCGTGATGCTCGCCTCATACCTGTCGACATCGCTGTCTACCTTACGCTTCATTGTCGTCGTTCTCCCAGCTTGTACGCCCACGCCCAGGCGCGAGGGATGGCATACGAGACCATGCGACGCAGTGCCCATCGATTGGTTGAGTATGGATGGGCCCAAAGGGTATCCAAAGGACGCTGGTTCGACGTCTATCCTTGGATGCCGGTTGAGGTCGAAGAGTTGGTGGCAGACGAACTCGTGAAGACCCGTGACGAAATCGCATACATGGGCGAGTGGCTCATGAAATGCCTATTGGATCTCATAGTCCTCGATTCCGATTATAGGGATAATCCCCGGCCGGCCTGGTTGGTCTCCGGAGATGGCAGTGGTCGTCTTGAACTCGACCGATGGTACCGGTCCGCCAAGGTCGCCTTTGAGTTTCAAGGCCCTCAGCACTTTCGGAACACCAACCCGTTTGAGGCGTCCGAGCCAAACGAGCAGCCACACCGGGACCGACATAAGGCCGCTATCTGCAACTTGGAAGGCATCCGACTCATCCAAGTCGTGGCGTCGGATCTGGACTATCGGCAGTTGCGCAGCCGGGTGAGCGACGTGCTTACGTTGGCGCCGGAACGAGAGTATCGGCCCATCCACAAATCGCTCGAAAAGATGTGCCGGGGCTACATCAACTATGCCAGCAAAAAAGAGAAATAGGCGGTCAATCTCACACACAGAAAAAGGGGAACGCATCAAGCGAGAGAGTTCAAGCCAAGTAAGAATGTAGGCGGTAGCAGCCGGGTGTAGCAGCCACGCACCTCTCAGCATGGCTCATTCGATCACGGAAGTGGCGTTGTTGCCCGCTTGGTGAGGAGCGATTCCTCCCGAGCGGGCAATGATTGCCGATAGGAATGGCAACGGCGGCTGGATCGGCGATATGACGACGATCGGCGCTGTTGTGGCGAATGTGGGCGAAAGCGGTAGCTGGGCTTTAGGATGAGCTGTTGCGCGTTCGTCAACCTACCGTCAGAGACAGGTGGAGGAACCTGGCGGAAAATGCACCGGAGCGGCGCCCCAAATCCCTGAAAGCGGCGTTGTCGCTAGCCTCGTGAGGAATGATTCCACGCGAGCGTGGAATCGCTCCCCAAATAAATGGCAACAGCGGCCGGATCGGCGAGATGACGACGATCGGCGCTGTTGCGGCGAATGTGCGCGAGAGCGGTAGCTGGGCTTTAGGATGAGCCTCTACGCGTTCGTCAATCTACCGTCAGAGTCAGGTGGAGGAACCTTGCGGAAAATGCACCGGAGCGGCGCCCCAAATCCCTGAAAGCGGCGTTGTTGCTAGCCTCGTGAGGAATGATTCCACACGAGCGTGGAATCACTCCCCATATGAATGGCAACAGCGTCCAAATCAGCGATGTGTCCACGATCGGCGCTGATGTGGCAAGAGTACGCGAGAGCGGTAGCTGGGCTTTAGGCTGAGCCTCTGCGCGTCGGTCAACCTACCGTCAGAGTCAGGTGGACGAACCTAGCGGAAAATGCACCGGAGCGGCGCCCCAAATCCCTGAAAACAGCGTTGTTGCTAGCCTCGTGAGGAATGATTCCACACAGGCGTGGAATCGCTCCCCATATGAATGGCAACAGCGTTCAAATCAGCGATGTGTCCACGATCGGCGCTGATGTGGCAAGAGTACGCGAGAGCGGTAGCTGGGCTTTAGGCTGAGCCTCTACGCGTCGGTCAACCTACCGTCAGAGTCAGGTGGACGAACCTAGCGGAAAATGCACCGGAGCGGCGCCCCAAATCCCTGAAAACGGCGTTGTTGCCATTCTGGCGAGGAATGATTCCACACAGGCGTGGAATCGCTCCCCATATGAATGGCAACAGAGGCCAGATCGGTGAGGTGTCCACGATCGGCGCTGATGTGGCAAGAGTACGCGAGAGCGGTAGCTGGGCTTTAGGCTGAGCCCGTGCGCGTCCGTCAACCTACCGTCAGAGTCAGGTGGAGGAACCTGGCGGAAAATGCACCGGAGCGGCGCCCCAAATCCCTGAAAGCGGCGTTGTTGCTAGCCTCGTGAGGAATGATTCCACACGAGCGTGGAATCACTCCCCATATGAATGGCAACAGCGGCCGGATCGGCGAGATGACGACGATCGGCGCTGATGTGGCAAGAGTACGCGAGAGCGGTAGCTGGGCTTTAGGCTGAGCCTCTACGCGTTCGTCAACCTCACGTTACAGTCAGGCGGAGAAATACCGCGGAAAATGCGCAGAAACGGCACTCCAGGTCCCTGAAAACGGCGTTGTTGCTAGCCTCGTGAGGAATGATTCCACACGAGCGTGGAATCACTCCCCATATGAATGGCAACAGCGGCCGGATCGGCGAGGTGTCCACAATCGCCGCTGATGTGGCGAAAGTGTGCGGGAGCGGTAGCTGGGCTTTAGATTGAGCCCCTGCACGTCTATCGTCCTGGAGGCGCAGTCGGACAGAGAAATCAGGCGGAAAATGTACCGGAGCGGCGCCCCAAATCCCTGAAAGCGGCGTTGTTGCTAGCCTCGTGAGGAATGATTCCACACGAGCGTGGAATCACTCCCCATATGAATGGCAACAGCGGCCGGATCGGTGAGACGTCGACCATTGGCGCAAACGTGAAGAGAGTGCCCAAGCTCGGTAGCTGGGCTTTAGCTTGTGCCCGTGCACGTCTATCGTCCTGGAGGCGCAGTCGGACAGAGAAATCAGGCGGAAAATGTACCGGAGCGGCGCCCCAAATCCCTGAAAGCGGCGTTGTTGCTAGCCTCGTGAGGAATGATTCCACGCGAGCGTGGAATCACTCCCCATATGAATGGCAACAGCGGCTGGATCGGCGAGATGACGACGATCGGCGCTGTTGCAGCGAATGGGGGCGAAAGCGGTAGCTGGGCTTTAGGATGAGCTGTTGCGCGTTCGTCAACCTACCGTCAGAGACAGGTGGAGGAACCTGGCGGAAAATGCACCGGAGCGGCGCCCCAAATCCCTGAAAACAGCGTTGTTGCTAGCCTCGTGAGGAATGATTCCACGCGAGCGTGGAATCACTCCCCATATGAATGGCAACAGAGGCCGGATCGGTGAGACGTCGACCATTGGCGCAAACGTGAAGAGAGTGCCCAAGCGAGGTAGCTGGGCTTTAGCTTGTGCCCGTGCACGTCTATCGTCCTGGAGGCGCAGTCGGGCAGTGAAACTAGGTGGAAAATGGACTGAAAGGGCGCCCCAGATTGCTGAAAGCGGCCTTGCAAGTGGGCGAAAGGTTAGCCACGTTGTACCGCGGCAGAGTGATCGCAGTACTGATAGCCAGGTCACAGTAATGACGAAGAAGGAGCCCAGTAATGACGAGGAAGGAGCCCAGCAATGACAAGGCAAGATCACAGTAGTAATAGGACAGGATCACAGTAATGAAGGGGTAGCGGTAATGACGGAACTGACGGAGCGCAGTAAATGAAGGGGCAGTAATCCCACAGAGTATATCCCGGCGGCTCTTCTCGCGCTGAATAGCTCAGAGGAGAGCCGCGACACCCTGCTCGCAGTTGGCTTAGAGGTGAGCCGCTACACGGTGCTCGCTGCGAAACGTCGCGAATTGTCCAGGCCGACTGTCCCGGCACACTCCACGAACGGGGATGCGTACTACGGACTGCTTATCTTCAAACCCACAATTCCAAATAAGATCATCGAAATGAAGAAAAGCCGTATCGGTGCGCTGGATTCACCGAGAAGGAAAATCCCAACCAAGACGGAACCCAAAGCGCCGATGCCTGTCCAAACGCCATACGCGGTGCCCAACGGGAGGGTTCTCATCGATACGGAAAGGAGCGCGAAACTGATGATCATGGCAGCGAGTGTAGCGACACTCGGCCAAAAGCGGGTGAACCCCTCGGAGTATTTCATCCCCGTCGCCCACACCACTTCCAGGATACCCGCGATCATAAGGTAGATCCACGCCAACAGCAACAGCCTCCCTGTCGGCCTATTTTATCACATCTACCTCACTCCATTAGTCACTCCATGTTACTAATCAAGTTATTGCGTTATTTGTTGGTTCGATAATCACACCATCCATCGCACGATAATTGCACGAGTAATGACTCCAATTGAAGGCCCCGGCTGCACGTTGCGCTGCCATAGTTGCAAGTTCCAATGCCCCGGCTGCACGTTGCGCTGCCATAGTTGCAAGTTCCAATGCCCCGACTGCACGTTGCGCTGCCATAGTTGCAAGTTCCAATGCCCCGGCTGCAAGTTTCAATGCCATAGATGCAAGTTCCGATGCCCCAGTCGCACGTTTGCTCAGCCGGCCTTTAGACTCTCCTCCCACCTGTCGATCGCTGCGCTCAGCTCTCTTACAACGTCCGGACGCTCCTGTGCCAGATTCACCCGCTCGCCGGGGTCGCTCTCGAGGTCAGAGAGGTGGACGGGGTCGGCCTCTGGTTCGTCAAGGAGGAGACCGTTGCGGACGAGCTTCCATTGACCGCGGCGCACGGCGGTCTGCCGGTTGTACTTCCAAAAGATCTCCTGACGCGGGCTCGGATCCCCGGACGAGATCATCGGCATGAGATCGAGACCATCGACGTCGTAGGGGCTCGGATCGCCTCCGGCTGCACACAAGAGGGTAGGGAAGATGTCCATGCCCGTGCCGAGTTGGTCGTTCACGACGCCGGAAGGAATGGCATCGGGCCAGCTCATGATAGCCGGAAGGTGGATGCCGCCGTCAAAAAGGCTCGCCTTGTGCCCCCGCAACCCGCCCGTGCTGCCACCGGGGTAGGGTTCCTCTCGGCCGTCCATCCAGTTGCGGGTCTCCCGCGACGGACCGTGGTCCGGCTGAAAAAAGATGCACGTCTCCTCAAAGATTCCCTGATCTTTTAGTTCGCCCACGATGGCTCCAATGCTGTCGTCCATGACGCTCACCATGGCGGCGTATATCTGCTTCTCCCAGGGCAGGTGAGCGAAGCGCTCCAGGTACTCCGGCGGAGCGTGCATGGGGTAGTGCGGCGTGTTGTACGGAATGTACAAAAAGAAAGGACGCTCGTCATCGCTTCTACGACTCGTACGCCGCAGGTACGCGAGGGCTCGTTCGGTGACGAGGTCGATGAAGTATCGGCCGTTCTCGTACACCTCGCGCCCGTTCTCCCACAAGTCGTGGACCGGGTCGATCGTATTGCCGGCGAGTCCCCAATAAAAGATGTGCGAATAGTAATCGATGCAGCCATTGACAAAGCCAAACCACTCGTCGAAGCCTCGGTCCTCCGGACGGCACGGATGCCACGCTCCCAGGTGCCACTTGCCGAACATCGCCGTCCGATACCCTTCGGCCTTCAACGCATCGGCGAGGGTGGGAACACCCGGCGTGAGTCCCAGTTTGCCGACGGCCGGTGAGACGTTACCTTGGACTCCGACCGTGGCAGGGTAGCGACCCGTGAGGAGCCCCGCCCTTGAGGCGGAGCAGATCGGAGCGCTCGAGTACCACTGTGTGAAGCGGACTCCGCCTTCCGCCAGCGCATCGAGATGAGGCGTCCGGCACACCTCGGACCCCATGCACGAGAGGTCCCCGTAACCCAGGTCGTCCGCCATAAAGACGATGACGTTCGGTCGTTTGCTCATGAACCGGGTTCATCCTTTCAAAGCGTGTTTCCTATTACGAAACAGTCGCCAGCGCTGCCAGCAGCCCCTTAATGTAACCGACGGAGTAGGCGAGGCCGACGCCGCCGTGGTCGTCGTCTCCCTGGAGGCGCGGAATATGGTCGGCGTTGAGGCATCCGTCGAAGCCGACGCGCTTCAACTCAAGCAGAATCTTAAACATGTTCATATCCCCGTCGTCGAGGAGCGTCTCCTCATAGCCGCCCGCCGTCGCCAGGCTGCCGCGCACATTGCGCAGGTGAACGGCGAAGATGCGGCCCTTCCGCCCGTAGTTGTGGATCTCGTCGAGGACGAGCGCCGATCCGCCGGCTTCGGCGCGGGTTCCGCAGCAGTAGAGGTAGCCGACGCACGCATTGGGGAACTCGTCGATCACCCGGTGGTACCCGAGTCCGCCCAAGGGCGTGTCATGGTTGGGCGTATCCGAGGGGTGAATGGCGAGTTTCACACCGTACTCTTCGGCGATCGGCACCATCTCCCGGTAGGCGGCTCGAAAGTGCTCCCACCAGTTCTCTAGAGCTTCGTAGGTGCGGGGCTGAGGGGCGTCGGCAAAGGTAAGGCTCTCGGCGCGGGCGAGGTAGCCGCCCCGATGAAGAGCCCGGTACTTAAACGTCTGATCAGGGTACGTGTCGCCGGCGAAACGCTGCCTAGCGAGCGGCACGCCCGCTTCCCCAAAGACGCGCAGGGCGTTGCAAACATTCTCAAGCTCTTTCTCCGCCCCGGGCAGGTCCTGCATAAAGCGCTCTGTCAGGTTGGGAAGGGTGACCCGGTTGATGGCAAGGCCGTAGCGGCTGAGACGCCTCTTAATGCGCAGAAGCGCGTCGAGGTCGGGGTAACCCTGCTCCTTCACTCCCGGTAGACTCGCACCTTGTATGAAGTCGATGCAATCGGCGCCGAGCTGCGTCACTTGGGTGAGATACGCATCTGAGAGATCCTTGTTCCATACCGACACCTTCAATGTAAAGGCACCTCCGTGGGCTTATGGCCGAACGCATAACGGCGAACGCGTAACCGCGCGTGTGTAACGCCGATTACATCACGGCAACGCGTAGAGGTGTCCACACTTAGGTGCTGAGGAGACATCTCCTGCACGATGGGGAGAATGGCCGAGAGCGCCGAGAGCGCCGAGAACGCCGAGGACCGCCCCACTCGAAGCAGGACGGTCCTCGCCTGGAACCGGGTTCACGTTGTTTCCCTTCGAACGACGTTAACGATTGTCAACGAACGCAACGAACTCATCGAACGCAACGAACTCATCGAACGCATCGAATGCATCGAATGCATCGAATGCACCGAACGGACCGAACGCCACGACCGTCAACGACCGCTTTAAAGCGTCGGCTGGCCGTTAAAGACGAACTTGAGGAGCTCTTCGTGCCATTGCGTGATGATGTTCTTGTATTCGTCGTCGTCTCGGTTGCGACCGATAAACGTTACGGCGAACGGCAGGTACTGACCGTTTCCGAGCGTGTTTGTGGAAAAGGGAGTCCAGACGTTGGCGGTGGGGGAGTAGGCGACGATCAAGACGCCGAGGGTGTGCTCTCTCCCATCTGTATCCAGTGAGAGCCACCCGTGGCAGTCGTCAATCTCCTTCTCGTCTGCGTCAATAATTTCGCAGCAGTTGAGGTCGATCGACAGCCCAAGGACCTCCACGTCTACCAGTGTCGCAATCTCCCAGTGATGGTTTTCGATATCCGGGTCGTAGTCTTCGTCGATGGGACCAGCGATGAAGATGGCGATACTGGTTCCTACCTGCTGGGTGGAGAGTTTCCGTTGCACACGATCCTGAATGAGGTCAAAGACCCTATTCATGTGAATCCCTCCCATTGAACTTGACTAGTCATGCGTATTCGGAAATTAGGAGAGGGTCGATGGGGCATGGGGGCTATTTCTGTTCACGGGGTAGGAGGCCGTAGTGGGTATCGTGGGGAAGGTGCGGCTATCGCCAAAGTGCTTGCGAGTGCGAGGGAACGCAAAAAGGCTGGGGAGCTTTGATGCGCCCCAGCCTTTCCGTACGCTTGTCCAGCGTTCATCCAAGCGGTGGATCGATCTTCACGTCGTTCGTCGGACCTGCGTCGAACGGTCCGCTTCCCATCGTTCAACGGCCGCTACTATTTGGCCCGCTACCATAGATCCAACGGCTGCTATTCCTCGTCGACGACGTGGTAGGCCAAGCGGAAGGCCGGCAGTTCGGCCCCCGGGTGATCGGGCACGTTCAACATCGGCAGGCGGAACGGATCGGAGCTCACCGCGCCCATATTCCCCTTATAGATGGCGGGGTACAGGTCGATGTAGTGCCAGCCCGGACGGGTGTCAGCGTAGAAGTAGATGGTCACGTCGCCCTGGGTGTTAAAGCCGCACGCATACCCGATGTAGGCGTTGTCGTGCACCATCGTGATGATGTTCTCCGTCTCGGTCCAGCCAATCCCCTTGAGCTGGATGGTCATCATCTCGCCCGGCTTCACCTCGGTCGGCGTAAACTGCGCCACACTCGGTTGAATCGTGTAGACCGCCGTCGCCAGCGGCTCGGACGAGCCAGCCACAGTAGCCCGAATGGTGTGGGCGCCTCCGAGATCGTCCGGCGTCTCACCTTCCCATTGGAAGGCGCCGTCTTGGTCGGCGACTGCGCTGCCGAGCGTGATCCAGTCCTCTTGCCAACCTTGACCCGAGACGCGATTCCCCACGACGCGGCTCCAGGTGAGTTGCACCTCAGCGCCTGCGGGGAACCCTCTCGCATCGATTGCCAGCGTTTCACCGACGTGGCCGGTGGCGTAATTCAGACTGAGAGTGGGGCCGGAGCCTGCCTCATCCGCCTCGAAAGGAAGTCGCGGCAGGGTCTGCTCACTGGGAGCGCTTGGAACCACCGCCTCACCCTCGGTGATACGGAACGTGGTAAAGTACGGCTCGTTCAGGCCGGGAATGTAGTTGGGCGACTGCCGCGGGTTGAGGTAGGGCGCGGTGTAGGCGCCTCGCATCAACTGTATGCTGTGCACCCCAGGCTCTCCGACCGCTGGAATGGTAACTCGGGCCGTACCCCGTGTGTTGATTGCAGTGACGATCCCTGTAAACCGGTTGTCGTAAAGAATGTGCCGCAAGTAGTCGTACGGACGGAAACCGACCCCTTTTACGGTCACTTCGATCGGCGTGCCGACAGGGCCTGAGGTTGGGGAGACAGAGATCGTCGGTTCCACCAAAATCCCTTGGCGCGCCGCTTGCGTGCCGTCCGCATAGTCAATCGTGACGTTGTGCAGGTAACCGAAGTCTTCGGGAACTGCGAACGAGAGTCGAACACTGCCCTGGTCATCGGTGACGCCCTCGGCGAGCGTGAGCGTTTGGTCGTGATACTCAATTCCGTTGAAGGTCCCTGCTACAAGGTCGGCGGCCCACTCCGGACGGTTGGTGTGCCACGTGAGCTGGACTCTTTTTCCAGGCTCGAGACCTTGGGCAATCGCTTCGATAGGTGAGTCGACGTGGGCTCGGGCGGGGTTGAGCTGCAGCGTTGGCGCGGCGAAGACCGCTCCTGAGAGTGTCAGGAGCAGTCCCACCGTCAACGCGAGGCAACCCCAAAGTGTCGAGCCTCGCCGCCCGTTTCGGGGCGTTCTCATCCTTGAGCGCCTCCGCCCGGTGCGGGCGGCATGATCATCAATGCGGGAATGCCGATGTTTTGACCGATGGGCTCAAAGGTGCCGGTGCGTCCGGATGCGTCGGTCACCTTGATGCTCCAGTTGACGACGCCGGCCGGGTAGTCGTTGGGGATCACCCAGTGGGTCGTCCAATAGAAGTCTTGATTGGGGGCTCCCGGTGGGTGGGGACCCATGTGCGTGGGAAGGGTCAAGTCGCCCAGCTGCACCTCGACCTTGACGCCTCGCTCTTCGGCAGCCGCCGGGTCGATGTAGGCGCCACCGTCGGCGTCATACACCTTGACGCGGAAGACCGTCGCCTCGCCATGCAGGAAGACGCTGTTGGGCACGCAGACCGGGCCCTTGGGCACGCCTTCGCCGCCACGGACGATATCCGCCTGGATCAGGTAGTCACCTGATGCGAAGGCGGCGCCCGCAAAGAGGATCAGCGATGCCACTGCGACGGTGAGAAGCACCGTCAACTTTCGTGCGGACAAGCTCTTCATTCTCCAACCTCCTGAATCTGGATTTGGCATGTGCCAGATGTCACATTTCTGGCGTCCCGAGTTGAATCCTTCTATTTGACTACGACCAAAGTCCTAAAATTTGGCGATGTGAACGATGCGCCCAAGACGGCGTTGAGACCCCCAGGGTGAGAGAGCGGTGCACACCCGCGAGGAATTATCGCATCCTAGCGAGGGCTCATTGCACCCCAGCGAGGACCCCCCACGGAGAGGTCCCCCCCACCAGCGAGGTACCGCCCACCAGCGAGGAGGCCCCCCCACCAGCGAGGAGGCCCCCCCACCAGCGAGGTACCGCCCACCAGCGAGGAGGCCCCCCCCACCAGCGAGGAGGCCCCCCCACCAGCGAGGCACCGCCCACTAGCGAGGAATCACTCCCCTCGGAGAGGGCAACGACCGGTGTTTGGCGGACGCTGTGCAGATCGCCCCGAGGCCGGCAGGATCGGCCGACGCGTTTAGCTGGCGTAAAGAATTGCGGCGTTGAGTCCGTCGTTGCGTCCATCGTTGCGTCCGTCGATGGGCCCAACGTTTGGGCCATCGACCAGGGACGGCACCATGTTGGGACC
>JAWLDA010000012.1:88518-131661 GCA_041686855.1 Limnochordia bacterium
GGGGCGTCGGCGTCTGGCCCCAGGGTGGGCCCAATCGACGAGGCACGGCACCATGATGGGACAATGGTGAAGGAAGCGCCCATAACGGCGTTGATACGCCCTGGCTGAGGAATGATTGCACACCAGCGAGCAAGCGGTCCCCACGAGGAGGGCAGCAACCAGTGTTTGGCTGGTGTTTGGCGGACGCGATGCCGATCGTCCTGGGGCAGGCAGGAACGGCCGACGCGTGTAGCTGGGCGTTAAGAATTGCGACGTTGCGTCCATCGTTCCGTCCATCGACGAGGCTCGGCGCCGTGATGGGAAAAATGGTGAAAGATGCGCCCAAAACGGCGTTGATACCCCCTGGCTGAGGAATGATTGCACACCAGCGAGCAAGCGCTCCCCACGTGGGGGTCAACAACCAGTGTTTGGCGGACGCTGTGCCGATCGTCCCGAGGCCGGCAGGGACGACCGACGTGTGTAGCTGGGCGTTAAGAATTGCGACGTTGCGTCCATCGTTCCGTCCATCGACGTGGCACGGTGCCATGATGGGAAAAGTGGTGAAAGGAGCACCTAAAACGGCGCTGATACCCCCTGGCCGAGGAATGATTGCACACCAGCGAGCAAGCGGTCCCCACGAGGAGGGCAACAACCGGTGTTTGGCGGACGCGTTGCCGATCGCCCCGAGGCCGGCGGGGACGGCCGACGCGTTTAGCTGGGCCTTAAGAATTGCAACGTTGCGTCTAACGTTGGGCCCATCGACGAGGCGCGGCGCCGTGATGGGAAAAGTGGTGAAAGGAGCGCCTAAAACGGCGTTGATACCCCCTGGCTGAGGAATGATTGCACACCAGCGAGCAAGCGGTCCCCACGAGGAGGGCAACAACCGGTGTTTGGCGGACGCTGTGCCGATCGCCCCGAGGCCGGCAGGGACGCCGACGCGTTTAGCTGGGCCTTAAGAATTGCAACGTTGCGTCTAACGTTGGGCCCATCGACGAGGCACGGCGCCATGATGGGAAAAGTGGTGAAAGGAGCGCCTATAACGGCGTTGATACCCCCAGGTTGAGGAATGATTGCACACCAGCGAGCAAGCGGTCCCCACGAGGAGGGTAACAACCGGTGTTTGGCGGACGCTGTGCCGAGCGTCCCGAGGCAGGCAGGAACGTCCGACGCGTGTAGCTGGGCGTTAAAAATTGCGACGGTGCGTCCATCGTTCCGTCCATCGACGAGGCTCGGCGCCGTGATGGGAAAATGTGGTAGAAATGCACCTAAAACGGCGTTGATACCCCCTGGCTGAGGAATGATTGCACACCAGCGAGCAAGCGGTCCCCACGAGGAGGGCAACAACCGGTGTTTGGCGGACGCTGTGCCGATCGCCCCGAGGCCGGCAGGGACGCCGACGCGTTTAGCTGGGCCTTAAGAATTGCAACGTTGCGTCTAACGTTGGGCCCATCGACGAGGCACGGCGCCATGATGGGAAAAGTGGTGAAAGGAGCGCCTATAACGGCGTTGATACCCCCTGGCCGAGGAATGATTGCACACCAGCGAGCAAGCGGTCCCCACGAGGAGGGCAACAACCAGTGTTTGGCGGACGCTGTGCCGATCGCCCCGAGGCGGGCGGAACCGTCCGACGCGTTTAGCTGGGCGTTAAAAATTGCGACGGTGCGTCCATCGTTCCGTCCATCGACGAGGCTCGGCGCCGTGATGGGAAAAATGGTGAAAGATGCGCCCAAAACGGCGTTGACCCCCTGGCCGAGGAATCATTGCACACCAGCGAGGAAGCGCTCCCCACGAGAAGGGAACAACCGGTGTATGGCTGGTGTTTGGCGGACGGGTTGCCGATCCTCCCCCAGGCTGGCGGGATCGCTCAGCGCGTATAGCAGGGCGTTAAGATGTGCGATGTTTCCTATCCGGCCGAGCCAAGGGAGTTCGCTTCTCGAGCGAGGGCGGGATCCATGACGTAGAGTAGGGACTCGACCTTTTCGTAGAGCTCGGCCGTCGCCTTGGCATCGCGCAGGCAATAGCGGGCGATCGTATCAATCTTACCGGCGGCGAACATTTCCCCAACGCCGGAGCCGTCCATCTCGGCCTTGGGTGACTCAATGCCGAACTGATGACACCAAAAGGCGAGCGAGTCCATGGGTCGGGCACGAAAGAAACTGAGTGCCTCGCCCAAGTCGCAATGCTCCTTGAAACTGTAGCGATAAGGGACGAGGTTGCGGCTGGGAGCCACGCCGAGCATCGCCGAGCGGATATGAAGGTACGGTCCATCGAACCCGCGGCCGTTATACGTGATGAGTGTAGTCGCGTTGGCCCGCACAAAGCGCCAGAACTCCTCGAGGATCTCTCGCTCGGAGCCACGGAAGATCTTCGCATCAATTCGCGAGCGGCTTCCCGTTCCTGTTCCCGTTCCTGTTCCCGTCCCCGTTACGGGTTCGGTCCCCGTCCCCGTCCTCGTTCCAGGCCCTGACTCTGACTCTGATGCCGATTCGGGCTCGGACTCGGCTTCCCCATCGATCCCCGCGTCAAACGAGGTCCACTCCTGGCTTGGGCCGTCGACGAGGACGCCGCCGCGATTCTCCCCAGGGCGCCACATGCCGATGGCGACGATGCGACCGGTGCCCGGGTGTAGACCGAGTCGGTTAGGGACCTCATCCCGCTCTTCGTCGGAGCGGGCGCGCTTGAGCAGGATCTCCTGCACTTCCGCATCGAGGGAGTCCCACTCCACCCCCACAGTCTCGATATCAAAGGCCAGCGGTCCACGGGCCACATGCTTCAACCCCTTCGTTTCGGCGCTTTCTATCTATCGTACATTCGCGTCGTACATTCGCGTCGTACATTCGCGTCGTACATTCGCGTCGTACATTCGCGCCACATTGGCTGTGCGATGATCGGTCTAGGCGTCTGTTCTCGGGTTTGACTTCACCAGCGCTACCCACTGACCCTGCCCTGGCGTCACCAGTGAGAGGCACACGTGGGAATTGCTCGCGGGCTGTTCGGTGGGATGTGGGACTCCGGGACGTGGGTCCACGGGGTTCCGGTCAACTGGCTGAGAAGGGACGGGATGGCTACCACCGGGACGTAGCTCCACAGTCTCCGGCTCGTGCCAGCGGTTGGCCAGGATCTCGAGCCACTGAAGGGTGAAGGTTCCGGTAGTGCGGGAGGCGTCGAACCTGGACGCGGAGGCGTCGTCCAACCCTGGTGTTAGGAACCCGGCTGCGGAGGCGTCCTCCGCCGACGTCACGGACCGGGCCGCGGGGAAGTCCAACGCCAGCGTCACAGATCCGGCAACGGGGAAGTAGACGGCGTAGGCCTCCCCTGGAATAGCCATGCAGTAGGCTGCGTTCTCCCGGCGCTCCCGTAGGAGATGGTTTGCCGGCTGTGCCGCGAACACGTCCATCGCATCGGCAAACATGCGAGCGCTGCGCAGATGGACCCGTGCGAGTTCCCCCAGCCCGATGCCGCTCGACGGTCGGTGAAAGCGGGTGGAGGCGAGTCCGCCCATGATGTTGCGCCACATTTTGTGGGTGCCTTCTTCGACGCCGCCACCGTGTGGGTGACCGCCGTAAATCTTGACGGAGTTCATGGGGCGAGGGAGGAGAGCGAGCCGCTCCCGGGCCGCCTGTATGTTCTCCCAATGAGTTTGGCCTCGCTGGTGGTTATTTTGGGAGATGTCCACGAATGAGTATCGCTCGGGGTGGTCAAAGGTGTTGCGATGCTCATCTCCGGCGAGGTCCCAGGCGTCCCACATCTCCGTCACTTCAACGCCGACCCCCGCCTCGGCCGCCCTCCGGCGAATCATGTCGGCCCAGTACGCCCCCCAGTGGGGCGATTCGTTAGTCTCGTTGCTGATGCAGTAGAGGACGTGGGGGTAGGCGAGGCTAATCGAGAGGAGCTGGTCGACGAAGCGCTCCTGGTAGTGTCGAACGAGGGCATTATCCTCGAGTTCGGGCACTGTGCGAAAGAAGGGATTCTCCCGCCGTCCCGGGTGACTCGTGATCTCGATGGGCAGGCCACTCTCTTCGACGGTGTAATTGACGTTATTCCCCGGATTGAACGGGTTGGCGTTCCACGGCTCACGGGCGAAATCAAACCGGTCCCACAACTCAATCTGCACGATGATCTCGCGGTCGGCTGTCATCTGCATGAAGCGTTCGAAGCGCCGCCAGTACTCATCGCCCATGCGTTCGAGGTCGTACTTTCCAGTCGTTGGATCCCGGTGAAAGGGCCAGACGTTCCCCGGATCCCGGGAAGACATCGTGTTGCGCACGTAATTGCCGCCGACGCTGACCAGAAGGTCGAGGTGGGCCTCCAAACCGTGTGGTGGCAGGTCAGGGTGGTTAAAGAGGTTGTCCTCGTCGCTCCCACCCAGTAAGAGGAGGGGCTTGCCATCGAACTGCCAGTACCAGCGGTTTTTCTCGTAGGGACGGATGCGGTCGGGGCGGCTCATGTGACATCTCCTTTACGCGGCGGAATGAATTTGGATACGTTTCGGATAGGGAACGGCGGGGGCGCCTCGGAGACGGGCCGTCCGGAGCCGCGTTACAGAATCCTATCACGCGACGACATCTTGATTCTGTGTCACTTCGCCCTTCCCTAGGTGTTGGGTGTCGTTTTGCCACAGAACTCGCCGAGAAGGCACCTCGACCGCACTGAGCGCGACATTGTAGTGCCCGGCCTTCACTCCACCCAGGAGCCGCAGAGCGGCGCCGGTCGTCGCGCCGTGACCGACCAACAGGATGTCGTCGCCTTCCTGCTGCATCAGCTCCTCGATGAGCGGTGCGACGCGAACGGCGACATCGTCGACGCTCTCCTCGTGTTGGGGCCACCACGGCCAGGGGAATTCCGCGCCGGCGACACAGCGGGAGAAGTGAGCTTCAATCTCCTCGGGTCGGTAGCCCTTAAAGTCTCTGATCCAATCCCGAGCGATCTCGCCCATGCGGGGCTCGGGCACGAAATGGGTCCGGGTGACCGAGCAGATGATCTCGGCCGTCTCCAAACAGCGGTGAAAGGGGGAGGTGAGCACTTTGCCGCGAAAGCCCATGTGAAGAAGGCGCTCACCGAGTTTCTCCGCCTGGCGGTGTCCTAAGGGGCTAATGCGATCGTAACCGAGCGGGAAATCGCCTCGGCCCGCAATCTGACCGTGTCGGGTGATGTAGACGATCATCGTGTGTGCCCTCCTTTGGGAATAGTGTTACGTTTCATCGGCCCACGTGCAACCCCTCGAACATTCTGTAACGTTGATGATGGACCCAAAAAACAACAGTGCGCAAGACGGGGAGCCTTGCGCACTGTCGGCGAGTGTTCGTTGGACTGTGACAACCGTGAGCCATCGGCGCCTCGGTGTGCGGCCCGCAATGAGGCCGCCTCCCAGACGCATGATGTGACTCGTTCCGCTACGCCTCTTAGAGGTCGTAGTAGTGAGCGAACTCAGCCGGGTGCGGGATCTGGCTGATCGCCCGCGCCTCTTCGCGTTTCTTCTCAATCCAAACCTCGATGAGCCGCTTGGGGAAGACGTCGCCTTTGAGAAGGAACTCGTGGTCGGCCTCGAGGGCGTCCAGGGCTTCCTCCAAGGTGCGCGGCAGAGACTTGATCTTCTTCTGCTCCTCGGGCGGCAGGTTGTACAGGTTGATGTCGTACGGACCGTATCCGAGCTTCTCAGGATCAAGTTGACGCTGGACGCCGTCGAGCCCGGCCATCAAAATGGCGGCGAAGGCCAAATACGGGTTGCAGGTGGCGTCCGGGGAGCGGATCTCAAAGCGCTTCTGCTCCGGCGCCCGGGCGTAGTCGGGGATGCGGATGACCGCGCTGCGGTTGGCCGTAGCGTAGCAGATCGAGACTGGAGCTTCGTACCCAGGCACGAGGCGCTTGTACGAGTTGGTGCTCGGGTTGGTGATGCCGCACAGCGCCGGGGCGTGCTCCAAGAGTCCGGCGATGAAGGAGAGGGCGGTCTTGCTCAGGCCGGAGTACCCGTTCTCATCGTAAAAGACAGGCTCGCCGTCCTTAAACAGGTGCATGTGAACATGCATGCCGTTGCCTGCCTCGCCGAAGATCGGCTTGGGCATAAAGGTGGCCGTCTTCCCCTCGGCAAATGCGATGTTCTTGATCAAGTATTTGATCATCATCGTCGCATCGGCCATCTCACGCATCGGTCCCGCTTCAAACTCAAGCTCTAACTGCCCGGGGCCGCCCACCTCGTGGTGGTGGTACTTCACGTCGATGCCGCGCTCTTCCAGGAGAAGGGTCATGCGGCTGCGCAGGTCGTAGAGGACGTCCATGGGCGCAGACATGTGGTAGCCGCCCTTGTGCGGCACCTTGTACCCCTGGTTTTGGCCGTCGTCGACTTCGGAGTTCCACTCCGCTTGGCGAGTGTCCAACCGAAACCCGGACGACTCCGGACTCACCTTGTAACTGATGTGGTCAAAGACGTAAAACTCAAACTCGGGCCCCGTCTTCATCGTGTCTGCGACGCCCAGAGCTTTCATATACTCTTCGGCTTTGTTCGCGATCGTGCGGGGATCTTGATCAAAGCGACGCAGCGGCTTGTCGATGACAAAGACGTCTCCAATCATCGACAGGGTGGGAACTTCGACAAAGGGTTCGACGACCGCTGTGGAGAGGTCGGGTATGAAGACCATGTCGCTCTTCTCTACAGGGGCGAATCCATAGTTGGAACTATCAAATCCGATCCCGCTGGTGAGCGTCTCCTGGGTGAATCGCTCCACTGGAATCGTGAGGTGACGCCACCGGCCCGTCAGGTCGATCATTTTAAAGTCGACCATCTTGAGGCCTTTCTCTTTACAGAATGCCTGTGCTTCCTCGATGGTTTTGAACATGAGATCCTCCTGAGTGCTTTGGTAACCTTACGTCAGTTGCACGGATTTTCGGGATGTGTCTCGGAAGGTTTCGATCGCATTGTGAGATCTCCTGTTAACTGTTTGTCAGGTTTTTACGCAGAAGCGAAGACTTAATTTTCAGATGTAAAATTGAAGTACGTCCTCTTGTAAAAGGGGCCAGGCTGGGTATTTTCGGGAACTGCGAAGGAGCAGATTCTTCAGCGTGGAAGAATGTGGCAACCACTTGAGCGGAGGCTGACCTGCGATATGCGACTTCAAATACTTGGTGCACTCGTTGTGATCATAGCGCTGCTCGCCGTGCCTGCGGCTGCTGTGGAAGCTGCAGTGCCTGCGACTGCGAACCCGGATGCCGTCGCCGAGGTGTACGCCGGTAAACGAACCGAGGCAAACGCAGCGTGGTGGGGCTTTGACCCCGACGACGCCACGGAGTACCTGCAGGCTGCGATTGACTCCGGGGTCTCTCGTCTAATCGTTCCCGATATGGGTACCGATTGGGTCGTGCGGCCGATCACCTTGCGCAGCGACTTGGAGCTCATCCTTGAAGAGGGGGTCGTCGTCACCGCCAAGAAGGGCGCCTACGTCGGCACTTCGGAGTCCGTCTTTACGGCTAGAAACGTCCAGAATCTGACGCTGCGCGGCTACGGCGCCACGATCCGTATGCACAAAGAGGACTACACCAAACCGCCCTACCCACGGGGTGAGTGGCGGATGGGGATCGTCATTCGTGGCGGCAAGAACGTTCAAATATTAGGTCTTACGATCCGCGACACCGGGGGCGACGGCATCTACCTCGGGGCCGGCGCCCGCAAATGGAATGAAGATGTCGTTATCCGCGACGTCGTCGTGGCGAACAACCACAGGCAAGGGATCAGCGTCATCTCCGCCAAGAATCTGCTCATTGAGAACAGCATCTTTAAAGAGACTTCTGGGACACGGCCGATGGCGGGGATCGACTTTGAGCCCAACCATCCGGATGAGAGGCTCGAAAACATCATCATTCGCAACTCCGTTTTTATTGACAACGAGGGGCCGGGGATCGCAATCTACCCTGGGAGACTCTCCGGTGAGCGCCAGATCTCCATTCTTATGGAGAATCTCATCGTGCGGGGCAGCACGTACGGAATTCACATCAGTGTGGGCGCGGAGGATGATCACCCCGGCAGCGAGATCGTCGTGCGGAACTGTTTGATCGAGAGCTCCGAAAAGAACGGGATCCGAGTCAACCGCAAAGATGGCGATGCTCTGCGCGTGCACGTTGAGGACTGCGTCTTGCGAAACGCCGCGACGGCCTCGTCCCTCAACGGGCTGCAGGCGTTGGTGCCGATCTACCTCGAAGCCGACAGCCGCATGGGAGCGGTGACCTTTGAGAACGTGACCGTGATCGACGATAAGCATCGGCCCGCCCTCTACGGCGGAGTCCGTTCGGCGCCTGGGGACCCAGCCTTCTTTGACATCGAGGGTGAGCTAAAGGTTGTCAATCCTCACGGCGCCAAGGTTCGCTGGGACGGCCCTACAGCGGGTGTGACCCTCAGAGCGACGCAGCGAGAATCCGCGCTCATTCCGCACGACCAGTTTGTCACGCTTCCGGAGTACAGGGAAGAGCCGGTGGAGGTGCGTGTGGGGCCGACGATTCACATCGGCAACCTGCAATCTAGTCGACCGGTTTCGATCATTGAAGGGCGCCACCGTCCTGAGATCCAACTCCGATACTTTGAAGACGGCGATATCGAAAGCGTCAACGTCTTAGTCGATGAAGAGAGTGTGTATAGTGCGCCGAACGCCGCCGGCCTCCGCGACTTTGAGATCGATACGACACTCCTGCCCGACGGTTACCACGACTTGACGGTGGTGGTGCACGGCACGAGCACCGGTCGCATGGTCGAGAGTGTCCAGTTTGCGACTCACAACTTTGAGTACCTCCTGGACACATTTGAAGGTCCCAAAGAGGTTGCGTGGTTTGGCACCGTCTATAACCCCAAGACACACGCTCAAAGCGAAGGATGGCGTTACGCGGTCGATCGGCCTGAGGCTTACTTTGGCGACTCCACACGAAAAGTGTGGGGCGGAGCGTCTACGGAGAGCCTTGTGTGGGAGACGCCTCACGTTCGCGGATTTGAGATAGTCATGTACGTGAAAGAGGATGCGGTAAACGCCGTCAGAGATGCTTTGGAAATGGCCGTCTCGGTAGATCAAAAGAGGTGGAAGGAACTGGCTACTGAGGTCGAGCAAGGCGACACCTCGGCAGCGGGTTGGCTAAAGCTCACGGTGCGTGGGGACGTCGAGTCCGCCGAGTCCACAAAACCGATCCACTATGTGAGGCTCGAGCTGCGGGCGTCCTCAACTCGTACGACCGCAGCGCCCACGACCGCAGCGCCCATGACTGCTGCGCCCACAGAATCCTCTGCAGAGGTACACCTTGGTCAGGCGACCTTTCGACTCTTGAGAGAGGCGGTAGCGCGCTAAGTCACGAGGAGGACCGTCTGGGGCCCCGAGTCGGCATCGGGGAATCGGGGGAATCTGTTACGATCAGTTATCGAGTGAACGAGTGGCATCCCATGCCGCTCGTCTTTATCGCGCTCGTTTAATCGAAAAAGTGCAATGCACAATCTTTGGTCCGACGAGGTCGAAATAACAGGGAATTCCCTTTGTTGCAGAGAAAGGCATTGTACACCGGACTAATGCAGCCTTTCGAATTAGCCAAAAGGGGAGTCGATTAAATGAAGCGTGTTCCGGGTCGTTCGACAAAGTCTTTCGTACCGTTGTTACTGGCCGCTCTGATTGTCTGCTCGCTTGCCGCGATACCGGCCGGCGCCCAGGATGTGAAGCTCACGTACGCCTTGTGGGCGCAAAGCGAAGAGGTAAACCAGGTAGAGGAGCGCCTGCGCGCCTTTGAAGAGGCCCATCCGGGTGTGGAGGTGGAGGTCTTCGCCGTTGCGGGCTCGGGCGCTTTTAGAGACCGCATCTTGTCCATGATCGCCGCCGGGACAGCTCCTGACCTCTTTATGATGTCACGGGCGTACCAGTTCGACTTCCATGGAAAAGGCGTCTTCGAACCGCTCGATCGATACATTCAAAATGATCCCAACATCGACTTTGACGAATACCTTGGGCGCTCTCAAATCGACGTTGACGGCCAGATCTGGGGGATTCCCGAGCACGGTGGGGGTCTCACGATTGGCTACAATGAAGCGCGATTCGCCGAGGCCGGCTTGGCGGACCCTTGGACGCTTTACAAACAAGATGAGTGGACGTACGACACCTACCTCGAAAGCGCCCGGCGGTTGAGTCGGGATACGAATGGAGACGGTGTCAACGACCTCTTCGGCTCCAGCGCGTGGACCGGACAGCAGGAGCTCACGGCGTTGGTGAGCGCATTTGGCGGTCAAATGTTCTCCGACGACGGTCGGGAAGTGCGCTTTAATTCTCCGGAGTCCATTGACGGTTTGCGGTGGGCCATGGAGCTCGAGACGGTCTACGACGTGGCAGGGGGCGCCTTTGGCGAAGGGAGCCTCGCGATGGCTTGGATTTGCCCCCGTTGCGTCTTTCGCGACGTCGCGCTCAACAGTTACGATTTCGATTGGAACATCGTGCCGGCGCCGCGCGGGCCCGACGGCTACCGTGCGCCCGGAGGCTTCAACTCCCTCTTTGTGTACAGCGGTTCGCCCCACAAGCAGCTAGCCTACGAGTTGGCCGCCTTCCTCACGAGTCGCGACCTACAAATGGAGCTCGTGGAGCAAAAGGCCGTCTTTACGCCGGTGCGCCGCTCCGTGCTCCTTTCAAGGGATTTTAGGGATCAATACGCGGATCTCAACATCGAGGCCTGGCTCCAGTCAGCGACGGAGTACCTCACGCCGGTGCCGACGACGCACGTTCCTGACGCCTGGAATCACGCGATCGCGGTCCGCGGCGCCGTGCTCGCCGCCATCGCCGGTGAGAAGGGGCTGAACAATGCGGTGATTGAGACCGCCGACGTCGTCCAGGCTGCTCTAAACCGCGATTGGAGCGAACTCGACAACCAATAGGCTGCAGTACTAGGCAGCAACAATCAAAACGTAGTTTAAGCGAGGCTTTCCTCCTAAGGAAAGCCTCGTTTGGTCCATCCCATCCCGAGGTGAACGGCGGTCCGTCCCGAATACGGGCCAAGACGACTTGATCAACGAAGGGACGAACCGCCGTGAAGCACTACATGTATACATACCTCTGGGATGTGGAGGCGGAGGGGATCGAACCCGTCCTCGACCGAATCCAAGCGATGGGCCTGGACGGCGTCAACTTGGCGTTCACGTACCACGCCGGACGATTTCTGTTGCCGCACAATCCCAAGAGCCGGCTCTACTTCCCGGAGGACGGGGTGCTCTACTTTCAACCCGATCCCTCGCACTTCGAGGGCCTGGCGATCCAGCCACCCATCAGTCGGCACGTTGGGACAGAGAATCTAACGCAGCGCCTCGCCGATGCCTGCGCCCAGCGCGGGTTGGAGCTAAACGCTTGGGTGATCTTTCTTCACAACTCACGACTCGGCTTTCAATACCCGAAATGCACCGTCGTGAATCCCTTGGGCGACCACGAGTACACCTGGTTGTGTCCCGCAAACCCGGACGTACGAGCCTACTATGAGGCCGTGGTCGCATCCCTCACGCACGCGTTCGACATCGGCGCCCTGTTGGCCGAGACGCCGGAGTTCCCCGGCTTCATACATCGGTACCACCACGAGAAGATCATGCTCTCCATGGGGCCGGCCACTCAGACGTGTATGAACCTCTGCTTTTGTCGGGCCTGTCTCGCAGAGGCTACGGCGAGGGGAATCGACGGCGAGTCACTGCGTCGCCAGCTCACGGGACTCCTCTCCGACGCTTTGACGGACCCCGACGATCCGGCGAGCTCGTCCGCCGAAGGGGCCCTTGCCGACATCCTGGCCGGGGGCGATGACGCCTTTGCAGCGTACGTCGAGATGCGCCGGGAGATTGTGCACGAGTTTCTCCGGGGAATCGAAGGGGCGATGCGAGGCTCTGCTCCCATCGAGCTCCTCTCGTTCCACCCGCCCAAACTGCGGCCGATCTTTGGCATCGACCCCGAACGACTGCAGGGGGCCGTCGACCGCATGCAGGTGCTCGCGTACACCGCCGACGCGGCCGGCGTGCGTTCGGCACTTCTACCGCAGCGGGAGGCAATGCCCTCCGAGATCGAGTTGACGGCCGCGCTCTCTGGTGGCGTTCCGGGTCCGCGCACTGCCTCCGATCTTAGAGAACAAGTGGCGGCATGCCGCGAATTAGGGGTCGAGCGCCTTTCTTTCTATAATTATGGGTTAATGCCGAGTCGGAGTTTTGAGTGGATTCGCCAGGCGATCCGCTAGGATCCGCGGCTCACGTAACGAGCTCACCTAACGGGATCGCGTGTGGGGCACTCTCATGGGGCTCACGTAGAGCGATTCCGAGTGAGGAAACGGAAGAGTCCGGAGAAGGCGCCGGCGCCTACCCAAAAGATCGGCCAGGCCACGACCCAGACGTAGCGGCTCGCCCGCAACGCTAACTTTCCCTGGGCTTCGGCCTGAGACTGAAGATCCAGTTGGTCCTTTTTGCGCAGGTAGTTAAAGGCGTAAAAGATGCCGAGAAGCGCAGTAAAGCGCAAGGCGTGGACCGCCGCTGAGACCGCGAAGCCGCTCCACGTCAGACTGATGTACGTGGCCCAGCCTAGCATCAATTCCGACAGGAGAACGGCGCTCGTCCAGCGGATGATGTGCGTGGCGTCGCTCCCGGGGCGCACGCGCTGCATAAAGAGGACCCCCTCGACAAAGCGGGGGCCGAGCAAAAGCAGGAGCTCACTTTCAAAGACGGGCACGAGCAGGTGCTCTGGTCTAAAAAAGTCGATGTGTCGGCGCACCAGCGCTTCAAGGATGAGCGCGATGAGTAGACTCCACACGCCGCCCGAAGCGAAGAGTCGGAAACGCCTGCGATCCGTGAGAAGGAGGAGCCCCAACCACGCAGAGATGAAGCCGACGATCCACCACAGCGCCTTCGTTCTCATCACCGCCTGAGAGAGTTGCCTTCTGCCATCGAGTTACAGTCTGGTCGATGTTACGGTCAGAAAGAGGCAGAATTCGCCACTTCCTCTAGAGTCTCTCACCAGTGCTAGTGGGGTATTCATGCGCAGAGGGGCGGGAGGCGGTGCGACCATGGCCGGGCGGTTTCGAGGGCGTAAGCGAGGCCCAAAAGGCTCCCCTCATCACCCAAGCGCCCCAAGAAGTGCATACCGATCGGGAGTCCAGCCTCACTCCAGTGCAACGGTACGGTCATGGCCGGTCGGCCCGTGACGTTTGCCAATGGTGTGAACGGGACCCACGCGTTGGTCATGTCGAAGATGTGCTCGAGGCGGCCCTGTGCATCCGGATTGGCCGGGTGAAAGGTGCCCAAAGGTACCGGGGGCGAGGCGAGCGTCGGCGTGAGCCACACGTGGTAGCGCTCAAAAAAGCGGGCGATGCGCCCGACCGCGGCCTGTAAGAGTTTAAGGGCTCGCAACAACTGGGAGGCCCCGACGCTGCTTCCTTTGCGGTAGAGCGTCCAGGTGAGAGGCTCCAGCTCGGCGTCGTGCGGAGGCCGGCCGAGCTCCTCCGCCCGGGCATCGATCGCTGCGGAGCAGCTCGCCGCCCACACCTGCATAAAGGCGGCGGTGACGCCTTCGCTGTCGATGTCGGGCTGCGCCTCCTCGACGACGTGCCCCAGCTCCGCGCAGAGCTCTGCCGCTTGGTGGACCCCTTGGACGCACTCGGGGTGCAGGGCTGCGCCCGTCGGAGCCACGTCGCTGAAGCCGATGCGCAACGGCCGTGTCAGCGCGGAGTGAACGAAAGGGCGCTCGGGGCGAGGCGGCCGGCCCTCTTGACTCGTCTCCGCAACGGCATCCAACAGCCCGGCAGCGTCACGGACGCTTCGGGTGAGAACGTGGTTCACCGTATAGCCGAGGACGGGCTCGGTGGGCGTGCGGCCGCGCGTGGGTTTGAGTCCAAAGAGGCCACAACATGAGGCGGGAATGCGAATTGAGCCGCCCCCGTCGTTGGCGTGGGCGACGGGGACCAGTCCGGCGGCCACCGCCGCGGCCGCGCCCCCGCTGGAACCACCGGGGGTACACGTGGGGTCCCACGGGTTGCGGGTCGGTCCAAAGAGGGTAGGCTCGGTCGTTGGCAACAGGCCCAACTCCGGTGTATTGCTCTTGCCCACGGGAATGAGTCCGGCGCGGCGCAGACGGTGCACGATCTCATCGTCGTGGGAGACGTCGTGCCGGATGAAGTACCGAGAGCCCGACGTGGTAGGCGCTCCTGCGAGGTGATTCAAATCTTTAACGAGGAAGGGGAGCCCAAAGAACGGGCCCCCGGGGCCGAGCGAGCCATCGGGGCCGCGTGAGTCGTCGGCTTCACGTTTCGTGCGGGAGTCTAGCCTACTTGAGACCGAGGCAGAGCGGGCACGGACGCGTTGGTCATCCAGACGGCGCGCCTCATCGAGGGCCTCGTCAAACCGAGGGGTGACGACGGCGTTGAGCGTCGGGTTGAGGCGTTCGATCCGCTGGATGCACTCCTGCACCAGCTCGGAGCAACTGAGGTCGCCCCGGCGAATCATCGCGGCGAGCGCAGTCGCATCGGGCGGGCCCCCTGCGCCCGGTATATGGTGCGCGGCGGGGCCGGATGGGTTGGAAGAGCGTCCCGAAGAACGGCTCGATGACGGATTCGATGAAGGGTTCGACGATGGACTCGTCATGACAGGGCTCTCCTCACGGCGCTTTCAATCATCTCTGAGTTACTTCCTGTTGCGGCCTCTCCACCCTCTTCTTTAGGGCAGGGAAGGGAGTGCGCCGGCCGAAATAGGCAATTCTAAACATGTTTCACGATTCACGATGGGAGGGCCCGCTTTGGAGTACGGCATCATCGGAGGGACGGGCGTCTACGACCCACAACTCCTCGACGAGTTGCGTGACGAACAGGTAATGACGCCCTACGGCGACGTTTCGGTGCAGGTCGGGACGTTTAATGGTGTGGAGATCGCGTTTATGCCGCGCCACGGAAAGGGCCACTCGATTCCACCGCACAAGGTGAACTACCGAGCCAACATTTGGGCGCTCAAACGCCTCGGCGTCCGCTGCGCGTTGGCGACAGCGGCAGTCGGCTCGCTCAATCCTGAGATGCGGCCCGGGCACTTCGTCATCATCGACCAGTTCCTCGACTTTACCAAGCACCGGGAGCACACGTTCTTCGACGGCGGCGATGCCGGAGTGGTGCACACCGACGTGACGGATCCGTACTGTCCCCGGTTGCGTGAGCGGCTGCTCGAGCAGGCCGAGCGCCTCGAGCTGACGAGCCACGACGGCGGAGTTTACGTCTGTGCGGAGGGACCCCGCTTTGAGAGCGCGGCCGAGATTCGTGCGTTTCGACTCCTAGGTGGCGATGTCGTGGGAATGACCAACGTGCCCGAGTCCGTTCTGGCCCGGGAGGCCGGCCTTTGCTACGCTGCGATGGCTATGGTCACCAACATGGCCGCAGGGATCTCGGAGCAGCCGCTCACTCACGACGAAGTGGTCGAGATCATGGCTGAGAATACGGAGAACGTGCGCCGTCTCGCTTTGGAGACGATTGTCGCGGGCCCGGCCGGATCTGAGTGCCTTTGCGATCGTGTGCAAACACCGCTAAAAGGGCTCGGTTCGCACGATGAGTAACGTGGAAGCGCGTTCGGGTAGACCGCCGGCCATGCGATGGGAGGCTCCCTACCTATATTTGCTCGATCAGCGGCGTCTGCCGCATACGTGTGACACGGTGACGTGTCGCACGCCCGAAGAAGTCGCGGACGCGATTCGCTCGATGGTCGTTCGAGGCGCTCCGGCGATAGGGGCGGCAGCAGCGTACGGCGTCGCCATGGAGGCGTTGCGTTTGCGCGAGTTGGACGATGCCGACTCCTTTTGGCGCCGGCTGGAGTCGGTGATGCGGGAATTGGTCGCTACACGGCCCACAGCGGTGAATCTCGCTTGGGCCATCGAGCGCATGGGGGAGAGAGCCCGATCGATGCGGTCGCAAGGTCCGGCCGCCGTCGCCCGCGAGCTGGAGCTCGAGGCGGCCGCCATCGCTCAGGAGGATGTGGAGACCAACCTGGCAATCGGTCGGCACGGGGCTGCGTTGGTGCCGACCGGCGCCGGCGTACTCACACACTGCAACACCGGAGCCCTGGCAACAGTCGACTACGGGACCGCCATAGGCGTGATCCGAGTCGCGCACGAGGAGGGAAAGGGGATTCACGTCTATGCAGGCGAGACGCGCCCCTTCCTTCAGGGCGCCCGCCTTACGGCGTGGGAGTTGCAGCAAGACGGCATCCCCGTCACGCTGATTGCCGATAGCGCGGCCGGAGCGGTCATGTCCCGGGGAGCGGTCGATCTCGTGATCGTAGGCGCTGACCGAGTGACGGCGAACGGCGACGTGGTCAACAAGATTGGTACATACGCGTTGGCCGTATTGGCCCAGGCGCACGGGATTCCGTTTTACGTGGCCGCGCCGCGCACGACGATCGACCTGCGCACGGCGACGGGCGCCGACGTCACGATCGAAGAGCGCGACGGCCGCGAGGTGACGCACATCGGCGACGTGGCGATCGCGCCGGAAGGTGTCAACGTGTACAATCCGGCCTTTGATGTAACGCCGGCCTCGTTGGTGACAGCCCTCGTGACGGAGTTGGGGGTCGTGCGACCTCCGTACCCTGAGGCGCTGCGTCGTCTCTTTGAAGCGCAGCACGATATAGAGTAACAAGGAGGCGGGTGATGCGATGGCGATGATAACAATCACAGGTGGAACGGTATGGCAGGGCGCTGAGAAGGGCTTTCAGACAGATCTCGATGTCCTCGTGGAGGGCGATCGGATCGTACGGGTCGCGCCGAATCTCGCAGGAACCGAGGAGCTTGCAGAGGCGGAGGTGGTGGACGCGCATGGGTTCCTCGTCGTGCCCGGCTTTGTCAACGCCCACACCCACGCGGCGATGACCCTTTTACGCAGTTACGCCGATGACCTGCCGCTGCAGGAGTGGCTGACGGAGAAGATCTGGCCGGTCGAGGCCCAACTCACAGGGGACGACGTCTACTGGGGAACGATGCTTGCCATCGTCGAGATGATCCGCGCGGGGGTCACTTCGTTCGGCGATATGTACTTTTATATGGACCGCGCTGCGCAGGCCGTCTCCGAGTCGGGGATGCGGGCGGCCTTGGCGCCGGGCCTCTTTGATGGTGATGTGTGGGAGCGTCAGTTTGCCGAGGCCAAGGCGCTGCATCGAGATTGGCACGGGGAGGGGGACGGACGCATTCACGTGATGATGGGCCCCCACGCTCCGTACTCGGCCTTCAAGGGGATGCAGCTAGCCGCCGAAGCGGCGCAGGAGTTGGACATCCTCCTCCACATCCACCTGGCGGAGACTCGGCGAGAGGTGGAAGAGTCTCTCGAACAACACAAGGTGACGCCAGTGGCGCTGGCTGCTCAGACGGGCGTGTTGGACGCAAAAGTCCTCGCCGCACACTGCGTGCACGTCTCCGAGGCCGACTTGGAGATTCTCGCCGAGAAAGGGGTGCGCGTCGCTCACAACCCGACGAGCAACATGAAGCTCGGCAGCGGGCGGGCGCCCGTCAAGGCGATGCTCGACCGCGGGATCGTCGTCGCATTAGGCACCGACGGGACGTCGAGCAACAACAACCTTGACCTGCTCGAGGAGGCTCGCCTGGCGGCGTTCCTGGCCAAACTCGAGTTGACGCCGGCCGCCCTGCCGGCTCCAGTCTGTCTGGAGATGGCGGCAGCAGGTGGCGCCAAGGCGCTTGGTTTTGGCGATGTCGGAGAGATCGCCCCGGGGTATCAAGCCGACCTCTTGTTGATTGACACGTCGATGCCGCACTGGCACCCACCGTTCGACCCGTGCGCCAACCTCATTTACAGTGCGAGCTCGCGTGACGTCTCGAGCGTGATGGTCGCTGGGCGATGGTTGATGCGCGATCAGGTGATCCAGACTGTCGACGAAGAGCGCGTCCTGCACGAAGCGAGTAAACGAGGATTCGACCTCGTGCGCCGCGGGAATGGATGAGCATGACGCAGATTGGGAACCGCTCCCGACCAAAGGAATCGCCTGCCGGAATTTCGAAGTGGCTATCTAGATTTACCACAGGAGGGGATGTCGTGAAGCTTAAACGAATGAGCCGCGCGGTGACGGCGTTGGCAGGGTGCCTCTTACTCGTTCTGACACTGGGAAGCGCCGCCTTGGCCAATGATGTGCGCGTCGACGTCGTCATCAACGGGGAGCGTCTCGAGGATGGTGCCATCGTGTACGGCGATCGCACGTACGTGCACCTCGAAGACGTCGCTCGTCTGTTAGACGGCCGCTTTGTGCACGACCCCGATGCCAACGTCGCCTTTGTGCTCACTGGCCGGTACAAGAGTCTGATGGCTGACACCTTGGCCAAGCTCAACCCGGACCTCGACGGATACACGCCGATCGCACGGTTTGTCTCGGGGCGCGGCATCCATTACGGAATGCCGATGGCGCATGTGACGATCTCGTTCTTGCCGTCGGGGCTGGCTGCAGCCTTTTCGCACGTGATGACGGCAGGGGAGCTCAAGCACGAGCCGTGGTTTGATCAGACGCCCGGCAAGTTTGAGCGCTTCTTCGCAGGGGACGGATACTCCCAACACCTCTACGTCGTAGAGCGCTCACTCATCCAAGTGGCCGACGAGACTCGGGTTGCGTTTAACGGAAGAGCCCTTAAGGTGGATCCTGCCGAGATCTTGGTGCGAGAGGGAGGCGTCTTGGTCAGTCTGCGCGCCCTCGCTGAAGCGACAGGGGGCGGAGTCGGTTGGGACGTGGCCGAGCGCTTGGCGACTGCCAAGATTCAACCGGGTGACGACCTGACGTGGAACACCCTAGCTTCCTTAAACATGCGGACCATTCGCTTCTACGATCAGCAAGAGCCGGTGTATGTGCCCAGCATAGGGTATCGGCATGTGACACCTGGACAAGGGTTGATCGTCGGGACGGAAGAGGACGAACGCATTACGGTCTTTGGGGCGCTCTTCCCGGCGGAGACCACGGAGTGGTTCCCTTGGTTTGATCAGTCCCACGGGGAGGCGCCTGAGTTCCCAGACGCCGGTCGGGCGTACTCCCAGCACATCTATCTCGTCGATAAAGAGCAGATTGGATTTTAGGGATAATGGCGGCACTGGCGGCACTGGCGGGCAGAGGGTGCGTTACTCTTGCCCGGCCTCGTCCGCCAGGCGATCTTCGAGCTCCTGAAGCGAGCGATGACGTTGTAGGAGCTCCTGCCATAGTTGGCCGGGCCGCCGCGAATCGATTGAGGGTGCCGGTGAATCCTCGCCCTTTTGGGGGCCCTGCCCGCTCTGCTCCTGACGTCTCTGTTTGGATCGTTTAGGCTTGTTGCTGTCGAGTTTGGGGGGCTTTCCCTCAATCATGTCAAGCATACGCTCGCGAATCTCGTCGGGGAGTGCATCTTGCACCTCGGGGTGCGCCTTGCGTGGCCGCCCCGTCGCGCCTTCCGATTTTGGCGCTTCGGCCGTGGACGATTCCGAATGAGGCGCTTCCGATGCGGGCGCCGTAGATGGCCCCGTTGCCCCGGCGGCCTCCGAGGGCTGCGCGCCGGGAGCCTTCTCCTTGTTGCGTCGCCTCGGACGGCGGGAGCGTCGCTTCCGTTTCGACGAATCACCGTCGCGACTCTCTTGTGTGCCACGGTTCTCTCGGGCTTCGCCGTTCTCCCGGACTTCGCCGTTCTCCCGGACTTCGCCGTTCTCCCCGGACTCCTCGTTCTTACGATGTTCGCGCGCCTTGCGCTTGTCGGAGCGGGCTTTGGGGCTCCCGGCTGATGGCGCCGATACAGATGACGTCGATGCAGATGGGGGCGATTTAGATGGGGCCGCTCCGGACGACGATGATTCAGACGTCGATGACGTGGGGGTCACCGTGTCGACAATGACGAGGCCCTTGGTCTGGAGCTCTTTGAGGACGGCCTCGGGCTGGTCGCTGACGACGAACACTTCCTGCACGGCCCGACTGGAGAGGGCGAGAAGCTTGAGGCCCGTCTCCGTCTGGTACTGGAAGCGGATCCCTTCCTTCTGATTGCCGGAGCGCTTGTTGATCCGTCCGGGCGTGATGGACTGCACGAGGGAGAGTTGGGCGATCTCCTCGAGGCGGCGCAGGAGTCCGTCGATGATCGTGTGCTCGCGTTTAATCTTGTTCTGCCGGTATCGGTGTTGGGCCATGGTACCTATTAGTGTACCCTGCCCAGACAGGCTCGTCCATGCGGATTCCAAACCTTTCAAAGGGAAGGCTACTCTCACTCACGAAACGTATCCAGCACGGTGCATCATCATTTGAAAATACGCTTTGCGTGCCTTTAATCAGGGGGTACTCAAGTTGACCCAACAACCGAAATCGAACGGTGTGCCCACTCGGGCTGAATTACCGCAAGAGCTCACGTGGCGGCTGGAGGATATCTATCCTAGCGACGAGGCGTGGGAGGAGGAGTTCGCCGACCTCAAGCGCCGCCTCAGCGATGCGGGCCGCTTTGAGGGGAAGGTGGGCGAATCGGCCCAAAGTCTCCTCGGCGCCCTCCAACTCGAGGCGGACGTGAATCTGCTCATCGAGCGGCTCGCCGGTTACGCCCTCATGCGCCAAGACGAGGATACCCAAGTCGGCAAGTATCAGGCGATGACGCAGCGAGTGTTTAGCATCGCCTCCCAGGCGGGGAGCGTCCTCAGCTACCTGACGCCGGAGATCCTCGAAATCCCCGAGGAGACGATTCGGGCCTATCTGCAAGAGGAGAACGACCTGGCCGTTTACGAACACGCGTTGTCAGACCTTATGCGCGGCCGCAAGCATGTCCTCAGCCCGCGCGAGGAGCAGATTTTGGCCGAAGTGCAGGAGTTGACGCAAGGGGCGGAGTCCGCCTTTGATATGCTCAACCACGCCGACATGAAGTTCGGCACGGTGCGCGACGAAGACGGTAACGAGGTCGAGCTCACACACTCGCGCTACATACAGTTTCAACGGAGTCAAGATCGGCGTCTCCGCAAAGAGTCCTTTGAGCAACTCTACTCTCGTTACATAGAGCACAAAAACACGCTGGCCGCGGTCTTTAACACGAGCGTCAAGTCGGACGTCTTTTACGCACGCCGACGCAACTTTGATTCGGCCCTGGAGAGGGCGCTCCATCCGGACAACGTCGAGCGCTCGACGTACGACAATTTGATCGCCACGGTGCGGGAGCACCTCCCGGTCCTGCACCGGTATCTGCGCCTGCGGAAGCGAGTCCTCAACCTCGAGGAGTTGCACATGTACGATCTGTACGTGCCGTTGGTACGCGATGTGGCGTTTAAGGTGCCGTACGAGGAGAGCCGCAAAATCGTCAAAGCGGGCCTCTATCCCTTGGGTGATGAGTATCAACAAATGCTCGACCTCGCCTTTGAGAGTCGGTGGATCGATGTGTTTGAGAATCAGGGGAAGAGCTCCGGGGCGTACCAGCGGGATGTGTACGGGGTTCATCCGTACGTCCTCCTCAACTACCAGGGGAACATCGACGACGTCTTCACACTCGCACACGAGCTGGGGCACGCCCTGCACAGTCAGCACTCGATGACGCATCAGCCCTACATCTACGCCGACTACTCGATCTTTGTGGCGGAGGTGGCATCGACCGTCAACGAGGCGTTGCTTGTCCATTACCTCCTCGATTCGGAGGCGGATCCGCGCCGGCGACTCTTTATTCTCAACTACTACCTCGAACAGTTCCGCACCACAGTGTACCGCCAGACGATGTTCGCCGAGTTTGAGCGGGCCGTACACGATCAGGCGGAGCAGGGGGAGGCGCTCACCTCGGAGAGCCTCTGCGCGACGTACCGCGGTCTGAATGAGGATTACTACGGTGCGGAAGTGACGATCGATAATCAGGTGGACATGGAGTGGGCCCGAGTGCCGCACTTTTACCGTGCGTTCTACGTGTACAAGTATGCGACGGGCTTCTCGGCGGCTAACGCTCTGGCGCAGTCGATCCTCTCCGGTAGCGCCGACGCGCGTGAGCGCTACCTGGCGTTTCTCTCGTCGGGCGGCTCCGATTACCCGCTCAACCTGTTAAAGCGGGCCGGCGTGGATATGACGTCTCGAAAGCCGATCGCGGAGGCGCTCGGCCTCTTCGACACCCTGCTCGATGAGATGGAGGCCCTCGTGGGGCAGCACGCGTCCAATTGATGGGGCGCGTCATTCCCCACAGGATTTAGGAGTCGACGAGCGAAGTATTGCGGCCGAGGGTTTTGTTGATGCGTTGATGCATGGTGGAGGTGTCTTTCCTTTTGCCCGGATCTGGTCGAGGCAGGGGGCGGCACGCGGCGGCCGAAGAAATCCGGGATAAACTCGGACGGTTTGCCGGCCGCCCTCGCTTTAATGATGAGTTTGAAGAGGCATTTGAGTTTTTCTTTGGTGAGAGCGTGGAGCACCTCCAGGAGACGCTCGACGAGAACGACTTCGAGCGCTTTATGGAGTGGTTTGTGTACGACTACCGGTTGGCCAACGGTCACCGCCTGATTGAGATCTTCGATTTGGAGCATGGGGTGGATCTGACGCGCCCGGCGCGGCGGATGCTGCGCGGTTGGAGTCAATCGTACCTCACACTCTTTGAACTGGTTGAACGCAAGGGTGACATCTGTCGACTGATGGATCTGTTGACAGGGGAGCCCTACGACGTAAATGCCGACTCCGTTGACCCAAACGTCGAGCGGTGGGCGCTCATCATCGCCCGACCGCTCCCCTTGGGGAACGAGTGGGAGCTCTCTCCGGCCCAGACGGTGCTGCCGCCGGTCGCCAAAGAGTCGTACCTCGGGTTGGTGCGCGGAGAGTACCGGCGGCATCGGCGCGCCCACGGTGACGTGCCGGTACAGCGTTTCCTGCGCGAGCAGGGCTTCCTCTTTAACGACCTCCTCGTTGAGGTCGACCTGGACGAGACAGCGGCCTTGCTCGAGGGGGACGAGACGCATCGGCTCGTTCACTGCCGGGCGCTCTTTAGCGTGCGCGACAGTGTCAAAGTGGTGCAGCGTCTGACGGCGTACGCAGACATCGAACACTTTCGCCAGGGACGGCTCGTTTGGTACGAGTCTGACGAAGCGCACGGCCCTGAGGAGCCGCTGGGACGCGTCCTCGCTGAGATCCAGTTGACGGGAGGACGCCTACAGCTTCACTGCTGGTCGAGAGAGCGACTGGAGTGGGCAAAGCAGCTCCTCGTGGAGCGCCTGCGCGGTCTTGTCTTGCACCTCGTCGACGCGTATGAGGAGCTACAGTCCCGCGGAAACGGCAATGGCACCGGATTGTGCACCCTCAAGGAAGGGGAGCTCGCGGCCGTCACACAGGTGCACCGTTCCCAAGAGCGTCCCGACGAACCCGTCGGAGGAGCCGCAGAGGGGCGTGCGGTGGTGACGAGCACCAAGACGCTGGAGCTTGAGACCGGCGCGTGGGCCAAGGCGGCTTACGAGGACTACGTCGAGCGATGGCTTTCCAAAGAGTCGCGCATTCTCGACTTTCGTTCCCCGGAGTTCCTCAACGCCAAAACGTTGGGGAGGATCCGCCTCGCGGAGCTGCTCAAAAAGCTCGAGCACCACCAACGCAGTCGGTTGGCGCGGGGGCGAGGACTCTCGACGGTGGACGAATTGCGTCGTCGGCTCGGGATCGACGAGTCGATCAGCTTCATCTGTTCACTCGATCAAATGCCTACGGTGTGGAACAGCCCCAACGAGGAGCGCGCCGCTCGGCTCGTGGCCAAGCTCTTCTCTGAGAAGGGCCTCTCCCGAGAGCATATCGACGGAGTCACATGGATGTGGTGGGATTACTGCTATCGGGCGTATCCGATCGTGCGCAAGCCTGAGGCGTGGGCAGCAGCCCTGCACTACGCGATTGGCATCGTGGAGAATTGGGGCTTGACGCAGGAGGACGTCGCGGAGCTGTACGGCGTCACGCCAAGCACCATCTCGACCAACGCCCGTCGCGTGATGGAGTTGCTCGACCTGGAACCCTTCGACGATCGTTACTGTGTCGAGCACCCGGTCGACGGGCTCTTGGAGCGCTTGGGCCGCATTCACCACGACCTTCACCACGATATGGACGACCCGACGACCATGGGGCTCGCTGTTGCCAGTCGTGTGCGAGAGGAGCTGCACAACGCGAGCTCTGGGAGCGACGGGTTGCACGAGCGGGCGCAGGAGATCTTCTTTGGGCACGTCGGTTGCTCCGAGCGGGACGTGACGTGTCGCGAGAGCTTTCTGGATTGGTTCCACTTCGATTGGCGGGTGCCGGTGATGGGCGGGCGAACCATTCTCCAGTCCGTCCTCGAGCGCGGCATCATCGAAGGTGAGACGGCGGGCGTGTTGCAGGGGTGGGTCGATACGCATCCCTCGTTCTACGTCGTCGAAGGGATCATCGAGGGTGGCGCGTTGGGCGCCTACCCGGCTGAGCGGGGGCCTCGCCTCACCCTGCGCGAATTGACGACCGGCGCACTCAACGTCGTCGACTGGATCCGGATCGGCGGTCCCATCAGCCCCAAGGACACGCTCTTCACCCGCTTGGTGCCGATGGATGAGCTGACGATCTCACTGGGACCTGTCATCACCATTCCAGCCGGCTGGCGCATGGCCCTACAAAAGGCGATCGAAGAGGATCGGGCGCTCGTCAACCGGTGGAACGACCGTTACATCGAATGGGACGAGTACCGAGAGCGCTATGCGGAACGACTCTATGCGACGGCCTTCCGTCTCGCCCGGGACGCGGAGGGGCAGCATCCGTCTGAGTAACCGCAATAGAAGGAGGGGGGCGGCGCCGTGATATGGCTTGTCGTCGTGGCCATCGGGATCGCCGGGTATGTGCTGGTGCGCGCGTCGCTCGTCGAACCCCATGATTTAGATGTCTCCGAGAAGGAGATTCAGTTGCCCGTGCTCCCGGAGGCGTTGGACGGCTTGCGTATCATCCACGTGAGCGACCTGCATTTGCGTGAAGTGGGCGATTTGGAACGCGCGGTGTTGGACGCGGTGAAGGCAGCCAATGCGGACCTGATCTGCCTGACGGGCGACTTTATCTCCGGGCCCGAGGGGATGCCGTTTTTGGTGCCGTTTCTCATGGAGGTGGCCCGCGGGCGACGGGCCTTTGCTGTGCTGGGGAATCACGACCACGCCGACACGGTGGACACGGGCTTGGTGGAGGAGACACTGCGGCGGTCCGGTGCAGTGTTGCTCGCAAACGACGCCCACCGGGTTGTGATGAAGGGCGTGAGCATCGCCGTCGCCGGCGTGGATGACCCGCACACTGACCGAGCGGACGTCGCCGGGACGTTGGCTCGCGCGCAGACGCTTGCGGGAGGCCCAGACGGTGCAGAGGTCGGACTTACGCTTCTCCTGGCGCACTCGCCCGACGTGTTGCTCGACGAGGCGGTCAACGGGGCGGATCTCGTCCTGTGTGGGCATACGCACGGCGGTCAGGTCTGCCTGCCGTGGGTCGGCCCGCTCAAGACCAACACGCGCATTGGGCGCACGGCCTACACGGGCGTGGTGCGGCGAGAAGGCGTGGTAGCGCATATCTCCCGAGGCGTCGGAACGACGAGTATGCGCCTGCGCCTCACGTGTCGGCCGGAAGTGACGACGCTCGTCCTTCGCCGGGCACGATGAGACTCACATTTTTGCGTTTTTCCTCGCATCCTTGATCTACCTGCGCTTTCTTTGCTTAACCGCAGCTACCATAGGCCTTCGTGGGTTTCACTTCCGGCTCGTTTTGCGGTATTATCGTCACTGTTGGTTGCAAAGCACGCCGAGTTTTGGTCAATTCTGTCGATTTGGAGAGAGCGTTAGCCGTGGAAGATTTGCGCAGTATCGAAGAGAAGATTGCAGAGATCCGCACCGAGCTGTACCGCTCGGACGATCCGTCAACCCTGCTCGTAAATTCCTTGATGCACCGTCGACTCGACGAACTCATCGCCCACCATGCAAGACTCTCCATGCAGATATGGAAGCGCGGTGGACTCCTTCGCCGGCGCGAGGCACGAGTGGCGTCTCAGTCAGCGCCGTAGAGCGTCTTTAGGCGTTCGATGCGCGCTACGGTCTCCTGCTCGACCTGCTCTCGCATCGCCTCGTAGTGCGGCGCCTCACTCGCTTTGAGTTGGATGTTTCCCAGCATGGTTTGCAGCATGTCGTCGAGGAAGTCGTTAATCTCCTTCGCGGAGATCTCCCCGTGCTCTCCGGCCTTGAGTTGTCGCAAGTAATCCTCAAGATCGATCGGGCCCTCTTCTTGAAAGATGCGCCAATACTTCTCCTCGAGTCTCTCCATCGGACACATCGCTCCTTTAGCGTTTTTCCCCGCAGGGGGGCTTCGTAGTGTTATCCCTACCTCAATAGCGTACCGCAACTATAGCGTACCGCAATCCCAACCATTCGTCGATCTCCCAATCCTTTAGCGCTCCACTCGGCTCGTCTTGGAACGCTTAGAAAAAGGGTGTCGGGGAGTTACGGCCAATCTTTCTTACATGGCGTAATCTCTTAGGGAGGCCTATGTTCGACCAAGTCGCTCTGGATGTCGCTATATACCTTGTAGCAGGGATATTGATGCTCGCCGTCCTCCTGGCGCGGATGTCGAGTCGGTTTGGCATACCTGGTTTGATCGTCTTCTTGGGCCTCGGAATCCTCTTCGGCAGTGACGTCCTTGGAATCGTCGCCTTCGACAATGCGTATCTAGCCCGTCTCATCAGTACGTCAGCCTTAATCATCGTCCTCTTCGAAGGCGGTCTCAAGACCGAATTTACCCTGGTACGCAAAGTGGCGTTGCCGTCAGCTAGCCTCGCCACCCTAGGGGTCGTCGTCACCTCGTTTATCATGGGGTACGCGGCACACCTCGTACTCGGCCTGCCCCTCATGGAAGGGCTTCTCGTCGGTGCGATCGTCGGCTCCACCGACGCCGCCGCCGTCTTCTCTGTGATCGGCCCCCAACGCATCCGACAGCGGGTGAAGTCGACACTGGAGGCGGAATCCGGGGCGAACGACCCTATGGCGGTCTTTTTGACCATTCTCGCCATCAACGTGATTATGGGGGCGGCGCCGTCGGCGTGGAGCCTCGCCGGCCAGCTCCTTTGGCAGGGGGCGGTCGGACTCGGACTCGGCGTGGGTCTTGGGCGCTTCGTGGTGTGGTTCGTCAGTCGTTACGATGTGGGAGACGACGACTCCCTATACCAGGCTTTCTTTCTCGGCAGCGCGTTCCTCGTCTACAGCATGGTGAGCGCGTTGAATGCGTCGGGTATCCTCGCCGTCTACGTGTATGGGATTGTCGTCGGCAACAACGCATTCCCCTTGAGCGGCCAAGTGGTCCGTTTTCACGAGGGACTCTCCTGGCTGGCTCAGGTCGTCCTCTTCGCCTTGCTCGGACTGTTGGTCTTCCCCAACCAGCTCGTCGACATCGTGGTGCCCGGTCTGATTTTGGCGGCGATTATGATTCTCGTGGCTCGTCCTCCAGCGGTTTGGCTGGCAACGCTCGGAATGGGATTCAACACTAGAGAGCGTCTCTTTTTGTCGTGGGCTGGCCTCAAAGGGGCGGTGCCCGTCATTTTGGCCACCTACCCATTCTTGGTGAATTATGAGCACAGTGCGCTCATCTTTAACACGGTCTTCTTTGTGGTCTTGGTTTCAGCCCTCGTTCAAGGGACAACGATCGCCTCGGCGGCCCGGCTCCTCGGCCTCGACGAGGGTAAGGCGCACTCGCCGGTGCACACGCTCGAACTCACGTCGTTGCGGACCGTCAACACGGAGTTGGTCGAGTACCACGTCACCCAGGACTGCCACGCGGTGGGACGCATGTTGCGTGACCTCAGCCTGCCCAAAACCGTGACCGTCGCAGCCATCTCGCGGGGCGATCAGGTAGTGATTCCCCGGGGCTCGACGAGCCTCGCACAAGGTGACTTCCTCTTTGTCCTCACTCCGGTGGACGAGGTGGCTCACGTCCAAGAGATATTGGCCAACGGAGACGGCGAGCCGGATGAGAAAACGCCCGATGAGAAAGAGTTCGGGTCCGTCGAGGAGAAAGAGGTCGAGAGACGAGAGCGACGTAACGAGTAAGAGCAGATTGATCACGTACGAGAATAGGAGACGAATTGTTTTGCGTATCGGTTCACATTTGAGCGTTGCGAAAGGATTCGACACGATGATCGGCCGAGCCGTTGAAGTGGGGGCTGACGTCGTCCAGTACTTTCCCAAGAACCCCAAGAGCTACCGACCCAAGAAGTTTGACCCCGAGGAGTATCGCGCTCGTTCGCAGGCGGCTGTCGACGCCGATGTGCAGTCGGTCTGCCATTCCCCCTACGTCACCAACTTGTCTACGCCCAAAGACGACCTGCGGGCGACGAGTGTTGCGTCCATCATCAACGATCTAGAGATATGCGACGCGTACCAGACGGACTTCCTCGTGGTGCACTGTGGGAAGCACGTCGGTGAGGGGCGTGAGCGCGGCATCGAGCTTATGGCTGACTCGATCAACCGAGTGTTGGACGAGTTTGAGGGTAAAACCACCTTTTTGATGGAGAATACGGCGGGGCAAGGGACCGAGTTGGGGTATCAGATCGAGGATATCCTCGACATTTACGAACAAATCGAGCAAAAGGACCGAGTAGGCGTCTGCTTCGACACGTGTCACGCGTTTGCTGCCGGGCTCCTCTCCTTTGGCGACTGGGACGGCTTTTGCCGGCATTTCTTTGATGAGGCGTTCTTTCCGCTGGTCAAGGTGATTCACCTCAACGACAGCAAGACTCCGTTTGACGCCCGGCGGGACCGCCACGAGCTCCTCGGTGAGGGCGAGATCGGCGCTGAGAACTTGTCGCGCTTCCTCGGGGATGAGCGGCTGCGGCCGTTGCCGGTCGTCATCGAGACTCCGGTCGACGACGAATTGCAGTACGCCGACGAGATTAAAAAGGCGCGCATGTACGCCGGACTCGACTAACGTAGGCGTTATAGCCCAAAGTGCCGCATGACGGTGTGGAGGTAGTGCCCTCGGAGTGTCACCTCGCGCAGGCGCTCGGGCGCCGGGATGGAGTCCCCTTGAGCGCGCACCGCATCAAAGACCTTGCGGTAATCCGCCTCAGTCTGGGGCAAACGGACCTGCTTCGCCCCTTGAAGCGGCTTGGTCCACACGGATTCGGGTTTGCCGTCGCCACCGGCGTCGTACCACGCGTGGAAGCGCTCGTCGCTCCCCTCGACGTGATAGAGCGCGGGCTCCCTTAAGGCAGCGGTGATGCGCTGCCAAAGGGCGGCGAACTCGGAATCGGGTTTAACCGGTGTCGATGTCACCAGATGATGCGCCTCCGTTCTGTCGTGTATTGAAGCTGTTTTGACGTGCATAGGGGGGACTCCCTGATGCTTCAGATCGTCCTTGGCATGCTGGGCGGCCTCCTCGTCGGCGGTCTCGCCCAACGGGCCGGGTGGCTGGCCGATCGGGGCGCCGCGCTGGCCGCGGCTCTGGTCGGCGGCCTCATCTTTAGCTTCGCCGGATGGCCGGGGGCGCTCCTGCTCCTGGCGTTCTTTATCAGTGGGAGTCTCGTCTCTAAGCTGCCGCGGCCACTTAGCGTTATCAAGGCCGGCGATCCCTCTAGGACTCATAGGACCGGTGAGACTGCCGGAGTCGATAACGGCGGCGCATTCGAACAGTCGGACGAGCCGCGCACCGTTCGCCAGGTCTTCGCCAACGGGGCGGTGGCGGCGGTGGCGGCCCTGGCTGTAGGGTTCGATCAGCTCTTCCTAGGTGCGGAACTGGTTGACACGCTTTGGGCCCGCATGGCGCTTGCGGGCGCATTGGCGGCGGCGACGGCGGACACCTGGGCGACGGAGATCGGTTCGTGGTGGGGCGGCCAGCCTCGTTCGGCTCTCTCGGGTCGGATCTTGGCGCCTGGCGAGTCCGGGGGTGTGACCCCCGCCGGCACCCTCGCCGGCATGATCGGCGCTGGTTGGATCGGACTCGTGGCGTACTGGGTATGGCCCGATGTGAGTGCGACGCACGCCTTCGTGATCGAGGTGGCCGGCACCGCGGGCATGTGGGCAGACAGCCTCTTGGGCGCCGGATTGCAATATAAAGCTCACTGTCCAACGTGTAACCAAATCGTCGAGGCGCCGCACCATCCTCACCCTGTCGAACGCCGACGTGGATGGCTATGGCTCGACAACCACGTCGTGAACCTCGCCTGCACGCTCGTCGGCGCCTTGGCTGCATGGTACATGGTGAGCCGGCTTTAAGGCGTTACGTAAGGCGCTTGCATCAGATGGTCGATGGCCAATCAGAGGCCTATCTGGACTGGATTCTCATAAGGTGGAACGGTGAACATGTCTGAGGAAACGACGCAACGAGCGGGGCGCTCTTGGATCTCGGTGGGCGCGATGGCGGCCTTGATCGGAGCGGCGGTCGGTTTGGCCGGATGGTGGTGGTTTGGCCCACGACAGGGGAGTGTCGCCGTCCCCGGGTATGTTGAGGAGCCGTGCGCGACCTGGTTTCGTGACGTCCCGCGCTACGATCCCGGAGCTCCGCCGAACGGATGGACCCGTCTCATCGTCGGCACGATGGATGGCGAGCAGATTGTGTACGGAAACATTCCCGGGCATTACTGGCGCCTCACGCCGGACCCGGACGTGATATGCGGGTTGCACTACAACACCGGCCACACGTCTGCGACGGGGGAGCATTCCGACGCGCTTTTGTACATCGTCGAAGGGCGGCGTGCTGGCTTGCCGCTGGAGCGCAGCGAGACACCCCAACCCGAGGAGCCGTGGCGGGTACGCGAAGAGCTCCTCGAGGAGGCGCCGGTCGCTTGGACCGAGACCGCTCCCGAGGAGCCCGGATACGTCTATTGGCGTAGTTTCTATCACCCCAGAGAACGGACCGCCGCACCGGTCGGCTACTGGCTCAGGCACATCGCAGTCTCGTCATTCACCTTCGACAATGGCCAGGACGGCGGGGAGTACGCCTTTACTCACAGCGTCCGGCCAGGAATCGACCTGGAGTTTGCGCCCAAGCTCAACTTCGACGCGGGACCTTAGGCTCTGGTCTTGCCGCCTCAGCGTTGGCAGCGGCCATAGCGCTAGGCCGCCCACCGACCCAAGCCCAGGTCTAGGCCAAGCCCAGGATCAGCCGCAGCCGCCTCCGAGGCGTGGATCAGGCCCTTGGTTCATTTGCGCTTCGACCGCCCGTGTGGGGAAGCCCATCGAGGCCCACGAATCAAACGACTCGTCAAAGCGTGCCACCCGAGCGTACCCACGCTCGTAGAGGCTCCACCACAGGAGGGCAGAGGAGGTGGTCTCGTCGCCGTAGACGACGAGCTGCTTGCGGGCGGGTAGCACTTGCAGCGCCCGGTGCAGCGCCATGCGATTCTTGAACGAACGGCCGTCCTCGCTCACCAAATCCGTCCACGCGACGTTGTAATCGATCTCGTCGGTCCCGCCTTGAATGGCCATCGGCCGTTCGTCACTCGGACGTGAGTCGACCAGGACCACATCTGGATTGTCGATCTGGGCGTACAGACCAAAGAGGTCCAGGAGCCGCTCCTCGGCCCAGCGTTCCTCGGCGCGAGCCTGCCACAGGCCGGGACCGCCCGTCGTGCCGGTCGCAGCGGCAACCGCCACTTGACCATCGGCGTCGTTCGATGCACTCTGCTGCAGTGTTCCGCCGGCGGCCACCCAGGCTGAGATGCCCCCATCGAGGAGGTTGACCTGGGTATGACCCAGGGAGACCAGGGCCCAGCCCACGTAGGCGGCGTCGGCTAACTGGTCGGCGTACACGAGGACACCTTGACTGGGGCGAATCCCAGCACGGTCGAGGAGAGCCGCCAACGTTGCGGGAGAGAGGAGCGTTCCAAAGTCGGGGTCACGCAGGTCGGCGACGGGCACCGATACGGCCCCGGGCATGTGACCTGCGGCAAACTCAGCGGAATCACGGGCGTCCACGATCTGCCATTCTCCCGCCGTCACCTGTGGCAGCGCCGCTGCGACCGCCACGCGCCCTGAGTCAGGAGGGGGGGGACCCGGGAGTCGGGGGTAGATCGTGGAGGCGATCAAAAAGACGACGAGGGCCGTAGCCACGCCGATCAGTGTGAAAGCGAGTCGCTCTGATCGGCGGCTCTTCGCGGCGCCTCGGTTACGATCTTGACTCAAGTCGACACATCCTCGTCTACTTTACCCTAAAGAACAGATGAAACTCGGCGCCGTTACGCACCGGCTCGCCAAGGACTTCGTGGCCCTCTTTAACGACCGCTTGCGGAACGTTGGTGACGGACGGGGGATGGTCAGTGATCACTTCGAGGACCTCTCCCGAGCTCATGTCTTGAATCTCCTCAAGCGTGTAAATCGGAGGGTACGGACAGGCCTCCCCGCACAGATCGAGGACTCGGTCGGCTGTGATGCGCTCTTCTGCTTGTGCCATGTTGAATTAACCTCCTATGATGACGATCAGGCTCATCGGCGACACTAGGCGTCTCCCTAGGCCCAACTCACTTAGCTTGAATAGTCGCCGGTTGAGAGGCGGCGGAGGCTCCGCGGGGGGCGGGCTGCCGCTCAGCGGACGGTATAGGCGCCTCCTGCTCCTGGGGTGTGCGCGTCTCCCACCATGTGACGAGGAGGTACCAAGCGCCGAGCAGCCCCAGGGTCGCGAAGATCGCGGAGGGCCAACCCCATGACTCTACGAGATTGATCGCCGGCCATCCTGCGATAAAGAAATCGTACAGCCCCCAGCCGTCCCAAGCCCAGGCGAGAAGCGTTGCGCCCGTCACGGTGCCGAGGCCGGCCATCCACAGCTGCACGTACCCTTCCATCGAACGGTACATCCACCCGCTCTCACAGCCACCGGCGAGGACGATGCCGATGCCAAAGATGAGGCCGCCAATAAAGATGCCCGGCGCTGCAAACTGAGCGTTGCCGCCGATCCCGCTGTGAATGAGCGCCGCAAACCCGAGGGTCGAGACCATCATCGCAAAGGCGAGCGCTCGGGCGAGGTCACCTTGCCGCGTGATCCACATCTCGCGGAACGCTGAGGTGAAACAGATGCGACCGCGCTGGATGAGGAAGCCAAATCCAATTCCAAAGAGGAAGAGGATCCCGAAGGCCGCCTCCACACTGATCGCCCAGTACGCGAGTGCGGCGAAGAGGATGGCCACGATGCCTCCAACGACCGGTTGAGGAAGGAGGGGCTTTTGGGCCGGAGCGCTGCTGCGCCGCACGGCTGCCCGTCGTCGCCGGCCGCGCCGTCCCAGAAAGAGTGGGTGGAGCGCGATTTTAACACCGAGGTACGTGCCGGGGAAGAGGCCGAGCATAAAGAGCCAGCCGTGCAGCGAAAATTGGGGGACGGCGCTAAAAAAGGAGCCGAGGTTGCAGCCCATGGCCAGGCGAGCCCCGAACCCGGCCAGGACGCCACCGAGAAATCCTTGCAACAGTCGAATCTTTTGTTGAGGCATGCGAATGCGGAAGTTCCCGCTGAGCAGCGCTCCCACAAGAGCGCCGCCCAGCATTCCCACCGTCAGCCATCCGGACGTGCGAGTGAACGGGTTGCCTTCGATACCGATGTCCCGAAAGTAGAGCCACTCCTCGACCGGGACGCCGAAGAGCGCCAGCACGTGACCGCCCCAGCGGGTCAATTCCGCTGTCACACCCCAGGCGCTGTTCCAGTAGGCCAAAAGGATGATGTTGAGGACGGCCGCCGTCAAACAGGCGGCCCAGTACGGCCAGTAGTTGACAAAGACGGTTTGGTACACGCCTTTGAGTCGTGCGGCGAAGGTATCTTCAACCTCTGGATGGATCGTCGTGCCTGGGGTGGCCACGGTGGTTCAACTCCCTTAAACGTACGAGCGTATGGTCAAGTCGTCGTCGTTAGATCTTGCCGGAGATGATCGGCAGATCGGTCCGGTTGCCCCACTCGGACCACGAGCCCTCGTAGGGGCGGACGTTTTGATACCCGAGGAGACGCAGCGTGAAGTAGGTGTGCGCGCCCCGTACATTGGTTTGGCAGAACGGGATGATCTCCTCGTTGGGATCGGCGCCCAGACCCGAGTACATGGCGAAGAGTTCGTCGGCGCTCTTAAAGGTGCCTTCTGCGGTCACGTTGTTGGTCCACTCGAGGTGAACGGAGCCCGGGATGGTACCGCCGCGTGCCGCACGCACCTCTTCACCCGTGAACTCGGACTCCCGCCGCGTATCAATGATGACGGCATCGTCACTGCCTAGTTTCTCGGCAATGTACTCGGCTGTGGCAATGCGATCCTCGATCAGCGTGGCGACGAAATTGCCCGGCTGGACTGTGGGAACCTCTCGGGAGATGGGCTGGCGCGCTTGGGTCCATGCGGAGAAGCCGCCGTTGAGGAGGCGTACCTTATCAAAGTGGCCGTACAGCTCGAGCGCGTAAAAGAGGCGGGCCGCAGAGATGCCGTTGGATTGGTCGTATGCGACAACCGTGGTGTCTTGGTCGACTCCGAGGCTGCGAATCAAGGCTTGAAATTCCTCGGTTTCGAGCAGCCAGCCGCCGATCTCGGCATCGGGATTGTTGAGACGGCCGGAGCCGGGAATATTGACGGCTCCGGGGATGTGGGCCCGTTGGTAATCGGCCGCGGAGCGCAGGTCGATGATACGAACATTCTCGGCGTCGAGGTTGGCCGCCAACCACTCGGGCTCGGCGATCAGGTGCGCGTTGGGGTACGCTTGGGCCGATGCGAGCGCGCCGCCGGCCAACAAGGCGACCGTTAGTGCGAGGGCGGCGATCCAGATCGATCGGTTCACTCGGTGAGTCATGTCAATCACTCCTCTGGTTAATTCCTGTAATTCCGGTAGGGGATAGGGACTTTGGCATGATTATAGAGTAATCCCATGGGTTTGTAAAGATTTGTGTTAGCGCCTTTGATCTACGTCTTTACGGGAACCCCCCTGCTTGAAGAGGGCCAGACCAAAAGTCCCATCAGCATGAGAAAAAGTTCCTACAATTAGAAAGGTGGACACAAGGATGGAAGAGAAAGGTCAAACCTGCTGCAGTATCCGTCAACGTGACGGATAGATGACGAACGTGACCACTACAATGGGAGGAATTGGGATGCGGGGGGTACCAAAGTCGAGTGTAGCCGTGCTACTTGCGGTGACGCTCGCGCTCTTGGTCTGTTCAGTTGGCGCCGCCGCGCCACTTCGATTACAGGCAGAGAGTGGCATCAACTTAAACGAGCCCAAATTGGCACTGACGAAGTTTGCCGGACTCTTTGTACGGGATTTCGTCACCCAAGCGAACGAGGATCTCCTTCAGATAACGGTGGAGAATCCCAACGAGTCCTCTGTGAATGGACGCTTCCGGCTGGAGCTCCTATTCGGCGGAAGGCAGCTTGGATTCGTTGAGACGTATCCGGTGCCGTTACCGCCTGGAGAGTCGGTGTGGAATTTACGGACCGGCGGCATCGACAATGAGCTTATCGTCGATGTGATCAACCACGTGGAAAACGAGTTGTCGGGCGAAGAGATCGCACACGAAATCAAGAACGCCTTCGACTGGGGCAGCATCACGGAATGGAAGTTGAGCAACTGGTGGGGTGATGAACCCTGGTTTAAAGAGCACATCCTCGATTGGGATAACATTGGGGATCTGGATGAGACCGGAATTCTCGATCTGATCGAGCAGGTGCGTGCCTTGCAATTCCCTGCGGGGGGCTACACGCTGGTTGTCTCGCTCCGGTTTACGGATCCCGACTCCGGGACGACTGTTGAGCGCGAATCACGCCTCGCATGGCAGGTGACCAATCCGGAGCCTGTCTCGATTGTTTACCCCGATGACCAGGCCTTGGGGTACCCCGTGGACGGGATCGATCCGGATGAGCTCGAGTTCACCTGGATGATGCCGGAGCTCCCCGGAGGTTTTGGCGTTAACTCCGTACTCAGTATCCGCGATAGCGTGACGGGCCGGACTGAGACGGTCGACATTCTTCACAGCGATTTCGATTTCAATGGGGAGTTCACGTATGGTGACGATCCCGGCGAGATCCTCCCTGAGTTGCTGACGGGGCGCCGCTACACCTGGAGCGTGGATGTGAGAGGCACGCTCTCCAAGCGCACCATCGGTGGCGTGGTCCCCTCAGCGTCGTTTTGGATGGTCAACGAGGCGCCGACGGTCGAGATTACTCCGAGTGCGCTCAATTTCATTGCTGGTGATCGATTGACCGTCAACGCGACCTACTCCGATGACGGCGACTTGACCAACAGCTTGGCCGTTCGCTGGTTTGTCAACGATGAGTTGGTCGCCAGCGGCGTCAATCGCATCAACTATACATTCCCTGCAGACCTTGAGAGCGACACTGAGTATGTCGTCCGCCTCGAGGTGACCGACAGCTTCGGCGCAGTCGGTGAGGCCGAAGTGACGGCGTTCGTCGCCGCAAACCAGCCGCCGGTCCTCTCGATCGTCGCTCCCGAGGACGGAGGTGTGTACCGACTTGGGGATGTCATCTCCTTTGAAGCCGGCGCTGTCTCGGACCCCGAGGGAGAAGGGTTGCGCAGAGTCGAGTGGTATGTCACGGCAGCCAATGCTGAGGCCGATGGACGTCGGATCGGCGCTGGCGAGTCCCTTGATTTCCGCTTGGGTAACCCCGGCGAGCGCAAGGTGACGCTGTTGGCCGAAGACGTGCGTGGCGCGATTTCCCGCGAGACGGTTGTGATCACGGTCGCTGCCAACCAGGCGCCGGACGTGACGATCACCTCTCCCGAGGACGGCCGCTACGAGATTGGTACCGAGCTCGAACTCGATGCGACGGTGACGGATGACTTCGATCCGGTCGGCTCCGACTTCAATCTACGCTTTGAAGTGAACGGTGAGCTGGTCGAAGGCACCAGTATCACGCTCGACCGAGTCGGAGCGTACCGGATTCGGGCGCTTGCTACCGATTCCAACGGCGCTGTTGGCTCGGCGCAAGTAGTGGTGCAGGCTGTCTCCGAACAGGCGGCACAGGCTCCGCAGAACGAGTCGCCCACGGTGACGCTCTCAGATGTTCCGTCCGAGCTGCGCCTCGGACAATCGGTCGTGTTGAGCGCGACCGCCTCCGATTCCGACGGCGAGATTGATCGAATTGAGTGGTTGATCAACGGCCGTCCTGCACCTGCAGGGTTGGTTTCAGGGGACAGGTCCGAACTCGACCTCAGCGGACTTGGTGTCGGCAACCACAACATCATCGTGACGGCGATCGACAATATCGGCGCTGTTGGCAGTGCGAGCGTCAATGTGACCGTCGTGCGCAACCAGGCCCCAACCTTTACCATCTCCGGTTTGGCGCCCCGTTACGTTGTCGGCGATACTGTGGAGCTCTCCTTTGAGGTGAGCGATCCGGACGGCGACGAGATAGACGGGGAAGCCACCTGGCGTGTAGTGGGACCGGGAGGCGTTGAGGTTGCATCCGGATCCGGCAACGGCGGCAACGTGTCGTTTGTCGTAGGGAGTGCCGGCAGCCACAGCGTTGCACTCCGTGCGGTCGACTCACTCGGTCTGGCGGGCACACGTTCCGCCTCCTTTACGGTCGCGGAGAATAGCGTCCCCAACGTGAGGATCCAGAGCCCCACTTCGGGCACGGTCGTCACTCAAGGTGAGAGCGTCCTCTTCTCCGTGCGAATCAGTGACGCAGATAACGACGAAATCACCGGGGTGCTCGTGAACGGTGAGGCGTTGGGCGAGTTCAGTCAGGAGGGCGACGTCGTAGCGTTTGCACGGGCCCTCGACAACCTCGGCCCGAACTCGGTCATCGTCAGTGCTACGGACGCCCGCGGTGGTGTCGGAAGCGCTTCTGTGGCGCTGATTGCAGTCGCTGCCGAGCTCGAGACAGGCGTTGAAAACACGCCGCCGTCCGTTACCCTCTCCGGACCGAGCGACGTCAACGTGCCGTTTGGAGTGGTTCAGAGCTTTCAAGCGGTGGTTACGGATCCCGACACGGAGCGTGACGAGTCGCCCGATCAGGTCTCCGTCGCTTGGCTGGTGAACGGTGAAGCGGTCGGTTTGACGACTGAGGCTCCGTACGTACTGGAGCACGCATTCACTCAGGAAGGTGAGAACACCGTCGAGGCGGTTGCCGTCGACCAACGCGGCGCCACGACACGTGCGGCCGTGGCTCTCACCGTCGACGCGAACCTGCCTCCGACAATCTCGATTACGACCCCAGCCCCACAGGCTGAGCTGCCGTACGACGAACCGGTCGAACTCGCAGCAACTGTCACGGATCCTGAGGGCCACGTCACCCAAGTCACCTGGTTGTTGGGGGGCACGCCGATCGCTTCCGGCGCCCAGACGACGGGAGCCATTACGCTCCCAGGAGCACAACGGCTCACAGCTCGTGTCACGGATGCCTACGGCGCGACGAATGAAGCGTCGGTGCAGGTGAATGTCGCTGCCCCCGAGGGCGAGACGCTTCCCCCGGTGATCGTGGAGCCGCAAGAGAACCAGATCGTGATCGCCGACACGGATCTGACCTTCGCCGCGGCGAACGTTCCTGCCGATGCAACTGTCGTGTGGCGCTCTTCGGTGACGGGAGAAATCGCCGGAGAACTCATCACATCGGAAGACGGTATCATGCAGCTGCTGGCCAACCTCGAGGAGGGCGAGCACGTCGTGGCACTCCTGGTCGACGGAGTACAGCGTGATCAAGTGACGGTGTTCGCGGTGGGTGTCGAAGCACAGAGTGTGGCACCCCAAGGCGTCGGCGTTGTCCTCCTCTTTGAGGATGTCGATGGAAGCGGCATCGAGGTGCGCCGGGGCGGTGGCCAAAATACGCCACTGGTCACCACACTGAGGACTGACGACGATCTCGGCTTCGAGCTTGAGCCGGGGCAATTTATCTGGCTCGATCCCGGTGAGTCGGTGACGATAATGTTCTACGATGCAGGCCTCGCCGAGGATGTCGTGACGGTTGAACAGCCGGCAGACGCCGCTGAGGCGTTGCGAGTGAACGTCGCTCAGCTTGCCGGAACGGAGTAACGTAGGGGCTTAAGGTGATCGGGGCATGGTCGGCGTCGTTGCTCAGGCGCCGTGCCATGCCTCACCTGAGAATGGGGGGTACGTTATATGAGATCGGCAAGAATGCGTGGTCTCGTCATTTTCCTCCTAATGAGCCTCTGGCTCGTAGGAGCTGGCGTGGCCGCGGCGGCGGATGCTACGCCGCCGGTGATTGTCCATCAACCTGTAAACGAAGCTGTCTCAGACACTGCACTGGCCGTGAACGCGCGGGTAAGCGACGACGTGGGTTTGCGTCGGGTGATGCTGTACATGCGCACGGCCGGAACGGCGAACTACTACGCCATTCCCATGCGCGTCGAGTCTGACGAGCACGTTGGTGTCATTCCGGCGAACTTTGTGACGTCGGGGACTCTCGAGTACTATATCGAAGCGATTGATACAAGCGGAAACATCGCAACTCAACCCGCCGCGGCGGCGAGCACGAACCCGTATCGTGTGAGCGTTGTCCGTGACAATACGCTGCCGGCGGTGACACTACGCGGACCGCAGGGCACGGTGGGTGACGACAACTTCCTCGTCGTCTTGGTTCTCTCTGACGAGGGGAACAATATCGATCCCAACAGCGTGCGGGTCTCATTCAATGGTCAGGATGTGACGAGCCGTGCGCGGGTGAGCCCGCGGGCCATCACGTTCTTGGTGCAAGCCAATGAAGTGAAGTCACTCTCCTCGCTCGACGTCCGCGTGGCCGACCGGGCAGGGAATGAGGTCTCGCAGCGCTTCCGGATCTACCAGCGTCCTCTGGTGAGCGGAGACTTCTCACTGGAGTTCGGTCAGCGCAGCGGTGCGTCGGTCTTCGACGCGGCGCTCACGTTCGCTACGTCGTGGGGACCCTTCAGTGCCAACGGTGAGATTCGCAACGACGATCCTGCCTTCACGGGAGAACCGGGGCAGCCGACGAACCGATTGACGCTCGGTTACGACAGCCGCATACTCGACGTGCAGGTTGTCGACGTGGCTACGACGCTCTCGCCGTTGACGGCCCAAGGGTACAATCACAGAGGATATAACGCGCTGCTCGATCTCGGCATCTTTGAGTCGAGCCTTGCGAGCGGTTACTCGGCCCAACTCGTGCCGGGCGAGACGTACGCTCGCCGCTTCTTGGCGACCCGTCAGGCGCTCGATCTGTGGCTGATGAAGTTCGGTCTCAATATCGCAACGGTGATTGACCAAGAGGAGCTTGGTATCATCGTCGATCCCGAGCAGAACTACGTCCTTACGCTGGATGCCACCATGAATCGTTGGGGAATCCAGGCTGGCGCCGAGGTAGGAGCGAGTATGTTGTTCCCCAACGCACGCGGTGATCTCTGGGGCTCATTGGACCAGCTGGCGGCGAGTGGCGCTCCCTTTGACGAGCTGGCGGATACCTTCGATCAAGTTCCAGAGGCTGTCCGCAAATACATGCCCTTGCCTCACCCGAACTACTGGATCCTCGATCCTCCGTACCTCGACTTGGGTGCTGCCGTGAGTGTGAACGTACCGGTCGCCTCCTCGTCGCTGCAGGGCCGCTTCTTCCGCTTTGGGCCTGACTTCCGGACGGTCGCGGGCACGGCGACGGCCGATCGCGAAGGATACAGCGCCTCCTGGACGAGCGGTCGCCTTTTTGGAGGCGCCGTTCGCCTCAACGGAGCGTACGAGAACTATCGAGACAACGTGTACTCCCTCATGAGCATGATCGCTGATGCAGCGGAGCCCACCGATGCCGAACGTAACCGGTTTACGACGATGCAGGGTGGGGTGAACCTCCGCACGCCGGGCCGCATCTCGATCGATCTCTCAGGGAAGCGGCAGGAGACCAACGGCGATCGCACGTTGGCGGCATTGTTGGCAGGACAGGAGAAGGTGCAAACCGACACCGTCGCAGTGAAGGTTGGAAACATCCTCGGAAGCCTAGGTGCCTACGACGCTCGATTTGGCGGAAGCGTAACCGTTGCATCCTCTAAAGACAAGGTCGACAGTAGCAACGACAAGAGGACAACGACGCTCAAGGGGACGTCGACCTTTGCCAACGGTCCGTGGACCTACGGGCTAGGGCTCACCTCTAAGCAGGAGGTTGACGCGACTGGAGCTGCGGTCAACTCACCGGCGGTTGATCTGAGCGCTGCGTGGACCCAGCGCAACGTGGCGATGCTCGGAAGGAGCATGGATCGCGTGCGGGCCGAGGGCCGCTCCAGCTTCGGCGTCTCGAACGGGGCCGCTGTAGACACGCAAAGCTCCACGCATACCGTGCGAGTGATGATCGATCCGACGGCGACTACCCGGTGGACCCTGCAAATGCAGGTGCGCAACAGTGCCGACCAGATCGCCAATACCACGGCCACCGAAACCATCGCTCTGGCCGGGTACGTGATGCGGTTTTAGGTGCAACGAAGGTAAGGGTCGTCGGCGCGGATGGTTAGCATGGTTAGGCGTGGATCGTGGCGCCGACGACCCTTTGAGCGGACCGTGGCGTGGATGGAGATGTCGACCGTTGGCGCCACGGTTCACGTAGAGCGATGACGGAGACTAAGGAGCCGACCGTTTGAGCGGACCGTGGCGGAGGCGCGATGTCGCTCTCGCAGGGCGTACGCGCAGACCGAGGGTCCCGCCGGTGGCGTGGACGGTAAGCGCAGTATCGCCAACCGCTGGCAGAGATCGTGTGCACAGACCGAAAGCGCAGGCTGAAGGCGCAGGCTGAAGGCGCAGGTTGAGAGCGCAGGCTGAAGGCGCAGGCTGAAGGCGCAGGTTGAGAGCGCAGGCTGAAGGCGCATGCTGGAGCGCAGGCTGAAGACGCATGCTGGAGCGCAGGCTGAAGACGCATGCCTAAAGCGCATACCCGAGGCGCGTACCGAAGCCTCGGCAGATAGTCCGCGGTGACTGTGCTCGCCGCCGACCGGTCCGGTCGGCTGAATAGTGTCGTTACAGCTTATCGTGACTGATGAACGCGACATAAAACGAGACTAATAGAAGAGACTAACAATAGAAAGCCCTTGATGGACGTTTGATAGATATGCGTCCGTCGGGGGCTTTCGTTTTCTTTTTGAGGTCCGCTCTGCTTGAATTCATTTACACAAATTTTGCTTGGGCAGGAGCGGCGATCGGTGACATCAGAACTGGGCGCAAAAGATTCGAATTGGTTTCTTTTACCCCAGCGCTCTGAACCGAGGGGCCAATAGGTTTTTTGCGCCGCTCCCATCAGGCGTTACCTCGTTGCAGCGGGGGGAACAAGAACAGCGCCAAGGGACAAAAACATTGCGAAATTGGCGTTGATGACCATCAGGCGAGCAGTAAATGCTCACCTGCGAGTAGTTGGTGCTCGTGAGAGTGGCAACACCAGGAGGATTGACAAGGCGTCTGAGTTCGGCGCAAATGGAACTCGTAGCCTGGCGCTATGAGCAGGGCATTTGCTTATGTGCTTCCGCGCAGATCGACATGAGTTCTTGCCCTTTGAAAGCGAAGGGCCATCCAAACGGCGCGCAAGGCGGAAAAACGCCGTGAAATCGGCGTTGATGCCCATAAGATGAGTAGTAAATGCTCACCTGCGAGTAGTTGGTGCTCGTGAGAGTGGCAACACCAGCAGGGTCGACAAGGCGTCTGGATTCGGCGCAAATCGAAACTTGAAGCCCGGCGCTCTGAGCAGGGCGTTTGCAAAAGCGTTTCCGCGCTGTTCGCGATGAGGCCGTCCCCTCGAAAAGCGAAGGGCCATCCAAACGGCGCGCAGGGAGGAAAAACGCCGTGAAATCGGCGTTGATGCTTATCAGATGGGTAGAAAATGCTCGCCTGCGAGTAGTTGGTGCTCGCGAGAGTGGCAACACCAGCAGGGTCGACAAGGCGTCTGGATTCGGCGCAAATCGGATTTTGAAGCCCGACCCTCTGAGCAGGGCGTTTGTCATAGCGCTTCCGCGCTGTTCACGATGAGGCCGTCCCCTCGAAAAGCGAAGGGCGTTCGAAGGGGGCGTCAAGGACGAAAAACGATGTGAAATCGGCGTTGATGCCCATAAGATGAGTAGTAAATGCTCACCTGCGAGCAAATGGTGCTCGTGAGAGTGGCAACACCTGAAAAATTCACGAGGCGGGTACATTCGGCGCAAATCGGAACTTGAAGCCCGGCGCTCTGAGCAGGGCGTTTGTCAAAGCGCTTCCACGCTGTTCACGATGAGCCGTCCCCTCGGAAAGCGAAGGGCCATCCAAACGGCGCGCAGGGAGGAAAAACGCCGTGAAATCGGCGTTGATGCTTATCAGATGGGTAGAAAATGCTCGCCTGCGAGTAG
>JAWLDA010000013.1:0-121862 GCA_041686855.1 Limnochordia bacterium
ACTTTTCGCAGGGTTACCCACCTGAGAGGCCAACCTCGGTTCGCTTGCGCTAAGTCCCATACTCTCACTTCGGCTTCCTTCAGACCCCACCGTTGCCGACGACGCCCTTGCCTACGTGTTGCCTTCCCGCTGGTTAGGTGACGAGGATTTCTTTCAATCCTCCGGCTCAGCGAATATGCTGGGCATACAAAAAACCGTCCCTATGTAGGGACGGAAGTCTCCGCGTTGCCACCCTGCTTGGCGTGCACGCTCGGCTTCCTTGCCGGATACCGACGCGCACAACCCACTCGTTTACTCGGCGGGCGTAACGGGCCCTTGCAACCGTTGGACTTTGTCGCTCTCGTGCTCATGGTCAGAGCGGTTTCGCCCAAGACTCAGGGGTGGAAGTCGCCTTGGCAGGTCCGCCGCTGAAGTCCCACCCTCTCCAGCTCTCTAAAAGACAGCCTACCGGCGCGTCCCCATCATCGCCGCTATGAATTGTCCTGATGATACCGCAAACCGTGGAGAATGGCAAGCGGCGCCAAGCCCCGAGTGCCAAGGGCCCGACGCCAAGCTGTCCATTCCAGGTTATTACCCTTGGTAGAGCGGATAAGCAGCGCAGAGCTCGCGCACACGACCGAGTAGCTTTGCGTTGACGCCCTCTTGTGCGCCGTTGATCGCAGCCTGCAGCGCCTCGTCGATGATCGAGGCAATCTCCACCATCTCGGCTTCCCCCATCCCTCGCGTGGTTACAGCCGGTGTGCCAATCCGCACGCCGCTCGTCACGAAGGGGCTCTCCGTATCGTAGGGGATCGTGTTCTTGTTCACCGTGACGCCGACTTCATCGAGGGCCTTCTCCGCCTCTTTTCCGGTGAGACCGCGACTCTTCACGTCGACCAACACGAGGTGATTATCCGTGCCTCCCGAAACCAGTCGCCAGCCCCGCTCGACAAGTGCAGTGCCGAGGGCCCTGGCGTTGGCTACGATCTGCTGCTGGTATGCCGCAAACTCGGAACTCAACGCCTCCTTAAAGGCGACGGCTTTCCCGGCAATCACGTGCATGAGCGGGCCACCTTGCAATCCGGGGAAGACGGACTTGTCGATCGCTTTTGCGTACTCCTCGGTACACAAGACGAGACCGCCCCGGGGACCTCGCAGCGTCTTGTGAGTGGTCGTTGTGACAAACTGAGCGTGCGGCACCGGGCTTGGATGAATGCCCGCTGCAACCAGGCCCGCGATGTGAGCCATATCGACCATCAAGAGAGCGCCGACTTCGTCGGAGATCGATCGAAACGCCGCAAAGTCAATCTCTCTAGGGTACGCGCTGGCTCCGGCAATGATCAACTTAGGCTTCTCGGCCCGGGCTTGGTCGCGCAGAGCGTCGTAATCGATGCGCTCCGTCTCCTTGGAGACCTGATACGGCACCACCTCAAACCACTTGCCTGAGAGGTTTACCGGCGATCCATGGGTCAGGTGGCCTCCGTGTGGGAGGGCCATCCCCATGATCTTATCCCCGGGCTCGAGGGCGGCAAAAAAGACGGTCTGATTGGCCTGAGCGCCCGAATGCGGTTGTACATTGGCATGGTCTGCGCCAAAGATCTCTTTGGCGCGCTGAATAGCGAGCTCTTCGGCAATATCGACGAACTCACACCCACCGTAGTAGCGTCGCCCGGGAAGACCCTCAGCGTACTTGTTGGTGAGGACCGACCCTTGCGCCTCCAACACTGCTTGGCTCACGAAATTTTCGGAAGCGATCAGCTCAATCCCCGTGTTTTGCCGGGTCTTCTCCTTTTGAATTGCATCATAAATCTCCGCGTCGACTTCCTGCAACGAAGCCCAACGCTCTGCTTGGGTCTTGGTCGGCATTTAAAGTACCCCTTTCCTAGCGGATCACGTAACGAGATTTCGTGCTCTGATTCTTTCGGACCTGCGCATTTTTGGGTATGACGGCCGCCCGAGCCTCATACCCCTAAGTATCAAACGATTCCACACCCAAACGTCTTGGTGAAGCGAGGTCGAAGCCGACCGTGTTGACGGAAGAGGCAAAAATTGTCGCTGGAATGGCTCTTCTGCGTATGCTGGCCGGCACGGTCGAAGTGTCGGCGGCTTTGCTTATGCTCAAGTTCCAACGAGTGGAGACCGCGTTTCAAATTAATGCAGTCCTCGGTCTCGTCGGCCCGCTGATGTTTGTCGCGGTGAGTGCCCTCGGACTCATTGGCCTTGCGGGCAAAGTCTCCTATGTTAAGCTGGCGCTGATCGCGACCGGTGTCCTACTCATTTTAGTTGCCGCTCGCAAGTAAGCGAGTGCGCTGTCGGCAATTTTGACGCTCCACCGCTCCGACACTTACGCGCCGATCTCGTGCCACTCCCATCCGTCGTCCGTGGGTGGCCCCCATATCGCCCAAAAGCCCCGCGCTTCCGGCTCCAAGACTGCGGCTGCGCAGGTGCGAGCCGGGAGTCTTCTGGGATCGCCTCCGGTGATCGACTCTTCGCCGTACCGACAGATGCAGTCCGGCTCCCCGTCACGATTCTGCAGGAGTCCCTTGAGACCCTCAGAGTCAATCTTACCCCTTTTCTGTTGGAGGAGGTGCGTCGCGGTCCCTTCCCGCGTGACCGAATTGACGAGCGAATCCTGTGAGGGAGCGAGATCAGCGTCTCGATAGTGGTTAGCGTGTCCGTAAACCCCTGCGCTCGCTTCAAAAGAGCGATGACGAAGGGCTGTCGTCTCGATACCCACACCGTGAGCATCGGCGTCGACAAGGTAGTAGTGGTGCCCTGACGCTCTGGGCGCACGGGTGATGGCTGAGACCGCCGCGTCAAAGTTCTCCGCCTGAAGCGCTGCATGAATCATCGCTAAGTAAATCACTCCGGGTCTCGCGTCGTCCGGCGTAAGGTTGTTATTCCCGATGCCGAGGCCGTACTCGTTCACTCCAATGAGGCTGAGACAGCCTGCCGTCGTCAAGGAGAGCGTGCGAGGTCCCTTGTCAGGTCGGCGTTCAACAATGAGAATGTGAGGCTCGGCCGAAGCGTGCATATCCCACGTTTGCGCCGCATAGGTGCGCCCGGTCGACGTTGCTTCCGGCAACACAAAAAGCGAGGTGCACTCTGTGATGTCCGCACTGGGCGCTTGGACCACGACATCTTTGAAGTCTGTAAACCCATTGCCGATCAACAAGCGGGCGGGATCGATGCCGGCGCCCTCCGCGATGCCGAGGAACTCTTCGTGGATCCGTGGGTTCCAACGCTCCTGAATCTCGAGCATCTTGCGGGCGACGTCTAAACAGAGCGCTTCATCAGGCGTCGCGCCCACGAATTCCATCTCCTGCAACGTGAGGCGCAAGCGCTCTTCGGCAAGAACGTGAGCGCTGTCTGCAACGGCCCGACCGTACTGTTGGCCCATCTCACGCGGTGATCCTTCCACCTTAATCACTGGAATCGCCATCGACTGTCTCTTCCCTTCAAAATTGTTAGTGCACTACTCATCACCATTTTCCGTGGCACGCAATCTTCCTTTGTTGCTGCCACAGCGACCGTGAATAAGGCAGGGATTCTTTGCGGTCCGTCAAAGGCGTGCCGGTGGGCATCGCAATCGTACTCACTAGAACGGAGGATCGGGGTTGCAAGAGACGGAGCTGTACGGACCGGTCAAAGAGTTTCTCACCCGGCTCGGATTTGACGTGAAGGGAGAGGTTTCGGGGTGCGATGTCGTGGCAACCCGTGACGGCGAGGTTGTCGTTGTGGAGTTGAAGCGCACAATGAACCTTACGCTCCTGCTCCAGGGAGTGGACCGCCAACGCATGACCGACTCGGTCTACCTCGCCGTCGCGGCGCCCAAGAACTCCCGCCAACGCCGCTGGCAAGAGTGTTTACGACTCTGCCGCATGCTGGGCCTTGGGGTGATCACCGTCACGCGCCGCCGCCAGGGCGATTGGGTCGAGGTGGTGACCGATCCAGAGCCGTACCAACCGCGACGCAGTGCCGGGCGCAGGCTCCGTCTCCTCCAGGAGTTTAATGAACGCTCTGGCGATTACAACGTCGGAGGAAGCACCAGGCGCCCTTTGATGACCGCGTACCGTGAAGAGGCGCTACAGATCGCCCGTTACCTCGAGCGCCACGGACCGAGTCGATTGCGGGATATACGGACGGGGGTCAGCGGCGAGAAGACGGCTTCGATCCTACAAAACAATGTGTACGGCTGGTTCACGCGCCTTTCTCGTGGCGTGTACGCCCTCACGCCGATGGGCGAGAAGGCGCTCAGCACATATCAATCCTTTTTGCAACCGTAGATTCGCCGTCGGCTCACTCAAAGCGGTCGTTAAACCACCAGGGAGGTCGCCGCCCGGGAGGTTTCCGTCCGGGAAGTTACCGCCCGGGCACCCAGAGACGACTGCGACCCGTACCCGGATTCTCGTCAGGACGCGATTCCCCGGAAGGCGCCTCGCCCAGCTGTTGTGGGCTGCCCTCTTGCGCCGACTCCTCGTCCTGGGGCACCTCAACTCCGACCGCTTCGGCCAGCATGCGCTGAATCTCGGCGAGCATCTCGCTAAATGCGGCCTCCGCCTCGATCACTTTGCGGACGTACGGGTTAAACGCAACGAGTTGATACGCCTCTTGGAGGGATTGCACTTCAGCCTCCGAGGGGTTTTGACCCGACATCACTTTTTGCTGCAGCGCCATTTGTTTTTGTTGGAAGTCGCGCAGCATAATCTTGGCGGCTTCGTGATTGTCGAGCTCGTCACGAGCATCTTTAAACGTCGTGTACTCCTCGGACTCTGCCAACGCCTGCGCCAGCGCCTCGGCCTTGGCCTTCACTTCAGGATTCATGAGGGAATAGCCCCTTCCAAATCACGTTTACCCTCTTGCTGTCGGTTGCTGATCATGCGGGCGCGCACGTACGCGTCGAGGATCGCAGCCAACCAGAGGACCAGATAACCCAACCCAAAAAAGAAGAACCCTGCTACACTTCCGACGATAAAAAACATTCCCTTAGCAAAGTCTTCGTTGTATATCTGACCCAAACCAGGGATGAGGAATGAGAATAAGACGGCCATTGCAACGCGTCTGTTCATTCGCTTTCACCTCTTTATGAGTCAGTATAACACACACGAGACGACACACAACGGGCGCTCAGCGCTGGAGGCTTCCCGGGGATGCTCCCTTAGACATGTGTACGGAATCGGTCTTTGATGAGCGCCAAAACCTCCTCCCCCGTGCGGCGCCAGAGGTCTTCGTTAAAGATCTCCACTTCGATCGGTCCAGCGTATCCTGCGTCTTCGACCGCTGCGCGGATGCGACGGAGCTGAATGACGCCATCGCCCATCATTCCCCGTCCGTTCAGTATATGGGGAAGTGGGACGATCCAATCGTTGACGTGGTACCCGAATATGCGCCCGCGCGCTCGGCGGATCTCACGATACACGTGAGGGTCCCACCAGACGTGATACACGTCGATGATCACCCCTACATTTGGCGCCCCGACCTCATCGATGATATCATTTGCCTGTGCGAGTGTGGAGACGGCAGAGCGGTCCGCCGCGAACATGGGATGCAGGGGTTCGATCCCCAGCTTTACACCGCGGTTCTGAGCGTATGGGACGAGTGCCTCGATGGCGTCGACCACCTGACGCCTCGCCCGAGCGATGTTTCGGTCAGCCGCCGGGCCACAGACCAACACCAACACGTCCGTACCCAACGTCACGCACTCGTCGATGGCCCTTCGGTTGTCGTCGAGATTCTCCCGAAACGCCTGCTCGGTCGCCGCCGGAAACATGCCGCCTCGGCACAGGCTCGAGACTGACAGGCCTGCCTCTTTTACGAGCCGTGCAGCCGTCTCGATGCCGGTCTCACGCACTTTATGCCGCCAGAGTCCAATGTGAGAGATACCGGCGGCAGCGCAACCCGCTACCGCGTCTTCTAATCGCCACTGATCGGTCGTCATCTGATTGAGGCTGAGACGCCCCAGATCGGTGCAAGGCTCCACCCAGTCCACTTAAGCCTCTCCCCCCTGCCCCTCGGGCGTGAGTTGGGGAATGGTAACCCACCGGCGTTGTTGCCACGCCTCAAGACTCAACTCTGCTAGTTGAACGCCCTTTGCTCCCTCCATGAAGTCCCAAGGGAACGGTTCGTCAGCCACGAGATGGCGCAGGAAGAGCTCCCACTGCACCTTAAATGCATTCTCAAACTCTTGGTTGTCGGGGACCTCGAGCCAATCGGCGCGGAAGTCGTGTGTGTTCGGAACATCGGGATTCCAAACCGGCTTCGGGGTCTGCGAACGGTGTTGTGCCTTGCAACTTCGCAGCCCAGCGACGGCGCTCCCCTCGGTTCCGTCCACCTGAAAGCTGACGAGCTCATCCCGGTACACTCTCACCGTCCACGAAGAGTTAGCCTGTACGACAACTCCGTTCTCAAGCTCAAACATTGCATAGGCAGCGTCGTCGGCGGTCGCCTTGTACGTGTTGCCTTCCTCATCCACGCGAGTCGGAATGTGTGTCGCCCCGAGGCAAGCGACGCTTTTGACAGGACCAAAGAGCCCTTCGATCACATACCTCCAGTGGGCAAACATGTCGACGATTATCCCACCGCCCTCTTCCTGCCGATAGTTCCACGAAGGCCGCTGTGCCTTTTGCCAATCGCCTTCGAATACCCAGTAGCCAAACTCGATACGCACCGAGAGAATTCGGCCAAAGAAGCCGCTGTCGACAAGGCGTTTCAGCTTTAACAACCCGGGCAGCCAAAGCTTATCCTGCACGACGCCGTTCTTTAGCCCTGCCTCCCTTACCTCTTGTGCCAGTTCAAGGCTTGTCCGAAGGTCTGAAGCGACCGGTTTCTCGCAATAGATATGCTTCCCTGCCTTGATTGCCTTGCGCACGGCGGCGGCTCTGAGCGCCGTCGTCTGCGAATCAAAGTAAAGCTCGTCGTTGGGATCGGCTAACGCAGCGTCAAGGTCTGTCGTCCAACGCTCAATCCCGTGTGACTTAGCCAAATTCGCCAACTTCTGCTCGTTGCGACCGACAAGAATCGGGTCGGGCATGATGCTCTCTCCACTTGGGAGGAGCACGCCTCCTTGCTCTCTTATCGCGACAATCGAACGAGCCAAATGCTGATTGGCGCCCATACGGCCGGTTACACCGTTCATGATGATGCCCACACGTCTCATCGGTTCGTACCTCCAGTGTCGAAACGTTTCGATTCAAATCACCATTTCCGTGGCGCCTATGAAATTCCTCCCACATCGGTTTCGATACATTCACAGCAATATCCAGGACTGGGGCGGTTGGACAAAGAAAGATCGTCTCACGTGCAACTATCTGACGAAAAGGAGGAAGGGCCGAATGGCACTCGATCGCAAACTGCGTTACGGCATGGTCGGCGGCGGTCCCGGCGCATTCATCGGTGACGTCCACCGCAAGGCGGCCGCCATGGATGGGGAAATCGAACTCGTTGCCGGAGCCTTCTCTTCGACACCCCAGAAATCAAAAGAGCAAGGAAAGGCGTTGTTTCTCGACCCGCAACGGGTATACGGGTCTTACGAGGAGATGGCCGAGAAAGAGCGTCAGCTCCCGGACGACCAACGCATCGACTTTGTCTCAATCGTCACGCCTAACAACACTCACTTCCCGATTGCCAAGGCGTTTATTGAGGCTGGCTTCCATATCGTTTGCGACAAGCCTATGACCCTCACCATCGAGGAGTCTGAGGAGCTTTGTCGCTTGGTAAAAAAGCACGACGTAGTCTTCGCCCTCACCCATAACTACACAGGGTATCCGATGGTGAAAGAGGCGCGTCACCTCGTTCGCCAAGGCGTCTTGGGTGAGATACGCAAGGTGGTCGTAGAGTATCCTCAAGGTTGGCTCGCGACGTTGATCGAGGCAGACGGGGCTAAACAGGCCGTGTGGCGGACAGACCCCAAGCAGGCCGGCGTCTCGTCGTGCATCGGCGACATCGGGTCGCACGCCGAAAACTTGGCCCACTACATCACGGGATTGGGGATCGTCGAGATGTGCGCCGATCTCACGACGTTCGTCCCTGGGCGTCAACTCGAAGACGACGGCAACATCCTTCTCCGATTTGATAACGGCGCTCGAGGCATCCTTTATGCGTCCCAGATCTCCATCGGTGAGGAGAACAACCTCCGGATCCGGGTCTACGGTACCCAAGCCTCACTCGAGTGGCATCAGGAGGAGCCTAACGCGTTGTACCTCAAACACCCCAACGCGCCGACGCAAGTGTACAAGCGGGGTAACGACTACCTCTCCGATGCTGCAAAAGCCAACTCGCGTATCCCTCCCGGACACCCGGAGGCGTTCATTGAGGCGTTTGCCAATATTTACCGAAACGCCGCGCGCACAATCGCAGCAAAGATCTCAGGGGAGACGCCAACGGAGTTGGACCTCGACTTTCCAACCGTCCAGGACGGCGCTCGGGGGGTACACTTCATTCACAAGGCTGTGGAGAGTGCCAAGAGCGAAGCCAAATGGTTACGCTCCGACTACACTCCGCCCGGTGCTTGAGGAGCGCCGTTGTGACGTGCATCACACTTTGATTTGAAGTGGACGCATATACTCGTGATACGCACGAGTGAGGTCACACTCTCATTGAGCTAGCGGTATTATAAACCAGCACAGACACTTTATCAGTGTCAAGTATCGCAGGACCAACTTGCATTAGAGGAGTGAGATCGGGTGCTCTCATTGATCGGTCTGGTCGTTGTCGTATACTTCATTTTGCAACACCTTGACGGCCACATCTAACGGCCACAACTAGATGTTGCACAAGGGTTGCGGACTGTCATGGCGCGGTTGGCTGCAATTGCAGTGAGCCATCCGCGCCCGCTCACTTCATCCGTGACATGTTTAATCGGACCCATGATTCAATGCCAGCTTGTACGCCGGCGATCGCCAAGACCGCAATCGTCGGGACCATCCACTTTGGGAAGAGCCAAAATCCAGTATACAACAAAGCGGTGATCCACATGCCGCAACACCAGTAACACGAGATCCCCTCACCGATCTTACGGATGAGACCGCGGCCACGAGGTTCGTTTTCCTCGTCGACAAAGGGTGCGCGCAACGGACGACCCAGTTTGTCAAAGACGACGAAGTGGGTGAGACGAAAGCTTGCAAGCGCCAATAAGAGAAATTCGAACGGCGACGGAAGGATCATGAGGTTAGCCTTTCCCCCGGCTCACCCTACCCAACCACGCGCCGCGCGATTTCAATCGCCCGGTTGATTTACGTCCGTAGACACGTCACAGCAGTACTAGATCCCGTACCCTTCCCCCGTTAAGCCTTCATACGCTACACTGGGCATTTGGGTGGCCAACTTTCCGCCGCTCACGTCGACCAAGCTTCCGGTAATGTACCCAGCCAAATCAGAGGCGAGGAAGCAAATGAGATTCGCCACATCCTGAGGTTTGCCCCACCGTCGGAGTGTCAAGGTGTCCATGAGTCGCTCTTGTTTCTCGGCAGGAGCCTCCGCAAAGTGGTTCATCTCTGTAGGAATCATCCCCGGAGCGTAAGCGTTCACCGTAACATCCCATGGGCCCAACTCGCCGGCCAACACCCGAGTGAGGTAGACGACACCCGCTTTCGAGGACGCGTAAGCCGCTCCTCCGATCGTCGGGACGATCGCGGCAAACGAAGCCGCATTGATGATCCGTCCCGATCGCTGTCTCTTCATCACCGGGACAACCGCTTTGCACATGAGAAACGTTCCTTTGAGGTTGACGTCCTGACATAAGTCCCATGACTCTTCGGAGAACGCTTCGACGTTCTCCATGGGCGCGACACCGGCATTGTTTACGAGGATATCGACTCGCCCGAACTCCTCGACAACGGCTTGGACGGTCTGCTTTGTCTGGGCCTCGTCCCGGACGTCACAGATGTGTTGAGCACCTTCCCATCCCTGCTGGCCGAACTGGGCACCCACGTCTTCCAGCAGCTCTTGCCGGATATCGGTGACCACCGTCTTGACCCCTTCGCTGGCCAATGTTGAAGCGATCTCCCGACCAATGCCACGTCCGGCGCCGGTTACGATAGCGACCTTTCCTTTCAGGTCAATGATCATTTGAAATCCAACACCTACTACTTTCCCTGATAGGATTTTAGGCTGGGTCTCTAGCCAAATCTTAGCGCAGCGGCGTCTTGGGAACCACGACGACCTCACTGATATTGACGTGTGCCGGGGTCGACGCAAGGTAAAGGCACAGGTCGGCAATGTCTTCAGACTTGAGAGCCGCCGCCCGCTCCTGGTCGCTCGGCGGTTGGGGCCGGCGGTCGATCAGTGGTGTGTCACAAAGCCCAGGATAGACAACCGAGAAACGAACACTCCCGCCTGCGAGTTCGGTCATCGCACCGTGGACGATACCGTCGACTCCCCGCTTTGCAGCCTGATAGGCGATCCCCGAAGCATCCCCACGTTTTGCAGAGACACTGGATATGTAGATTACGAGTGCATCGTCTTGATTCCGCAGAATTGGTAGGACAGTTTGGGTGCAGTGATACGCACCCGTGAGGTGCGTCGCGATGAGATCGTCCCAGTCCTGGGGAGAGAGCACATCAATGCCGCGTTGCGGTACATTGATACCAGCGGCGTAGACGAGTACATCAATGCGCCCGTACCGCGAAGCAGCCTTTTGCAAGCCACTCTCGACGCTCGTCCGATCGCGGACGTCCATTTCAAGAGGGAGAACACTCCCCGCGGCAGTTTGAGTCGAGGCGCGTTCAAGCACTTCGTTTTCGAGCGATTTGAGCGCGTCCAACCGACGAGCACAGGCGACGACGTGCGCTCCGTTGATGGCCAGCGCAAGACTGGTGGCACGCCCCATCCCGCTGCTTGCCCCAACCACGACAATAGCCTTGCCTTTCACTTCTGATCTGCTCAAGTGCAACCTACTCCTCCGAAGATTCCTTACTCTGCCAAAAGCGGCAGACCAAAGTACGCCTGACTACGATTCCACTCATCCAAATACCCGTACCTTCGGATTAATTCCTCCCAGGGGAGCAGGTCGTCATGGGTTGCAATGTACTCGTCCAACTTCGCGAGCAACTTCGCCTTGAGACGGGCGTACTCACTGCGGTGAATCAGGTTGTGCTGTTGATATGGGTCGCGTACGTTATCAAAGAGGAGAAAACCGTCGTCCCTCGCACTGCGGGCAATCGTGAATCGATCGGTCCTTAGACCGCGCCACTCCGTCCCGTGCCGCGCCGCCGCTTGGTGGCACGGAATGAGGTCGAATATGTAGCACTCATCCCGTCCTTTCGCCTCAGGGTCGGTGAAGAGCGTGTGCAAGTCCCATCCGTCGACCCCATGGGTTACGTCGGCGCCGGCTAAAGCGAGGAGGCTGATCGGCAGATCCACAATCCCAATCAACTCGTCGCATTCGCCGACGCGCGTGCGGCCCTTCCACGAGAGAAGCAATGGTACGCGGATCGACTCCTCGTATGGTAGCTGCTTGTTGGTAAACTCGTGACTTCCCAGCATATCTCCATGATCGCTGGTGTACACGACAATCGTTGAGTCCAGTTGCCCAGTCTCCTCGAGCGCAGCCACGAGCCGACCGAACTCCGCGTCCAATGCGCTGATGTGCGCGTAGTAGCCTCGGTACGCCTCAAGCGTCTCCTCGCGGCTCCACCGCCTATTACGGGTTGCGATCGCGCTCTTTCCCACGTTGGGTCGGAGGGTGAGCGGACGCTCTCGGTACAGCTCCAGATACTCTTCGGGCGCCTGATGGTACGGATCGTGTGGCGGACCCCAAGAGAGGACGAGCGACCAAGGAGCCCCCGTCTTACGTTGTTGGTTACGGCGGATGAAATCTATAGCGAGATCCGTTTGCGCCGTTGGCTCGTACCCGTCCACTTCAACTCGCCGATTACTTTCATCGTAGTAGTGCGCGTCGAGGTAGCGGTGAGCACAGTTGCACACTTTCCACTCCTCAAAGCCGAATCGATCCGGCCCTGCCGGAATGTACTGCTCTCGCGGTACACCGGCAAGATGCCACTTGCCGATGTACCCGGTATGATACCCCGCCGTTCCCAACATGTGCGCAACGCTGACGGCTCCCTCCCGCAACGGCAAGTCGTTGGAGAGTGCACCGTGTCTCATGGGCAACAATCCCGTTAAGAGCGTGCCTCGAGCCGGAACGCAGAGCGGCGAGTTGGAGACGCAGCCGTTCATTTGGAGAGCGCCCTGAGCGAACGCATCCAGCTGGGGTGTCTCGACCTCTGTGTTGCCGTAACAGCCTAAGTCACACCAACGGTGCTGATCCGAGAAAACCCATAGGATGTTTGGTCGTGTCGGCGTCATGGCACTCTCCTGTGTCGTCAGGTTACTGCTGTTGTTCCCGCTGCAGATGCTCACGGACAATCGCCGTCAGACGACTCTGCAGGTCGTTGATGAACTGCGGCAGCGCAATCTGCTTGGTGACCAGTGCCCTCTGAGTCTCCACGACTGGACCCGTTACGGCCGCCTGCAAGGTAGATGGCCAGGTGACTGAGCCGTCGATGGGACTGTAAAGCTCCGACCAAATCAACATGTTGGGATTCTGACGTGCGTACTCCTGAAAGATCGGGTGCTGCGCGGCCGACAGCGTTGCCGGTGGATAACCGATCGACGCGTTATAGCGAGCCAGCATCTCAGGTTGCAGCACAAACTTGATGAACTCCCAAGCAGCCTCTTGACGCTCGGGCGAGACGTTCATGATCGCTAAACTGCGATCAGAGAAACGTGTGCTCGGTCGTGACGCGCTGTCGTAACGCAGAGGTGGAGCCGTCCGCAACGGGCTCTCCAACTGGTCCCATGTATTCTGTCGGTAGGTAGCATCCGAGACGTAGGCTGTGCGATGTCCACGAGCCTCATCATTCGGTCCACCCGGGAAGAAGGTGTAGTGCAGAATCTCCTCGTCGATAAGCTCCATGATCCAGCTAGCGGTGAGTCGTACCGGCTCGGAGTCGACGACGACCTGGTAATCCTGAGTAATGTACTCACCGCCGACTTGTCCTAAGAGGACGACGTCAAACTGAAACGGATGTCGAGCCACGAGTCCGTAGGTTTCAATGGTCTGATCGGGTCCAAACCGGCGGGCCTCTCTCGACTGCACCCGTAGGTCCTCCCAAGTCCATCCTTCTTGGGGCTCGGGAATCGCCAAGTTAGCAAGGATCTCCGGATTGTAGTAGAGCCCCTCAATTTGCAAAAAGATTGGGAGACTGTACAACACGCCGGCGACGCGGTTTTGCGAATTGAGTGTCGCCGGGAAGAAATCCCGCAAAAAGGCCTCCCCTTCGCGGGCGACGAAGGGCTCCATGCTCGCCAGCCACCCTTGAGAAGCGTAGGCGTTGTTAAACGCCACGGCGCTCTCAATCATGTCGGGTAGGTCGTCCGCAAGATAAGCCGCCGTGATCGCCTCCACTCCCTCGCCGCCGGGATGGATAGTGACACGGATACGATCCTGACTCTGGTTAAACTCCTCGATGATCGGCTCTAAATGCTCCATATGGGAGCTATTGCCTCGAATGGTCAGCTCTAACGGTTGCGCCATAGCCGACTGCGTTAAGAGCAGAGCAATAAGAGCCAGTAAAAGTCCAAACAGTGTCGGAATGTGTGCGACTCGTCTCGTCCAAAACGATTGTTGACTCACCAATAACAACCCCCAGCTCAAGATAGAGTGAATAAATTGACTATTAATCACTTTCGAACCGGAGGGACTACTTCCTTTTGGTTTAGACAGAAAAGTTTGGCAACCTACTCGTCCAGCACGTCATAAAGGGCGTTGGCGATTACCATGTGGCCGGAGAGATTTGGGTGCACGGGCTCTGGACAGAAGCGGCCAGGATCCCGGTAGCGAAGTTGTTCACTAAAGAGATCGTGTGTTTGGATTAAGCGTGCGTCGTACGCTTGGGCCAGCTCGTGGACCACCTCAATGTACGCCGGGAGCGCATCCAACACTCGACTGCACCAACTTTGTCCACTGCGGTCGGTGCTGATGTAAAAGGGATCGATCAAGATGAGTCTGCATGAAAGAGCGGTCTTGGCTCGCTCCAAAATCTCTGAGTAAGTCGAACGGAAGTGATCTACGCCCACGCCGGTCTGAGCGTCCCGAACGTACGAGTGGAGATCGTTGATGCCGATCTTGACGGAGAGCCAGTCCGGCTTGTGCCGGATCACGTCATCTTCCCATCGATCACGGAGATCGGTCACTTTGTTGCCGCCGATGCCCATGTTGGTGAAGCGAATATTACGCTCGGGGTGACGCGCAGTCACCAAATCGATAAAGAGCTTTACGTATCCGTTACCAAACGGTGCTTCCGCGCCTCTACGCCCGCAATCGGTGATCGAGTCGCCGATCAGCACCATCGACTCTCCGTCTTGAATGGCGAATCCCAATTCCCTCTCCTCCTTGGACGTTAACCTTCGAGACCGAGCAATTCCAGACTCTCTCGGTAGATGATCTGTTCGAGCGCATCCTCCGGCACACTCGGCAGTCCGCTACCCTTGACAATGCTGTTGACCGATCGGAGCGCGTCGATGTTCTCTTGTGGCGTCGTTACGGGAAAGTCCGAACCAAAGAGGAGTTTATGCAAGACGTTCCACTCCGTGGCGAGCCTCAAAGCATTGTAAAAGGACCAGGGTCGATAAAAGAGTCCGGAAATGTCGGCGTACACGTGAGGATGCTTGCGAATCACAGTCATCGTATCCGGCTGCCAAGGGTGGCCCATGTGAGCCATCACGATGCGAAGCTCAGGGAATTCGATCGCTATCTCATCCATGATGAGCGGGTGCGCATATCGTATTGGAGCCGTACGGATGGGGGACGTCCCCTGGTGAAAGAGGACCGGCAGTCCCAATTCTTCAGCTCTGCGGTAAACAGCCCGGGCCGAATCTCCCAACGGGTCGAAACGCTGATAGTTCGGCCCGAGCTTAATGCCTTTTAGCCCAAGATCTTGCGTGGCTCGTTCGATCTCGTCGAGACTTCCTGGTACATCGGGGTGGACGGAGAGGAAGCCGATCAGCTTGTCGGGCGCTTGCGCCACAAATCGAGCCGTCTTCTCATTGACGCCTTCGACACCCTTTGGATCAGGTACGCTTCCGGAAGTGTCGCCCACTCGAAGCGCGATATTAAAGACGATTGCTTTGTCAACGGGCTCCATCGCTTGAAGATAGTCAGCCCACGTGTTCGTGGCACGCACGGCTCGATCGGGTCGCCACTTATCGTTTACGACCACCTCGTCCGCTGGGATCGTCTCTTCGTGCGTAGGTGTGTGCGTGTGCACGTCGACAATCATACTCGTCTTCCTCCTCATTTACGAGAGCCCGCCCACTACCGATTACCATCAGTTCGAGCCCGATCGTAAAGCCTTTAAGTCTGTTACCTTTGGCCAGCGCTGCGATCAAAGCGAAGCGAGTTTCCGGTCAACGGTAACGCCACCTGCGCCCCACCGCGGCGGTGCGATTCGATTGCACCAATCAGCATCTGCATGTTGGAGCGCGCAATGTGTGCGCCCCCCCTGGGCGGTTCCCCTGTGTCCAGCGAGTGGAGAATATCCTCGATTAGCCGTGTCGTCGAGCTCGTCTTCTCGATCTTTGGGTACGGCTGTTCAACGAACCCGCCACCGCCGGATTGGTCGCGCACCCGCAACTTCCAGTCGGTCCCATTGGCCAGAGCCGAAATCGTCCCTCGTTCGCAAATCGCCTCATACTCACTTTGACGTGGTGTCAACAGCATGTACACGGTGACTCCGTTATCGAACTTGACAATCCCCTCGGCCTGCGGATCGACCGGGACGATTCCGTCAGGAAACTCTCTATCCAACCCGGGAAGATTGGCCTGAACCCAAACTGGCGTCGCGTCGTTCGCAATACGCATGGCCAGATCCAAGGTGTGACTCGAGGTGTTAAAGAGAGTTCCGTTGTTGTAGATGATAAACGACTTCAACTTGCCTAGTTCACCACTGTCGATGCGCGCTTTCATCGCATCGTACCCGACGTCCCAGCGCCGGTTAGTCCCCATGTTGAGCACGACGCCGTGGCGCTCGACTGCTGCGACGATTTGGTCGGCTTCTTCAAGCGACGCACATAGCGGCTTCTCGCAGTACAGCGCTTTTACGCCGTGCTCGCATGCGAACAGAGCGATCTCAGCCCGTTGCTCGGGCTGAGTCGCTATACTGACGATGTCGGGCTTTTGCTCTTCGATCAACTTGCGGTAATCCGTGTATTGACCCGTTGGCGGAATGTTGTACCGCTCGCCAAAACGGGCGATGGCTTCGGGGCGAACGTCTGCGCAGGCGACAAGCTCGGTGCGCTCCACCGCCATGTAGCCGGCCGCATGGGAGTACGGCAGCATCCAAGGGAATCGATCTGCGACTTCGTCGTCGATGAATCCGCCCATGCGGCTACACCCGATCACTGCAACGCGATACGTCTTCATCAATTTACGCCTCTTTCTGGTCTCCTAGCTTACTATTGCCGATCCAGGTGCTCCCGCACGATAGCCGTCAATTGACTCTGCAGGTCGTTGATAAACTGAGGCAACGCGATCTCCTTGAGCACCAAGGATCGGGTCGTTTGGACGACGGGACCCATCACGTCAGCTTGCACCGCAGCGGGCCAGGTGACCGAACCAGCGATCGGGCTGTACAGCTCGGACCAGATCATCATGTTGGGGTTGGCCATGGCATACTCTTGGAAGATGGGATGCTGCGCCGCCGACAACGTGGCGGGTGGGTAGCCCAGAGAAGCGTTATAGCGAGCCAGTACTTCGGGCTGCAGTACATACTTGATGAACTCCCACGCCGCCGCTTGACGCTCGGGCGAGACGTTCATGATCGCCAAACTCCGATCAGAGAACCGTGAGCTGGGAGCGCTGGACACGTCGGCCCGTAGCGGTGGAGTGGTGCGCAACGGACTCTCCAATTGATCCCACGTATTTTGACGGTACGTGGCATCGGAGACGTAGGCCGAGCTGTGGGCTCTCGCCTCGTCATTTACTCCACCAGGGAAAAAGACGTAATGCAGGGATTCCTCATTTACCATGTCAAGAATCCAGTTAAAGGTACGACGCACCGGTTCGGAGTCGACGACGACTTCGTAATCCTGAGTGATAAACTCACCGCCTGCTTGACCCAGGAGGACGACGTCAAATTGGAACGGGTGCCGGGCGACGAGCCCATACGTCTCGATTGACTGATCGGGGCCAAAGCGGCGCGCCTGCCTCGCTTGCGCACGCAGGTCATCCCAGGTCCAGCCCTCTTGGGGCTCCGGCATCGCCAGGTTTGCCAGGATCTCAGGATTGTAGTACATGCCCTCAATCTGAAGGAAGATTGGTAAGCTGTACAAGGTGCCGTTCACACGGTTTTGGGAGTCAAGCGTTGCCGGAAAGAAGTCCCGGAGGAACGCTTCACCTTCGCGTGCCACAAAAGGCTCGAGACTCGCCATCCACCCTTGAGACGCGTAGGCGTTGTTAAAAGCAACGGCGCTTTCGATGATGTCGGGAAGATCGCCGGCCAGGTAAGCAGCGGTGATAGACTCAACGTCCTCTCCACCACGGCGGACCGTAACGTGAATACGATCTTGGCTTGCATTAAACTCATCGACGATCGGTTGCAACTTCTCCATGTGTTGCGCATTCCCGCGCATGTGCAACTCGAGGGGCTGGGCAAACGCCGCGGTCGTCAAACACGCGATGATACCCAGTAGTACTGCAACGTGTGCGGCAAATTTCGAGCGTCTGTTTCTTTGATTCGATTGATAACTCATGCTAGCTCCCCCTTTTCCTTTTATCCAGAATGGATTCCAATTTGGGTGTAACGTTATTATTTGGTGTGAATGCCACGTATTCCTCTCGCATCATTGCGTATTGGTGATATAATAATTTAGTAGTTTATATATCTGACAAGGAGGGAGTCGCATGGATTCGAAGCAGCGCGTCTACGAATCTCACGCGGAGATCTGCAAAGCGTTATCCCACCCGAAGCGACTCGAAATATTGGACATTCTTCGGGAGGGCGAGCGTGCCGTCGAGGAGATTGCCAATAAGACCCGCATGCAGAAGTCGAATCTCTCCCAGCACTTGGCTGTCCTGAGGAAAGTGAATCTCGTGACGACGCGGCGACACGGTTTGAACGTCTTTTACGAGATTGCCAATCCGCGCATTATGGATGCCTGCGATATTCTTAAGGAAGTTCTTTTGAATACGTGGACCGAAAGCGGTTCGATCGCCACTGAGATGGAGCAAGAGACGCAAAAACGGGCGAATCCATCGTCCTAGATTCGCCCGTGCTACGTTACTACATCTTCGGTTGTACCCACTATACAGCGTCGATCGCCTTTTTCAACAGCGCATCAGCTCGTTCAGCAACACTCGACAGTTTTTCATTCTCAACGACGCCCATCATCACCTTGGGGTCGATTACCGCTACAATGCTCTCGTCACCGTCTTCGTAGACAATCACATTGCATGGAAGGAGCAATCCGAGCTCCCTTTCGGCCTGTAACGCTTCGTATGCGAGGTGCGGATTACACGCTCCCAAAATGACGTAGCGCCTACCAAAGTCGACGTCGAGCTTCTTTTTGATCGTCGCCGCGACATCAATCTCACAAAGCACTCCAAATCCCTGTTCCTTGAGAGACTGCTGCATTCGTTCCACAGCCTGTTCGTAGGGGACGTTCAATCGCTTGCGATAGCCGTACTCCATCGACATTGCCTCCAATCTTTCGATTAACATTTTTGTCCGAGGACGAGATAGAAATGCTCTCCATACGACGTACTGCCGCGCAGGGCGAAGTCGGCCGACCGCATAGCAACTTCAACCTCACTTTGGGGCAGCCTTTCATGCTCAGGTGGACCAATCTTTCGATGATTTGTCGGTGCCCATTCCAAAATCGCAAGGGTTCCGCCCACTCGCAGCATTCGTTTCATCTCCGCTAAAAAAGCGGTCCGGTCCTTAGGAAGAATTTCGTGAAAGACCGCCGACATAAAGACGTGATCAGCGACTTCATCATCCAGAGGTACGACAGTCTCCTGGGAGAGCACTAACTCAATAGACAGCCCCTTCATGCGTTGAGCAACGATCTCCAGCATCTCAGAGGAGATATCAACGGCGTAGACCTTACCGTGTGGGCCAACCAACTCAGCGGCGGGAACGGCGAAATAGCCACTCCCTGTGCCCACGTCGACGATCGTTTGTCCAGGCTTCAGTCCGATTTCGCTTAGAACACGCTCAGGCGGAAGCGCTTCCCGCCTCTCGGGGCTCTCTAACCGTTCCCAATTGCTCGGATCAAACTTGTGCGCCAACTAAATCACCGACCGTCCTTGGATTTCCCCAATCGTTTAAAACGTAACCGTCGTATCAGCATCAAAGGCAAAGTCGAGGAACGACGTCGCGCCCGCATACTCGAGACCATTGATCAAATCATCCCTGGTGACTCCCATGACATCCATGGTCATTTGGCATGCGATCAGCCGCACTCCACTCTCCTTGCAGATCTCGATCAACTCGGAGACCGGCGGCACGCCCGCCCGCTTGAATCCTTCTTCAGCGCCCTTGAGATGTACAGGCATGGGAAGATGCTGATCCGGCTCCTTCCGCAGGAGATTAAGCCCGCCAAAGGTGCAGAATACGGCGACTTCGGCACCCATTGCGGCGGCAGCGGTAGCTATATTAAGCGGAGGGTACGCCCCTTCGAGATCGCCCTTTGTTGCAATCACCGCTACACGTCGTCTCTTCTCCATCATTCTCCATCACCTTTCTACTTCTGGCTCCTTTATCTCAAACTCCGTCATTGATCGTCGGTCCGGTCCAGGCAATCATGCCCGGGACCACGTTTTTAACGTTTGTAAACCCTTTCTTGGTTAGGATCTGACATGCGTAATCACTCCGCCGTGCACTTCGGCAGATGACGGCAATCTCGTCGTTAAGGTCGAGGAGGTTTGCAGCCCTATCTGCGAGCTCCTCGAGGGGAATTAAGATTGCTCCAGGGATGCGAGCCTCCACATACTCTCCTCTCTCCCGGACATCGACGAGCCGAATGAACTCCCTCTCTTCAATCTTTCGCAGGAGCTCATCGTTGGAGATCGTTTGCGTAAAAACCCTCTCCTTCTCCTTGGTCTCCGGTCGAGTCTTGCGCAAATAATGCTTGTAAAGACCATCCTCCTCTCGGGAGTCGATCAACTCGTGCTCCGTTTGCGCTGCAAATGACTTGAAGTCAGCAATTGACCCCTTATCAGTCGCCAGTACCTCGATAATGTCACCAACCGCGACTCGATCCATCGCCTTCCTTGCGCGAATGATCGGTAACGGGCACGCTACATTGCGTGCATCCACGGTTTCGGCAACGTTAAACACCTTGGACATCGTGACTCCCCCTCACTCCGAAACCGCACATCGGTTTGGCCCAATCTCCATCTCGGTCGCTTCCGCATCAGTCACATCCTTGACGCCATTATTCACGCGGCGAATTTCGCTGAAGTTTGCGGGTTGCATGGGCATGCCACCCAATATCTCTTCAACAAACCGGTCCTTCTCCGTGATCTGTAAGATTGGATTCCTCGTACGGAGATCGCCCAATGTGGCCGTAACAATGCCGTCCTGATTAAACTCCCTCGCGTCCCCGTAATGTCCCGGATAGATGTGAATGGAATCATCCAGACTTGTAATTCGGCCAAACAACGTCTTGTGTAGATCATGAATCCATCTCTCAGCCATTCCGCCAAGATCAGGACGTCCAACGCTCGCTACAAAGAGTAGATCTCCTGTCAGGAGGAGTTCGTCACACACGAGTAAAGAGGTGCTCCCCGGAGTGTGTCCGGGCGTGTGGATTCCAACCGTTTCAATCGCCGACTCACCAACCCGAATTAATGCCCCTTCATTGAGTGGTGTAAACGGGTACGTCACATCCTGTCCGTCAGCAGACGGCAAATAGTACGTCGCTTCGGTTAGCTCTGCAAGTCTTCTCCCACCTGAAATGTGGTCCGCATGGAGGTGAGTATCCACGACGTGCTTGATGACAAGGCCGTGTTCCGCCGCCAACTGGAGATAAGGGTGCACGTGCCGGCCAGGATCGACGACCATCGCCTCACCCTCCGAACCCATCAAATACGAGAGGCACCCCTTTGCAACGCGATTTATTTGCCACAAATCAAAGGGTGTTCGGCCTCGGGAGGCTTCCTTAACCCTTTTGACGTCGTAGATCTGACTCCAAGCGAGCATCCCGCCTTCCAAGTTTTTGGCGTCGTACCCCTTTTGACGTAGCTCCTGCACGAGGTAGTCGGAGGCGCCGCCCTTGGCGCAAACCACGACAATCTCCCTATCTTTAGGGAGCCTTGCCATGACGCTCTCTTCGTCCTCGAGATAGAGAAAGTACGGGATATTGAGGGTTTTCACACGCTCAGAGGTATCGATCGGCCAATCGAAGTACTCATTCTCGGCTCGAACATCGAGAACGAACACGTCTTCTCCGGAGCTGAGCTTTGCCTGAAGCTCACTCGGTGCGATTTGTGACTTCGCGGTTATCGTCCCCATCGTAATCCTCCCTGCTAGTTGCCCTTTTTAATGTAAAACCTTAAGTTGCCGCCCTCCTCATTCCACGCCACGATCTCGTGACCGGCGTGCTTGGCCCAACCTTGCAGATCATTGATTGCCCCACGATCAGTAGCAACAACCTCTAGTACCTGGCCCTCGCCAATGTCGTCCATTGCACGCTTCGTGCGAACGACCGGCATGGGACAGCTTAACCCTCTACAATCAACGGTCTTCATCGCCGTCGTAGACATCGATAGATCCCCTCCTCGTGCAAGTAAACGCGTAGAGTCGGCTACGAACTTCATTATTGGTACACTAATTTACAAATCAATGAATTAGTCTTGATTAAAAAACCCGCTTCACGGCGAGTGTTTCCTAATTTACTTATATCTAATATAGTGACATACTAACATCAGTGTTATTGCGGTGTCAACACCCGCGCTACGTTGGGTCGAGGTGAACGTAACGTTCACCTCGACGAGAGTCGCCTACTGCCAAGTCACAACAGGCGCAAGTCCCCTGCTTAGGCTCAAAGTCGGCAATACCACCTCTTCTATCGAATTCGAAGCGACAGCACTCCAACAGCATCTCCTTTAACAGTCCTCGTCCCCGTTGGACCCGAGACTTAGCCCCGGAGAATGACAAGCCCGCCATCTGTGCGTACTCGCGCTGCGTGAGCCCGTTTAATTCCGTGTTTGCCAGCGCCTCCCTGTACTTCTCGGGAAGGGCTTCGATCATCGGTTTCACGCATGCAACCGCACCAGACGGTTCCTCTTCTTCCTCTGCCACGGGTTCCGAAACCGTATCGAGGCTGACGCTCTCCGTGCGACCTCGATAAAAATCAATGACCGCATTGCGAGCAATCCGGTAGATCCAGGCATCCAGTTGCTCGGAATCTCGCAGACGCGAAATGCCCTTGTGAATCCTCAAGAACACCGTCTGCAAGATATCGTCAACATCGTGCGAATCTCGCACCCGTCGGCTGATGTACCCTCGAAGATTGCCACTCAGCAACTCCCACACGCTTTCGGTGGAGAGACTCACTTGGGACGCCTCCTTAACACCGTGCTACTCACTGGACTGGCACCCGCATTGTCCCGTAGGAACTGTTTCACAGCACTGAGCCTTCTCGGACGGTTCACAACACGTCAACTGTTCCGCGGGAGCGCAACACCTGGAATCCCCGTTGGTGTCGTGTTGCGCTTTCCCGGCGAAAAAGCGTTTGAGGTTTTCTGGGACTCCTAGATATTCCACTGAATTACCCTTTGGTTGCCTTGTTCGACCGTACACTTCTTGCAGTACGGCATCCACAATCATCGCCTTGGGAGCCTCAGTATACTCCTTCCCCCGATAGACCCATACCCGGCACTCGACACTTCCGTTACTGGAGCAAGCCTCGCATCGGCTCTCGCGTAAGTCAAGTGCAATGTCGCGGCCGTTGACTCGGATCGTCGGCGAGGTGAGAAACTGGAGCGCCCTGGCCTTCTCTGTGGAATCGACAAGTATCTTCCGGAGAACAGTCTCGACCCCTTCAGCCTCGAGAACCGCCTTCACCTCCGACAGTGCCTCGTCCAAATTTTGGTCCGACCCGATACACCGTGTGCACACATCGAGGTCGATGTACATGAAATCGATTTCGACGATTTGACCCATTCTACGTCATCCTTTCGTACTCACAATTGACGGGCCGCGCTCGGCCGTCATCATTACAGACGAAGGATACGAGAAAAGGACGCACATTCTAAAGCAAATAAGAGAAGCCCATCGTCACAAATATCGGTGACAATGGGCTTCTCATTTGTTTGGTGGAGACGATCGGGGTCGAACCGACGACCTCCGCCTTGCAAGGGCGGCGCTCTCCCAACTGAGCTACGTCCCCGAAGGAAATGTGCCTTACGGGCTCATTTCCGTATTATACCCCACATTAGAGCGGTTGACTAGAGGGCATTTTTTCCGATCTGCTAAGAATCCCCGTCAGTCTCACTCTCTACTTCCGGCTCCGCCTCCGGTGCAAGACCAGCCTCGCTCTCTTCGTCCTTCCCGACTACTTGGGCCAGAGCGACCACGTAGTCGTTCTCCCCCAGCCGCATCAACTTAACTCCCTGCGTGCTACGGCCAAGTTGTGAGACGTCGCGGACACCGATGCGAATCATGATGCCCTCATGGCTGATCAACATGATCTCGTCCTCCTCCCGGCATACCTTCACACCGGCAATCGGACCATTGCGATCGCTTACCTGCAACGTACGAATCCCTTTACCGCCGCGACCCGTAATGCGGTATTCTTCGAGTTTCGTCCGCTTGCCAAAGCCGTTCTCTGTAACGACGAGGAGGTCCCGATGCTGCGCGACCATGTCCATGCCGACGACCCAGTCGTTCTCGTCCAACTTAATCCCTCGCACCCCACGGGCGTTACGTCCCATCGAGCGCACGTCCGATTCGGGGAAGCGGATTGCCTGTCCCATTCGAGTGACCAACAGCATATCCTGTTTGCCGTCGGTGAGCTGCACACCGACCACTTCGTCTCCTTCGTCGAGCGTCACGGCAATCAGTCCGGAGTACGGACTGTCGTACTCCGACAACACCGTCTTTTTGACGTTCCCGTTTCGGGTCGCGATAAAGAGGAAGTGTTCGTCGTCGTACTCCCGAATGGGAATCGCAGCCTGCACGAACTCACCCGGTTCGATCGGAATCAGATTGATGATAGCCGAGCCCCGTGCATTTCGCCCTGCCTCAGGGATCTCGTGTCCCTTCAACCGGTAGACGCGGCCTCGGTTAGTAAAAAAGGCGATGTAGGTGTGCGTCGACGTGATAAAGAGATGCTCCACAAAGTCGTCTGTCTTTGTGCTGAGTGCGGCAATGCCGCGGCCGCCGCGCTTTTGACTCCTATATGTTGTCAACGGCAGGCGCTTCACGTACCCCTGATGGGTGAGAGTGATCACGATATCCTCTTCGGCTAAGAGATCCTCGACGTTAAACTCGTCGTCCTGCGACGCGGTGATCTCGGTGCGCCTCGGATCGCCGAACTTCTCTCCCACCTCAGTCAGCTCTTCTTTGATCAATCCCAACAACTTACCCTCATCCTCAAGAATCTCTTTGAGTCGGGCAATGGTTACGAGGAGCTCCTTATACTCATTCTCGATCTTCTCACGCTCGAGTCCCGTCAATCGCCGCAACTGCATATCCAGAATGGCGACAGATTGACGCTCCGACAATCCGAAGCGCGACATTAACTTGTTTTTGGCGTCTTGGTCGCTCTCGGCTCCACGAATGATGCGAATGATCTCGTCGATGTGATCGAGAGCGATGCGGTACCCTTCGAGGATATGTGCCCGGTCCTCGGCCCGCTTTAATTCAAACTTGGTCCGCCGAGTGACGACGTCTCGCTGGTGGGCGACGTACTCTTCCAAAATGTCTCGAAGGGTGAGCACCTTCGGCTCCCCGTTCACGAGCGCCAGCATGATGACGCCGAACGTCTCCTGTAACTGCGAGTGTTTAAAGAGTTGGTTGAGGACGACGTTGGGGTTTGCGTCCCGACGTAACTCGATGACGATGCGCATCCCTTGGCGATCGGACTCATCGCGCAGCGCGGTGATTCCGTCCACCTTCTTTTCATGGTGGAGCTGGGCGATCTTCTCAACGAGGTTGGCTTTGTTCACCATGTAGGGAATCTCTGTCACGACGATACGGTGCTTGCCGCCCTGCATCTGCTCAATCTTGGTTCGAGCGCGCATCCTGATGCGGCCGCGCCCGGTGCGGTACGCGTCCCGGATGCCCTCTCTACCCAAGATGAGTCCACCGGTGGGGAAGTCAGGACCTTTGATCGACTTCATCAAATCGTCCGAAGTAGCCTCAGGGTGATCGATGAGGTATGTTATCGCTTCGATCACTTCGTTGAGGTTATGCGGCGGGATGTTGGTCGACATGCCGACCGCAATCCCCGTCGCGCCGTTGACGAGTAAGTTTGGGAAGCGAGCCGGTAATACGACGGGTTGCTCAAGCGAATCGTCAAAGTTGGGTCCAAAGTCGACCGTATCTTTGTCGATGTCCCGCAAGAGCTCCAGGGCGAGGCGGGAGAGGCGCGCTTCCGTGTAACGCATCGCTGCCGGCGGATCGCCGTCAATGCTGCCGAAGTTTCCGTGTCCTTGGACAAGTGGGGACCGGTAGGAGAAGGGTTGTCCCATACGCACCATCGCGTCGTAGATGGCGGAGTCACCATGAGGATGGTACTTCGCCATCGTCTCGCCCACCACTCGAGCAGACTTCTTAAAAGGCCGATCCGGACGAAGGCCAATCTCAAGCATGGTGTAGAGAATGCGCCGCTGAACGGGCTTCAATCCGTCTCGAACGTCGGGTAGGGCGCGATCGACGATCACGTACATCGCAAAATTGAGGTAGGAGCGTCGCATCTCCTCCTCTAACGCGATGGGTAACACCTTGCCCTCGTTAAACTCAGTTGCCAATGATGTTCACCTACACTTCGAGGTTCTCGACGTACTTCGCATTCGACTCGATAAAATCGCGTCTCGGCTCTACCTTGTCTCCCATGAGCATGCTAAAGATTTCGTCGGCTTTAACCAGATCGTCTGCGGTGACACGCAGAATGGTACGGGTCTCCGGATTCATCGTCGTCTCCCACAACTGCTCGGCGTCCATCTCTCCCAGACCCTTGTACCGCTGCACTTCCACCCCTTGGCGCCCCAACTCTTCGAGCAGGTCATCAAGCTCAGCCTCGGTGTAACAGTAATGCTCCTGCTTTCCTTTTTTCACTTGGAAGAGCGGGGGTAATGCAATGTACACCTTACCGGCTTCAACCAGCTCTTTCATAAAGCGGTAGAAAAAGGTGAGAAGCAGCGTCCGGATGTGAGCTCCGTCAGAGTCAGCATCGGTCATCAAAATCACCTTGCCGTAACGGTTCTTTGACAGGTCGAACTCTTCACCGATGCCTGTGCCGAGGGCGGAAATCATCGCCCGAATCTCATTGTTGGAGAGAATCTTATCGAGCCGCGCCCGTTCCGTATTGAGAATCTTCCCTCGTAGCGGCATGATCGCTTGGAAGCGACGGTCTCTCCCTTGCTTGGCCGTTCCACCAGCCGAGTCGCCCTCAACGAGGTACAACTCCGTTAACTCCGGTTCGCTCAGAGAGCAATCCGCAAGCTTTCCGGGGAGGGATGTGATCTCAAGCGCGTTCTTGCGCCGGGTCAACTCTCGCGCTTTGCGGGCGGCCTCTCGTGCCCGCGCCGCATGAATAGCTTTATCTAAAATTCGGCGGGCATCCGACGGATGCTCCTCCAGAAAAGTAGCCAGCCCTTCGTTTACTGAAGACTCGACGATACCGCGAATATCACTGTTGCCGAGTTTGGTCTTGGTCTGGCCTTCAAACTGAGGATCAACCAATCGCACGCTGATAACAGCGGTGCACCCTTCACGTACGTCGTCGCCGGTGAGGCTCTCCTCATTTCCTTTGAGGAAATTGTTCTTGCGAGCGTAATCGTTGAGCGTGCGCGTCAGCGCGCTCCGGAACCCGCTAAGGTGTGTCCCGCCTTCGTGAGTGTTGATGTTGTTGGCAAATGAAAAGATCGTCTCCGCGTATCCTAAGTTGTACTGGATCGCCACCTCGACGTGCGTTGTATCCACGTCTTTCTCAAAGTAAACCACGTTCTTGTGCAGCGGGTCTTTGAGCTTGTTGAGGTGCTCGACGAAGGAGATAATCCCACCATCGTACTGGTAGACGCTCTCTTTCTCTGTGCGTTCGTCCCTAAAACGAATTTCAACGCCCTTGTTGAGGAAAGCCAACTCTCTGAGGCGCGACGTAATGGTGTCCGCGTTGAAATCCAGTGTCTCGAAAATTTCAGCATCAGGCATAAACGTTGTGATAGTGCCTGTCCCGTCGGTCTCCCCTACCTCTTTAACGTCATGATCCGGCACTCCTCGGGTGTAACGCTGTACGTAACGTTTGCCGTCACGGTGTACTTCCACCTCACACCATTCCGACAGCGCATTAACGACGGAGACGCCTACACCATGTAGACCACCCGTCACTTTGTACCCGCCACCTTCGCCAAACTTGCCGCCAGCGTGCAGGACCGTCATCACCGTCTCAAGCGCAGAGCGCCCTGTCTTGGAGTGAATCGAGACCGGGATGCCGCGGCCGTTATCCTGCACGCGTACTGTCCCGTCCTTTTGAATGGCTACTTCAATCGAGTCGGCAAACCCGTTCTGCGCCTCGTCGATGCTGTTATCCACCACTTCTACAATCAGGTGGTGAAGACCCCGCGCATCGGTGCTGCCGATGTACATACCGGGGCGGCGCCGGACAGCCTCCAGGCCTTCAAGCACCTGGATTTGATCGGCCTCGTAAGCTCCGCCGTTTTTCTCTGTAACCATTCTCGACCTCCGTCCAAGCGAATAAAAGCCGTGATGGTACCACCACGGTTAGTATCGTCAAAGAAAGATGGGGGGAATTCCTGTTTTCGCCATGCTACTCCTTTTTTATTGTACGTTCATCTAGATTTCATTGTCAATCAGGCCTCCGGCCCATCCCCGCTCAGCCCTCTTTTTCAACGTGGCCGACGTCAAAGACGACGCGTACACTAACGTCTCCGTGATCACGTAGGATGCGACTTCGTCCTCTCCGCTCACGTCGCGCACTTCACGCCGGCGCTTGGCCTGTTCAACAAAGGAGCGGGTTTCGGGCTCGCGCGCCATTGACGCGGCATCAATAATGGCGATAACACGGCTGAGTGGAATGGAGAACTCCGCACCCACGTAAAGAAACACGCGCCATCCCTTTCGTTGAACACACGCTTTACGCTGGAGTGACTTCACCGGCGCTGATCGAGTAGACGGATGCATGAGACAAGACGTCATCGGTGAAGCTGCGCAGGTTGGTCGTCGTGATAAAAGTATTGATGCGACCCGTCACTGTTCGCAGGAAGTGTGAGCGCCGGCTGTCATCGAGCTCGGACATCACATCATCGAGGAGTAGTATTGGGTATTCGTCGGCCACTTCTTTCATGAATTCGATCTCGGCCAATTTACACGAGAGGACAGCGGTCCGTTGCTGCCCCTGTGAACCGTAGTAACGCAGATCAATCCCATCCACACAGAAGGCAATATCGTCACGTTGCGGGCCGGCCAGAGTCACACCACGCACCATCTCGTCCTTACGGACCGCTTTCAGACTCTTTTCAAACGCCGCCTCAACCTCTGAGAGCTCCTCCCACCAACTCTGAACGGGCTCCGAATCGGTTGAGAAGAAGGGGCGGTACATGAGGTCCAACGCCTCGCGCCCGGCACTGATCTCCTCTTGCATACGCCGACTCCACTCTGAGAGTCGCCGCAACGCTTGAGCCCGTTTTGCCACAATCCGCGAGCCGTCACTTATGAGTTGCTCATCCCACATTTCGAGCGAATCTGGGTGTGCTTGCCCCCCCTGGATGGCTTTGAGGAGGTTGTTGCGTTGGCGCAAGACCCGTTGATATCGAGCAAAGTGATGGCGGTACGCCGGGCTGATCTGCGCGATCTCCAAGTCGAGGAAGCGCCGCCGGATCGCCGGCGCCCCTTTGACCAACTGTAAATCATCGGGGGCAAAGACCACAACGTTGACGTTTCCCAAGAGGTCGGTCAACCGTTTGATGGGTTGGCCGCTGATGCTGGTCTCTTTGCTCCCCTCACGGCGCAACTGGGATTGAATGCGCACTGTGCCCGTTTCACGTAGGACATCGGCACGCACAAGTGCGTTGTCTGATCCCCATGCGATCATGTCGGACTCTCGAGTCGTACGGTGCGAACGTCCCAGGGCAAGAAGGTAGATCGCCTCAAGCAGGTTAGTCTTCCCCTGTGCATTTTGACCGACAAAGATGTTGAGAGAGCGCGAAAACTCCAGCGCCACGTGCTGATAGTTGCGGAAGAACCGAAGCTCTACTCTTTCAACCCGCACTAGACGGACTCTTGGTCGAGCCCTCTCACCTCATAACAACCCCGTCCGGCCAACCGGACGACGTCTCCCAAACGCAGGGTGCGTCCACGACGAATCTCAACCTCGCCGTTCACACGTACGGCCCCCTGCTGAATCAGGGATTTCCCTTCCCCACCGGTACTTACTGCCTGTGAGAGCTTAAGAAACTGCCCAAGATCAATCTCCGACCCTCGAATACACACTTTCTCCGGAGACTCACTCTTCACATTCACGTTCTACCCCACCCTTACCGGCATGACTATATACGTGAAAGCCTCGTCTTCTACGGAGCGCAAGCTGCCTTGCTTAAGTCCTTCACCAAGACCCATCTCCACATCTTCAGCATCCATGGCGCGCAAGACGTCAAGGAGGTAGCGAGCTTGATACGCTGTCTCCCGGTCGCTTCCGTCCTGCACGACGTTGATCTCCTCAAAAGCTTGTCCAATCTCCGCTTCGTTCGTGGTAAGCGAGAGGAGACCCTCTTGCACTTTGATGCGCACGATCGGAGTGTTGCGCTTTGCAATCAACGAGACCCGTTCGAGCGCGTCAAGAAACTCCTGACGACCGACGCGCAGCTGTGTCGGCTTCTCCGAAGGAAAAACACGTCGGTAATCAGGGAATTGCCCCTCGATAACCCGCGAGATCACGCGCACACCTGCCAAACAAAATACAGCCTGATTGGGGGTGACGGTAAACTCGATCTCCGACTCGTCGTCCGGCTCCAATAGTCGCATTAACTCAGTTAGACTGCGAACCGGAACGATACCCGTCGTGGCACTCTTCGCCGGCTCAATCAATTTACCTTTGTAGTGACTTAATCGACTCGAGTCGGTGGCGACAAAACAGATGTCGTCCCCCTCCACCTCAACGAACACACCCGTAAGAAAAGGACGGGAGTCGTCCGCTGCCGCTGCGAAGGACGTGTGACGTATCATCTTGCGCATTTGCGCTTGGGAGATCCGCCACATAGACTCCTCGTCTACATCTGGGAGTGTCGGAAAGTCCTCCGGATCCATGGTGTGAACGGTGAAGCGAGAACGGCCCGATTCGATACGGGCTGTCTGGTTGTCCTCAGTGGTGTACACCACCTCGTCGCCCGCCAACTTGCGCGCGATCTGGCCGAGCACTTTCCCGCCGAGTACGGTCTCACCTGTCTGTCTCACTCGGGCTGGAACGTAACATTCGATACTCATCTCGAGATCGGTCGCAACCAGTAGCAAGCGATCACTTTCGGCTCGGATGAGTATCCCTTCGAGGACAGGCATACTATCGCGGCTTGAGACTGCCCGTTCGACGGTTGCGATGCCGCGTGCGAGATCGCTACGTTGACATACAAACTCCACCGGCATAAGCTGCCTCCTAAATTCCGTTACCCTAAAAGTATAACCGATATCTCTACGATGGATGGATTTATTTAGAGTGATTTCGTAGCAGTAGTAGTAGGGGGTGTGCGTACTGTGGATACCTCCGTTTGAGACGCTTGCTGACTAGCTTTCGCGTGTTGACGAACCTGTCGATCACAGCGTCGTTGTATACACACATTCCCCACTTGGAGTCTCTTGCCTTGACTATACAAAATGGATGCACAATCGATCAACACGTTATGCCCGTGTAACTCCCAAGTTATGACGATCTCATGAACATACCGCTCCACACTATGTCCACATCGCGTCCACAGGGACGGACCCTAGTATGCCAAAATAAAAAGGCGCCCGCAAACCTCTGGGCGCCTCATGATAGTTATGGGCCGCGTTCGTCAGCCGTTTTTGATCTTTTGGCTGATCTCTTTGACCGTTTGTGCGAGAACTGCGTTTTGCGCCGTCTCGTCGCGTATCTTTTCATAAGCGTGAATGACGGTGGAGTGGTCCCGTCCTCCAAACTCTTCACCTATTTTTGGCAGGGACGCGTCTGTCATCTCGCGCGCGAGAAACATGGCAATCTGTCGTGGGAACGTTACCGATCGGGTACGTTTCTTGGCCTTTAGATCGGTCACCTCGACCCCATAGTGCGCCGCGACCGCGCTTTGGATGGTTCCGATCGTGACAACTCTCGTCTTTCGGGCTGAAATAATATCCCTAAGGGCTTCTTCCGCAATTTGTGGCGTCACCGGCTTATTTTGGAGGGAAGCGTAGGCGATGACGCGAATCAGTGCGCCTTCGAGCTCCCGTATGTTGGATTGAATCTCACTGGCAATGTACAACAGCGTTTCGTTCGAGAGCGAGATTCCTTCGAGGTTCGCCTTTTTACTGAGGATAGCCATGCGCGTCTCAAGGTCGGGAACTTGAATATCGGTGGTTAAGCCCCACTCAAAACGGGAGCGCAACCGCTCTTCGAGTGTAGGTATCTCTTTGGGCGGTCGGTCGCTGGATATTACAATTTGCTTACCTGCTTCGTAGAGCGAGTTAAATGTGTGAAAGAATTCTTCTTGGGTCTGCTCCTTGCCGGCGACAAATTGGATATCGTCGATCAGGAGTAGATCGACGTTGCGATATTTCCGGCGAAACTCAGCCATCGAACGTCGGCCCAGCGCGTTGATCAGATCGTTAGTGAACGTCTCGGAGGAGACGTACACTACATAAAGGCTTGAATGATGCTCGCGCACGTAATGGGCGATCGCCTGCATGAGATGGGTCTTCCCCAGCCCAACGCCTCCATAGAGAAAGAGGGGGTTGTACGCGCCCGCGGGATCTTCGGCGACTGCCAGTGAGGCTGCTTGGGCGAATCGATTGCTGGGTCCTACGACAAACGAATCGAAGGTGTAGCGCTGATTGAGAGGAGCGCCGACCATGCGTTCGCGACCGTTTTCCACTGTAGGAGGGGTAGCTGGCATCGCTGCCGGTATAGCGCTCTCACTCGGTGCAGGCGCTTTCGGCACGGTGCCGTTTTGATGAGCTGCCATCAATTCGACCTGGTTAGCCGAGGGAATGGCGTCGAGGACGATCGTTTTGACGTCCTCAAAATGTCGGGCTTCGACCCAGTCACGTGCCCACTCGGATGGAAACTGGACAGTCAATCTGCCGGATGCCAACGAGACAGGGCGCGCTCCTTCCATGAGCATGTCCAAATTGGGATTGTTGATCTCGTCCTTAGTCCTTTGGACCACCCGACTCCAAAGTTTTAACAAATCTTCGCTCATAACATTTGATCCAACCTGCCGCCCTTGCAGGTCAGTTCCTCCTCATGCCAGGATGCTGCGGTCAAGGACGTCTGAAGAATGTTGGCCAGAAACGCCGATGAATCCTGCCGACTCTTCTCTTCACAATTGCCCGAGGTTTGACCCGATCGCGATTCAAGACCAAGTGTGTGTTCGGACCGAATCTTTGTACGTATTCACAGATTCCACAGGTTATCCACAGGCCTTGACCAGGTAAAAGAGTTAGGAACTCGCAGTGTGTCGGGCTTTTTGAGACATTCGCTTGTCCACAATGATTGTTGACGAACAAAACCGCAGCTCAGGACGGCTTTTGTGCGAACAGCAATCCTTGTGAAAATTGACTCAAGAGTTTGGAGACTGCGGTCCATACTACCGTAGTGAGCCGCCTATTGCGGACTCTGATCGCACCTTCTCATTGGTAGGGACGTGGAAAAGTGGTCTCAAAGTTTTCCTCAGAGTATCCACAGGGTTCTCCACAAGCTGTGGATGAAAAGTGCCCAAGAATCCCTTGAATGGAGGATTTTGGGCAGAGTTATTCTACCAGATGCATATGAGGGGTGCAATTGCATTTGGGTTGGCGCTCAAACGGTTTGTTGACTGACATAACCCACCAAAGGTTACACTGACAAATGGGTTGCCTGTGAGGCTGCGTGAAGGAAAATCCCTTGACTGAGGAAAAATCGGTCGGCTATAATCAAAATAGTGTCCTTACGGAGGTGTATAGGTTTATGAAGCGTACGTTCCAGCCTAAGAAACGCCGTAGAAAGCGCGTGCACGGCTTTATGCAACGTATGAGCAGCAAGGCGGGTCGACGTGTCCTTAAGCGTCGACGAGCCAAGGGCCGTAAACGACTCAGCGCTTAAACAAAGCGTGACGCAGATGACACGCGCACGCCTCCCGGTTCTCACGCGCCCGGATGAGTTTAGTCGTTGTTATAAACAGGGTCGAGTGCATAAGAATAAGCTCGCGGTGCTGCATGTGTTTCGACGCGGCGATTCTGACGAATCCCGAGTCGGATTCTCTGTGAGTCGGCGCGTCGGCAAAGCAGTCGAGCGAAATCGGGTGAAGCGTTGGATGCGCGAGGCGATGTACCCTATGGGCGAGAGGATACCCGAAGGTTTTGATTTGGTCTTCTCGGCGCGAGTTCTGGCGAAGGAGAAGGGCTTCTGGCCTTTGCAGGAGGCAATGGGGGATCTGTTGAAACGGGCGGGCCTATTGCGGAATGTCGATGAAGCGCCGTGACCCGGAGTCCTTTTCATCCTCTCTTTTGGCCGCGTCACCTGGCTGTGTGGCTTGTGTGGCTTTATCAGCGTTTCATCTCTCCGCTTTTTCCGGGGCGGTGCCGTTTTTATCCGACCTGTTCTGAGTATGCAAGAGAGTCACTCGCTAAGTACGGACTGCTACGAGGGAGTCTGATGAGTCTGGGACGGATTGTTCGGTGTCACCCGTGGAATCCCGGGGGCTACGATCCGGTTAAATAGGGATTGGGGGCACACTGATTGGAGTTTATCGGAGCACTTTTTGGCTGGCTTCCCGCAGGAATTGAAGCTATTCTGGTCTGGCTTTCCACCATTACGGGGAGTGCCGGTGTCGGCATCATTTTGTTGACGATCGGAATTCGGGGCGCCCTCTATCCGCTCACTAAGAAGCAGACTCAGTCTATGGTTGCAATGAAAGAGTTGCAGCCTAAGATGAAAGAGATCCAAAAGAAGCACAAGGACAACCCTCAAGAGTACCAGAAGCGCGTCATGGAACTCTATAAGGAAAAAGGTGTCAACCCGCTCGGGGGTTGTTTTCCACTATTGATTCAGTTCCCTTTCTTGATTGCGCTGTTTCACGTTCTGCGCGACTTTTCTTTTGAGGGTTCCGATCCCCATTTCCTGATTTGGCAACTCAATCAGCCGGATGCATTTTACATTCTGCCCCTCTTGTCGGCCGCAACGACCTTTATCCAGTCTTCGATGACCATCACCGACCAGTCGCAGAAGGCGATTTTGTATGTGATGCCGATCTTTATCGGGTGGATCTCGATCAATTTTCCCGCAGGACTCGTTTTGTACTGGGTGGTTAGTAACATCTTCTCCATTGTTCAACAGTACTTCCTGTTAAAGGAGACGCCTGCCAAGGGAGGCGCGGAAGCAAAATGACGTCAGTGGAAAAACCCGGAAAGACCGTCGACGAAGCGGTCGAGGCCGCGCTGCGTGAGCTGGGAGTCGATCGATCCGCGGTCGACATCGAGATTCTCGACGAGGGTTCGAAAGGCTTTCTTGGTATTCTCGGCGCAAAGCAAGCTCGGGTGCGGGTCACTGTGACGGATTCCGTGGACCAAAAAGTTGAGAAGGCTACTCTGTTTTTGGGTAGACTCTTTGAGAAGATGGGTGTCGATCCACAGATCGAGTGCGAGCCAGGTAAAGAGGGCCTAGTCTACCTTAGGTTAAGCGGAGACCGTATGGGGATGATCATCGGGCGACGCGGGCAGACGTTGGATGCCATACAGTACTTGACAAATTTGGTGGCCAACCAAGGTGGAGGTGTTCGGGCACGGATCGTGCTCGATGCGGAGGGTTACCGTGAGAAACGGGCCGAGACACTTCGCGGCGTCGCAGAGCGGCTGGCGGAGAAAGTGAAAAGGCAGGGACGCAAGGCTGCCCTCGAGCCGATGAGCGCTCTTGAACGGCGCGTCGTCCACATGGCGTTGGCCGACGACGACCGTGTAGAGACGCGTAGTGAAGGCGACGAACCCTACCGACGGGTGGTCATCGTGCCCAAGAAATAGGCGTTCTAAGGAGTGCCTAGATTATGGCTGCTCGTCATGCTGAGACCATCGCTGCCGTCGCCACCCCAATCGGCGAGGGCGCTATTGGAATTGTTCGTCTAAGCGGACCCGAAGCGATCTCCATTGTTGACTCGTTCTTTATGGGTCGACACTCCCTTCTAAATGTACGTACCCACTCACTTGTTTATGGACGCATCCTCAATGCCAAAGGGGAGCCAATAGACGAATGTCTTGTCGGCGTAATGCGCGCGCCCAACACATTCACAGGAGAAGATATTGTAGAGATTAACTGCCACGGTGGTCGCTTGGTGGTTGAGGCGGTGCTCTCCCTCGTGTTGGAGGCAGGTGCGCGGCCGGCCGAGCGGGGCGAATTCACTCAGCGCGCATTTCTGAATGGCCGGCTCGACTTGGCGCAGGCGGAGGCAGTCATCGATATCGTTCGGGCCCGAAGCCCTAGGGGATTGTACGTTGCTGCGCGCCAGTTGGAAGGGGTGCTCTCGGAGCGTGTACGCGCTGTGCGAGAGAAGCTTCTCCATGCGGTGGCGCATATTCAAGTGATGATTGATTACCCTGACGAGGGAGTCGATGAGTTGGGGTCCGATGAGTTGATGGAGGAGTTGACGTCAGCGCAAGGCGCTTTGGAGCAACTCATCAAGGGCGCGAGGGTTGGGAAAGTGTATCGTGACGGCATTCGCCTTGCGATCGTTGGGCGGCCAAACGTCGGTAAGTCAAGCCTGCTCAATGCGCTTTTGCACGAGGAGCGGGCCATCGTCACTGAGATTGCAGGGACCACCCGGGATACGATTGAGTCCTCGGCTCTCCTCGGGGAGATTCCGGTTACGTTGACAGATACCGCAGGATTACGTGAGACGGACGACCCGGTTGAAAAGATTGGTGTGGATCGTACCCGCAAGGCGATCAGTTCCGCTGATCTCGCATTGGTGGTGGTGGATGGGTCGCGGCCTCTCACGGAGGACGATACGGCTGTACTTGAATGGTTGCAGTCGGAGGCGAGTACGATTCCCATTATTGTGGTGGTGAATAAGTGCGATCTCGGCATTGTCGTCGACCTCGAAGCACTCCCTCAACCAAAGGGACGTGCTCGAGTCGTGAGGGTTAGCGCTCTCTCCGGAGAAGGTTTGCAGCGGCTCGAGGAGGTTGCGCTCGACGTGATTACCGGTGAAATCGAGCTGGAGGGCGCACCGATTCTCGTTACTCGGGCGAGGCATATCGCGTCATTAGAGGTAGCGAAACGAGCGGTCAGCGCAGCGATAGAGTCGCTTGAGTTGGGAATGACGTCCGATGTCGTCAGCGTCGACCTACAAGAGAGTTTGGAGGCCTTGGGTCAAATCACTGGAGAGAGTGTAGCCGAAGAGGTTGTAGCCCACATTTTTGCCGAGTTCTGCGTTGGCAAATGATCCAATCTACTTCTCTTGCATCCTGAGGGCGTCTCGTAATAAAGTAAAGTCGCTATTACTGTGTAGAAATCGGAGGTGGCAGCGATGTCGGAACGATTTGACGTGATCGTTGTGGGGGCAGGACATGCCGGATGTGAAGCCGCGCTTGCGAGCGCGCGCATGGGCGAACGTACGCTCTTGCTGACATTAAGCGAGCGGAATGTTGCGTCGATGCCGTGCAACCCGTCAATCGGCGGTCCGGCAAAGGGTCACCTGGTTCGGGAGATCGACGCGCTCGGTGGAGAGATGGCCGTAAATATTGACACTACTTGCATGCAGGTGCGCACCCTAAACACAGGCAAGGGGCCGGCGGTGCAAACTTTGCGGGCACAGGCGGATCGGTTTGAATACGCCCGCCGAATGCGTAGCGTGCTAGCGGAGCAGGGCGACCTTTGGTTGCGGCAGGGCGTCGTCGAACGGTTGCTCATAGATAACAACCGCGTGCGAGGTGTACGTACCAAGGACGGCGAGGAGTATTTGGCTCCGGCTGTGGTGTTGACCACGGGAACGTATATGAATTCCCGCGTTCACATCGGCGACTTTAACAAGCGATCGGGCCCGCGCGGTCAGAAGACGACTCAGCGACTCTCTGAGTCACTCTTTGACCTGGGGTTCGAACTTGTCCGATTTAAGACGGGTACGCCACCGCGCGTTCGCAAGAGTTCCATCGATTACGATCGCCTCGAACCGCTCCCGGGCGATCCTCAACCTACGGGATTCTCGTACTCGTCAGGTGTACTGCAGAACAAGGATGCGCTCTGCTGGATCACCTATACCAACCCAGGGACCCACGAAGTTATCCGGGAGAATCTGGAGCGAGCCGCGATGTACAGTGGCGCCATCACTGGTCCTGGACCGCGATACTGTCCGTCCATCGAGGCTAAGCTTGTGATGTTCCCCCAGAAGGATCAGCACCAGGTGTTTATCGAGCCGGAGGGTCGGCGTTCGACAGAGATGTATTTGAGTGGGATCTCGACGAGTCTGCCCAAAGAGGTACAGGAGGAGTTCTTACGCACTATTCCAGGACTTGAACGGGCCGAGATCTCCAAGTTTGGTTACGCCATCGAGTACGACTGTCTCACCCCGACGCAGTTGAGCCCGACATTGATGACAAAGAACGTCGAAGGGCTGTTTACGGCGGGACAGATCAATGGGACGACCGGTTATGAAGAAGCCGCTGCTCAGGGCCTTGTCGCCGGGATCAACGCGGCGCTGTTTGGTCGCAACGAACGCCCACTCATCCTCGATCGTTCTCAAGCGTATATCGGTGTGCTCATTGACGACCTCGTCACCAAGGGTACCCAGGAGCCCTACCGGATGATGACGAGTCGGGCTGAGTACCGCCTTTTGTTGAGACACGATAACGCGGATCGTCGCTTGATGCCTATTGGTCGTGATCTTGGGCTGGTCGGCGACGAGACCTTCGCGGCGTTTGAAAGGCGTTGGAACGCGGTGCAGCGCGTTCAGGAGACGTTGACGTCGAAGCGCGTTGGGGCGACCGAGGATGTCCAGGAGGCCTTGCGAGCAGTGGGAAGCCGCCCACTTCGCAAGGGTTCGGGACCTACTCTTTCCGACTTGCTAAAGCGACCTGAGATGACCTTGGAGAAGCTGGCCCGACTCGAGCCATCTTTGGTAGAGCTCGATCGCGAGGTCCAAAACCAAGTCGAGTTGGAAGTGAAGTACGAAGGGTATATTGCGAAGCAAGAGGCCCAGGTGGCTAGGTTCCGTCGGATGGAGGAGAAGCGGATTCCTCACCACGTTGACTATGACGCGATTCCCGGGCTGTCTTTTGAAGGGCGTGAGAAATTGCAGGCGATTCGTCCCGCTTCCATTGGTCAGGCGAGTCGAATCTCGGGCGTCTCTCCGGCCGACGTCTCTGTACTCTTGATATACATGCATGCACGAGAGCCGCAACTTGTTGGGAGTGCGAGTGTCAATGATTGAGTCTGCAAAAGATTTTGATCGTCGCTTCTCCCAGCGATTGGAGGCATGTCTGGAGGAACCTACGTTCGATCGCGTTCGTTCACTTGTCGACTCGGAGGGACTCGATCGTCTGCGTAGGTTCGCCCAACTCTTGGTAACCGCCAATGCCCAAGTGAATTTGACGGCTATTGTAGAGCCGGAGGATGTAGCGATCAAACATGTGGCGGACTCCCTCTTGGCCTTTACGATATGTGATTGGCCGATGGGAGCACGAGTGTGCGATGTCGGGACGGGTGGCGGCGTACCCGGCATCGTCCTGGCTTGTGTGCGACCTGATCTTCGGGTGACGTTGGTGGACTCTGTGAACAAGAAGCTGCGGATCGCCGCGGATATCAGTGCTGCTGTCGGCGTACCTGTGGAGACTCTCCATGCCCGAGCCGAAGAACTCGGTCATCGCCCCGGTTTTCGCGAGTCGTTCGAAATTGTGACGGCGAGGGCTGTAGCGCGCTTGCCCGTCTTGTTGGAGTTATGTCTACCTTTGTGCCGAGTCGGAGGGTGCTTTGTTGCGCTCAAAGGGCCTGAGGTCGAGTCTGAGATTGATGAATCCTCCCTCGCTCTTCGGAGTTTGGGTGGTTCCCTTGCATCAGTAAACGAGTTTGTACTGCCGTTTGGTGTGGGTAGTCGCACTGTATTGGGTGTTAATAAGAGTTCGCAGACTCCTGGATTATACCCCCGAAGCGCCGGTATCCCCTCAAAGAGACCCCTCATTGGTTAAGCGAGTCCTTCTGTATTCCCCGTTCATGGCCATTTGATGCGTCCCGCAGTAATATAGAGGAAAGTTCTAGCAATGACTCGAATTCAAAGGCTACGCCCGGCGAACATAAGTGGGGTGGATTGCTCTTGCGTCTTGCAGATATTCTCAAATCCAAAGGTAAAGTCGACGAGCAGCCAGCGTCGAATGATGATCGTGAACGGCAGGAACAGGTTCACTCTCTTCCGGTGGACGGAATTCGCAGGAATCCGTACCAGCCTCGCATGGAGTTTGATCAAGAGCAACTCGAAGAGCTTGCCGCGTCAATCCGCGAGCACGGTGTGTTACATCCCGTTGTGGTCCGTCCAGTCGACGAAGCTTTCGAACTGGTAGTCGGCGAGCGGCGTCTGCGAGCGTGTCAGTTGCTCGGTTGGCAAAGCGTGCCTGCCATCGTTCGTGAGATGAGCGACTCCGAAGTAGCAGAGATTGCGCTCATTGAGAACGTGCAACGTGAAGGCCTTTCGTTCTTCGAGGAGGCGGAAGGTTACCGACGGTTGATTGACGAGTTTGGTTTAACTCAGGATGAACTCGCCGAACGGCTGGGAAAGAGCCAATCAGCAGTGGCGAACAAACTGCGGCTGTTACGCCTCAGTCCTGAGGTTCGTTCACTTATTTCCCGGGAAATGCTCTCGGAGCGGCATGCGCGCGCTCTGCTTCGCATTCCTGACGAGAAAGTGCAGTTTGAAGCAGTTAAAGTGATATGTGAACTCGGCTTAAACGTTCGACAAACGGAAGAGTGGATTGGCCAACGTCTCGAAACTGAGCAGCCTGTAAAGGCGAAGCGAAAGCAGCGCTCGGTGAAGGGTGTCTATACGGATTATCGGCTTTTGGTGAACAGTGTTCGTAGTCTTGTGGAACAAATGAATCGGGATGGCGTCGTTGTTGAACTCCAAGAGGAGGAATTGGACGATCACGTCGAGATCCGGATCAAGTTGCCAAGGCGTAGTCAAGGAGGTCGTACGTAAACGTGGGACGAGTAATAGCGGTCGTGAACCAGAAAGGCGGTGTGGGTAAAAGTACTACAGCGGTGAACCTGGGCGCTTACCTCGCAACTGCGGGCCAACGTGTGCTGGTCGTAGACATTGATCCACAGGGGAACGCCACGAGTGGGCTGGGTGTCGATAAGGCTTTGCTTGAGAAATGTATGTACTCGGTGTTGATTGAGCACTCGGAGATGGACGAGATCATCATCGAGACGGAGGTCGAGGGTCTTTACGTGGCTCCGGCCACGATTGCACTTGCAGGTGCAGAGATCGAACTCGTGCCGGCGATGTCGCGTGAATATCGTCTAAAACGGGCGCTTGAACCTTTGATTGAAAAGTATGATTATATTTTGATCGATTCACCTCCGTCGTTGGGATTGTTAACGGTGAACGGACTGTCGGCAGCGCATGGTGTGCTTGTACCCATCCAATGTGAGTATTACGCGTTAGAAGGATTAAGTCAGCTCATGCGCACCATTGATATGGTACAGACCCATTTGAACCCTGCGCTCCAAGTCGACGGAGTTGTCATGACGATGTACGATGCCCGGACCAACTTGTCACAACAAGTGATCGCCGATGTGAAAGCGTATTTTGGCCGACAAGTTAAGGTGTATGAGAGTGTGATCCCCCGAAACATTCGCTTGAGTGAAGCGCCGAGCTTTGGTCAGCCGATTGTATTGTACGATGATCGATCGAAAGGCGGGCAGGCGTATCGTGCGCTGGCGGAAGAGGTGATGTTAAAATGACGCGAAAAGCCCTGGGGCGTGGATTAAAGGCGTTGATTCCGGAGGGCGATTCGGCTCAAGGAAGCGTGCGTTCCATTCCTTTAGAGCAAGTGGATCGCAACACAGAGCAGCCTCGACGGTATTTCGACGAGGAGCAGCTCAATGAGTTGAAAGAGTCGATCGAGACACATGGCGTGCTTGAGCCGATCATTGTGCGACCGGTTGAGGGGCGTTATGAAGTTGTCGTGGGCGAGCGTCGATGGCGGGCGGCTCAATTGGCCGGGTTGACGACGATTCCCGCGTTGGTGAGGCCCCTCGCTGACCGTGACGCGATGGAGATCGCTTTGGTAGAGAATCTTCAACGGGAGGATTTAAATCCGGTTGAAGAGGCGGAAGCGTATAAACGGTTAATGACAGAGTTTGGTATGACTCAAGAGGAAGTCGCTGATCGAGTAGGGAAAAAACGTTCTACAATCGCTAATCGTCTTCGCCTTCTTGACTTGGACGACGAACTGGTCGTAGAGATCGAGACGGGCCGGTTGTCGGCGGGGCATGCGAAGGTGTTACTCGGGGTCACTTCGAAAGCTCGTCGCTTACAGTTGGCGAAGCGCTCTATCGAAGAGGGCTGGTCCGTGCGAACGCTCGAGGAAGCTGTTCAAATTATCCAAGAGGGCGAGCAGCAAGAGCGCAAAAGGCGGACGAAGCGTTTGTCTCGCGATCCTTTACTCGAAGATGTCGAAGAGCGATTGAAGCATAGCTTGGGTACCAAGGTCCGAGTCGTTCACAAGGGCGGCCGTGGTAAGATTGAGATTGAGTATTATAACGAAGAGGATCGTGAACGGCTGTTCGAGCTGCTGACGGGCGCCGACCGTTGAGGGAGTACGAGATGCGGTCGCATGCATGTGCGAACCCGAAGATGTAGCGGTGCACACGGAGGCGGCGTAACAAGATGTCCACACCCTTTCAAGAGGCAATCAAAGGTCTCGGACCCGGACAGCCAGTGACGCTCGAACCGGGTTCTCCAATTTATCGAGGCCCATACACCAGTAAAATCCTGGGGGTCAACGACGAAGGTGTCCAGATCGGTGTACCTATGGACGCTGGGAAGCTCGTGTTGCTGCCCGTCGGGACCCGTGTCAAAGTCGGGATTAAAGTTGGAGAGCACGTGCGCACGATCGATATGGAGATCGTGATGCGGACCGGTGGAAAGAACCGCGCGTTGTTTCTCTCTCCTGCCTCCCCTGAAGCGCCCAAGCGCATCGAGCAACCGCGTCAGCCTGCAAGTTTGCCGGCAATCGCTGTGAGTAGTGGCAAAGGCGGTGTGGGCAAGACCACGTTTGTGGTGAACCTCTCCCTTGCTCTCAGTCGATTGGGTCGCCGCGTTTGTGTGATCGATGGAGATCTGGGAACAGCAAACGTCGACGTACTATTAAACTTGTCGGCCCCTTATAATCTGGCGCATGTTGTCCACGGCGAAAAACACATGTTGGAGGTCGTGGTGGAGGGTCCGGAGGGCCTCATAGTCTTGCCCGGCGGTTCGGGTTTTCAGGACCTGACTACGCTTCCGCAGGAGAAGTTTGATGTGCTCCTATCTCAGTTCCAAGAGCTCGAAAAGTACGCCGACATCCTCTTGATTGATACTGGGAGCGGCCTCTCTCCCAGCGTGACTAATTTTCTTATGGCAGCTACCGAGAGCATCCTGATTACCACACCCGAACCTCATGCTATTACCGATTGTTACGCGTTAATCAAAGTGCTCTCGACCTACGATTATAAACAGCGTTTGCGGCTGGTTGTGAATCGGGTGGAGAACGAGGCTGAGGGTAACCTTGTCGCCCGAAAAATGGCGTTTGCAAGCAAAAAGTTTTTGAAGACCGATTTAGGTATGCTTGGTTACATCGTGGATGACCCTGCCGTTTCTCGTTCCGTGCGCAAACAATCCCCAGTGATCATTGAAGAGCCAAGAGCGCGCAGTGTGAATCAGTTTGTGGCAATCGCTGAGCGGCTCATTGGCGTCGGCGAGTCCCCCGCAGTGAAAGGCGAGACTCGTAGTTTCTTTGAGCGAATGAGGCGTCTGATTCCGCTTGGGCGAAGCCATAGTTAAGGTTGGCCTTCGAGCATTTTAAGTCGTGCAGATGCGACTTTTAAGAATATCCCCATGAGATCGTGGTGGATCGACGATTTGCAGGCAAAAGTGGTCTCGCTCCTGGTGAGCCTGAGGTCACGGCAATTGAACGGTTTGAATGACGGATGGTGCGCCTCCACTTTTGTGGGGACCGTGCGACCGCTCTTATATCCATCGGTCTTCCTTGCGGCATTCCCCCTTTCCCCCGACATGTAACCGAACTTACTTCTTAAACTCTTGTTTCGAGTTTCACATGCGGATTAAAGGTTTGACGACGTCCATCGGATCTGAGTCATCATGCGGCTGCCCGATGAAGTCATCCGTCTCATATCCAGCGATCATCTCCAACGGGTGGAGCCTGGCGGTCCTTTCACTTGAGAATCACGTCACAGTCGCGTTTGGCTTTGGTTCGAGCGTCTTAAGACTTTTTGTGTCACGAGATTTTCACGCCACGCTTGTGCTACCCGAGATGAGACAAGCGACTATTATCGTTGCTAGGGCAGAAGTATAGGGAAGGCGTTCTCGGCACGGTCAGCCCTCCCTCCCCTTACGCAGTGTTCAGTTCGGTTTAGTTCGAATGCTACAAGCTCAGCTGAATCGCCAACCCAGGCTTATAGTTCTGTCGTGGAGGCGAGGCGGGTAACACGCCGGGGTGAAAGGGGGCGCCTGTACGGTTTGGAAGGAAGCATTCTAAGAGAACACGGCTTCATACCGGAGTACTCCGGGGCGATTAACCGTTAATCTAATCGCGCAATGCACTCCTTGAACAGGACGGTTTATGCAAAGCAACCTCCACGACTCAAAACGCAGAAGGTAATGTTCCACGTAGAACAATATGGTGGCTCTTAGATTGGTTGGTCCATAATAGGACTGACAGTGGACTCTGATGCGGTGCGGAGTGCTGGATCTAGCGTGACCACGGGAGCGTTGGATGGCAACTCACATCGTTCCTGCCGCGAGCCGCAACATGCTCCAACAGCTTCTGAATACCCTCAAACTGCGGGACGCAAAATCTGTACTAGACGATGCTAAAACGACATAGGGCCACAAATGAATCGACGTACGCCAAGGTTTTTACGTGCGTTGTGGGCAACGAAACTACAGCGCGACGAGAGGTAAAAGGATGAGCCCTTCAAGGCGAAGGTCGCCCTATTAGTACGTTGGGCGGATTCGATCTTCAGTTCCAGTCGTAGGTGAGCCGGTAAACGCTGTCGAAGTCGGAGCAAATTAAACTTGCAACTGAGCAAGAAGACTTGGTTTTGGTCGGTCTACCGCGCTTCGAATAACGTGCTTTGCGATCGCCCCGGTGCGAAGCCGTTTCCGCGTGGCGCCCTGCGGCATATTGTACCTCACATTACCTGGTTAACTGTATCTATATGGACGATGGCGGACGAAAACTGGCTGCAACGTTGAGTCGTATTTGTTGCCTTGATTATACTTATCGTTGACGGGTGGCTTTCTAACTTAAGGCAGATGGTACCGACACACCTTTTAGCTGGTTAGCCAGGCGTACATGAACTGTTCGCTTCGTGTGATCAGCCGCTGCGAAGCCAACGAGACGAACGCACTCCTCAATAGACGTACCGCTATCGGCTCGGCCCTTAACAGTTTTATTGCCATGCTCACGCGATTACGCGGGGAGAGTAGATGCTTCATGGGACCTTCACTGGCAATCAGAATTCACAAGGAGAACGGGTCTAGGAACGTTTTGTATATCGTTCGTGAGAGTGTGACTTCCTACTAGCGCAGCAACTTTGAGGTTAGGTTGCGGTTGCTGCCAGGAGTCAATTAGTATGATGCGCCTTCTGTTGTGATTGCCGGAAGTGCGGTTTCACCTATACTAGGCGGCGGCCGATACATACCTGTATCAGTGTTTGGGGTTTAAGAAACGTACTCAAACGTCTTACGTCCGATTCTATGTCGGGTGCTGACTAGTTGGTGCACAAATTGCCAGATGTTCCACGTGGAACATCTGCGTAGAACACTCATCCCAACTTCCGTTGATTTCCTCAGTACAAAACAGCAGTATATGGACCACCACGCACCGATGTAGTCTGGGTGAGGGGCAAAACCGAAAGATAAACTCGCGACCAAGGTGTAGGGAAATGAAAAACGGCAAACTGGCCACAACCAAGCAAATCAGATACCGAGGATGATCGTAGATTCAACTGGGAATGAAAGGTGTTCCGGCGCGAAACCTCAAGTGCTCATGTCGAGCCGCCTATACAAACCCGCCGGGAGCAACGTAGAAAACGCTACTCGAAGTATATCGTCGACCGTACAAAATGATATTCTCTTCTAGGTACCCACAACTGGCAGGCTGTGCTCCCTTGACTTCCTTACTCCTTCGTTAGTTGAGTCCATCCCAACAATTGAAGTCGCCGATTTTGACCGAAACGGACACCAAAGGGAACGATTACGTCATACTTTCACCGTCAACACCATTTAGAAAGACGGAAATATGATGGGCGAGTGAACGATCGCTCAAAAGGGGCAACTTGCACTGGATCTTAGGGGAATCGCCCAGATGCACGAGTTTCTGGTTGCGGCGGTACAGGTATGGAGAAGCCTCGATGCAGAGACAGTGCCAATACTCCAGCAACATTCGCATACGTTGTGTGACCTTCGTCCTTAACGTTCCCAGCAACCCTCGCAAATGTCAATTGGCGTAACCTCATTAGCGTCGCCCAACCCACCGACCCAAAAACTCTCATAGGAATGGCCACCACGGTCTGCCCGATACGACCTAAAAAACGCGATCTAGAGCCGTAACCCTATTCCTAAGTGACCAACCCAACACATCTACTAGGTTAGCAAAACGAATGGTCGATGACATAGGTTTGCCTGCGGGAGGCGGTCTTGCGAATAAAATGTTGACTGCGACAGGTTGGGACACAGATATCGCAACGCTAACAAAGGAAGACAGTGGTTACGTAAGCGTCAAACTTCACCCACCTTGTGTTAAGGACCTCGGTGCCCGATAATCGCCCCAGACAAAGATGATTGGGAGAGTGTCAAAAATGATGCAGGTGGAACGACGCGCGATTTGGCGTGAGCGAGTGTCGGCGTTTTGACAGAGCGGTCAAAGTGTGGCGGCGTGGTGCAGGGAGCAGGAGCTCGAAGAGCACCAAATGCGGCACTGGCTCCGGCGCTTGTAGCCGGTGTCAGAGGCGCCCCTGTCAGCGGGAGCGACTCACTGGTTATCCGTGGCCGTCGAGGAGCGTACAGTTGTAGACCTTGACGACGGGCGCCTAGTCCATGTGGGTCAGCTTACGATCGAAGTACGACCCGAGTTTATCCAAAGCTTACTCGCCGAGGTTGTCCAAGCCCTGCTGGCTCGATACGCCGACAAACTGGAGCGGAAGAATGCCGAGCTCAAGCGTCGTCACACGGCATTGGAGAAGCTATTTGCCGAATTAATCGCCAAGACGGCCTGGCTAGAGGAACAATTTCGCCTGGCGCAGCACCGGCGTTTCGGCGATTCGAGTGAGCGCACGCTCCATGAACAGGTCTCACTCCTCCTCGACGAGGCCGAGGTGGTCGTCGATCCTTCGGCCCTGGACCTGACCCTCGAAACGGTCGCCGTGAAGCGGCGCAAAACGAAAGGCAAGCGCGACGAGCGCCTCGAAGACCCGCCGGTCGAACGTATCGAATCCTGTCTGAGCGAGGACGACAGGCAGTGTCCCGCCTGTGAGGGCACGTTACATGAGATGAGAACACAAGTGCGGCGGGAGCTGGTGGTGATCCCGCCGCCGCCGATCCCGGGAAGCTTGGCCTCCCCCTCAGCGCTGGCGCACATCATGGCTCAAACGTTTGTCGAGGGTCTCTGCAAAAGGACGTCCTGCACGCCGACGAGACGACGGTGCAGGTGCTACACGAGCCGGGCCGAAGCGCTGAGTCCCAATCGTACATGTGGTTGTACCGGACCGGGCGGGATGGACCGCCGATGGTCCTGTTCGACTATCAGCCGACACGAGCCGGCAAACATCCCAAAGCCTTCTTAACGCATTTTCGAGGTTATCTCCATGTCGACGGTTACTCCGGTTACGAGGGCCTGCCCGGGGTTACCCTGGTCGGTTGCTGGGCGCATGCCCGTCGAAAGTTCGACGACGCGCTTAAAGCGCTGCCAAACTCGGCGCGTTCAGCTGGACCGACGGCGACGGAGGAAGGTCTGGATTTCTGCAATCGGCTTTTCTCCATTGAGCGCTCGTTGAAAAGTGTAGATCCCGAGCACCGCAAAGCGGAGCGGGCGCGTCGCAGCGTACCGGTGTTGGACGCATTCAAGGCGTGGCTCGACGACCAAGCAGCCCGGGCAGTGCCCAAGAGCGCCTTCGGTCAGGCCGTCACCTACTGCCGGAACCAATGGCTGGCAATCGTGTGAACGTAGTCTCGAGCTTTTGAGGTAAAGTGTACAGGTTCCCGACAACTATTCAGTAAGAACGCACGTTTGCCTAAGCAATCAACTTGACGTATTTCCCGGGAAATGTTTAGGGAATGCTGTCGCCAACAATCAGGTCATAATAGAGAGGCTAGAAATCGCCAAGACAGGGAGTGAACCCAAATGCGACGTGTAGTCATTGTAACAGATGGTGACTGTAAAGCGTTGGACGCGGTCGAACGAGCCGCAAGTAACATCGGAGCCCGCTGTATTTCGCTCACGGGATGTAGAAATCAGGAAGACGCTCGATGGACGCCTGAAGAAGTTGAGGAACTCATACTGAGCACTCCTCGAGATCCAGTCGTGCTGATGGTCGACGACGAAGGTCGACAGGGCGAGGGATGGGGAGAGCAAATCCTACGACAGATAAGTGAATCGGAACACCTCAAAGTGGTAGGCGTTATTGCTGTGGCGTCCGATATGGAGCAGGGAACGCCCGTCAACGTAGATGTGGCTGTAACAGCGGATGGAGAGGTAATACGAGCAGCGGTTGATAAAAGAGGGGCGCGTGACCATCTAAACCGGACGGAGCTACGGGGTGACACCGTAGAAAATCTTGAGGCACTCGAGATTCCACTCGTAATTGGGCTAGGTGACCCGGGGAAAATGAACTTCGCCGATGATGCAAAAGCAGGCGCGCCGATCACGACAAAGGCGTTGGAGCTTGCGCTTCAGATTCACCATGCACACACTTGATGGGCCGTAGATCATACGCATTCGTGGTCGAAGTACGCCAGGAATGCAAAGTGAACCGGCAGAACCTTAAAGGTTGGGAAACACGAAACCGTACGCGGTGAACAGGAGGTTCTGCGGAGTGCGTTATGGTACGGCTAAGCTTCGGTCAGCGGACCAGAGTGAGGTTCAGACACACCTCGTCTTTGTCTTAGGTACTGAGATTTTTACATATGAGCACGCTGTTGCGCAACTGGGTGGGTGGGAACGAACGTTACGGATGCTCGATTTCCCCGAGAACGCTAATTCGTCCCAACCAGAGTGGTTTCGAGGACTGCACGATTTGTTGCGTGCAGGTCAAGCGGCATGGGACCAGGCTGCGGAGATTGCTCGTCTATTTCAACAAGAGAGTAGTAGTGGTCGAGTCCAGAAAGACCCTATCAGACTTGTCGCATGCACGGCGCCGATTTTCCGACCCGCCAAAAACGTGTTCTGCGTCGGGCGTAACTACGCGGACCACGCCAAGGAGCGTGGCGCGGACGTGCCCGAGTTTCCTATGTACTTCACGAAGCCACCGACCACAATCGTGGGACCCAATCAGGTGATCTCTTATCCCCGGGTCACAGATGCCTTTGATTTTGAAGGAGAGCTGGCGGTAGTCATCGGCCGTCGAGGGCGCGATATTCGCAGTGATGAAGCGAATGAGTACATCTTTGGTTTCACGATCCTCAATGACCTTACTGCACGTGACCTTCAAAAGCGCCACGTTCAGTTTTTTAAGGGTAAATCCCTCGATGAAACGTGTCCTCTTGGTCCCTTCGTCGTGACGCCGGACGAGTTGGAGAACGCGTGGCCTCTGACGATTGAGACTCGAGTGAACGATGAAGTGCGACAGCGAGCCACCACGGCGGAAATGATATTTGACATTCCCACCTTAATTGAGAGCCTCTCCGAAGGTATGACATTGGAACCGGGAGATATCATCGCGACTGGGACACCTGCCGGAGTTGGCGCGGCCGACGGTCGCTACCTCAAGCCGGGGGATCGCATCGATATCGCGATTTCCGGCTTGGGGACCCTGACTACAACAATCGTCTAGGGAGTCGACCAGAAAGGGGGGCATAAGAGCTTGACGAGGGATGACGATGTCACCAAAACCATTCGTTCACGCAAAGTAGCCGATCGTCTGAGCGCACTGAGTCGTATCCGCAAAATGAAGATGCCCGAGCGTGAAACGTGGTCGGCGGCGGTGGTCCAGGCGCTCGAAGACTCCTCCAACCTCGCCGTTCAGTCGGCAGTGCGATGCCTGCGGGAGAGTGGATGGTTTGGTGAAAGGACGCCGATTGACGAGCTACGTGCGGCATACGATCGCCTGTCTCTGGACGGACTCAAGCGGGATCCCGGATGCATCGCCCGCATCGAGATCGTCGAGGCCTTAGCCGAAGCGGATTCGTTTGAGTGCGGCGATCTATTCATTCATGCCACTGAGACAGTGCAAGTTGAGCGTTCCGGAAACGGACTCGAGGATATGGCTGTACCATTGCGGGCCCAGGCAGCGGCCGCAATCGCACGTGTCCGACCGCAGGGCGCATTAACAGCGCTCACGTTACTCCTGTTTGATATGGATCCGAGGGTGGAGATGCCGAACCGTGATGCAATGTATGCGACAGCCTCCGTGCGGAAGGTGGCGGCACAAGCGATCGGAGCGATCGGGGACCCGGGGGGTGTAGCGGTCTTGACCCTCCGTTTGGCTCACTCAAACGAGGAGCTCCCCGATGTCGTCGTCGAGTGTATGGACGCGTTAGTCCATCTCGATAACGAAGCAGCGCTTCGGCGGCTCCCCGCATTCCTCAACTCTCCGAACGAGTACCTCGTCGTGGGAGCGGCAACTGCGCTGGCGCGGGTCGAAGACGTTCATCACGAGAAGGTGGTCGAAAGGTTGATCGAAGCGTCGCACTCCGCACCGCTAGAGTGTCGCGATGCCATCGGACTCGCCCTGGCCTCCATGCGCTCCCAACACGCAGACGCTGGATTGGCCACAATGGCGCACTTTCCGGATGAAACCGTGAGGCACGCGGCGGTCGTGGGTCTTGCACAACGAGGTAGCGAGACGGCGCACGCCCTCTTGCGACGATTAGCTGAACTCGATCCCGTTGATCAAGTGCGAAACAGTGCCCGAGATGCACTGAGCGCCTCTTAATCTTCCTCCTCGAATTGTTCCTCAACTTGTGCGTAAGCGATGTATAGCATGAGAATCACGACGGCAATCGTACCCAGGAGTATCGGGATCCCGAGTCCACCCGTGTGTCCGTCATCGACGCCGAGATGTGCAAAGGAGGGTTCACTTTGCAGCATAATGATCGCGAATGCAACGAGCACGGAGCGCACACGATGAACGATGAGACGCATTCTACCTTTCACTCCCTTGCAGGACCTCAATTGGTACGCCGTGGCGAATACTTCGCACGTATTGGACCAAGATCCAGCGCTCTTCCTCGGTTAGCTGTCCATCCCAGCCTGGCATCGCGGTTCCGGGAATACCGTGAGTAAGCCACCAAAAGATATCTCCGTCTGTATGGTCGTCCACGTGCTCAGCGGCAAGATCAGCCGGTTGGGGATTGAGGGCTGCAGCGGCGGGACCGTCGCCTCTTCCGGTCTCTCCGTGGCACACAGCACAGTTATCTAGATAGAGGCCGCGGCCTTCCGTAACTACCTCCGCAGTATAGGCCGTTGGATTCGTCCAATACGTCGTTGGATAAGCGTCTACGAGCGTCAATCCTAGGATCTGAGCACTTCCCAACAAAGCTACAATAAAGCTAAAGGGAGCAGCCCACGAGGCCATGCGACCGGTCTGTGCACCGAGGATTCCAACCCCGGCGAGCACGATCAAGATAAGGCCCAAAACGAACGAAATGCGAAGCTCAAGGGATGACCACGCCAAGCTAAAATCGAGTCTGCGGACGCGTCCCTGATCCAACACGCCAGAGGCCGCTTCAAACGGCAGCTGCAACTGGTACGACTCGCCACTACGGTGTGTAATGAATACCCGGGCTTCCCAAAATCCAGCCATCGAGATCAGTCCGTCAGTCGCAAAAAGGGTTTGGGAGATGGGCCGAGCCTCCAGCCGATTGGTCCCCATGTCGTGCTCCAGCATCACGAGATGCACATCCACGCCAGTTCCCGGTGGCGGAGGGGCACCGTCGTCCGTCACAAAAACGCTAATCTCCACTTGGCCCGTGATCCCCGAAGACGCCATCTCTAAGCGCACGTCGTACGGTCCCGTCTCCCCCTCCCGAATGATGTCGGCCACATACCCAGGGGTGTCTGCGGGAGGAAGCGTCGTCAAATTCGCCGCCGCGGCCAGCACGCCGACGATAAGCAAGGCTTCAATACCAATCGTTGTTCGCAGCGACCGCAGCAACCCAATTGTCTCTTGCCGACCGCTGACTTCCCTATGGGAGTCTCTCGCACTCTCAGACAACTCTCCGGCGAGGGTGCGGCTCCGTGGCGCCAGCACAAGTAGATTGATGCAAGCCGCCCCGAGGATGACGATCACCAGTGCCACCTTCAGTGACAGCGTGCGTCCATAAGGTGTATTTATAAGCGATGCGGTATCGTATACGTGAAAGAAGGATGAGACGTAACCCGTCGCCGATACTACAAGTACCGCAACGAGTGCCATTCCCGAAAATCGATTGAGCGCCCGGGAAACCGCGTCCAACACGGCCGAACCTACGTCCGCAAGTCGACGCCATGGCACCATGGCAAAGTAAAGGATTGCACCACCCCAGAAGACTGCAGCAAGCTGATGTACCCCGTCGACAACGACAGGAGCCAACCCTTCGCGGGCCGCAGCGTGGCTCGTCAGTGAGATGGCCGCAATCAACACACTTCCGAGGAATGCCAACACCGTTCTTCGGCCCGGGTGTAGCAGTGTGGTCGAATGGTTTGTCAACTCGGTCGACGTACTAGAGGTCACACGTCCCCGTTTCAGCGCCACGACTGCGAACAAAGGAGCCACTACCGCTTTGAGCAGACTCATCTGTCCATAGAGAATCTGACTAAAGTAGAAGCCTAACATCTCGACATTGGAGAGTGAGATCACTTGCGAGGCCGCTCGCAAGGCATCGCCTAATCCAGAGAGGGCAAAGAGCACCGCTCCCCACAGGATCCCCCGACGTACTCGGTCCCAGGTTATCGGTACCGACTCTTTTAGAAGAGGCACGGATCGTGTTGCTGGATACCAAATGATCGACCAAAAGATCGGCCCGCCAAGGAGTAACGATAGGCCAAGGAAATGGGCAAACTTAAGTAGAGTGTACAAGGTGGTGTACATCGCTATACCGAACCGTCCTCCCGAGCCGCTTCGATCAATTGGGAGCGTGCAGCGATTCCGCTCCTCACCGCGTAGGTGGCCAGTTGGACACGATTACGCAGATGAAGTTTGCTTAGGATATTCTTCAAGTGATTCTTCACCGTGTTCTCCGTGATATACAGCGCCGAGGCGATCTCCTTATTGGTGCTCCCTTGGGCGACCCACATCAAGACGTCGCGCTCACGCTCCGTGAGACCATCGGTGTCGGAGCGGGTTGGATCGTCGCTCTTACTGGCGAACTCTCGGAGAATATCCGCGGCGATCTGCTTGGAGATGCGTGTCTCTCCGCGAGCCACACTCTTGAGATACTCGACCCACACTTCAGGCGACAAGTTCTTGAGCAAATATCCTTGCGCCCCGTTTTTGATCGCTTCAAAGAGGTCTTGAACATCATCGGAGACTGTCACCATGACAACTCGGCATTCAGGCAGCGAGGCTTTAATCTGTCGCGTCGCCGCAAAACCGTCACAGAGAGGCATATTGATGTCCATTAGAATAAGATCTGGCCTGAGCGTCCGAGCCAGCTCCAAGGCATCTTCGCCATTGTCGGCTTCGCCGATAACGCGAAATGTAGACTCGTCGGCCAGAAGGGTAATCATTCCTCTTCGAGCCAATGGATGATCATCGACAATGAGAACCCGTACACTATCCAACAGCGCTCCCCCCGACCTCGGTGCTGCTCTCCCCGCGTAAGGACGGCACCCAGAGTCGCATAACCGATCCCTTACCCGGCGCGCTCGTAATTTGCAGGTCGCCACCAATCAGGGAGGCCCGTTCCTTCATGATAGATAGGCCGTAGTGACCATGGCGCTCCCGATTGGACGGATCAAAGCCCTGCCCATTATCACGCACCTCCAGGAGACACGCCCCCGATGCGTCGATATCCAGCTTGACGCGAATCTCACTCGGGCGACCGTGGCGATTTGCGTTGTAAATGGCCTCTCGAGCAATACGTAATAAATGAAACGCGCTCGGCGAACTGCGTGCCGACTCGTTCTTAATAGACAACTCGAAACGAGTAGCTACCCCTGAGCTCGCTTGTATCTCCCTCAACGTCGAGTCGATCGCCTCATCCAGTCTCCAGTTGTCGCGAGCCGCGTTCTTGAGATCGTAGATGGTGTGACGGACACGGGCATACAAATCGGCGACGACCGAGCGGGACTCCGAGACGTCATCTCGCACCTGATCGAGGCGCTGGGCTGAAACGTGACTTTGGGCTGATTGTAGTTTGATGTTGAGAAAAAAGAGGGACTGGCTTAGGCTGTCGTGCATCTCGCGGGCAATGCGATCTCTCTCCTGAAGCAACGCAGTCTTGCGCTGCTCATTCGCCAGGCGACGAGTGGTCCGGTCGATCGCTCGAAAGAGGCGTTCGTAAAAAATGAAGGTGACACTCATCACCAATAGAACGGTCGCAAAATTCCCGACCATTCCAGGTAGGAATGGTTCGAGGAATGTGTGGCGAACGCTCTCAAAGAGACCGACAAGCAAAGCCGGAAAGAGCATGCCCATCCAACGCAACGTGGTATAACTCATTAAAACGCCATCCCCTCTGCCCCATTATAACAAGGAATGGTCGGCAATCATCAGGGATGGCGCTGCCAGTAATAGGGCGACGCGCCGGCGCTTACAGCACGAAGGCGCCATCTTTATAGATTAAGGTACCATCCCCGTAAATCTCGCCACCTCGACGAAGATCGCAAAGCATATCCCAATGGACACCCGACGTATTAGCGCTACCGGACTCAGGGTAGCCGGCGCCGACGGCGAGGTGTACGGTGCCTCCAACCTTTTCGTCGAAGAGCATGTTACGCGTGACTCGATCAATATTGTCGTTCGTTCCGATGCCCAGTTCCCCGAGGTACGACGCACCCTCATCGCTGGCTAGGAGCGCTTGAAGCAGCTCTTCGCCGCGGGCGGCCTCAGCCTTGACGACGCGGCCTGATTCAAAAGTGAGACGTATATCCTCGATCTCCTTGCCTGCGTAGATGCCTGGAAAGCTAAAGCGGATATGGCCGTTTGCCGAATCCTCAATGGGTCCCGTAAATATCTCCCCATCCGGGAAATTATGGTGTCCGCTACAATTGATCCAAGTGCGTCCGCCTACTCCCAACGTCAGATCGGTACCTTCACCGACAATACGCAGTGTGTCAAACCGACTCATCGCCTCAACCAGCCGTTGTTGGTGAGCGTGTACGGCACCCCAAGCGGCGACAGGATCCTCCAGGTCCAGACGGCAGGCGCCATATACAAAGTCGGTGTACTCATCCAAGGACATGTTCGCTTCCTGGGCGTCGGAGTGGGTTGGGAATTGCGTCGCACACCAACGCAACGAACCCTCGGCCGACCGCTTCATAAAGATGCGGTTCACTTCTCCCATCGCCTTGGAACGACGGGCTTGCCGCGAAGGGTCGACGCCACTCAGCGAACGGGTGTTGAAGTCGCCGCGAATACTAAGGAGTGCATCGCAACGCTCCATAGCCAGCTTTTGCATGGGAGAGATAAACTCGAGCTGAGCCTCGTTTGCATCGTTGAAAAAGATCTCGGGAATGCCGTCCAAACCCACCATCACTTCGGGATGAGCCCCGACAGTGATCGCCTCTCGATACACGGCCTTAATCAGGGGCGCTGTGGCTTCACTCCCCCTGATCACGAAGTAGTCGCCGGCGTTTAATCCGAGTGAGTAATGGACAAGGGTCTTTGCCATACGTTCGACGCGAACATCACCCATGGAGCTCTCCCCCTAGATGGTCATAGCGCTGAAACCACCGTCGACTTTAATGAGTGCTCCGGTTACGAAGCCAGAGGCCTTCTCTGAAGCCAACCACACTATCGTACCGGCCAACTCATCCGGTTCGCCGAGGCGCCCCATTGGCGTATGGCCTATAATGGAGTTGACACGCTCCTCGGAGAGAATCTTGCGGTTTTGTTCGGCTGGAAAGAACCCGGGAATGAGCGCATTCACTCTAATCCTATCGGGAGCGAGCTCCCGCGCCACCCACTGCGTGAGGTTGTTCACTCCCGCCTTGGAGACGCTGTATGTAAAGACCCGGGAGAGTGGAGGACCCGATGAGATCGACGAGACGTTGATGATCGACCCGCCCCTACCACGCTCTTTCATGTGAGCGCCGAAAATCTGGATGGCAAGGAACATACTCTTGAGGTTGACATCCATGATGCGGTCCCACTCGTCGTCGTCAATGTCAAAAAACGGCGTGGAGGAGTTGATACCGGGCGCGTTGACGAGGATGTCCGTTCCGCCCCACCGGTCGGCGACGGTGGCGGAGGCCTCCTCGATACCGGACCGACTCGACGCGTCGACGGTGATGCCGAACGCCTCTGCTCCTTCCTCACGCAGCCCTGCTACGGCTTGGTCGACTTTCTCAGGTGTGCGCCCAACAATGGCCACGTTGGCACCGGAGCCTGCTAGAGCGTGTGCGAACACTCCGCCCAACACGCCGGAACCACCAATTACGACGGCAGACTTCCCTTTGAGGGAGAACATCTCCGCAGGATTGTATGTCATGGTAAACTCTCCTAAAGTGGAAATTGCGCCTTAACAATATCTAACAATACCATAAAACAGGCCTAAACGATATGGCACCGCACAGGAGGCACGTTGCACATGATCGCTGACAATCAAGCCGATGATCGATTAGAAAGGCCGAGTGAACTCGAAGCTTCTGTCTGGAGCCGACTGCAACGACAGATTCAATTTATCGTCGAAATCGATAAGGTAAAAGGTATCTTGCGCCAGTCGCTCGTCCTCGATTCTTCCCGTCGGGAGAACGACGCGGAGCACTCGTGGCACTTAGCCGTCATGGCGATCCTCCTGGCGGAGTATGCACCCAAGAACATCGATCTCACGCGCGTGGTGAAAATGGCGCTCATTCACGACATCGTTGAGATCGATGCGGGCGATACGATCCTCTATGACCAAAGAGCCCGCGCCGAAAAAGTAGAGCGGGAGCGCTTGGCAGCCCAGCGCATCTTTGGTATGCTTCCCGCCGACCAACGGGATGAGTATACTCGCCTGTGGGAGGAGTTTGAGGCGAGGCAAACCTCCGAAGCTAAGTTTGCCGGAGCTCTGGACCGACTCCAACCGATCCTCGCCAACTACCACACCCATGGAAGCACATGGCGAGAACACGACGTCACACACGAACAGGTTGTCGCGTTCAACAAGCACATGCAGGAAGGCGCTCCGGCTCTATGGTCGTACGCAGCCTCCTTGATCAAGGAGGCGGTAAAGCGGGGATACCTGAGATAGTGTGGAAGGCACCTACCCCGCCAAGTCTACTCGCACACCACCTCGGCGCGCCGACTCGTCGCACGCGTCGAGGACTCGCATGTTGGCCAGGCTCTCGTCGAGGGAGATTGGCAGAGGCTTATCCTCGAGAAGGCAGCGCGAGACGCTCTCCATCTGTACGTCAAACTGGTTCGCGGTGAGCACCGCTTCGTCGACCACGTTGCCCCATGTGTCGTAAAGACTCCATTTGCGACTGCGATTTCCATTGCCAAAGGGTGTCTCCACCGCAATCTTACCGCTCGCACCGATCACCTCGTAAAGGTTGCGCGAAGCAGTGAGAATGCCACAGTCGATGAGGGAAGTGAGGCCACCGGGGAAGCTCAAAAGGATCCCCATATTTGTGTCGATCTCTGTTTGCGGGTCGAACGTGGCTGTAGCGAGCGCCCACTCAGGCTCGCCCCCTGCGATCATGCGCGAGTGGGAGACACAGTAACAGCCGATGTCGAGGAGCCCTCCTCCTCCATGCTCCCTCTTCCAGCGATAGTCGTCTCGCTTTCCTTGAAAGCTCCAACCTAAACTCATGCGAATGAAGCGCGGTTCGCCGATGGCGCCCTCTTGCACCTTGCGGACCACGCTTTGATGGACAGGGTGGAAATGAGAGGCCACCCCTTCCATCACTCGGGATCCTGTTTCAGCAGCTATCTGCTGAATGGAGCGAATCTCATCGGCGTTGAGTCCGAGCGGTTTTTCACAAAGGACGTGCTTTCCCGCTCGCGCGGCTGCAACTGTCCAGTGAAGGTGCATGTCGTTTGGCAGCGGTATATAAACAGCATCAATCGAGTCGCTCTCGATCAGCTCCTGGTAGCTGCCGAATGATCTGGGAACACTAAACTCCTCCGCCATCTGGGCCGCCTTGGCGTAGTCGCGGCTTGCAATGGCTTGAAGCACTCCGCTTTGCGACGATTGGATCGACGGGATCGCTTGGCGCCTCGCAATACTTGCGGTTCCTAGGACGCCCCAACGTACGCGCTCCACCCGGAACACTCACCTTTCACAAGTCAAAATTGTTACCTCTTGACGCTCAAACTTCATTACCATTTGGAGGAATCCTTTCTCCACCCATCCTCGCAGGATTTCATCTTCCGTTCGAGGAAAAGGTTGCCTGACTCAAAGTGCGGAAAAGACCAAAACAATTGGCGAATGCATATGACGACCGCGAGGACGTCCGGAAGGAGAATTTATAATGTCAGAAGTCGAAGCGCGACTAAAGGAGTTTGGTTTCGAGCTTCCTGAGCCCGCCGCACCCATGGCGGCTTACATCCCGACGGTGCGCACCGGAAATCTTGTCTTTGTTTCGGGTCAGGCGCCACGCAAAGACGGCGAGATGATCAAAGGACGAGTCGGTAAGGATCTTTCGTTGCAAGAGGGGTATGAGGCGGCTCAGTATTGCATTCTGAGTGCGCTGGCTCAACTCAAAGTGGAGGCCGGCTCGTTGGATAACGTTGCGCGTATCGTGAAGCTGCTGGGATGGGTGAACAGCGCCCCAGACTTCGATCAACAGCCCAGCGTGATTAATGGAGCCTCCGAGTTGCTCGAAAAGGCGTTTGGTGAGAACGGAAAACACGCGCGATCTGCTGTCTCGTCACACGTGCTTCCACACAACATCGCGGTCGAGATCGAGATGATCGCGGAGCTCAAGTAGTCGCGTCTCCTTAGTGAGTGGCGCTATACGTCAGTGGTGGCAGCCACCTGCGTCGCTTCTTGAGAAAAGTGATTCTCGAGTGCGAGAGCCGTCGCGTCGGCGATGACGTCGGCCAACCGAACCACTAGGTTGAGTCGGGTGTTCTGGAGCACAAAGTACTCCATAAAACCACCGACGTTAACGACGCCTACAATATGAAAGTGGCCGATACTTGGTAGGCTCTTGTTGACGCCGGTGCCTGGTTTGAGCGGCCCGGATTTAACGCACGCGGTCCCCACATTCTCACTCCGCCCCAAACAGGCGTCGACCGCGATGATGGTTCGCTGCTCTGCGGAGTGAAGTTGTTCCAAGTGCTCGGTGAGGTTTGCGGCATGTACGGGGCGCTCGAGCGTGCCTCGTATGTCAACATCAGTGTGCCTTACACGTTCGCTAAGTCGCGTCCCGACCAAGGGGCCGAGGGCGTCTCCTGTCGATCGGTCGCTGCCGATGCAAACGACGGTGATTGGCCGGGGGTGAGGTGCGTGCGCTCCGATGTGGTTGAGGATGCTGCGTTGTAGTTGTACGGAGGCGTCGCGATCATTGATATGAACGCGCGTCTCCGTCGTAGAGGCGGTCCGCAAGCGAGCATGCCACATCCTGGTTCACTCCTATACAATCTCCTGAGGCATACCGAACTTGTAGCAAGTATATGTCCGACGTCACTCGACCTATTCAAGGATCGTCGGGGCGGACGCGGGGTGCACCGCTAAAAGCGCGGGCGGTGAGTCGACGTTGTCGAAAATGGAAAGGGCGTAAACGAGAGGTGCGCGGGCGAGACAGGGGACGTTCAAAACGGATTATTGTACTGTTCACACTGGTCACGATACTCGTCCTAGGGGCGCTTGGATTAGATCGATACTTTAGATCGGTGGCCGATACTATTTTGGAGCCTGTGGTCGTCGCCGGCATTGACGTTGGCGGACTGACGACTCAGAAGGCTAGGGCTCGCCTCCTTACTCACTTGGAAGTGTGGATAAATCAACCTCTGGACATTCGCCTCGGAACTGAATCGTGGAGCGTGCCCCCGCAAGAGCTTGGTGTCAGGTTACGCCTTGACGACATGCTTTCGCGCGCGCTCGCTATCGGAAACAGCGGGTCGGTTTTGCAACGCGTCCTTGATCGCCTGCGCGTGCAGCGTCAGGGCGTCTGGGGCGTGCCCATCATGCTGGACGTGAACGGTGAGACATTCGATGCGTGGCTTGATGGGATTGCTGCGCGCTTCGAGCGGTCCGCCGAGAGCGCTCGACTACACATCAACGAGGGACAGGTGTTGGTGACGCCCTCTGTTACCGGTCACCGCCTCGATCGGGCGGAAATACAACGACACATTGAGGAAGCGGTGGTGCGAAAGGCTGGTCGCGTGATTCACCTAACCCTGTTAGAGATCGAGCCTGAGCTAACCACGGAAGAGGCTTACGGATTGGGGATCACCGGCGAGATCGCGTCGTATACGACGCACTTCGATCCGACCAACTACAATCGCACGGTGAACATACGAATTGCCGCCGAGACCCTGAGCGGTGTGTTGCTTGCGCCTGGAGAAGAGTTTTCGTTTAACAAGCGTGTGGGACCCAGAGTGGAGTCGCTGGGCTACAAAGAGGCCCCAGTGATCGTGGACGGTGAGTTGGTGCCGGACATTGGGGGCGGCATTTGCCAAGTCTCATCGACGCTGTACAACGCGGTCTTAATGGCAGGTCTGCACGTGACGCACCGAGTGCCCCACTCCTTGCCCTCCACATACGTCCCACTTGGACTGGATGCGACTGTCGCATACGATTACATTGACTTCCGTTTTCGAAACGACAACGACGGCCATGTCTTGCTGCACACGTCGATGGAGGACGACCGAGTGACGATTTCGCTATACGGTGGTGCGTCCGAACAACAACACGTTCGACTGATGAGTCAAATTGTGGGCACCATTAAACCACGGTCGGTTGAGACGCCATCGGAGCACGTCGAAGCGGGGAGTGAATTGGTCGTGAGTGAAGGTCGAGACGGGTACCGAGTGCAGGTGTGGCGCATCGCTGCAGAAGAGGATGGGCGTGTGGAGCGTCAGCTCGTCTCACATTCTGTGTACAAGCCACGCGCCCGTGTGATTTGGGTCCCAGCACAACAGGGCTGACTCGCCTGGCGAAGAAGGTTCTGTGTCGCGGACCCAGAATTTTAACGTGATGTGCATGAGTGCATGTGCTCGGATGATAGGCACTCTGGCCGGGAGGATTCGACAGGAGAATGGGACGTTACGCGTTTTTCCAGGGTAGTGTTGTGCCACTCGAAGAGGCCAAGATTAGCGTACAGACCCACGCGTTCTTGTACGGAACCGCCGTCTTCGAAGGGATCCGCGCCTACTGGGTCGAGGACGAGGGTGAGATGCTCGTCTTTCGTATGCGAGAGCACTACGAGCGGCTCTTGAATTCGTGCCGGATCTTGCGGATGAAGTCAAAGTACACCGCTGAGGAGTTGTGCGAGATCTCGTTGGACCTCCTCGCACGTAACGGCGATCGCCAGGATATGTATTTGCGCCCAATCTTTTATAAGAGCGACCACGCGATTGGCCCCGAACTCAGCCGCATCGGGGACGACTTTGTCCTCTTTGCGATCCCGATGGGGGCATACCTCGACCTCGAGAAGGGGTTGCGCGTGAGGGTCTCGAGTTGGCGACGGATGAGCGACAACTCCTTGCCGGGGCGCGCGAAGGTGAACGGCGCGTACGTCAACGCTGCGCTGGCCAAGACCGAGGCGGTAGACGACGGTTACGACGAGGCGATCTTCCTTACCGAGAGCGGTCACGTCTCTGAGGGGAGCGCGGAGAATCTCTTCATCGTGCGCGATGGGCGCTTGATCACGCCGCCGGTTTCGGAAGATATTCTCGAAGGCATCACGCGTTCCACGATCATGGAGTTGGCCGAGAACGAGTTGGGGCTCTCGGTGGTGGAGCGTTCCATCGACCGCACCGAGTTGTACATCGCGGACGAGGCCTTCTTTGTCGGCACCGGAGCACAGGTGAGTCCGATTAGTGAGATCGATCGGCGCCCAATCGGTAGCGGAGAGATCGGTCCGATCAGTCGGCGGATACAAGAGTTTTATTTTCAAGTGGTTAGAGGGAAGCAACCTGCGTACCGTCACTGGTGCTCTCCAATACGCGCGCGCACGCCCTAACGATTGTGATATCCTTTGACTTTGGTAAGTTTGAACGCATTGGTCAGTTTGAACGTGGAGGTCGATCAGTTTGAAGTTCCTTGAGTATCAGGCTAAAGAGGTGTTTAAAGCGGCCGATATTCCGGTGCCTAACGGCAAGGTCGCTCGTAGCGTCGAGGAGGCGCGCAGTGCAGCCGAGAGCCTTGGTGGCGCCGTCGTTGTGAAGTCACAGGTGCCCATCGGCGGTCGCGGCAAGGCGGGCGGCATTGCGGTCGTCAAGGACGCGGACGAGGCGGAGCGTGAAGCGACTCGCATCTTGTCCATGGAGATCCGCGGCTATCCGGTTCACGAGGTTTTGATTGAAGAGGCCGCTGAGATCAAGGCGGAGTACTACCTCGGAATCACGGTCGACCGCGCTAAGCAGGCGCCTGTGTTGATCGTCTCGTCGGCAGGTGGTATGGACATCGAAGAGGTTGCGGAGAAGCATCCCGACCAAGTGGCACGCGTCTGGATCGATCCAGCGATCGGATTGCAACCCTTTCAAGTGCGGGAAGCGTGTTTCCGAGCGGCCGTGGCGCCTGAGTACATGAAGGCTCTGGCAGCTCTCGTGCAAAAAGTGTATCAGGTGTTCGTCGAGAACGACGCCATCTTGGTAGAGATTAATCCGCTTGCTGTGCTCGGTGACGGTCGGTTGGTGGCGCTTGACGGTAAGATGGAGACGGACGCAAACGCGGACTTCCGCCATCCCAATCAAGAAGGCGTCGACGAACAGGCCGAGCATGAGTTGGAGCTAAAGGCGCGCGACCTGGGACTCGCCTATGTAAAGTTAGACGGTTACGTCGGGATTATCGGCAATGGCGCCGGCCTTGTCATGACGACACTGGACATGATTCAGCGCAACGGTGGACGAGCCGCCAACTTCCTCGACATTGGCGGTGGCGCCAAAGCGGAGGTTGTTCGCAATGCGCTCAGTGTGGTGCTCTCCGACCCCGACGTCAAATCAGTACTTATTAACGTTTTTGGTGGTATTACGCGCGGGGATGAGGTTGCTAAGGGACTTTTGGCCGTCACCAGTGAGATGGATGTGAAGGTGCCGATTGTGATCCGTCTTGCCGGGACTCGAGCTGAGGAAGGGCGCGCCCTCCTTGCCGAGAGCGACTTAAACACAGCCGAGACGTTCCAAGAAGCCGCGCAAAAAGCGGTCGAGCTGGCCGGTTAGGAGTTCCTTAAGGGAGGTTGCAAGTGCGTTGAGCATTTTGGTGAATAATAGTACGAAACTGATCGTACAAGGGATTACGGGACGCGAGGGCTCATTTCACACTCGTCAGATGTTGGCGTACGGCACGCCGGTGGTCGGCGGCGTCACGCCCGGCAAGGGTGGCGAGGAAGCAGAGGGCCTGCCCGTCTTTAACACGGTTCGCGAAGCAGTAGAGGAGACCGGCGCCAACACGAGCATCATTTTCGTGCCGCCGGCGGTGGCCGCCGACGCGATTCTCGAGGCGGTCGACAACGGGATCGAGTTGGTCGTGTGCATCAGTGAAGGAATCCCGGTTCACGATATGATGCGGGCGACGGCCTACACGCGGGGTAAAGGGGCTCGCTTGATCGGACCCAACTGTCCTGGACTCATCTCACCGGGCGAGGCTTTGGTCGGCATCTTGCCTGGCGTGATCTTCAAACCGGGCAACGTTGGGCTCATCTCGCGCAGCGGCACACTCACATACGAGGTTGTCAATGAGATGACGGCACGGGGCATCGGCCAGTCGACGTGCGTGGGGATCGGTGGCGACCCCATCATCGGCACTCGATTCATCGATGTACTCAAGCTCTTTGAAGAAGATCCTCAAACTCACGTGGTAGCCATGATCGGCGAGATCGGTGGCTCCGATGAGGAGGAGGCGGCGGAGTACATCAAGTCGATGAGCAAGCCTGTCGTGGGCTTTATCTCCGGTCGCACGGCCCCTCCCGGAAAACGAATGGGTCACGCGGGCGCGATCATCTCCGGCAACACCGGAACGGCCCAAAGCAAGATCGACGCTCTCCAATCGGCGAACGTACCGGTCGCCGACACCTTGTCGCAAATCGTCGACTTGGTGGCAGAGCGCTTGTAAGTGGTGACTAACGCCTTTTCACCACGAGCAGCATGGTCTTTCCGCTCCGCTTGAGGATCGGATTCAAAACCAGACCGAGGATGCGGCTAAGCATCGGCGTGTTGCCTCCTTTACTGTTACCGACGGCCAGGCAGTACCGACGAGAAGCTGGTTCATTATACAGTCGCGGGTGCGTACGTGTGACTGAATGGCGTGGGAGATTTGCGCTCGCGTGAAGGAGCGAATGCGAATGTCGGGCACGACAAACCTGAAGCATACGCCCCTATACGACGTACATGTCGCGGCAGGGGCCCGCATGGTAGAGTTCGGCGGATGGGAGATGCCGGTGCAATACACCAGCCTCTTGGCGGAGCATCGGGCGGTAAGGAGCTCCTTAGGCCTCTTTGATCTCTCGCACATGGGGGAGTTCTATTTCAGCGGGCCCGATGCCGAGGCCAATTTGCAGCGATTGCTGAGTAACGACGTCACAGCGTTGAAACCGGGTCGAGCGCAATACACACTCCTTTGCAACGAGAACGGCGGCATCGTTGACGATGTCATTTTGTACCGTTTAAAGGAAGAATACCTCTTGGTCGTGAACGCCGGTAATACCGACAAAGACCGGGAGTGGATCCGTAGCCGCCTGCAAGGTCGAGTCTCCCTCGATGACCGCAGTGCTTCGACCGCGCTCTTGGCGGTGCAGGGACCTTCCGCACAAGCCCTTGTGGGTGGGCTTGTCGATGAGATTGACCTCGAGAAGATGCCGAGCTTCACCGCAGCGGAGTGTAGGGTGGGGGGCGTTCCGGCGCTGTTGTCGCGCACGGGGTACACCGGGGAAGACGGATTTGAGGTTTATTGCGACGCGGCGAACGCAGAGACTCTTTGGACGAAGCTCCTTTCTCAAGGAGGGGAGTACGACCTGGTCCCCGTCGGTCTAGGCGCTCGTGATACACTGCGCTTAGAGGCTCGGTTGCCCCTGTACGGCAACGACCTGAGCGACGAGACGACACCCTACGAGGCCGGCCTCGGCTTCGCCGTGAAGTTGGATAAGGGCGACTTCGTGGGGCGTGCTGCGTTGGCGCGCCAAAAGGAGACCGGCCCTAACAGGCGGCTGGTCGGATTTATCATGCAGGAACGCGGGGGCGCGCCGCGCCACGGCTACCGAGTCTTTTATGAGAATGAGGCGGTCGGGGAAGTGACCAGTGGCTCGTTCTCACCCACATTGGAGAAAGATATTGGTATGGCATACGTGCCCTCGGAGATTGGAGTCCCCGGCGCACAAATCGAGATTGAGATTCGCAACCGTCGCAAGGGCGGAGTGATTCACAAAGGTCGGTTTGTGCAAGCCCGCACCAAAACGTCAGGGTAAGGAGGCCCCATATGTTTCCCGCAGAGTTACGTTACACCAAAGAGCACGAATGGATATCCGACGAGAACGGAAAGGTGCGCGTCGGAATTACCGACTACGCGCAACAAGAGCTCGGTGATGTGGTCTTTGTCGACCTGCCCACCGAAGGCGATGAGGTGTCGCTAGGCGACAGCTTCGCCGTTGTGGAGTCGGTAAAGGCGGTCTCGGACATCTACGCTCCGGTTAGCGGTCGGGTCGTGGCCGTGAACGCCTCACTAGAGGATCAACCGGAACTGATTAACGAGGATCCGTACGACAAAGGTTGGATCGCCGTTATCGAAGTGAGCGACCCGACGGAGCTTAACACCACGTTGACAGTCGAAGAGTACAAGGAACACGTTGGGGAGGCGTAACCCCTGGACTATATCGCCACCACTCCACAACAGGTAGAGCACATGCTCTCGGTGATCGGGGTCTCGTCGATCAGTGAGCTCTTCGCCGATATCCCCGAAGCGGTACGCGCAAAAGCGCCGCTCGATCTGCCCGAGGGGATGGCGGAAGCCACGCTCCTACAGCACATGATTGCCCTGGGCGCCAAAAATCAGAGCGCCGACGATCTCGTCTGCTTTGCTGGAGGAGGCGCCTACGACCATCTCATTCCAACAGCATTAAAGACAATTGTCTCACGCTCTGAGTTTTACACGGCGTACACGCCTTACCAGGCCGAGATCAGTCAGGGTGTCTTGCAGACGATCTTCGAGTTTCAAACGCTCTTGTGCCAACTCACCGGCCTCGACGTTGCCAACGCTTCTGTCTATGAGGGAGCTTCGGCACTCGCTGAGGGGGCCATTATGGCGTGTTCGCACACAGGCAGGTCGCGTGTGCTGATAAGCGCCACCTGTCATCCTGAGTACCGGCACGTTGTCCGGACATACCTGAGCCACCAGGGGATTGCCGTCGAGGAGATTCCGGCTCAAGACGGCGCGCTCAGTCTCGAGGCTTTACAAGATATGATAGGTGACGACGTCGCCGGCGTCTTGGTGCAGCATCCCAACTTCTACGGACACCTTGAGTCGGTTCACCGCGTCAGCGAGGTTGTGCACCAGCATGGAGCACTCTTTGTGGTCTCGGTCGACCCGATCTCCCTAGGCGTGTTGGAGCCTCCGGGGGCCTACGGCGCCGACATCGCCGTCGGAGAAGGCCAGTCGTTAGGGAACACGCTCTCGTACGGGGGGCCGTACCTCGGGTTCCTGGTTGCCAAAGAGAGCCTCGTTCGGCGAATTCCCGGGAGAATCGTTGGGCAGACCGTCGACGCTCAGGGACGTCGCGGGTTTACGCTGACGTTACAGGCGAGAGAGCAACATATTCGTCGTCAACGAGCTACCTCCAACATCTGCACCAACCAGGCCTTGAACGCCCTTTGCGCCACTGCGTATTTGGTGTTGGTTGGAAAAGAAGGGCTGCGGGAGGCGGCGTACCTCTCACTTCAGAAGGCTCATTACTTAGAGCGAGAATTGCGGGGGCGCGCCGGTGTACGCCGTCTGGCGGATCGGCCATTCTTTAAGGAGTTTGCCGTACAGACGGGGGAGGATCCCCATGAGCTGGACAAGCGACTATTGTCGGCGGGATTCTTTGCCGGCCCGCACTTTGCTCATGTCGGCCTCCAACCCGAGGACGGCCTCATCGTCTGTGCCACCGAGGCGAGAACGAAGGACGAAATTGACCGCTTTGTGGACGTCATAGGAGTGCATGCTGATGGCTGAGACCGTACCTGTCATTTTTGAGGAAGGTTCACCGCAGCGGCGCGGCTACCGATTTCCCAAGTGTGACGTGCCTGAGATCCCACTCGAAGAGGCGATCCCGACCGAACACATCCGCAAGGAGCCCGCCCCGCTCCCTGAGGTGAGCGAGTTGCAGGCCGTTCGTCACTTTGTCCGTCTCTCCCGACTCAACTATGCAGTCGACGTTGGTTTCTACCCTCTGGGCTCTTGTACGATGAAGTACAATCCCAAGGTGAACGAAGAGGCGGCCTCAATGCCTGGGTTTAGTCGCCTGCATCCGTATCAGCCGTTCGAGACGGTCCAGGGAGCACTCGAACTCATGTACCACCTGGAACGGTTTCTTTGTGAGATTGCCGGTCTCCACCGCGCCACGTTGCAACCGGCTGCGGGCGCGCACGGAGAGCTTGTCGGTTTAATGCTGATGCGGGCGTATCATGACCAAAAGGGTGAAGGAAGCACTCGACGGAAAGTGCTGATTCCCGACGCTGCCCACGGTACGAATCCGGCCAGCGCGGCGATGTGTGGATACCAAGTGGTCGAGATCCCGACCGATCGTCGTGGTGGCATGGATTTAGAGGCATTGCGCAAGGCGGTCGGCCCGGACACGGCGGGGCTGATGCTCACAAACCCCAACACGTTGGGTCTCTTCGATGAGCAGATTCACCAGCTGGCGGAGTTGGTGCATGACGCGGGCGGACTCCTGTACTACGACGGCGCCAACGCCAACGCCATTTTGGGTATCTCACGTCCCGGCGATATGGGGTTTGACATCGTCCACTTCAACCTACATAAGACCTTCTCCACGCCGCACGGTGGCGGGGGTCCGGGCGCCGGGCCTGTGGCGGTATCAAAGGAATTGGCCCAGTTTCTCCCGGTCCCGGTCGTCGACAAAACGGAGAGCGGTTACACCCTCAACTACAATCTACCCAACACGATCGGTCGCGTTCGCTCGTTCTACGGCAACTTCGGCATGCTCGTTCGAGCCTACGCCTACATTCGCACCCATGGGCCCGACGGCCTTCGGCGCGTGAGCGAACACGCTGTATTGCATGCCAATTATCTTATGCGAAAGCTGCAACCGTACTTTGATCTGCCGTTCGACCGGCACTGCAAGCACGAGTTCGTCCTCTCGGGCCGGCGCCAAAAAAGGAACGGCGTCCGGACGCTCGACATGGCCAAGCGCCTTCTCGACTACGGTATTCATTCGCCGACGGTGTACTTCCCACTCATCGTGGACGAGGCGATCATGATTGAGCCGACCGAGACGGAACCGATCGAAGCGCTCGACGAATTCGTCGAGGCGATGATAGCGATCGCGCAAGAGGCCCAAGAGGAGCCAGAGCGCGTCAAGGGCGCTCCTCATCATACCGTCGTGGGTCGGCTCGATGAGACACGGGCGGCACGCCAACCCGTGTTGCGTTGGCGTTCACCCGACTGTGTTTGAGGAATAATGTATGGGGTAGCGCGATTTCCTTTGGGGGAACGATGCTCATGAAGACGCGATGGCGACTCGTTCGCTCCGGGCACTTGCCGGGCGCGATGAATATGGCGATTGACGAAGCGATACTGCGCAGCGTAGCAAATGGCGACGCACCACCTACTCTGCGTTTTTACGGTTGGGATCCACCGGCGGTCTCTGTTGGGTACTTTCAAAATGCGAGTAAGGAAGTGGACCGCGCCGCTTGTGAGAGTGTGGGTGTCGACGTCGTACGACGGCCCACGGGTGGCCGGGCGGTTTTACACGACGTTGAAGTGACGTACTCCCTGGTAGCGCCAGAGGAGAATCCCGTCATCCCCAAGGGGATCACGGAGTCGTACCGTGCGATTAGCGAGGGTATGGTCCACGGGTTCGTGCAAATCGGCTTGGACGCGAAGATGGTCTCGTTGCGCAAACGGCGTCTCTCCCAGTCGGGGAGGTCCGAGCCTAGCGAGGCTGAGGGAGACGAGAACAGCGCAGATGCGCACCAATCAAGCCGTTATCAAGTGACCATCGACGCGCCCGATCGTCAGAACGCCTCTGCCGCGTGCTTTGACGCGCCCTCGTGGTACGAGGTGACGGTCGATGGGAAAAAGATCGTGGGTAGCGCTCAGATGCGGCGGATGGGCGTCCTGTTGCAGCATGGCTCCATCCCACTTGAACTCCAAGAGGATAAGCTCTTTACGTGTTTGAAGTTTCAAAGCTCCGAGGCCCGGGAGCGTGCCAAGGAGATCTTCCGCACAAAAGCTACCTCGATCAGAGCGGCTTTGGGGCGCCCCATCTCGTTTATGGAAGTGTGCGATGCTGTTGTCGGTGGCCTACAGGAGGTTCTCGGTGTCGAGATTGCCGTCGACGAGCTCACTTCTCAGGAGAAAGATGTGGCCAAAAAGTTGGCCGAGCAGAAGTACGCGCACTTAGACTGGCAACGAAACGAAAAGGCTGAGGAGTTTCAGACTGCGTGAACATCGGTTATCTTGGACCTCAAGGCACCTTTACAGAACAGGCGGCGCGGCGCTACCTCGAGGATCGCCCCTCGCTTAAACGCCAGGCTGTGTTGCAGCCCTTTCGGACGATCCCCGATCTGTTGCGCGAGGTAGCGGCGGGCCGCTTAGATGTGGGTGTGGCGCCGATTGAGAACGCCATCGAAGGCTCGGTCTCGGTCACACTCGACGCCTTGATCCACGAAGTGGACCTCAAGATTATTGCTGAGATTGTTCAGCCGGTGGTCCATCATCTGATGGTAAAGCCGGGGACTCTCACCTCGGAAATTGAAGCGATTATTTCCCATCCGCAGGCCCTAGCTCAATGCAGAAGGAGCTTGGACAAGCTTGTGCCCGGAGTGGAACAGTTTGCAGCGACCAGCACGGCCGAGGCGGCACAACACGTCGCATCGGCGGAACGAATGATGGCGGCCATCGGAACAGCGCTCGCGGCTGAGCTGTACGGGCTAGAGATTGTTCAGAGCCACCTCGAAGACTTCAGTGGGAATGCTACTCGCTTTGTGGCAGTAGGACGCGAGAGTGGGCCGCGTTCCGGGCGCGATAAGACGAGTGTTGTCTTCGCCTTTCGTAAAGATCGGCCAGGTAACCTACACCGGGCGCTTGGCAGCTTTGCCGACAGAGAGATCAATTTGACCAAGTTGGAATCCCGCCCGGCCAAGCAAAGTTTAGGTGAGTACTTATTCTTGGTGGACATGGAGGGCCACGTGTCGGACACCCCGGTGCGGGCCGCCCTTAACGAGATTCGCGAATTATGCGCATTTTTTAAGATACTCGGCTCCTTCCCACGGGTCGACTACCACACCGCCCCTCCTCAATAGACATTCACAGGTTTGCCACAATGTGATCACACCGTACCCATACGTGACACTCGCATTTCCGCGTGCGGGGCGAAACGGGAACGATAGGTTACGGATATACTCTGTTTCGCTAAAAACACAGGTAAAACAGAAAAGATGGAACACTTTGCAGGTGGGTCCGTCGTGCAGGATAAATATTCAGACAGTTGGGCAGGTGAGAGATCCAAGTTAGGAGGATGAGCGGTGCAACGTGTGAACGGAACGATGCTTGCAACAACACTTGTCGTTTTGATCACCGTACTCGGTGCGGTGACCGGCTTGGGCGCGGCAGAGACTGTCATTCAGCACTACAACAATAGCGCACACGGTCCGGCATGGACGGCTTGGCTCAAAGAGCAGGCGGAAGTGTTCGCAGCGCAGAATCCGGGCATGAAAGTGGAGATAATCCCGGGGCCAAGCTCCGCCGAGGAGTTCCTTACGGTGATTGCCGGGGGTACATCTCTTGATGTTGCGGAGCTCACCCTGCGGATCGCGGCATCGGTTGCCGCAGAGGGTGTGTATCTCGACCTGCGCCCTTACCTCGAGCGGAGTAGCGTGCTCTCCCTCAACGATTACGTACCCGTGGCCCAACGGGCCGTCACGCGCTCAGACGGCACAATCTTTGGCGTTCCCGTCGACCTTTACCTGGTACCGACACATTACCATGTTGACATGTTTGCTGCTCGGGGACTTGTCACACCATCCGAGTTGGGCGAAGAGTGGAACTTTGCTGCGGCGCTCGCCGCGTCAAAGCGGCTGACCCTCGACAAAAACGGGGACGGCGTGCCTGAGGACTGGGGCACCCACAACCCGCACACGCTTTGGGTGTATCGAAACGCCTTTGAGAACCGCGGCGCTGAGATGTTTGATCGGGATACCAATCCGACACGCAGTCTCCTCAACACACCCGAGGTGGTGAGAGCGCTGGAGTGGTTGGCCGAGTTAAATACGGTGCATGGAGTGGCTAATCCGGACTCGGGCTCTTATAGCGGCGAGTTTCCACAGGGCATATATGGCTGGAGTTTGGGCACTGGGCCTAACACCGGAAAGATTCTTATCGATGCTGAAGCCAGCTTCCGATGGGGTGTCGCTCTCCCGGTCGGTGACGTTCGACAGGGATCGTACACGGCGGTAAACAGCTTCCAAATCCCCAGAACATCCGCAAACCCCGAGGCCGCTTGGAAGTGGATCGAGTTCTTGCTCGCCTCAGAAGAGTCGTGGGCGTCGTACATCACTGCCACCGGTCGATTACCGGCCAGTGAGAAAGTGATGCCGATGTGGTTGGAGTCGATCACTAGCCAACCCAATCCGCCCGAAGGCGCTGAGAATTACATCAATGCGGCCATGCATCCCGATAACTATCTCGATATCCTCAGTCCTCTCTATGCACGGTTCTCTAGCCTCGCTGATCCGCTGGTACGAGAAGTGATTAGCGGGGAACGGAGTGCCCGAGCGGCGCTCGAGGAGATTCACCAACAGATGACAGCGCTCTTTAACGAGGAGTAAAGAGAAAATCGTGATCCGTTGAACACGGGCCGTCTAGGGGGAGCATCGCGCTCCTCATTAGGCGGCCTCTTTCGTGTTGTGAGCGCCGGAAGTACGGACGCCTCTTAAAGGAGTGATCTTTTCGTGAAACCTATGGACCCACAGATGACCACAACAGCCGCCTCCACGTCTCCCGAATCACACCTGGGCACGATGTGGCCGCTCATTCGAGAGTTGCAAAAGCACCAGCAACCTCGCCTGGCCTACCACCGGTGTAGAGGAATGTCCCTTATCGAATGGAAAGAGACGGCTCGGAAACAGTTGACCGCGAGTTTGAACTACTCTCCGCCCCCGTGCGACCTGAACGTTGAGGTCGTGGAGAGGGTTCAAAAAGAGGGGTATGAGCGTCGCTACATTCGCTTCTCCAGTGCCACATACAGCCGGATACCGGCGTACCTATTGGTGCCGAACAATCGACCAGGGCCGCTTCCGGGAGTGCTGGCCCTGCACGATCACAGCGGCTTCTTCAATTTCGGCAAGGAGAAACTGGTGGAAATAGAGGAGCCACACCCGTCCTTGACGGAGTTTAAAGAGCGGTCGTATAGTGGACGCTCCCTCGCTGACGAATTGGCGAAACGCGGTTATGTGGTCCTCGTCATCGATGCGTTCTTTTGGGGAGAGCGCCGCATGCAGTTTGAGCACCCATGCGACGAACTCAAAAAGGAGATCGCCGGTCTCTCCCCCGAAGATCCTGTGTACGTCGCGCGAGTCAACCGGTTTTTGGGATCCAGGCGGACAGGGGCACTCAATAGCATGCTCGAATTCTCCGGGACGAATTGGCTTGGGATCATGGTGCACGATGACCGGACAAGTCTTGATCTCCTCGCCGGTCTTCCCGAAGTCGATGAGGACCGAATCGGCGTGCTCGGTCTCTCCGTGGGTGGGTATCGGACCACTTACCTTGTAGGGGCGGACCCCCGAGTGAAGGCGGCCTGTATCGTGGGTTGGATGACAACGTTGGGGACTTGCCCCCAGATCGACCATCCCGTCCACGTCGCCTTACCGGTGGCCGGAGGGCTGCACTCGTACCTGGATCACCCCGATGTAGCGACGCTCGGCGCCCCCGACTGCGCGCTTTACGTACTAAACTGTGCACGTGATCAATTGTTCACGTTTGAGGGAATGTGGGCCGCCGTCGAGAAGATTGAATCCGTGTACGAGGATTTGGGAGACTTCGAACGCTTTAAATGTCAGTTTTTTGATGTCCCTCATCAGTTTAACGCCGAGATGCAGGATGAAGCCTTTGCTTGGCTTGGTCGTTGGCTTTAAGCGGTGAGAGTAGTCGTGGGAATTTGGAGGGAGAGCCGTGAAGACAAAGCTTGTTCACGTCGGAGTACGTGCGTCGAATCTCGACGCGACCATCCACTTTTGGCGGGATCTGTTGGGCCTCGAAGTCGTCGGAGAAGGGGAAGGCTACTTTGACCTCACCGACGGAGCGCACAACTTTCGCGTCTTTCAGCACAACGGAGCCCTACGCCCGAAGCATGTGGGCGGGATGCTTGACTATCTGCACATTGGGGTGCGAGTCGGCAACCTCGAGGAGGCGTATAACCGCTTTGTGGCGGCAAACGTCCCCATCGAGGTCGACGACGTGTACGCCGGCAACGCCTACGATCCCAACAATCCGCCAAAGGAGTCCTTTAAGGTCTCCGACCCGGATGGCATTGTAATCGACGTGACGGCCAGCGACGATCAGTGGCCGGGCGTCCCTAAGGCGTGATTATCCCTCGCACGGAATGCTGATCGCCTGACCCTGGTCGGCGGAGCGAAAGACTGCCTCTGTGAACTCCATATACCGGAGTCCATCATCAAATGAGGGGTTGGGATAGAGAATGGGAGAGTTTCTCCTGATCGCGTGAACGAAATCCCGCTCCGCCGTCCAAGTGGTCAATGCCTCCTGGGGAATCACGTGCCGTTCCCAGGCCGATCCATGGTTGACCCAAAGAGCAGGCTCGCCGATCACATGGCGGATCGACCCCTTGGTTCCGTGTAACTCGAAGGATTGTTCTTGGCTGCGCGTCACACCGCTGAAAAGGAGTGTCATCAGCCCGCCCTTTTGGCTTTCGGCGCTGATAGAGACGACGTCGGGGCGATCGACGTTCGCTAAGCGCCCTCCCTCACTAATCGGCCGTTGCCGCGTCACGGTGTGGGTTAGGGCTTGGACGCGGCTAAAACTCCCCAACCACCGGTGCAGTGTTTCAACGAAGATTCCGAGGGTCAGGGTGTTTATTCCCGACAGGTGTCCCATCTGACGCCAGTGTAGAGAGGCCTGTGGATCAAGGTAGCCGCAGTCGCCGAGGAGCGCGACGCCGTGCGTAAATTCGCCGAGGATCTCCTCGTCAAACAGAAGTCGGCGCATGGCCCCGTCGACCGGCAAGCCAAGCGGTGAGAGGCACAGCTGCGCTTTCACCCCCTGACCCTGCACCGCATGGGCAGCTTCGACCATGGCACGAGCTTCGGTGAGGTTCATCGCCATCCGGGCTTGACAGAACGTGTGCTTCCCCGACTGGAGGGCGGCGATGGAGATCTCCTTATGGAGGTACGGCGGAGTGCAAATGAATACCGCGTCGATCTCTGGGTCGTCGATGACCTCTTGCCACGTACCCACAACCTTGGGAATCTCCCACTCGTCGGCCACCTGACGGGCGGTCTCTCGTCGGCGGTTACACACCGCGACGATGTCGACGTCCGGGATCTCACGTAAGTTGGGTAGATGGCGCTTTTTAGCGATGCCACCTGCTCCGATGATGCCAATGCGAAGGGACACTTAAGACTCACGTCCTTTGGTGTACTGTATTGACCGTGCTCTGGCACGAGGGCTCCCAAACTAGGTGAGGGGCCCCACCTCTTGGAGGGGGCCGCCGGCGCTTTGACAGTAGCGGCACCGGTGCTTGCGCCCCTGCCCCGGTAGGCGGCGGGTGCGGGGGTAACGTCGTCGGCACCGGGGGCAAACGTACTCCCAACGAGGCGGAGCCGCCCGTTCGCGAGAGTAGCGGTGCACTGTGCCGCCCAAGTCGCTGATCCGTTGCAACCAGCGGTGGAAATCCGCTCCGTGTCCGGGTACCACAAGGTGAATCATTTCGTGTAGCAACGTCGGTCCGACTTCACTTGGAAAACGCTCGTGGTAATGAGTCGAGAGTCGAATGACGCGGCGACGCGGGTAACAGATCCCTGCCGAAGATGTGAGGCGGGCCGACCATTCGATACATACCTCCTGGACAGGAGGTATGTGGTACTTCTCCAAAACGCCATCCGCCCCACGTGCGGACCGCGGTGACGCCCGTTGAAAATACCTTTCTCGGTACGCGGCGTAAAGCGCCGCGAGCTCGTCATGGCAAGGAAGACCGCTCGGATGGGCGCCCCCTCTATCCCTGCGTTCCGGCCGACTCTTCACCCCCGTGCCTAACCCCGATAAGTAAAGCTGGGCACGCCGCGTACGCCTACGTTGGTGCGAAAGAGGCCACCGGCGTAGGGCTGTTCACGGGCATCTTGCTCCGAGAGACCGTCACGCGCACTCGTGATGTAAAGTTCCCCCAACTCCTCGCCGCCAAAGGCGCAAGCTGTCACGTGCGCCGCAGGAACGTCAATCTTAGCGTGGCGGCGTCCTGTGACCGGATCGTGGCAGACGACGCCCCAGCCACCCCACAGTGCGATCCATAAAAAGCCACGTTCGTCGATAGTCATGCCGTCGGGCAGTCCCTCTGCCTTGGGAATCTCCACGACCACACGCCGACGGCTGATTTCGCCGGTCTCCGGGTCAAAGTCGAAGGCGGCCACATGCTGAGTGGGTGAGTCAATGTAATACATCGTTGTGGCGTCCTGACTCCAGCAGATGCCGTTTGAAATACCGATACCTCCGAGTCTGCGGGTGACGCGGCCGTCAGTCTCCAGAGTGTAGAGCGCCCCACTCGTGCCTCCACCTGAAAGCGCCATCGTACCCGCCCAAAAGCGGCCGGTCGGATCGCATTTGCCGTCGTTAAAGCGGTTGTTGGGCAGGTCGGATTCGGGGTCCGCGATGGGCGTCACGGCGCCGCTCTCCTCTTCGATAAACGCGAATCCCGATTGTAACGCGACGACGAGCCCTCCGCCTGACCGCAGGACAACGGTGCCCACCATCGAGTCGAGTTGGATGGAGCGTTGTGTATCGCTTTGGGGCTCGTATATGTAGACGCGCCGCAGGACGATGTCCACCCAATAAAGGCGGTCATTGTACCAGATTGGGCCTTCGCCTAGGGTCGCCCGAGTTTGGTTTACAGGGATTAGCTCACTCATACTCTCTCGTCACCTCGGTTTTCAGGTTATCAGGTGGGCAAGACGTAGGGAACACCTGGCTCAAGGTCGGCGACTCGTTTGATCGCGCGGAGTGTTCCCCCTAATTTAACCGTGTATGGTGAACATGACGGGCCTCCATGGACAAAGTCGATTAGGATGTTTTAAAGCGACACTCTTCGACTCTCAACGTGTGTGCTCCTTTACTCCTCTCGGACAGATGGAGACCAGAGCACGAGGCGCGGACGCGTGGTGTTTAGAATTGCGTTTTCCCAGGTGTGAGCGGGTACATCAGCAGGAGTCGATCGAGTCAAAGGAAAAGTGTTTGGAATAAGCCCAGATGTGGCGTGATCGAAAATTTTTCGCCAAAAGAGACGATGTAGACGATGATGCTAAAGATGAGACAACGTTGAGCTCGCTGACGCTTGTGACACGGGCAAATGGTATCGTGGGCAACTACTTTCCGTGGTTTATCCTGGCGGCGATCGCTGCCGGTCTGCGGTGGGGGTACGGTGAGGGGCTAGAGAGCTTTGCCGGATGGATCGTGGCGACCAACATGTTTGTCATGGCCCTTAAGTGCAGCCCGCAATCGTTTCGCGACGCGCTCAAGTCTCCGCTGCGCGTCATAGTCGCCACGCTCTTACTCTTTGGCGTCATGCCTGCCGTCAGCTTTGTGTTGGCGCGTACGCTCCTCCCGGCCAGTTCCGGATTTGGCCCCGGTGTGATCATGGTCGCCGTTCTACCGGCTGCCGTCACCTCCTCGGTGTGGACCGGCATCGCCAAGGGGAACATCCCCCTCAACCTCACAATCATAGGCACAACGACGCTTCTCAGCGGAATTGTGACGCCTGCGCTTTTGAGTCTCCTTGTAGGGGTGTTCGTCACCGTCGACACGGCTGCACTCTTCCGTGGTCTCCTGGTCACCGTCATGATTCCGGTCCTTCTCGGCGTCTTGCTGCATCATCCGTTTGAACGCGTCCGGCCTCAGCTCGGCACCGCCCTCGAGCTTCTCGTAAAGCTCGGTATCTGTATGATCCTTTTTATCAACGGTTCGGTATTGGCGCCTTACTTGGTCGAGTGGGGCTGGCGCATCGCAGGTTTCGCGTCCGTCGTGATCTTGCAGACGTCGGTGGCTTACGGACTTGCGTACGCCATCACCAAGTGGGGGATGAGGCTGCCCTTGGCGGACGTGATCAGCATGACGTTTTCGGTGGGCATGCGCAACAACGGCGCAGGCATTGTCCTGGCCCTGGCCCACTTTGGACCCATCGTCGCCATGCCGGTGATCATTTCGATCCTGGCCCAGCAGCCGATTGCGTCGTTGATGTACAGGTATGTGATCCGACCGGGCGCAGAAGGGCGGGCTGAATCGGTCTCAACTTAAGACTGGGTGTGTAAGGTTTTTGTGGAGTCTTGTCGTACTATTCTAAGAAGCCACATGGTGGGTGGAGGGTGCGAGATGCAAGGGGTGCAGATCGGCACACCCGAACAATCAGAGTATGACGCATTTCAACGATTCCTTGAGCGGGCCTACGGCCACAGCCGCGGATTCTTCTTAAGACATTATCCTCATCTCAATCGACGCGAACAAACGGCTCTCGAAAGCTCAGTGATTGCCCGACTGGACGGAGAGATCGTCTCACACGTCGGGGCGTTCCCGCTGAATGTGGTCGCGGGTGGAACGCACATTCAAATGGGCGGAATCGGGGGCGTGGCCACGCTACCCAAGGCACGTGGCCGCGGGTTGATGAGCCGCCTCATCGAAGAGGCTCATGCACTCATGCGTCGGCGCGGTGATCTCCTCGCCGTCCTATGGGGCGACCGACAACGATACCGTTCGTTTGGTTATGAGACGTGCGGGTTAAAGTGGAGTCTCGCGCTGACGCCCCGATCTTTGGGACGGGAGGGTGTCGAGCCTTGCTCCGTCGAGGAGGTGGACCCGAGTGATCCGGCGGTCACAGGGCGCGTAGAGTCGCTCCACCGCGGCCTGGCGTTCCGTGTCGAGCGACCTTACCTGCGTCTCCTCCTGCAAAAAGAAGGGGTGCGAGTCTTCTTAGGTGAGGACGGCTACGTGGTAGTGCGCGGCGAAGGCCGCGATTTGCGTGTACTGGAAGTGGTCGGTCTCGCTGGTCGGGAGGCCGCGTTAATCAGTGGCGTCATCCACAAGACGTTCGCCAATAGTGCCACCCTGGACGTCATTCCCCATGAGCCGGAGCGCGCGGAGTCGCTCCTTGCGGCCGCTGCTCGTTGGAGCCTCTCGCCCCAAGGCATGTTTCGGATCCTCGATTGGCCGCGCCTCGCTCTGGCGCTACAGCCGAGTTTGCAGGAGAAGGCGGAGGAGCTTGCCCCCTTTGAACTGGCCATCGGTTGCGTCGACGGAGACGAGACCTCAGTCGCAACGCTCTCATGGGATGGCGAGCAGTTGTCGGTGACAGGAGGGCGCCACGGCAACACATACGTCGAGTGCAGGCAAGAGGAGTTAGTGGCACGGTTGCTGGGCGGTCCTTTTGTTTCACCCCGCGGGCTCGGAGCGGTCGACAAGCTGCTGCCAGCGCCACTACATATTCCGGATCTCGATCACGTTTAGCGCGAGCACGAGGCATCAGGCGACGTTCATTCACTCTGCTCTGATATGGAGGAGCCACATGAATTTCGATACCATCATTCAACATGGAACTATCGTTGACGGAAGCGGGAAGAAGAAGGCGTACCGGGCTGATGTGGGCATCCGCAACGGCAAGATCGAAGCGATCGGCGACCTTGGGAGTGCCACGGCTGATGTGAGGATCGACGCGACAGGCAAGGTTGTCAGTCCGGGATTTATTGACGTGCACGTCCACTCTGAGATCGCGCTGATCGGGGGAGCCGGTGATCGCTACGGTGGGGTGGCTCAAGGTGTGACAACTCATTTCCTCGCACCGGACGGGTTTGGCTGGGCGCCTCTGAGAGACCAAGCGGCGAGGGAGTTGTGGGATTACACTCTTTTTGCCTATGGCAGCGCGGGGGACGTGGAGCTCGACTGGAGCTCGCCTGAGGCGTTTCTCTCGGTGTTTAAGGGGAGAACGCCGGCCAACGTCGTGCCACAGGTGCCGCATTGCGCCGTTCGCCTCGGTGTGATGGGGTGGGAAGCACGACACGCGACCGATGACGAGCTCGAGCGCATGCGCGCCATTACGCGCGAGTGGATGGAGGTCGGTGCGGCGGGTCTGTGCGTGGGCCTTGATTATCAGCCCACTTCCTCGGCAGACACCCGCGAGATGATCGAGTTGAGCAAGGTAGTGGGCGAGTACGGAGGCTACTACGCTGCGCACATTCGCAATCAGGAGATTGGGAAGGTGGCGGCCTGGCGTGAGACGATGCAGATCGGTAAAGAGTCCGGGATTGGGGTGCACATCTCCCACGAGTTCGTCGATGATGTGACGGAGCCCCTCCTCCAGGAGGCAGAGGGCATTTGTGATCTTACATTCGAATCGTATTTGTACCGAGCGGGGTGCACGCACCTGACCCTCATGTTGCCGATTTGGGCGCAGGCAGGGGGCCCGGAAGCGCTGCAAGAGCGACTGAAGGATCCTGAAGCCCGGCGCAAGATGGCGGAGCACCTGGGACGGCTGATGTCGGAGCGCCAGGCCGTCGGAGGCGATGCAATCATCTCAGCGAATCAGACGGGGCGCTACATCGGGCAGAGCATGATGAAGTTGGCGGCCGATCAGGGCCGTGATTTGGGCGACTTTGCGCTGCAACTTCTCGAGGAAGAGTGGCCTTACTCACTGATGATCTTCCACCACGGCGGCAGCCCCACCGAGCAGGAAGATATTGTGCGCCGCACGATTCAACACCCCCGTATGGTCGTTGCGAGCGACGGAATTTACCACACTCCCCATCCGCACCCCCGCGGGTTTGGCTGTTTTGTACGAGTGTTGGGCCGCAACGTGCGGGAGCAGGGCTACGTCACGTTGGAGGAAGCTGTTTACAAGATGTCGGGCTTCCCTGCGGAGCGATTTGGCGTCACCGATCGGGGACGCCTCGAGGCGGGACTCGCCGCGGATGTCGTCGTCTTTGACCCCGAGACTGTGAGCGATCAGGCGACGTGGGAGCGTCCCGCAGAGCCCCCCGTCGGGGTCGACCTCGTCATGGTGAACGGCGAGATCGCTGTAGAAGCGGGCAAGCCGACAGGACGTCTACCCGGCCGAGTCGTTCGGCGCGGTGAGAAGTAGCCCTTGATGCGGGGCTAAACCAGAAGTAACACCAGCGAGGAGGCAGACGCAGACACACTCGATCGGCAGACCGCCTCCCCGCTGGAGCGCTTCGCTCTGCGCCTTTACAAAGCGGGTAGGCGCTCTTTCTCCACGTGGCAGACGACTGTGTACGCAGGATCGTACACGTTGCCGATGCTGTAGCGGACGCTCTGGCCGAGTAGGAGATGCGCGCCCCGAGGATCGAGCTTATATCCGTCTTGCAGCCAACGGAGCATCTCGGTCGTGGCGTGCTGTAAGGCCTGATCGAGCGGCCGGGCGTTGCCAAGTGTGAAGATTTCCCGCTCGTTCTCACCCCGCGGCCAACGAGCGGCCATCCCTTTAATCACCTTGACCGTAAAACGGACGTTCATGGAGATTTCCACGCCGGTACCCAGGATTTCGCCGTCTCCTTGGACGGCGTGGCCGTCGCCAATATGAAAGAGAGCTCCTTCGACGAAGACGGGGAAGTAAGCGGTGACGCCCGGGCCGAAGCCGTTGAAATCCATATTCCCTCCGTGCTCGGCCGACGTCGCCGTCGAGATCGCCTGACCCCGCGCCGGCGCGACTCCGAAGCATCCGATCATGGGACGCAACGGGAGCGTATAGTGCCCGATCGACGTAGTGGGTGTAACCAAAGAGACAGTTTGGGCCTCGAGATCGACGTCCCACAGCGAGCGTTCAGCGTCGGGCATCTCGCGAACGAAGTCAGGGTCCACCACATTGGGGGCAACGACGGACGCTGAGAAACCTTGAAGGCGATTGGGTACAATCTCGTCCAAGGTGACGGCAAGTGTCTCTCCCGGCTGGGCGTTCTTGACAAAAAACGGGCCGGTTTGCGGGTTGCCCCGCGGGGTGACCCCCTCCCCCGAGGCGTCGCAACCGGCGGCGTCGACGGTCGTTGTTACAACGCTGTCACCATCGTCAATGACCAGTGCCGGCTCATGAGAGCCGATCGTGATATAGTAGCGATCGGGCGTAAAGTGGTGTACGGCCATTGGTATTTACCCTCCCGATACCGCCTGCAACACCGTGAGGCGGTCGCCTGTTGTGATCGGAACCTCCAAGCTGTCGAGCCACTTGATGTTGTCGTCGTTGTAGTAAAGTAGGACGTGGGGGCGCTGGACGCCTCTCTCGTCGTACAGATGCAACCGCAACAGCGGGTGCTCATCGAGAAGGCGCTCGAGCGCCTCTTGCAGCGTCTCGGCTTCAAGATGAAAGAGCGTCACGCCGCCTGTGCACTCTCTGAGCATCGAGGGAACGCTTACTTCGATGGTCATGCGGTACCCTCCCATTCTGAGGCCCGGACAAAGGTGATGCGGGCAAAGGTTTGGGGGAGTTGCCTCCAGGATTCGCCGGAGTCATTGGAGAGAAACACCTCGCCGGCGGTGGTACCGACGTAGATCCCGTACGGCTGCAGTGTGTCCGTGTGCACCCCATCTCGCAAGACACCGGCGTAATAGGGGTGGGTGGGTAAGCCGCGTTCAAGCGCCTCCCAACGGCCAGTAGCCACTCGAAGACGGAAGACGCGCAGCCGCGCGCCTTTGACATGTCGCTCAGTCTGGCTCTCCAGGGGCACGGTCAATGCGTCTCCACCACCGTCGATGTGAAGGGCGAAGCCGAAGCGACTGGGAAGGCCTGAATCCGCCCGTTCCCACGAATCGGCGCCGTCGACGGAGCGGAAGAGACCGCCCGTGGTGTGCGCGTAGAGCAGGTTCGAGCGCCGCCTATCCCCCGCCATCATCACAACGTTAGGAAGGCCATCGTCGCAGGCGCTCCACGTCCGACCGCCATCGGCGCTCCGAAAGACGCCGGATCGCCGTGCCGCGACCCAGAGCCGCTCAGGGTTATGGGGGTCACTTACGAAGGAGTCAATCGGGACCCCTTTGCGCGCGAAGTCGGCTGTTTGATCCAAGTGGTGGCTGAGCGCCTCCGATTCGGTCCACGATTCACCGTCGTCGTGACTCGTGAAAAGCCCGGCGTCTTCGACCCCGGCGAAGTAGGTCTCACCTGCGGCGGCGATACGCCAAATCTGTTGAACGGTGTACGGGCCGGTGGCAAGGTAGCGGGGGCTGCCCGCGAGTTCTCGCCACGTTTCGCCCCGATCCTCGCTGATTCGAATGGAGGGGCCGTAGGCGAGGTGACAGGTGGCGGCAATGAGACGCCGGCCGCCCACGGGATCGACGTGGAGGGCCGAAAGTGTCCAACCCGGAAGGAACGGTCCCGATAACTGCCACGTCTCGCGGCCGTCGTCCGAATCGTAGCGAAAGAGGCCGTTTTTGGTGCCGACGAAGAGTTGAACGCGACTCAATGGGTTAACACCCACGGTCTAACCGAGGTGATCCGAGGAAAGCGCGCGGGCATCGACTCCCAACTATCTCCGCGGTCAAGGGAGTAGAAGAGCTCTCCTGAGCTCGTACCGAAGTAGAGACCGTAAGGATCTAGGGAATCGACGGCCATACCATCCCGAAGGACGTTGACGTAGCTTGTCGATCCTTTGTAATCCCCCTTGACGGGGTGCCAACTCTCACCTCGATCGATGGAGCGAAAGACAACCGGTGTGCCGCCGCGGGCGACGCGGTGCTCACTGCTGGTGAGCGGGAAGAGGTAGAGGTCGCCTGTGTGCGACATACTAATCGGAAACCCAAAACGTTCATCGCCCTCGGTACCCAGCCCCTCCTCGATCCGAAACCAACTCTCGCCGCCGTCCAACGACTTATTGACGGAGCCGTGGTCCTGCATGTACAAGACGTCGGGATCGTCGGGGTCGAGGACCATTTTATGTACGCAGCAGCCAATGTTCTCATCCCGCGGTTTGCCGGTGGGGACGGGCATGATCCCCTCGTTGCACACCCGCCACGTCTCTCCCCCGTCGTCGGTGCGGAAGACTCCTACGGCGGACATGGCAACCCAAATTCGGTTGGGGTTTGTCGGATGAACAATGATGGTGTGCAGCCCCATACCGCCGGCGCCTGGACCCCAGTGCGGTCTGGTGGGGTGATTGGTGAGACCCTCTAACTCTTCCCAGGTCATACCGCGATCGTGACTCACAAAGAGCGCCGCCTCCTCAGTGCCGGCGTACACCGTGTTGGGCTGCATGGGAGCGCCAGGGGCCAAGTGCCATATTCGATTGAGGGAATAGAGCATGTTGTGTGGGTTTTGGGTCTCATTGCTCACCCATTGGAAGGTCTCATAGTCGAACACGCGAGGCTTGGGGAACGAGGGGCCGGCCTCAACTGGTTGCCACTTTCGGCCGAAGTCGTCGGTGTAGTGAAGTGTCACGCCGCCGCTGCGATGGTGTGTGCCGGCCAAAATACGATTTCCGTCTCGGCTGTCGCCGAGAATGCTGTACACTTCCCATCCGGGTAAGTGTGGTCCGTCGATCGACCACGCCTTGCGGTCCTCGCTTGTGCAGATAAAGGCGCCATTCGTTGTCGCGACCAACAGCGCGATTTTTGTCCCCATGAGACCACCTTCCATTGTTAACCAATCTAATGTGCGATAACAGTTCGGTTCGCAAGGCGTGTCTCCCTTTGTACTCTCTGTTATAGCTTCTCCGGGCGTTGCGCGACGACAAAAGGATAACGGTAGGCGTCTTCGGCTGCTTCGGGGGTGATGCTGTCCGCTGCAACCACTTCGTGGTAAAGGAGGCCCGCCTGTCGGAGCTCGTCTGCTATCTCTGCGCGTGAATGCAGGTGGAAAAAGAGCGGCTCTTCAAGGACGGCGTCGGAGGGATCCCAAACGAGGATGTCACCCTCTTCCCAGCCCGCTGCGCGCTCGAGCTCGGCAAATGCGTCTGGGCCATCATTGGCGTCAACGGCGGGTTCGGGTTCGTCCGGATCCAACAGGTCTGCCGCGGCGGAGCGATCGGTGAACGACGCGACCATGAAGCCTCCCGGTTTGAGCACTCTGTGGACCTCGGCCAAAAGGGCGATCCGGGCCGTGGTATCGGGGATGTGGGAGAAGAGTTGGGCGAAAGCAGTAACCAAAGAGAACGAGCGATCAGGAAGTGGGAGTCTCAAGGGGTCTTCCATCCAGACCCACGTAATGGGAGTGTGAGTGGAGGCGGACCGGCGTGCCGACTCCACGCGCTTTGCGGCCTGCAGCATACCCATAGAGATGTCAGCGCCCGTCACGTCGTAGCCGAGGTTGGCGAGAGCAAACGACTCCCTGCCGGCGCCGCATCCGAGCGTTAAGACCTTGCCTGGTTTCGGTGAAACACGCTCGATGACGGCACGCTCTTCCGCGAGGAGGCCCCCGGTGACCTGACGGGAGTAGGCGTCGATCTCTAAGGGATTCTCGTAGCGGAGGCGCAGTTCGTCAAAGAGCCAAAGACGTTGGGGCTGGGTCATGGCGGGTGTGATCTCCTCACAAGTAAATTTTTGGGCGTGTATCGGGCAGGAGAACGATGGCGCCTATCCGAATCGGCATGGCAAACGCACGGTCATAGGGGAATCGTGGATGGGTACCATTTACGAGCTTTTTGGCGTGGAACCTCTTATCAATGCGAGCGGCACGAAAACTAGTTTTGGTGGCTCCCTGATGGCGCCGGAAGCGGTCGAAGCTGCGGCCGAGGCGGCGCTCTACTCCGTAGACATTGCGGAGCTGCAGGCTGCGGCGTCGCGGCTCATCGCGAGGGTGACCGGTGCAGAAGCAGGTTACGTGAGCAGTGGCGCGGCTGCCGGCCTCACGTTGGCGGCGGCGGCGTGTATGACGGGGAGTGATCCGGCCAAGATCGATCGGCTGCCCGATACTGCGGGGATGCGTGACGAGATCGTGATGCTGAGGGGCCAACGTAACGCGTACGACCACGCATTACGTGCCGCGGGCGCCCGGATCACCGACGTCGGTCTCAACGATCGCTACGTCTCAGCGGGTGTGCGGGGCGTCGATCCGTGGGAGATTGACGCGGCGATCACCGATCGGACGGCGGCCGTGGCGTTCGTCGGCGGCCATGAGGAGCTCATCACCCTCGAGTGTGTGGTTGAGACCGCTCACGCACGGGGTGTACCCGTCATTGTGGACGCGGCCGCTCAATTGCCGCCAGTGGAGAATCTCACCCGCTTCATTCGTCAAGGCGCTGACCTTGTCGTCTTTAGCGGCGGCAAAGCGCTCAGAGGGCCTCAGGCGACGGGCATTCTCTGCGGTCGAGCGGATTTGATCCAGGCCGTGGCGCTCCATCACCTCGACTGGGACACGGACACTCGCTTGTGGGAGATGCCGGTAGAGTTTCGCCCGCCCAAGCCGACCGGCTTGCCGCACCACGGCATCGGGCGAGGGTTCAAGGTGAGCAAAGAGAATCTCGTAGCTTTGTTGGTGGCGCTGAGACGGTTCGCAACAGGTGCGGTCACGGCGGAGCAAGCGGAGAAGGCGCCACTGGCCGACGCCATTGCGGTGTTCGCGAAAGGGTTGCCCGGCCTTCTAGTGAGTACAGTGCCGAAACGAGGGTATCCCACCGTGCAACTGAAGCTCCGCTCGGTGGAGGAGGCCATCGCACTCTACCGGCACCTGTTTTACGGACGCCCCCGCGTCGCAGCCGACAGCAGTCGGATCGACGAAGGCGTTGTGCAGTTGAACACGGTGAGCATGAGACCTGGAGATGAGCTAAAGGTGATCGAAGCGTTAAAAGGATGGAGAGGCTGACGTGGGGGTGTACGAACGGCTTGGAGTGCGCCGCGTCATCAACGCCCGCGGCTCTGTCAGCTTGCTGGGCGGCACGCACATGCGAACGGAGGTGCGGGAAGCGATTGAGGAGGCGCGTCGGTATCACGTCTCCGTCGTCGAGCTGCAAGCTCGCATTCATGAGCGCTTAGCAGAGCTGACGCGCAATGAGGCAGCCGCCGTCACGAATGGGTGCGCTTCTGCGATCGCCTACGCCGTTTGGGCGTGCATGGTGCGCTCCGATCCGCGCGGTGTGTACCCCTTGCCCGATGCGGCCGAACTGCAGCGTCGGGAGATCATCGTACAGCGCTCTCAATACACCCCGTACATTGTCAACGTGAGACAGACAGGTGCGCAGATTGTGGAAGTGGGGGACATTCTTGGAACGAGCCCCGACGAACTGCGCAGTGCAATCGGTACGGCGACGGCAGGCATCCTCTACTCGGCTGGGGATGTGTACGAGAAGCACGCTCTCCCCTTGGTGGAGGTGATCTCCATTGCGCAGGAGATGGGTGTTCCGGTGATTGTCGACGCGGCTGAGCTTCTTCCACCCCCACAGAATCTATGGCGCTTCACGCACATGGGAGCGGACGTAGTCGCCTTTAGCGGTGGAAAGGGGTTGCGCGGCCCACAGGACAGCGGGTTGCTCGTGGGCTGTCAAGCGCTCCTTGGTGTGGTTCACGAAATGCTGAGCCCGCGCCACGGCATCGCGCGGTCGATGAAGTTGGCGAAAGAGGATATGGTGGGCTTACTGCGGGCGGTGGAGTGTATGCTAAGCGACGATCAAGAGGCGGAGACACAGGAGCTTTACGCACGCGCCCAGCGAATTTGCGCATCGGTTGCGGGACTCCCGGGAATCGAGACCTGGGTGGTTCCGACGGCGCGGTACGGTCAGCCGCTGCCACGGGCTGTCATTAGATTGGGGAAGGATGCTCGCATCGAGCGAGAGCGCCTCCTCCGAGAGCTTGCGGATCGTGAACCCAGTATCGAATTAGGTCGGATGGACGAGGACCCGAGCGCGCTCTACGTAAATCCGTTTTACCTGACCCTCGAAGAAGAGTCGTGGGTACTCGAGGCGCTCATCAATACGTTAACAGGACGTTAATCGGTCCATCGGTTGGAGGGAATGAGTATGAGTCACGTTGAGACGAGGAAGATCCTCTATTGGCCCAACATGCGCCGTGAGCAGTTTGAGGCGGCACGCCGGGACCGACCGGTCGTCGTGGTCCCGGTCGGCTCCATCGAGCAGCACGGTCCGCACTGCCCGGTCGACGTCGACATCAGCAACGCGCACGGCATCGTCGTGCGCGCGGCTGAGACAGTGACCGACTTTCCGTTTATCGTGGGACCTGAGATCTCGCTCGGATTCACCCACTACAATCAGGGATTTCCCGGAACGGTTACCCTTGGGCTCGAGACGTTTATTGCGGTCGTCGCCGACGTGTGCCGGAGCATCCATCGCAACGGTTTTGAGCGAATCGTCCTCGTCAATGGTCACGGGGGCAACCACCATCCCATGCGTTCGGCGGTCGTCAAAGTCGCGGAGGAGAACATCTACGCTCTGGCCCTCAGTCACTGGGAGCTGATGCGCGACGAGTTGGCGGCGTGGAGTGAGCGGGACAAGGGGTCGATCGGGCACGCCGGAGAATGGGAGACGTCGATTCAGCTCTATCTGCGGCCGGAGTTAGTCGATCGCTCCAAGCAGATCGCAGAGGATTGGGTGCCCTCTGTGGCTCCTGAGTTCTCGCACATCACCTTCCCCGAGAGGCAGCGTGAGACGCCAAACGGAGTGATGGGGGATCCGACCGTCGCCTCCGCGCAAAAAGGAGAGCGTTACGTCACCAAGGCCGCGGAGCGCCTGGCGCAGTTGGCTCGGGCGTACCGCACCCAAGAGGTGCGACACTACCGTTGGTTTGAGCAGGATTAGGCATCGGTTTGAGGGCTGAAACTCGCTAGCCATTCGGCGGCTCGCCGCACTTCCTCGCGGCTTAGCTCGTGCCCGCCGGCGTACCAATACAGACTCACGTTTGCCCCGGTAGACTCGAGGAGACGAACGAGGCGTTCCGTCTCCTTGGGAGCTACCAATGGATCCTGCCTACCCGCGCAAACGAGAATGGGGAGATCAGTAAGATCGGGCAACTCATCAGGGATGAGCGGTACCATCGGTTTAAACAGAATGGCGCCGCCCAACACGTTGGGACGCAAGAGGAGCATGCCCCCGGCGATGTTGGCGCCGTTGGAGTATCCGACAGCGACGACGCCTGCGGTATCAAACGCGTAGGCCTTGGCCGCGTCCTGCACAAAATCTGCCAACTCATGACTGCGAACGCGGACGTCTTCCTCGTCAAAGACGCCTTCGCGCAGCCGTCTAAAAAAGCGCGGCATTCCGTTCTCGAGCACTCGACCCCGAGGACTGAGAAGTCGGGCATCCGGATCGAGCGTTTCGCCGATCCCAAGGAGGTCCTCTTCGCTGCCTCCGGTCCCGTGAAGGAGCAGTAATGTCCTGCCCGACTCCTCTCGCTGAGGCGGAACGTGGCGGTGAATGAATTGTTCTAACAATCTAAACAGTCCCCTTAGAGCGATTGCTCAGGGTTGTGTAGCGGCGCTTCCGGCGCTTCGCTGACGGACATACGCCTTTGCCTAGCCTTCTTACGCAAGTGGTAAATGCGGGCGTCGCGTGCGATTTCGACCGCCTGAGCATACAACTCGTCGGCAGCGTCAAAGTAACCGGCGCTCTGCCACGCGTCTCCGGTCTTTAACAGGCTTTTTACCCTTTTACGATCGTCTTGCGGAACAAGGAGAATGAGTCGGGCGCGCAGTCGCCATGACCACGGAACCTGATGTGAGGCCCGACCCCGGCTCGTACTAGGAGGTTCGTCCATAGACTTGCATCACCCCATCTATACATTTCTCGTATCACCTTTGTTTCCCTTTGCGAATTGGGAAATTTGGGATGGCATGCGCCAAACCGGAAAGACTCCTTAAAGATAGGTATTGCGCGTTAAGGGGCGTGTTCGCGTGCGAAAGTTGGAGCGGTTTGGCGCCGTGCTGCTCATTGTGGGACTGGCGCTCTTCAGCGTATCGGCATTGTTACATCCTTTGGAGTTTGATCCGAAAGACCCCAGCCATGACGTGGCACACGGGCATACAATGCTTTGGATTATGGATCACCTAGCACTTCTCGTGGCCACCCTTTTGGTGGCGCTGGGAGTTGCGCTCTTCCACGCCCGAGTCTCCTCTGGGCGCGGCGAACCCTGGTGGGCGCTAGCGGTGCCACCTGCGCTTGCCTCGTTCACCTTGTGGGTCACCCTTTTCGCCTTCGAGGCCTTGAGTTGGCCGGCGCTTGCAGAGCACATGCACCGCGTCGGAATGGTGGATCCCCAGGTGTGGATGGGTGAGGGCGCGGCCCCGACGGCCGTCCTCACCCGTCTATTGTGGACAGGAATTTTGGGGTTGGGTTATGTCGCCGTCGATCTCTTGGCCATTGCAATCCTTGCCTGGAGCCTCGCCGCCCGTCAAAAGGAGGCGACGCCGACGTGGTTTGGCTGGGTCGGTTTAGCTGCGGGGCTCCTTACCTTGGCTGCGACACCGGTGGCCTGGTTAGTTCCCCGTCTTGCCGTCTGGGTGATGCTGCCGGGCTCCGGATTGATAGGTGTGTGGCTTGTGGGTGTGGCGTGGCTGCTGTGGCGTGGGGTTGAAAAAGGGAACCGGTAAGCTGTGGCAAATTCTCGGGGAGAGGAGATAACCGATTCTGGCTCCGATTAACCGGCGGAGACGGATCGAAAGGAGACGAAACAGACCAGTGAAAGTGGGATTACAGCTCGGTTTGATTCCGGGCTTTACAGTACCCGACAAGATTCGGTGGGCTGCTGATCACGGCGTTGAGGGCATCGAGATCAACGCTCGCAGTTACGACCCCAGCGACTTGACACCCGTCCGCACCGCCTTTGAAAACTCAGCAGTTCCCGTCGTCAGCATTTGTGGGAACACGACCTTTGACTATCTCGATCCCGATCCGGCCAAGCGCAAGGTGAGCATCGACGCGTCCAAGGCGTTCCTCCAACTTGCTGGTGACATTGGTGCCGTTGGGCAGATTGCTCCACCCATCTTTGGTCCGCCGCGTCTGCCCGATCTGTCACCGCTCAAAGACGCCATCACACTTGAAAAAGAGCTCTTGGTCGTGCTCTGTGATGAGTTGGGCGCTCATGCCGAAGCGTGCAACACCTTGTTTATGTTGGAGCCGCTCAACCGCTACGAGCAGCACCTGTTAAGGCGGCAAAGTGACGGCGTCGAGATCATTGAGAAGGTCGGGCGCCCCGGAGTCTCGCTGATTAGTGACTTCTTCCACATGCACATCGAAGAGACGAGCACGCCGGAGACCATTATTAATGTTGGCAAGCACATCGCCCATGTGCACTTGGCTGACAACACCCGGCTGGAGCCGGGGACCGGCGACATTGACTTTGTGGCTGGGTTTGCCGCGCTGGCCGAGGTCGGCTTTGAAGGGTACATGGTATACGAGTGTGGCGTTTCGAGCGGCGACCGGGAAGGCAATTTGATCAAGAGCCTCGAGTACGTGCGCGGATGCATCCGCGAAGCACTCGCAGGCGCTTCGGCAAGCAACTAGGGACGAAAGACGCGGCTCAGGGAGCGAGCCGCGTCTTTTTACGACTAATTGGCCAGCGTCATCCCGCCGTCGATGCGAAATACCGATCCGGTTACATAGTCGGCGTCGGAAGAGGCGAGGTATAAGGCCAACTTGGCCACCTCTTCCGGTCGCCCCAGTCTGCGCATGGGGATTCGCTCGATCCCTTTGCGAAAGTCCTCCTCCGTGTGTCGATCCCTTTCGCCTTCTGTGTCGATCCATCCGGGCTCGATGCTGTTTACCCGAATCCCTTGGGGAGCCACTTCCTGTGCCATGGTGCGACAGAGGTGATTGAGCCCCGCTTTGGACATATTGTAGGCGCTCGAGTTGGCAAAGGGAATCTCGGCGTGCACTGAACTAATGGCGATGATCGACCCCCCTGATCCCTGTTTCACCATCTGGGCAGCGCCGAGCTGCATGGCGTGCAGCGCTCCGAACATAGTCACTTCTACGGTCTTTTTGATCTCTTCCCATGGTTGTTCGACGATGGGGAACCGGTGGTTGATAGCGGCGTTGGCGACGACGATGTCCACTCGCCCCATCTCGCGCACGGCTGCTTGCATGAGTTGATCCACCATCTCTCGGTCGGCGACATCCGTCTTCATGGCATGGGCCCGCCGCCCAAACCCGCGAATGTCGGCGAGGACCCGATCGATCTCTTCGGGATGCCGATTATGGGTTGTCACAATGTCCGCGCCTTTCTGTGCAAAGAGGCGACAGATCGCTGCGCCGATTCCTCGGGTTCCGCCTGTGACAACTGCAACTCTCCCTCGTAGGGGATGCAATTCGTCTGCGTTTTTCGCGTCTCGTGCTGCTTCAGTACCCATATCTTTAACGAGCCTCCCACATGATCGCGCGTCTACATTGGTCCGCCGGCTCTTGGGCGGAGTCGCCGCGCGAGACTCGGTTTTCTTAAAAGGTCGCATATTTCCTGCAAAGGGGGTGGCAACAGGGTGCGTGTTTGTGGGAAATAAGCGAATTTAAAGGAAAAAGCGCGTTAGAAATGAATCCGCGTACAAAACAAAAAAGTGATTAAAGCAAAAACGGATCGACTGAGATATCCCAGTGGGTGGTGTGTAAGCGTGCTAAACGTTGCGGTTCAGGGTGCCGGACACGTCGGCCTTGAACACATCAAAGCATTCATGAAAAACCCCAACACAAAGGTGGTTGCCGTCGGTAGCCGGACTAAGGAGGGGGCTCGGCGGGCGGCTGAGCGTGTGGGGCTTGAGTGTCTAGTCTTTGACGATTACGAAGAGCTCCTCAACGTCCCGGGGCTCGATATCGTCTCGATCTGTACGCCGCCTAATCGTCATGCCGACGAGTGCATCATGGCGGCCGACCGCGGCAAACACGTTCTCGTCGAAAAGCCTGTCGCGCTTAATTCAAGCGAATTGCACGCGATGGCCTCCGCCGTGGCACGTGCAGGCGTTAAGTCGTCGGTCGGCTTTGTGCTCCGCTGGAATCCTCTCATCAACACAATAAAACACGCGGTCGAGGATGGGATGATCGGCCGACCGTTGCTCGTGCACGCCGATTACTGGCACGGCCCCGCCAATATGACGCCGAAAATCACTCGCAACTGGGGCCCGGTGGCAGGCGGCATCATGGTGCACGGCGGTTGCCACGCCATGGACGCGGCTCGGTACGTCCTAGGGAATGACCCGATCGTCCAAGTCGTTGGACGTTGCCCGGCGACTGATACGACAGCCCAGAAACAAGGCACCAACGTGGCAGTTGTCAACTTCGCTACAGGCGCCGTTGGCAAGATCTCCGCGTCGAATCGATTCCACATGCCTTACGTATTTAACATCGAGGTGTTTGGGGACCAAGGGGTGATACGCAACGACCGCTTCTACTCAGCCAAGCTGCCTGGTCAAAGCGGTCCTGCGCAGCTCCCGACGCTTTTGCCCGACAGCGGCGACGTCGACCACCACCCTTTCTCGGGTCTGATTGACGACTTGGTGGCTTCGATCTTGGCCGACGTCGAGTCGCACAATAGTTTGCAAGTGGCTGTCAACACACACGAGGCGTGCTTTGCGGCGGAGCTGTCGGCCGCCAATCAAGGTCAAGCGATGCAAATCGCAGTGTAAAGCAGTGAGATTGCTACCTTTCCTTTAGGAGTTGGGTCCATTGATGCGTTCATGGGTTAAGTGGCAATTGGTGTATGCTCTTTTCACGCTTGCGTTTTTCAACCTCAATGTGAATCCCGCACTGGCGGCGAGCGAAAAGGTAAAATTGGTGATCGGCGCGCCTGCGAACACATCCGGCGCGCAGGAGCGCATGCAAGCCTACCTCGCGGAATTTTACAAGGAGCATCCCAACATCGAGGTCGAGCTCCAGTACTCCGGTGGATTTAGCGAGTTTTACGAGAGGACGGCTGTACAGCACGCGACCGGCACAGCGCCGGACTTGATCAACATGGCGGTCCACTGGCTGTTTAATTACGCGGAATCCGGTGTGCTCATGCCCTTGGACCACTACATTGAGCGCGACGGTGTCGATCTGGGCGAGTACTTCCCGGACGCCATCAACATTTGGCGTTGGAGTCCCGGTAGTTATCAGGCGGGCGCGGGATCGGTGTACACAATGCCGTTCAACTGGCAGACCTCGATCGCGTTCTATTACAACCAAGACATCTTTGATCGCACCGGAACGGTCTATCCCGACGAGACGTGGACGTGGGACACCTTCGTCGATGCCGGCCGCAAGTTCACCGTCGACAGCAACGGCGACGGTGAGCCGGACCAGTGGGGCACCAACATTATGCAAGGACAGTTCGACCTCTACACTCGGGCCTGGCAGGCCGGCGGCGAGCTCATCAACGAGGACTACAGCGAGTCCTTGGCCGACACCTCCGAGGTGGTCGAGGCGATTCGCTGGCTTGCCGAGCTTAACACGACTTCTGGCATTGCCCGCGGAGGTCTTGCCGAGTTTGAACAAGGGAAGCTCGCCACGTTGACGACGGGTCAGTGGAATGTCGGACTGCGTTTCCCGCAGACGATCGGTGACGACTTTCGCTACGATTTAGCGCCACCCATCAAACACCCGGTGACCGGGAGTGATGTTGTGCAAGCCCACAGCAACGGATGGGGCATATCAGCTTCGACAAAGCATCCGGACGAAGCGTGGGCGCTCGTAAAGTTCCTCACCACGGAGCCTGGGTTGCGTCTACAGGCGGAGCTTCATAGTATCGCCGTGCCACACATTCCTGTGGCCCGCGAATTCTTGTACGTGAGAGACCGGGAGATTCAACCGCGCAGTTTCTATGTCGTGGCTGACTCGCTCTTGACTGCTCGTCAACCTTACGTCGGGGCGCGTACCAATGAGGTTTGGTCGGCCCACGCGGCCCCCTTGCGCGAAGCGGTGCAAGGTTTGATTTCGCCCGAAGAGGCGGCGCTGCGCATGAAGGACGCGATCAACGCGATCCTTCAGGATGTGCGCCGAACCTCCAATTAGCTCAGCTCCATTCATTCATAACGTTGAGGGTGATGATGATGCAACCGCCGGAGAATCCATCGGAAGTACTCAAAATCGCGGTGGTCGGCACCGGGTATCGATCCGACGCCCACCTGTCAACCATCGCGAAGCTCCCCGACTTTTACCGGCTCACTGCGGTGTGCGACATGATTCAGGAGCGTGCACGTGAGGCTGCCAAGCGGTACTCGGTAAACGATTACACTGACGTTGAGGAGATGTTGAAAAAGGCGAGGCCCGATGTCGTGCTGGCGACGGTCCCTCCCGAGGCGCACCACACTGTGGCGTGTCTTGCTGCGAACTATGGAGCGCACATCCTGTGCGAGACACCGATCTCCATCACGCAGCACTACGCTGACGAAATGGTAAGGGTAGCCGCCCAAAACAATGTGAAGTTGGAGATCACCGAGAATGTGTGGCGTTGGCCGCACGAGCGTTTTAAGCGAATGCTGGTAGAGGCGGGCGTAATCGGTGAACTGCGCACCGCACGGCTTTGGTACACCTCTGGTTCGTACCACGGAATCAACGGTGTGCGCACCCTCGTCGGTAGCGAAGTGAGGCGCGCTGTCGGTATGGCTAAGGTGATGGAGACGCATTTGGGGAGGCGAGGGACAAACCTATATCAGTACCGTGTCTTTGGCCCGAAGGATGCACAGCTCCCGGTGCGCTTCGCGGAGTCGACCATCGCGACGTGGGAGGCCGGCCTGTTGGAGTTTGAAAACGGGGTGATGGCGACGTACGAGTTTCCCATCTCCTCACGACCGCGAGGCAACGCTTGGGAGATCCATGGGACCGAAGGGTATCTCTCGGGAATGGATGTGGTACTCGAGCGGGAACGTCGTTCCTATCGCATTGTCACGGAGACGGATGAAGACGCGGGCGCCAAGGTGGTTACGCGAGTCCGACTCTACGAAGGCGAGAATCCTGTACCCGATTTAGTTTGGGAGAATCCGTTCGTGCGGTATAAGCCGAGCGACGCGGACGACGTAGCGAGGATGGATCAATTGATCGGCATCTACCGAGCCGCAACCGAAGAGATTGAGCCAGAGTACGGCGCTCAGAGTGCTCGCAAAGATATGGAGGTGCTTCTAGCCGTATCGGAGTCGGCGATGCTGGGGGGTCAACCGATCGATTTGCCGTTAACACAAGAGACCAACTACGAAAGGAGGCTCGCCACATTCTTTGAGCAGCGCCTTGACAAGTCAAGTTAACCTTAATTTTCAGAGTAACGCCAACAAACCACTTGGATTAGGGGGTTTGCAGTAATGTTTTCGGTTAAACGACGGTGGATCGCAGTGGCAATGGCACTCATGATCACTCTTGTCTATGCGACGCTCTCCATGGCGCAAGAAGAGGTCACGCTCGAAGTGTGGCTCACAAGTGGTGCGAATGAGGTGCAGGCGCTCCTTCCAGAGTTTTACGAGGCGAACCCAAACATTAAAGTGAACGTCTCGCCTTTGAGCTGGTCAGGCTACGAGGATAAGGTGCTCATCTCGTTCGCAACCAACAGCGCGCCGGATATCATTATGACAGGCGCCTCGTTTATCGCCCACGTCGTGATGAACGACCTCGGAATTCCTTTAAATGCCTACACGGATAAGTGGGGCGAGCTCGACGATTTTGCGCCGGGCGCACTTCAGGCCATGACCTACCAAGGTAAGCTGTACGGCCTGCCCCTCATGGCCCCGTCACGGTCGTTGTGGTACCGCAAAGACCTCTTTGTGGAGCACGGACTTGACGCTGAGGCACCTCCCGAGACTTGGGAGGAGATTCGGGATGCGGCCCGACGCATCGTTCGCTACGAAGGAGACAAAGTGACTCGGATTGGGATGAGCCTCTCGGCAGACATCCTCGTACATGGGTTTCTAACCAACGGCGTCAAGTGGTTTACTGAAGACTCCCGGCGGGCTGCGTTCAATACTTCAGCGGGGCTGGAGACACTGGAGTTTTGGTCGCAACTGGCCCGGGATATGGAGTACACGGGAAATGAACGGAATTTGGATGGCGGGTTTTACGAAGGCGCCGTCGGTATGTTATACGGTTATGTGAACCCGTTCACTGCCTCTCGTATCGACCCGGCGCTCCTCGATAACTTGGGCGGTCCGGTTGTGATGGAGCGCCGGGAGAAAGCCGCGTTTACCTATCCCGACTGGGCGTACATTACGACGCAATCGGAGCACCCCGATGAGGCGTGGGAGTTTATGAAGTGGTTGACGAGTTCGCCGACGTTGGTGGAGCTTATGCGGACCGTCGGCCATCCAACGCCGCGACGCAGCGCTTATACGGATCCGTATTACGACTCGCCGGAGGGCGAGATCATCCGGCGCCACTTCATGGGCTCGACCCTCCCCTATGGGCAGGCGTTTGAGTTCTGGCCCGATACTAACTTGCGACTGGTGCGAGCTGAAGCGTGGCCGAAAGTGGTCAACCAAGAGTGGTCGCCCCAGGCGGCCCTGGAGTGGATGGAGACGCGGTTCAACGCCCGGCTCTCGGAGATCTATCCCGACGAGTGACGAGCGGTGCGACTGGGAAGGGTGCTTCCTTTCCCTGGACCCTCCAAGGAGCCATCGGGATCGTTTGATCTCGGTGGCTCGCTTCGCGTTATCGTCCGCAGGACGATCCAGCGCCGACAATCCGGAGAAATCACCGCGATGAGTTTGATATGTGACTCAATTAGGCAGGATTCGGAATCAGCGCACAAGAACCTATGAAAGCATTAAATTGGAAGCAGGTTCTGCATCATGGAAGATTCCGGCGGATGGCAACGCCCCAAGGAGGGCAACGGATGACGAAATTTGAGCAACTTTCGGGAGTAGTTGTCGCCTTCGACACTCCATTTGACGAGGAAGGCGCAGTCTCTCCCGATCGGGTACGGCGCAACGCACACTTCGTGGTCGAATCGGGAGTGTCGGGTTTCTTCGCGTGCGGTGGCACTGGACTCGGCGCGGTCCTGACCTTGGAGGAGCGGGAAACCGTTATTGAGGCACTTCTAGACGAAATGGCGGGTGACGTGCCGGTGCTGGTCCACGCCGGCTCGCCGATCACTCGAGATTGTATTCGAATTGCCCAACATGCAGGTGAGAATGGCGCAACGGCGGTCGTTCTCTCTTCACCCGACGGCTACTACCGACACGAGCCCGAAGCGGTCCACGAACACTTTGGATTGATTTGTGAAGGTCTTGGCGATCTCCCATTCTTCCTGTACCGCCGACCTACGGACGCTTGGGGAACCCAATTAGTACAGGCGCTCAAGAGTGCGCATCCCAATTTGGTTGGGATTAAGGATAGCGCCACTGATATCAATTTGCATTTGCAATTTTTGGAGACGCAACTTGACGTCTTTCAAGGGTACGAGCCGCTCGCAACGGCGAGTATCCTGGCTGGGGACAAGGGTCTAATCTCTGGACTGGCGACCATCTTCCCGGAGCACGTCGTGCGACTTTATCAGTCGCTCGTCTCGGGCGATCTGGATGCGGCTCGGGCCCAGCAAGCGTTCGTTAACAAGTTGGTGATGACGACGTACAAACCGGCTCCATACCGTCGATTTAAAGCGGTGCTGCGAGCGCGGGGGTACCCGAGCGGCGAAGTGCGCAGACCTTTCCGGCCCATCACAGCCAAGGAGGAGTCAGAGCTCCTTGAGCGGTTGGCACGTCTGGGCGCCCTAGATCAGAGAGCGGAGGGAGTCCAGTGAAGATTGCAGAGGTTAGACAAGTCTATGCGGATGGTGCTCACAATGCTTTTACCGACCTTGTGCATTTTCAAGGCGACTATTATCTCGCTTTTCGCAGCTGCCCGGATGGGCATATGATCTTCTCGTCATCTCAAATCGTGATTTTGCGCAGCGAAACCGGTGATGAGTGGAGAGAAGTGGCCCGCTACAGCGTACCGGGGGAGGATTTGCGCGACCCGCATTTCCTTTCAACCGGAAGGCGGTTGTTTATCTACTCCGGCGCCTGGCCCGTCAAAGAGGGTTCGCCGTCGTATAAACGCCAAGATGAGATGAACAGTTACGTCGTCTACACTGACGACGGGAGTCACTGGTCCGATCCCCAGGTCGCCAAGGGCTCAAAGGGGTACTACTTTTGGCGCTGCGGGTACCACCAAGGGACCTGTTACATGACGGCAAAGCGCCGCGATCCGGCCCGGCGTCTAGCGGCGCCGGAGGATAAGTCGGCGTTTCAAACGATTTTGCTACGGAGTCAAGATGGCATCCGTTGGGACGATCTCTCGGTCATTGTGCCTGAGTATGGCGATGAGACGGCTATCCAATTTGAGGCGGACGGGAGGCTCGTTGCGCTCGCCCGCCATCGTCAGGTGGAGAGTGGGGCTATCCTCTGTCTCTCGGAGCCTCCGTACACAACATGGTCCCGCAGCACTTTGTCGTACAACATCGGCGGTCCGCTGCTTGTGAAAGTGGCTGATCAGTACTTGGTCTCAGGGCGGCGCATGCGCTCCGGAGAGGAGACGGTGACTGCACTCTATTGGTTGGGCGAGGGAGATTTGACAGAGTTTGCCGTACTGCCGTCTTATGGAGACAATTCCTATCCAGGATTCGTTGAGACGGGACCCGGTCGAGGCTTGCTCTCGTACTACTCCAATCGCCCCGATGCACGCAAAGGTGCACCGCCTAGCGACATCTACCTGGCGCACCTGCAGTGGGTGAGGTAGACCAATGCCTACAAACATCGTGGTATGCAGCGACATTCACTACATTCATCGGGCAGACCATTCATGTCCCATCCCAGAGCGTCGCACTGAACTTGGCCTCACCCTACTTCGCTCCGTCCTTGAAAAGGCTCGTGACGAGATCAAAGCCGACGCTGTGGTTCTCTTGGGCGACCTTGTAGACAATGGGGACGCGTCCGGCGCCGAAGATGACTTGAAGGAGCTGCACCGTGCGTTGGAGGAGGCCGGATTGCCGTATTTTGCGGTGCCCGGCAATCACGACGGCGAGGTCCAGGCATTCCTGGAGATCTTTGGGACAGAGCCCGGGCTCCACCAGGTGGGGGATGCAACCTGCTTCTTCTTTGTCGACGAGTATGGCGCTGACGACGTCGCCGTGAGAGATGCGGCGAGCATGCAGGAGATGGCGGAAGCATTTAAAAAGAGCAGCGCTGCGCGGATACTCTTCCAACACAGCCCTGTCCTGCCCAAGATCGAGTCTCCTTACCCCTACAACCTACGAGACTACATACGAGTGGGAGAATTGTATGATGCGGTTAACGTTACGTTGAGCGTGAGTGGACACTATCATCGAGGAATGGCGGCAACACCGCTCGAGCGTACTCATTACTTGATCAATCCGGCGCTTTGTGAAGCTCCTTTTCAATTTACGCACCTTCGAGTGGTAGACGGCGCTGTGTCGGCCGAGGCGCTCACTGTCGCCTTGGACGGGCAATGTATCAACGATTAAGGGGAGGTACGTTCCATGTCCAAAGTCAACAGCAGCTCAGCACGCATGACGATTGTTACCCTCACGTTAAGTTGGCTCATGGTGATCCTCATGGTGGCAGTGACGTCGGCAGAGCCGGTCAATGTAACAGTTTGGGGCAGCAACGATTACCGCGTCGTCGGTCTCGAGGCCGCGGCACAGGCGTTTAACGCTCAAAGTGAACACGTCCAAATTGAAGTCGTGCTTGACGGCGGCGCACCCGACCGCATCATCACCGCGGTAGCCGGAGGTGCAGCCCCCGACATTATCGTCGGAGCGCACTCCTGGGATCCGGACTTTATCATCAACGGGCTCTTGGTCAACTTGAGCCCACTCCTCGAGCGGGACGGACTCCTGGACGCGTTGCGTGCGGATGTCTTCCCCGGTCTTTGGGATGCGGGGAGCGTCTGGAACGGGAACATCTACTCGATTCCACTCGACGCCCAAGCCATCATGTTGTACTACAACGAACACTTGTTACAGGAATCCGGAGTAGCGGCCCCCGCGGCTGGCTGGGTATGGCCGGAGCTCGAGGAGAGTCTCCCTAAGATTCGGAGACAGATGGGCAGCGAGATATCGACACACGCTTTGGTGGCCAATCATCAAAGCCACGTGGGTACGTTCTTTCTCTCGCAAAACCACGCAACGCTCTTCGACACTGCTACCTTAAAGCCGACCGCGAACACTGCCGAGTTTCGCGCCGCCTACGGGAGCATGTCCGACCTAACCCAGCGTGACTTGATGCGCTCCGGTGGAGTGGAGCTCAGCGGTGGAGAGAGTGTCAATATGTTCGCTCAAGGTGACGTCGGTTTCTACATTAGCGGCAACTTCAGACTCCCCGCGTTCGAAGGCGATGAGACAGCTCGGGAGTTTACCAAGGTGGCCCCAGCCTTGCGCTGGGCGCCTGGAATGGAGCCGCGCTATTACGGCTCAACGCGCACGCTCGCGCTGATCCGTCCGGATGGAGGGGGGCCCGTCTCCGATGAGGTTTGGGAAGCTTTTAAGTACCTCATCTCGACGGAAGCGATGAGCATCTATGGGGCTGAGGCGGGCCTGCTCACCACGCGACGTTCTGTCATCGAGCAGCCGCGCTACGGGGAGTACATCGCTCAGAGTGAAGCCACTCGCGTGATTGCTTCAGAGATCATTCCCTTTTCGGCAGGCGGGGGAATCACGGGAGTTCCCTACACGAGTGAGATTCAGGGAGCGTTCCAGCGACTTACAGTTCAATACCTACGTGGCGAGATTGGCTTGACACAAGTGGTAGAGCAGTTTAGCACGGAGGCAGGAGTCTTCCTTGACGAGATCCGAGGCATGACGTCGCGTTAATCATTCCAAATCCACGTAACGACCGATTCATCAATAACGTTCGCAGCCACCGGGATCCGAGGAACTCGGTGGCTGCTCGAAAGATGGGCGCGAGTTGGACCTGCTCACCCGGTTACGATGCGCTTTGCAGCGCTTCGATAACGCATCTCAAAATCTCGGCAACACCATCACTGCGGGGTTTGGAAGCGATGTACCCGCCATTCTGAGTGACGACTTCTTTGATGGGTTGATCTGCGTTTGCGACGGTGGCAACCTGAAAGCCCTGTTCCCCGTCGAGCATGCTCACGTCGTTACCCGAATCGCCCATAGCCAGCACATCTTGGGGATCAAAAGCGAGACGCTGGGCGAGGCGGGCGATCGCATTTCCTTTGCCGGTGGATGGTGAGCGCAACGCCAACTCCGATTTATTGCGAGAGATCCTAAGCGGTTGAGGGCTCTGGGATACGAAGTCTCTGATGAGCGTTTCCGCTCGGAGGGCCTGCTCCGCATCGTCAAAGAGCAAAGCGGAGAATGATCGAGCAGTGATCATCTCATCGGGAAACTCACGAAATCGCCAGCCTCTGTGGCGCAACTCGTCTTCCGCTTGGGAGAAGATCGCCCGCACGTGGGGAATCAAACGCGCTTCTAACGAGCGGTACTCTGAGTTGTGCGGCTCCCAACTGACGAACCGGTCGCCCTCGCGCACGTACACTTCCCGCTCCTCGATGATCAAAAACTCCGGAAAGGGGCTGCTTTCTATGAGATGGTTCGTCTCCAGTACGCTCAACGTGGAGGCGAGGGGACGCCCCGTGGCAATCGCAAAGTAGACGCCCATTTGGTGTAGGGTGCTCAAGTGTTGAAGGGACTCCTTGCATATCACCCCTCCGGAGTTAAGGAGTGTTCCGTCCAGGTCTGATGCTATGAGCTTAGGCAACGAGCATTCCTCCCACTATGGCAGCATTTCTTCTCTTTTTCGGAACTCCTGCCTACCGGGGAAGAGACGCATCGACGGTTACGCGACTGTCGGGTCGCTACAGCCGTGACAAAGGAAGGGTGTGCCTTGCAACCGAACTAGAGAAGGATCCGCAAGGAGTGTTCGGAGTGGACGTTCAAACGCAAGAACGTTCGAGAGGAGCGTTGCGATGCAAAGGTATGACGTTGTTGAGACCGTGCAGGACCAAGAGCGCGTCGTCGACCTCATCGACCGCCGCACAAGCAGCCAAGCGAGGATTGTTCCGGGGATCGGCGCTCAATGCGCCTCGTATACGTGCGAGCATCAGGGGGAGCGCCTCGACATTCTCGCGCCACCCCCGGACCTCGAGGTGTTGCGACAGCGGCCGGTGCACTTCGGGAATCCGATTCTCTTTCCGTTTCCCAGTCGTATCAAGGACGGCACATTCACATTTGAAGGCAAGCAGGTCACCCTGCCTGTGAACGATACGAAGAGCGTCTCGGCGATTCACGGACTCACGCTGTGGAAACCGTGGCAAGCCGTACGTCAAGGAGCTGGCGACGACGAAGGCGCGTGGGTGACGTGCGGTCTCCGCACGGCCGACGTACCCGAGCTCGAGTCTGCCTATCCATTCCCTTACGACATTGAATACACGTATCGTCTGCGCGACGGACGGCTGGAGAGTGAGATCACCGTGCTCAATACGGGGTCGGGCTCCTTGCCGATGGGTTTCGGTCTCCACCCGTGGTTTCCGATGCCGCTCAGCCAGCGGGGCGATCGTAGGACGTGCCGTATTAGCGCGCCGACAGAACGGATTTGGGAGCTGGATGGGCTCATACCAACAGGCCGCATTGCGAAACCCTCGGCCGACCGGGATTTGAGCGCCGGCGTCCCCCTTGGCGATTTGGAGTTTGACGACGTGTACACCGGCTTGAACGCCGACGGGAGCGAGTGGTCTCGCTCGACATGCCTCGATCCCCAGACAGGTGTCGAAGTCGAAGTCTTGGCGGACAGCGCCTTTCGCGAGCTTGTCGTCTACGCACCGCACGATCGCCCTGCAGTCTGTTTAGAGCCTTACACGTGTGCGCCTAATGCCTTCAACCTAGCGGCCGAAGGGATCGACTCCGGCATGATCGTGCTGCCACCGGGTGAACGGTGGAGCGCACGTGTGATCTACGGCATGAGGAGCGCGAAAGCATGAAAATTACGGACATTAAGATTGACATCATCAACATGCCCCGGCACACCGGATTCGTCTGCCAGCACGGCATCATTCGTATCGAGACCACCGACGGTGTCACGGGAGTCGGCGAGATGTCCGACTTCTCCCACCTACCCAAGTACTCGGTGGACGTGCGAGACTTGATCCAAACGCTCAAGGTAGAGCTCGTCGGCAAGAATCCCTTTGACATTGCCGCCATCAACGATCACCTGATCGATATGTACCCGCAGACCATGTACTACTACGAAAAAGGATCCTTCATCCGGTGTGGCGTCGATCTCGCCTTGTACGATCTCGTGGGGAAGGCGCTAGGCAAGAGTGTGAGCGAACTGATCGGCGGGCGGATACGGGAGAGCATCAAGGTGTGCTATCCGATCTTTCGCAACCGTACCACGACCGAAGCGAAAGAGAACGTAGAGGTTGTCCGGACCAAGCTGGGCGAAGGCTTCGACGTCTTCCGCCTTTACGTCGGATCCAACCCCGATGCGGACGAGGCGTTCCTCATCGAGACCAAGAGCGAGTTTGGCGACCGAGTTCAGATCAAGTCTTTCGACTTTAGCCATCTCCTCGATTGGAAGAAGGCGTTGGCTATCACCCGCAGGCTGATGCCGTACGGTGTTCAACTGGTAGAGAGTCCGGCGCCGTGGAACGATTTTGACGGCCTGCGCAACTTCCGTATGGCAATCGATTTGCCTGTAAGCGAGCATGTGTGGAGCTTCCGCCAGTTGTACGAAATGATTCGGCACGACTCGGTGGACATCTTTAACATCGCCCCAATCTTTATCGGCGGTTTGGGCGCGGCCCAGAAGGCGGCTGCAGCTGCCGAGATAGCGGGGAAGGGATGCCTGATCGGTACGACTCAGGAGCTCAGTATCGGCACGGCGGCCCAGGCGGCGTTTGGCGCGGCGCTCACCAACCTCGATGCGATCTCGGATCCGACGGGGCCGCGCCTCTACATAGACGACATCGCCGTCAACCCCGTCGAATACGAGGACGGGTATTTGCGAGTACCCGTCCGATCCAAGCCGGGCCTCGGTATCGATGTCGACTGGGATAAGGTGGAGCGGTACCGGGCGCTGGGTTTTACGTGGGGTGAGCAGAAGGTACACCAACTGCAGGATAGGACAACTTCGACGTAAGCCCGGGATAGTCGTAAGCGTCGAGAGTGCACGTTGCTCTAGCTCTAAGCACGGTGCAGGTGAGAACCCAAGCGCTCTCTTGGGCGCTTGGGCTCCCTTCCTGAGACTACCTTTGATGAATCGCCTGCATGCCCTTGGCGTGGTAGGTGAGGAACGCCTCGGGGTCGTGATCGGTGTCGGTGGGCTTAAAGATCACTTCGAGTGACGCGTAACCCTGGTAACCCCTGGAGTGCAGTAGGTCTGTCGCCTCGCGCAGGGGGAAGTTCCCCTGGCCGTAGTCGTGGCACGGATCGGAGTCGCGTTGCCCGTCGGGCTTGGTCCCTTTGAGGTGCAGATCCCTAAAGTGGGTGTGCTTCACACGGTCGACCTCGAGGTAATCGGCTGTCTCCTCGAGCGACTCTCCGACTACGATGGAGTGCATCGTGTCCCAGAGGACGGCTAACTCGCTGGGTCTGTTCACCTCTGAGACGACGTGGCCCACCATTCGGCCTGCCTTAAAGAAGTCATGGGTCTCGAGGAGCAGGGTGACTCCCGAGCCGGCCACGACGTCGGCCGCCTCATTCAACGTCTCGATGGCCAGGTTCATACGACTCTCTTCGTCCAGTCCTTTGGCTCCTTTGCCAAAGATGCGGATGTATGGACTGCCGATGTGACGGTTGAGATCGACGACCCGTTTCACCTGCTCGAGCTCCTTTTGACGCTCTTGGCCGGTGACCGCTACCCCGATGCCCGATGCGACGCAAGGGACCTCAACGCCTGCGTCTTCCCAGATCCTCCGAGCCTCACTGAGCGCTGTTGGCGCGGCGCCCGGCTCGAGACCGTGTGCATGGTTCCACTCGATCCGGGGCTCGAAGCCCTGAAAGCCCAACCGTGTGCACGTTTCAACGATATCACGGACCGTGTAGTTGGGACACGTCGACGACATAAACGAGATTTTCACCCATCTCAAATCCCTTCGTAAGAATTTGTGTGGTGTGTCGCGTCGATTTGCAGGGTAGCGGAGCTGGTTCCACGCGCCTACGACACGAGTGTGATGCCGTTCTCTTTGGCAAGGCGGCGCACTGCTGCGACCGACTCGCGCATGCCGCGCACCGTATCGCCGTCTGGAGCGTAGTGGGGCTCGAGTGTGAGTGCGCCATCGTAAGCCGTCGAGACTCGCTTAAGCTCCTGCAGCCAATTGACCGCGCCTTCACCGATGAGATCGGCTTGCGATTGGCCTGTCGCAGGGTTGTGACGTCCGTCCTTAACGTGGACGAGCGCGATGCGATCGGAGAAGACGTCGAAATCCGATTGCTGGGGCGCATGACCCACGCGTGCGGAGTTGCCGGGATCGTAGATGAACTTCACACGTGAATCGAGCCGCTGGGTGGCGTCGGCCAAGTCTTTGCTGGTCCGGATCATACAGGCGCCTTCATTCTCTACGCCCAGTGTGATACCGGAGCCGTCCGTCCGAGCGAGCGCCTCTTTCACCGCTTCGTTGAGGGTCTCCCAAAAGTCGACGCCTTCCTTATACCAGAACGTAAAGAGACGCATCTTGTCGGTGCCAAAGGCCTTGGCGATTTCGACGCCCCTCGTGATGAGGTTGAGGTGCTCTTCGTAGCTCATCTCACGGGCGGCATGCATCGGCCCGTCAGCCTTATGGTCGAGGCCGGGCATCGTGCATTTAAAAAACGGGGTAGCCAATGCGGAAACACGCATGCCGTACTGGTCCAGGAGGCGCTTAGCCTCTTGCACTTGCTCGTCCGTCAAATCGATACAGTTGACGCCATCGACACTGCGCATCTCGGCGCATGTCAGCCCCAACTCCTTACCGATTTTAAGGCTCTCTTCAAAACTAATTCCCTGCATTTCGTCGGGGAGGTACGATATGTACACCAAACCCACGCTCCTTTTTTCAGGTGACTATACCTTTATTTGCACGTGGCGCGCGGGTTCCCTTCACAGTGAGGCATGCCGCTCCCGGTCGTGAATGGGAGCGGCGCTGAGTCGCATTCAAACGTGCGATGACCTAAGGTGGGCTACGCCGACTCGGCCTCTGTAAGTGCGGAGTCCGTAGGGGGCTTGAGAAAGAGGACGGCAGCGGATCCGGCGACGGGGAGTATGGCCGTGGCGTACACGACTTCGCGGTATCCGTCAAACATGTCGTAGGCGAATCCAAAGATCGGGGGCCCGATGGCGGAGCCCAAGACCATGGCGGCAGCGACGACACCTCGGATACTGGCTAAATGGCGCCTGCCAAAGAACTGGGGCCAAATGGTGCCCCCGATGATGGTCAAGAATCCTTGGTCGACACCGCGCAAGACGCCGAGCATGATGGCTGTGAGGGCAGATGTCGTCGACAGATAAAACAGGAGTACGGCGGTGTGCACGACGAGAGCGAGACTAAAGACGATCTTGATGGGGAGGCGGTCACAGATCACCCCGGCGATCAATGTGCATGGAAAGGCGACCAGGGCAGCCACCGTAAAGACGCTCGTAGCAGAGGTCTCGGCCACTCCGTTCGTAACGAGGATGGACATGTGGTGAAAGGTGATGCCCGTATTCACAAGCGCTGGAATGGAGCCGGCAATCAGGATGATCCAAAAAGCCGGTGTGCGCATGGCGCGTTGCAAGGTGAACGCAGTTGAGTCATCCTCGCCTGAGGACCGGTCTGATGTCGCGCTCTTGGGAGTTGCATTGTCAGGGTGTAGTCCGACCTCTTCGGGGCGATTCCGCACAAAGATGTAAGCTGCGGGAACCATAATCACGACCAACAAGACCGCCCAGAGGCGCCAGGCGTTCCGCCACCCGACGGCGTCGATCACCTGGAGGTTGATGTAGGGCAAGACGGCGGAGCTTACCATGATGCCGAGCGCAACGAAGCTTAGAGCCCGACCGCGCTTGGTGACGAACCACTGGGGAACGAGGCTGTAGGGGATAAGGGTCATGGTCCCTTGCCCAAAAATCCGTAGGCCGACGAAGCCGACCAATATCATCGCAGGATTGACGACGACACTCATAAAGAGGCAAGCGCAGCCGAGGAAGAGCGCCGTGGCGACAAGCGTTGGTCGGTACCCTTTACGGTCGACGAGTCGGCCGACAAAGGTCATGGTAAACCCGGCGAGAAGGGTGCCTGCTGCGTACAGACTCGAGACGAGAGAACGGCTCCAGCCAAACTCCGCAATGATCGGATCGATAAAGATGGAGACCGCGAATGTCTGCCCCGGCCCCGAGAAAAACATCGCTAGGGCCGAGACGGCGACGATCACCCAGCCGTAAAAAAAGGGCAGCCGCCGCATTAATGCAGGCGGCTGCGATTGTGGGTAAGGTTGTGCTCCCACTACAGTGAGACGATGTTGCGCATGCGACGGGCCGTCTCTACGAGATGCTCCCAGTCCCCGGCCGCTTCGTGGATGACTCCGGCGTCGTAGCCGATGGCACGCAACTTTTCCATCACGCGAGCCCAGTCGGTATCACCCTCTTGGAGCGGGACAAACGCATGCTCTTTACGCCTAAAGTCTTTGAAATGTACGCGTTTAATCCGCTCTGCACCGAGCTCGTCGATCCACTGCTCGGGGAACCCGTACGCCATCATGTTGGCCGTGTCGAGGTAACAACCGACCCACGGACTATCGACGGCGTCGATGAATTCCCGCATCTCCCTGGGGCTAAGAAGGAACTTGTTCCAAACATTCTCGATACCGACGGCCACTCGGTGTCTCTCGGCAATCGGCGCTACGTCTTTCATGTAGCCGAGCATGCGGTCCCAGGCCCCTGAGTAGGAGCTGGTCGGGAGCAACGGGCCCGGATGCAACAGCACCGCACCGACGCCCATCGTCCCGGCAATCTCGATCGAACGGACCAGACTTTGCATGCGCGCCTCTTGAAGCTGGGGGTCGGGGTCAAGGAAGTTGCCGCGATTATCGTACTGGGCGATGAGGCTGGTCACTTCGACGCCGGCTGACTGTAATCGTTCGCCAAGTTGCCGCAGTTCATCAGGGGTGGCGTTGATGTCGGGGTCGCCACCTTCACTAAAGGTTAGCTCGAGTATGTCGTACCCTGCCGTGCGACAGAGCTCCACGATCTGGTCCAGTGTGTACTTTCTTAGAATGATTTGCGTAACGCCGATTTTCAAGCGAGGTTCCCCCTGTCTTTCAACCAAACGAGACGACTGCGAAGACTCTCTTCAAACGCTAATACCGCAGCCGGGTGTTATATCCTGTCGTAACGGTTTTATCAAAAGTCAGCGCCCACGCTCTCAAGGCCCTGGCGGGCGATGCGTTCGAGCTCAGACGTGTGCTCAGAGGTTGGATCGATTAAAGGAGCCCGTACGCTCCCCACGGAGCCGTGCCGCAACGTGACGCCGGCTTTGACCAGGGAGACAGCGTACCCTTTCGCCTGATCGCGCAGGCGTGCGAAGGGGAGGTAAAACGCCTCCATGAGCTCGGCGACACGTTGGTGGTCGCCGGCAATGAGTGCGGTATAAAAGGCTCGGGAGACTTCGGGCACAAAGTTGAAGACGGCGGAGGAGTAGTCGCGTACCCCGGTGCCGACAAACGCAGGCGCCGAAAGCTCGGCCGTCGGCATGCCGTTGATCAGGAAGAGGCGGTCGCCGGTGGATAGGCGGATACGGAAGAGGCGTTCGACGTCACCGTGTCCATCTTTAAATCCGACGATGTTGGGAACGTCGGCGAGTCGGCCGACCGTCTGGGGATGAAAGACTGCGTTGTCGCGCTGGTAAAGAATGACACCGATATTAACAGCGTCGGCAACGGAGCGATAGTGCGCCTCGAGCCCGCTCTGTTCGGCCTGCAGGAGGTACGGAGGCATCACCATGATTCCGTCGGCTCCAGCCTCCTCCGCTGTCCGAGCAAAGACTCGAGCAAGGGCTACACCGTAGCCTGCACCGGCAATGATGGGAACCGTGCCAGCCGCTTCGTCGACCGCGCACTCGACCAGCGAGCGGTACTCATCGAGATTTAATGAGAAGAACTCTCCCGTACCGCCGCATACAAAGAGGGCTCCAGGCTGGTGTGACAGCATGTAACGTATGTGTTCTCGATAACGGACGAGATCGGGGCCGCCGTCCGGCGTAAACGGTGTGACAGGGAACGAGAGGAGTCCTTGGACGGACTCCTTTAATTCGATGGGGGAGATTGCCAACAATCGTCACCTCGGTTAGGGGAAGGTGTGATGGGTGTTGTCGCCGTTCTTCCTCGGACGTGTTGAACATCCCTTCCCCTTCCTCGGATAATGCCCGCGTGTCGTGCTCCTACGTGTGACGGCGGATTAATGAAAAATGATTCGTCAAATTTGGGAAATGTACGGCAATTTAGGAAGGAAAATGCACCGGATATGATTGAATATAATATGCAATCAGGGAGGGGTGCTCGTGCAGTCTTTATCAAAAGTAAACATTCCGGAATTGCTTGGATCGGCCCGACCCCGTATGAATTTCAATCTCTTTTGGGTTGACGGAGCGTACACGCTGAGAGTGGCCAAAGTGGAGGGGGCTTTTCCATGGCATTTCCATCCTGAATCGGATGAAGGTTGGATCGTCTTTCAAGGGGGAATGTCGATTCGCACGGAAGACGACGCGCTCGAACTGGGGCCGCTTGAGGCTACGCTCATTCCCAAGGGCTTGCGTCATAGCCCATTGGCTCTTCAAGACGGGTCAATTGTGGGAATCATCAATAGTCGGACGTTTGAGACGGTCTATACAGATGGCGAGATGACTGACGAAAAGGCGCGATTTCGCGTGGTCACGCTTGGGGAGGACGAGGCGCTTGGGACCGCTTAGCGGCATCCGCGTGATCGACATCACGCAATTCCTAGCCGGTCCGTTAGCTGGACAACTGCTTGGGGACATGGGCGCTGACGTCGTCAAAGTGGAACGCCCTGGCACGGGCGACGCGGCGCGCCACGGTTCAGCATCCCCGTACTCAGTCAACGGTGAGCGCATAGCGTTCTTGGCTCTCAATCGGAATAAGCGTAGCATTGCTCTCGATCTTAAGTCGCCGAGCGGCAAGGAGGTCGCGCAGCGGTTGATCGATGGAGCCGACGTGCTCATTGAGAATTTTAGGCCCGGGGTGATGGATCGTCTGGAGTTGGGTTTTGACGCGCTGAGCGAGCGCAACCCGAAGTTGGTGTATTGCAGCATCACAGGTTACGGCTCAAAGGGGCCCAAAGTGAACGATCCCGGTCAAGACCTGTTGGTACAAGGGTTCACGGGATTCTCCAAACAGAATGGCCGCGGGGGAGATCCTCCAATTCCTACCGGTCCACCCATCATTGATGCTGCCACGGGTCAATCGGCCGCGCTCGCTATCGTGTCTGCTCTCTTTCAACGTCACCGTACCGGACGGGGACAGAGGATCGAGGTATCGTTGATGTCGGTGGCCTTGGCGCTGCAGGTACAGGAAGTGACGACGTACCTCAACTGTGGCGTTGAAGCGCCACGTAGTGAAGCGGGCATCGCCCACCCCTACTTTATCCCGCCGTACGGCGTTTATAAGACCTCTGACGGCTACCTCTCCTTGGCGCACAACTCCATTTCTAAGTTGGGTCGATTGCTCGACGTGCCACAGTTGATCGCGTACGGCAATGTGACAGGAAGTCCACAGGATACGGTTCAGACTCTGTACTCCGATAGGGATACAATCTTTCGTTGCATCGCCGACAAGATTCGAACGCGCACGACATCGGAGTGGATGGGTCTTCTGGCGGAGCATGGGATGTGGGCCGCCCCGGTAAACGGGTATTCCGAGTTCTTTGAGGACGATCACGTACGGCAATCCAACGTTACAATCGATGTTCCGCATCCGGTGGCGGGCCCACTCAAGCTGTTGCAACCTCCCTTTGCGTTCAGCGAAGCAGACAGCCTCCCACGGCGTTCTCCGCCCGTGTTAGGCGAGCATACTGAGGAGATTCTGCGCGAACTGGGATACCGCGACGATGAGATCGGCCGACTTCGACTTGACGAAGCGATCTGACACCCGCCCTGAAAAGAGGACGCGCAATGAAAGCGGCACGACCCAACATTTTGATGATCACTTGCCACGACCTGGGGCGCTTCTTGGGATGCTACGGGTGGAAGACAGTGCATTCGCCGCACCTCGACGCGTTGGCCGGGGACGGGTTGCGCTTCTCGCACGCGTTTTGCGCAGCGCCACAGTGCAGCCCCTCTCGAGCGGCGCTCTTTACAGGCCGATTCCCGCATGCCAACGGCGTGATGGGCTTGACGCACGCAGACTTCGGATGGGATCTGCACTCGTCCGAGCGCCATCTGGGTCAAATCCTCAAGGACGCTGGTTACAACACCGCCCTTGTGGGTGTCCACCACGAAGTTCGGGGGCGCGACCCCAACGTCCTGGAAACACGACTGGGCATGCGGATCGAGCGAACCAAAGGGACCGCCGCGGAGATTACCGATGCGGCGGCAGACACCTTGGCACGACTGAGCCGGGCTGGCGGGCCCTTTTACCTCCAGGTCGGTTACACAGAGCCGCACCGTCTTCGCAGTGAGCGAGACGCGCCCAACACCATGGGCTTTCGGGGCGATCACATCGAGGCCGACGGCTCTTGCGGAGTGAGCGTGCCGCCCTACTTAGCCGACACCCCACTGGCACGGGAGGAGATCGCTGAACTGCAAGGCGCGGTGCGCTACCTCGATGGGGAAGTAGGGCGCCTACTCAACGTGCTTAAGCGGGAAGGGGCAGAGGGGAATACGCTTGTCATCTTTACAACGGATCACGGTCTCGCCCTTCCGCGAGCCAAGTGCTCGCTCTACGACCCAGGGTTGGAGACGGCGCTCGTCGTCCGGTACCCAAGTCGCGGTTGGACCGGAGGGCGGACGATCGACCACCTTGTATCCAATGTCGACATCGTACCGACGATTCTGGATCTCCTTGGAGATGACGGAGAGTCAGGGATCCAGGGTCAGAGTCTCCTCAGCCTCGTTGAGGGTGGTTCACAAAACCCCAGAACGTGTATTTACGGCGAGCTTACCTACCACAAGTACTACGATCCTAAGCGCTGCATTCGCACTCATCGCTACAAACTCATCGTCAATTTCACCGTGGCTCCCTCCTTTATGGATACATCGCAATCGTGGCGTCCGAGAACCGAAACGCGCGTCCCCAAAGAACCCGCCATCTCGCCGTCGCCCCTGGTCGAGTTGTATGAAATCGAGAGGGACCCGAACGAGTGGCGTAACATGGCGGACGATCCAGACTGCGTTGAGACACGGACGAACTTGTTGCAAGAGCTCTATTCGTGGATGCGGGAAACGCACGACCCGCTCCTTCGAGGCGCTATTTCGCCGCCGAGGCATCGTGACGCTATGCGTCTATTGAGTGGAGCCGTCGAACAAAACGAAGCACAAGGTGGGAGATGAAGCATGTCAACCCAGCCGTTGATCGGTAACTGGCCGATCGATTCACACGCATTGAGGCCGGTGGGTGTCCGCTATGTGACGCTTGAGGGATTCCTGGGGGAGCGGGTGGCCGCCAATCCAGCGAGTTTGTTGGCGGGCCTAAATAGCCCAATCGTCCATGCCTTTGAGCAGTTGGCCGCCGGAACGATTCCCGACGATCGGCGAGGATCCCGCCTTTCGGATCTTTACAAGTGGATCGAAGGCTGCGCCGCTACGCTCCTGGATCCGGCCCATGAGCACCATGAGGAACTCGGGGTCGCTCTTTGCCGTATTGCCGATTTGGTCGAGCGGGCCAATGAGTCGATGTTCCGTTTGGAGCTCAAAGAAGTGCATAACCTCTACATTGCCGGCCACTTTTTCCAGGCGGCGGTCATGCACGCTCGCGCCACAGGTTCGCAACGTCTGGTGGAACAGGCGGGTGCATGGGCCCGCCGGCTTCAAATCGCATTTGATCAAGGGAATCCCGCCTTTGAAGAGATGCATGAACAGGCGCACCCTTGTGTAGAGTTGGGCCTGATCCTGTTGGCTCGCGTGTGCGGAAAGCCGGAGCTGCGCGACTTCGCGCGCCGTCTCGTCGAGCGCTTTGATGTGGCTGAGGGCGTCGCCGATCTCGCCTGCGGGCGTCACCGACGTCACGCCGTCTGCGTCGAATATCTACTTTCGGCGGTTGCCGAATTGCAGCTTGAAGAGAGAGAGGCGGCGACGCTTCAGCGGTTGATTCACCTCTGGGAAGAACTGGTGCAGACACGCCTCTACGTCGCCGGCGGGATCGGCTACGATGAGATTATCCCGGCAGCCCCCTTTGATTTGCCACACATCCTCGAAGGGAACCCTAGAAAAGATGTTGCCGAGACCTGTGCGTCGATCGGCCTGGCGATGCTCACGTGGAGGATCCACGCGCTCGTTGGAGAGAGCCGTTTTTACGACGTCATTGAGCGAACCCTTTACAACCATCTCCTTGGCGGCCTCTCCTTAGATCACCAGGCGGTGTACTACTACAATCCCTTGCAACTTACGGGTGATTTTCCGCATAAAAGCGATCTGGGACAGCCGCTCGCCAGCCGCACGCGCTTGCCTGTCGTGCATCGCACCTCTTGTTGCATCACCAACGCGTGGCGTTTCATACCTACCCTTTCGGAGTACGTCTATTCGGCGGACGATGAGGGGCTTTACATCAATTTGTTCACCTCTGGACGTCTCTCGTATATCACAAAGGACGGCGTACAGACGCGTATCACCGTCGACACGGAGTATCCCCACGACGGTCGTGTCAGCCTAACGGTTCAATGCGACCGAGACGCATCATTCGTGTTGAGAGTGCGTATCCCGGACTGGTGCGACGCCGCCGCGCTCACCCTCCCCGACGGTGCGGTTCACCGGCCCCAGGCGGGCCGTTATTTTGAAATATCGAGGACGTGGTCGACCGGCGACGAGGTGACCCTGGACTTACCAATGTCCGTCAAAGTGTTGGCGGGTGACCCCCGTATTCAGGCGACCGCGGGATGTGGAGTCGTCACGCGCGGACCACTCATCTACTGTTTAGAGGCAGAAGACGTCGATGAGCCGTTGCCCCATTTTCAGCTCGCATGTGGCACCGGCGTGTCTACAGCCGCACGGTCACTTTGGTGTGGCGATTTGTTGGGTGGAGTGAACGTCGTCGAGGTGCCGGTACACATCAGAGAGTCTCCATTCCAACGCGGCACCGCGCCTTACTACGTGCCCTCATCGCAGTGCCGCACGGCGCGAGTTCGGATGATCCCGTACTACGCTCGCGGCAATCGGAGACAACCGACGGGGTGGGTCACGTGGATTCCATTCGCGAAGGGAGGTGGCGAATGAGACGGGCTTTAGGGACGTGAAGAGAGAATGGCGCTGGCGGATCATCTTAACACTTTAAGCCAAGAAGGAGAGAGCGGTCACATGAAAGCGTTGCGCATGGTGACGGTTACAACGATACTTCTGGTGGGGCTCTTGGCTGTCGTTTCATCTGCTGCGAATCCTGTGACAGTAACCTTTCCGGTTCGGTCTGGAGAAGGACCGCACTGGGAAGAGATTGCCCGAATCTTCAATGCACAGTCAGAAGACGTGAAAGTGGAGACCGAGATGCTCTCGGGTAATTGGTTTGACTACGTGGAGAAGGTTCAAGTGATGGTATCATCCGGCGTAAGCCCAGACATCGTTACCACGGCGCTCCCGTCAATGCCGCCCCTTCGTATGAATGGGATGTTGGCCGATCTTATGCCATACCTCCAGCGCAGTGGGATCAATACGGCCGATTACTATCCCGGCGTGCTCGAGTTCTTTATGACCGACGGCAAGCTTGATCTAATGCCTGTAGGTATGAATACGACGGTGTCGGTCATCAATGAAGAGTGGTTTGGTAACTACGGAGTGGCGTTGCCGTCACGCGACTGGGAAGCAACGTGGACATGGGAGGATATGGCCGCGTATGCTCGGTTGCTTACACAAGCCGAGGGGGCACGATTTCGATCAGCCGCGTACACTTTCTACAATAGCCCCACGACTTGGATGCCATTCGTTTGGGGGAATGGGGGCCGCTGGCTCAAGGACGTCGACGGCATTCCACAGTTTGCTCTAAAAGAACAGCCGGCCGCCGAAGCCTTTGAATTTCTACGAGATGTCATCGATGTGCAGGAGACGCGCCTCGCAGATGTGACGGAGGGAAGTGCGAACTTTCAACTGGGCAATGTTGCAGTACACATGACTGGAAGTTGGTGGATCAAGTCCGATCGTGAACTTCCTCCAAATGTCGGTCTGTACCCGCTTCCCGTTGGGAAGACGGGGCCGGCCACAGGGATTGCAACGAATCCGATCGGCATTCTGACGACCTCTGATCATCCCGAGGCGGCGTGGAAATTCATCGAGTGGCTGCATACGCGCGAAGGGTCGGAGTACTTCGTAGAAGCCGGCGCTTTCGGCATTCCTGTGTATCGGCCTACTGCAGACGAGCATGCGGGCAGTCATTTTGCTTTCCGACCGAGTGCCGATGCACAAACGGTGATCAGCTCCATGAACTACTTGCGCTCCGAGGGTGTTGGACCCGGCTTCAACGAAATGTTCAACATCTTCCGCTCGGGCTTCACCGAAAGCGTGCTGCAGCGCAACATTTCCGTTGCCGAGTTTCTGGAGCAGGCGGAGCATCAGACTAACATTGTCTTGAGAGAAGCGTATACGCAGGCTCAGTAAGACGTCTAAAACTAAAATTTCAAGTCAAACCATCAGTGCCCGGCCCCTATGTTGGGAGACCGGGCGCTGATGGTTGTTACCAGGTCTGAAGGGTGCGTACAAACGCACACACAACTTGACCCCGCTGGTTGGAGACCGTCACTGACCACGTTTCGTGCGCGTTTTTACCCGGGTCCAACCGTGTCAACTCAGCGGCTGCAGTGATCGTGTCCCCGGCGAAGGTGGGATTGGGAAAGCGAATGCGGTCAAAGGCACCATCGACGACATTGGCGCGCTGGTCCACCTGCCATAAGAGTCCTAATGCCAGGGAGAGAATGAGATCGCCGTGGGCAATCGGTTTGCCGTACGGGGAGTTCTTCATACGTTCCACATCGAGGTGCGCGCCGTGAAAGTCACCGCTGATGCCGGCAAAGTTTACGATATCCGCCTCAGTGACCGTACGACCGTGTGAGCGTATGACGTCTCCGACGCTGCACGAGGCGTGGTCCTTGGGGGTGGGAGCACCCTTTCCCATTACGAGACGACCTCCCGCTCGATAAGCATCTTGTGGTCACAGGTGAGAGCGATGTCGCTGCGCTGGGTGATGGCCTCATAGCGCATGATGACGACTCCGTATTGGGGGCGCTTTGGATAGGGCTCCTTGAGCGTCACTTGACCATGCACTCGAATCGTATCCCCCGCAAAGAGTGGGTGGGGGAACGTGACGTTGTCGACACCGTAGGTGAGGTTGCGGGGATTCATTTTCACCTGCCACGCAATTCCCATCGTCATACTGAGCACGAGAGCTCTCTGGGCGATGGATGCGCCGAACGGTGTGTGGCATGCGGCGTACTCCCGATTGACATGAAGCGGGCGAAACTCCCCGGTTACGCGGGCAAATTGGGCAATGTCCGACTCAAACACGGTTCGCCCTTGGCTCGTCCAGCTCTCGCCAATTCGATAACTCTCCCAGAAGCGATCGGCCATTCGCTACCTCCTCGCCGGTCTAATTCTCTGTCTCATCATGTACCATGCGCTCGAGACGGCCAAGGGCACGCTCGCGGTGCGAGCGCAAGGCCTCGACGGCTCGGTCGGGCTCGCTCATGGCCATGGCCGCCAGGATCGCGTTATGATCTTGAATGCGTTGTTGCCGCGCCTTTGAATCTGCGCTCCGGTGTACTAAGAGGCGGTAAAAGGCCCCCTGATCCCAAAGGGTGCGCACCGTTGTGTAGAGTTGGGCGACCTCAGCGGCTTGCCATATCTGCGCGTGAAATTGAAGGTCGGCTTCGTCGGCGGGCTTCCCGGATGTCAACGCCTCCGCGAAGGTCGCCTGCGCCTTCTCCATGGATTCGATGGTTTCTCGGGAGAGGGGCCACGATTCGCGCAGTGCGACCTCTTCGAGCGCCGAGAGCATGAGGAAGCGGACCTTCAGCTCCTTGGGGGTGGGCTTGGTGACGAGTACGCTTTTGTGGGGGCGCAGTTGGACGAATCCTTCACTCGCGAGACGGCGAAGGGCATGGATGACAGGGAGGCGGCTGACGCCCAGGTCTTTGGCTGTTTGGTTGACGGAGATTCGGTCGCCCGGTTTCAGGCGACCGGAGGTGATCGCTTCCCGCAGGGATTCGTATGAAGCCTCCTCGAGGGTCTTGGGTTTGGGAAGGCCTTTCAAGACACCTTCACTCATGGCGGCGCGTCCTTTTCGAAAGGAAATATTATATCCAATCAAGCAACTTAATCGTACCAACGGTGCAACCGCCTGTCAACTTGTGGAATTCAAAGCGGTTGCCCGTAAGCCATTACATTGATGTGCTCGATGAATCAGCTCACACGCCCTTTCTCAATAAGGTACTTCTGCACCGCGTCCATGTCGAGCGTACAGCCGAGACCGGGGTCTTGCGGGACCTCGATCCGATCGCCCTCTCTAGATGGAGCGTCGACAACAAAGTCGTCGACGTGCAGCACCGTGCTCAAGATGTCGCTGGGAACCCTGCAGTTGGCGGCAGCAGCGGCGGCGTGAATGTACGAGGCGTCAAGGATTCCCAAATCGGCTCCCGATCCATGCCAGCAGGGAGCCCCCGCGCTCTCCGCCACGCCGGCCATCTCCACAAAAGTGAGCATTGACGAAGGAGTGCAGTTGAAAATGTCGATGCAACCGGCTTCGATGGCCCGCTTCATCTGCTCCACGGAGCCTACATGGAGGGCGAGAGGGGTGGGAGCCTCCTGCTTGAGGCGTTGGTACCAGTCAAGCCGATCTTTCGGTAGAGGATCCTCGAGACAGAGGACGTTGTACGGCTCAAGGGCTCTCGAAATCTCAATCATCTCGTCGACGTCGTCGTAGCGTTGCATTGGGTCAATGATAACGCTCAACTCGGGAGCGACCTCGTGCATTGCTCGAATCCGTTCAACGAGAGGATCGCCCTTCTTCGCTTTGATCTTGAGACACGTGTATCCGTGGCGCACCGCGTCCATCGCGGTACGCCGGGAGTGCTCGGGGGTCTGACGGCTCGCCCAGTAACTGCCGCGCACATGCGATACGCGCCGGCCGCCAAGCAGTTCGCAAACTGGCTTTCCTTGAATGCGGCCGACGAGATCGAAGAGAGCGACTTCGATTCCCTGGTAGATACCGCCGGACTTCCTCTCGAGGGGCAGCCGCGTCAGATCGAGCTGCAGTGGATTGCAGTGGATCAGCGCCTGCGCCTCCTGTTGGAAGGCTTCGGGAGTGACACCACGGGGTGTCTCCCCCAGGCCGAAGTGCCCGTCGCTCGTATGCACGACAAAGACGACCTTGGGGATTTCGTCCCACTTCTGTTCTTCGGGACGGTACTCGGGACTATTCACCATATCTTCATGCACGAACTGGTTGACGAGGTACCAATCAATAGATGTGATCTGCACACGTCTACCTCCCCGGAGTTACAGTGCGTTCGAGAGTTGAATGATGTTCTCAATCGCCGTGCGAGGCGGCACTTCCCCGGAGATGGCCTTCTGCGCCCACTCGTACGTGATACTAATCACGCGGCCGAAGGCCGGAACGGAAGGATACGGGTATCCGTAACTCGACACTTCGTTGACAAAGGCGATGAGAAGCGGGTCTCGCTCCTCGATGTCGGGCGCCGCCAGTTGCAGGGCTGTTAAGCGGGACGGGAGCAGATTTGATGCCCAAAAGAAGGTCATTTGCTGCTGGGGCTCAAGGGCCCAGCGGATAAATTTCCACGCGGCATCTTGGCGCGCCGGGTCGCCTGTGTTGCCCAGGTGGAACGAGCGCGTTGAGAGGACGATCCCGCGAGAGCGGTTCACCGGAAAGTGTATCGCTCCGGCTTGGAACGGAGCCTCACCGTCCCGAAAGAGCTCCACGTTGCGCGAAGCCCCAGCCAAGAAGGCTGCGCCTCCGTTGACGAAGCTGCTCAGTCCTCGTCCGGCTCCGTTAGGACTCAGGCCCTCCTGGGCGAGGCGGGTGTGAAAGGCGAGCGCTTCCTCGGCGCGCTCTCGGTTGGGGAACCAGCGCTCACCGTCGTAAAGCCACGTGTCGTTTGTCACTAGGAAGGGAAGGAACCAGAACCACGGACCCATGTCGAAGCCGAAAATGTCGGGCTCGCCGTCGCCCGATGTGTCCCGCGTGAGCACGCGCGACATGCTCTCTAAATCGGCCCACGTCCACCCTTCAGTGGGCGCCGGGACGCCGCGCGCCTGGATCATCTCCTGGTTGTAGAGGATGACGGGCTGCCCAAGGAGACCGTAGGGGACGCCGTAGATGGAGCCGTCTTGCTGGTTGAACTGGGTGGTGCGGGGGACCCAATCCTCAATGCCCGCGAACTCCAGGTAGCGATTGAGGGGGATCACGCCGTCAGCCTGCACAAAGTCGCCGGTCAGGTGATGCCACACGATGTCGGGGGTGGCGCCACCGGCGTGCGTCACCAGGAACTTGTCGGGGAGATCGGAGTTGTCGGCGATCTGCGTCACGTAAACCTCCGACTGCATCCGGTTAAACTCGTCGATGAGCAGTTTCATTCCGTCCCCGTAGGGATGGCCGAGGGGGTACGTTTGAAATGTAACCTCCACCGGTGCAGCCGCAACAAGCCCGGCCGAAGCGATGAGAAACAACGTTGCGGCGATCAGCGATACGAGTGATTTGCGCGTTGGGCGCATCAGGCCACACCATCCTCAAAGAGTAAATAAATACGATAATTCTGATATTCATAGCGGCGCGCCGATTTCCTTTCGTGCTACATGAGAAAGGTGCGGAAGCGCAGGAGTACCAAGCTTTTGACATAGAGTGACACGCCTGCACGTCTGTCTCTAGGCGTTCATCCGCCACGGGGCTTTGCGGCCGCGTTTCGGTAGCGCTGGCTGCGGGACTTGAGGTATTGAATCGTCTGCTTGAATCCCCGTAAGGTTCTAAGCGGCAGCTTGTCGCCGACTCTCTTTAGTATTGTGGTGAGGGAGAGATCCTCGGCATGGATGACCACAAGGGCGACCTCTTCGTCTTTGCAAATCCGCCGCTTGAGGGCGTCGCGTTTGCGCTGAGCGACCACCTCCGGTTTCGAGAAGCGTCCCGTGGCGACGTAGTGTTGTGGCCCGTTGAACTCGAACGCCACGCGATGCACCGGGTAGTAACGGTCGAGCTCCATGCGTTCTTTACTGGACGGATTCACAAGGAAGTCCGGTCTGGCGCCGTCCTGACACACCCGTGTGTCGGCGATTAGAGAGAGATGCGCCCGCATCAGCGCTTCCCCTCCGTACTTCGACTCCTCCAGGCGCCTTGCGACCTCTTCTTTGTACGCTTGGTCGGCGTGTTGAAGGCGAAACCATACGGGCTTGAGCCGACTCTCTTGCGCGGTCGCGATCCACCGCGCCTCGGCGAGTGCACGCACGGCACGCTTCACGGTCTTCAGGTGCAAGCCGGTCCGCTTGCTGAATTCCGCCCACTTGAAGTAGCCCGCCACCCCGTTGAATCCTTTCGTCTCCTGCAAGAGGCCGTAACAGAGAAGTGCCTGCGGACGCACCGCATGGGACGCCCGGATCAAGTCCACCGGAATCTTCACCGTAGTGCCGTCGTCCCGAACAGGACAAACCGTTCGCCAGCGTCGTTTGCCGGAAGAGGGATCACGCTGCGGCACGAGCCAGCCCGACGCTGTAGCTCGCTTCAAGGCCTCGTAAACGGTGGAACGGGCTAGACTGGTGCACTTCGCGAGACGCTCGGGCACGTGAGAGCGCTGACGCCTGTGCATTGCGTCAAACCGCAATCGGATCCAAAGCAACTTCGCAGCGGGCGTCAGCGCACGCGAGCGCAACAAAGCGAGCGGGACGTCGATCGTCCGGAGTTGCAAATGTAACCGCACCCGTGTCACCCCTCGTTGGTTTTCCATAGAGCACTGTAAGAGCACGTGCTTACGACTACGATCTTACGGACCACTCGCTTACGGACCACGCGCTTATGGACCACGCGCTTATGGACCACGCGCTCACCCTCTCGAACCGCTGAGTAGATCTCGCGCTTGAACCGCTGTCGATAACTTCTGCGATCGCCTGCACAAACACTTGTTCGTAAGGAGCTTGTCTCCCTTCCGTGATCCTCTCTGATGGTGATGTAACCCAGCGGAAACGATCAAGCGGAGCCACGATCCGGTCTGTGCGCCGAGAATACAAAGGGCCGCGGCGTCCGGGCCGTCCGAGAAGTGCTCGGTACTGGCTCGGCGGAGGCTTCCGTCCACGGTGCCGAGAAAGAATGGCCTGCTAGGAGCCTGTGTGAGTAAACCGTCTTAATTATGCATGAAAATATCAACTGAATAGCGAAGACGTGTTGTATGAAGCGCTTTCGAGAGTACGAACCC
>JAWLDA010000014.1:0-3623 GCA_041686855.1 Limnochordia bacterium
GTTGCGCATTTACGAAGAGCTCACGCGGCTCATGGTTCCCTCCGCCACGCTGCCGCTATTGCCACCGTTTCGAGGTGAAGCTCCTCGATGGTGAGCAGCCACACCTCGTTTGAGGCGCAACGACGCCTCGTCTGGCCCTTTTTCCGCTCTTTATCCGTTCCGTTTCCACCATCCGGTAACGATCATAGCACTGCACTGGAGCGGGGAACGCGGCGCAGCTCGGTACGCGTATGTTAAAGCCCTGCTAGAGACGTTGTGCATTTACGGAGAGCTCACGCGGCTCATGGTTCCCTCCGCCACGCTGCCGCTATTGCCACCGTTTCGAGGTGTAGCTCCTCGATGGTGAGCAGCTACACCTCGTTTGAGGCGCAACAACGCCCGTCTGGCCCTTCTTGCGCTCTTTTTCCGCCCTTTTTTCGCTCTTTATCCGCTCCGCTTCCGCCATCCGGTACGATCATAACACTGCACCGAGACGGGGAACGCGTGGCGACTCGGCACGCGTATGTTAAAGCCCTGCTAGAGGCGTTGTGCATCTACGGAGAACTCACGCGGCTCATGGTTCCCTCCGCCACGCTGCCGCTATTGCCACCGTTTCGAGGTGTAACTCCTCGATGGTGAGCAGCTACACCTAGTTTGAGGCGCAACAACGCTCCCAGGCGAAATCCTAGCTTCGCTTATCGCCCGTCTAAAAGCCCAGGCCACGCTCACAGTTCACCTTCGCAGTTTATACTCTCAGACTGCGCTCTCGGACTGCACTCACAGCCTATACTCGCAGACTGCGCTCTCAGACTCCACTCACAGCCTACACTCGCAGACTACGCCCACAACCTACGTTCGCAGCCCACGCTCGCAATTTTCTCTCATAGGTTTCGGTCCCTCGTTTCCGCCCTCCTCTCTTCTTTGGATGCATGGTTGATGTACCCACGGCACAACTTTTCAAGGGCTCTTTGAATCGGGCGATGTTCGCTTTTCGGCGCTAACGCGAAGAACTCGCCCGCCCGACTGCGCATTTGTCGATAGTTCAGATCCGCTGCAGTCACTTGCACAAGTCTAATGCCCTCTAAATTGCATATGGCGGCCTTCAAGTGATCTCTCTGGGGCTGCTCATTCACCTCAATTGGCGACGAAGCAAAGGGGCTTGCGACCCGAAAATGCTGCGGACCTTGAAATTCAAAGGCAACCTTGGCCGACCGATACCAGCGATCGAGCTCAAAGCGGCCGCTGCCCTGTCCAGAAACCAACCAGGAGGGCCGGACGTTGTCGCCGTAATCTGAGTCGAGGACGATGAGGTCTAGCAAACACTTCATAAGCCACTCGCCCATGTAGGGGACTTCATCACGGACTGCGACGAGCTCGTTCGCCACGACCTCCTCCACCTCAAGGGGCATCCAGGGATAGACAACTAACCCTCTTCCTTTCGATACCATCTGAACCCAACCGTACTCCACCAAGCGATGCACACTACGCCGCAGAGTCTCGTACTTCATACCTCGTTGCTGGGCTTGGGCGTATAAGCTCGTAGCACGGTTGCAAGAGACGGTGAGATAAACGGCAATATCAACTGGAATAAGGCGCGCATCACGATCTAAGGCGAGGGGGAGCGTGTTCGCAAGGATCTGCCGCAACGTCATACCGCTCCTCCCTTCACTCGAAGGGTTCTGTCCTTATGACCCATTTGATAAATCGTATAGTCGCTCCATGAAGGCATCTTAGGTAGAGGTGGGTCAACCACACTTAACGGTAGGACTGATTGATACTCGAGGGCTGATCGATACTCGTAAATCTCGTAAATTGGCTGTTTCGGATGCTTGAAGACGAACGAGGACGGCGATCGGGCGCCGCATATTAATTGCATCACTGAAGCGCTCCTTATACCCTCAAGGGCGGCCAGTGAGCACAGGGGAATACTCAGGAAATTCGCCGAGCGCCTCGAGACTCCTTTGAAACAGTCGGATGTTTCCCACTCCATCGATCCCAGCGCCGATAAATAGAGTTTGAAATCTTGGGCGAGCGGTCGGCTAGAGCACTTAGCCGAGGAGCCCATTTGGAACCTAAGTGCTCCCCTCCTCGGGCCGGTCCGATCACGCGCAAACGAGCAAGTGCGGGCCAGAACGCCAACACTTGCTCGTTGCATAGTCAGAGGATGAGGTGACTCGTTAGCTGTCGATTTCGCCTAACATCCAAAGAAATCGCAGAACGCGTCACCCACGTCACCGAAGAAGTCTTCCAGCGCGTCGGCGACTGCACTCGCCGCATAGCCAACACCGCTGAGCGCTTCGGCGATCGCATCTTGACCGGCTCCGTAGATGTCCTCAAGCACCTCCACTGCTGTCTCAGCGCTGGCGCCAAAGACGTTTCTGAGAATGTCTGCTACATCACTCATGGATGCTCCGATTGCTTGGAGCACAGAGGCAGCGGCTTGCGCTCCCATTCCAAAGACATCCCTGAGAATATCTCCGATCTGCGTAAACGAGGCGCCAAGCGAACGCAGAATGGACGCCGTGGTGGACGCTGCGAGACCCAGGACATCTTGCAAGATATCCGCGATCTGGCTAAACGACGCCCCAAGGTCACGAAGCGTCGAGGCGATTTGCGAAGCGCTCAGGTTGAAGACGTCATCGAGCACCTCCGCCACGACTCCAAACCCGTAGCCGAGGTTCCGTAAGATGTCGGCGACTGCCGACGCTCCAAGCCCGAATACGTCCTTCAACCCGTCTGCGATCGCGCTGGCAGAGTAACCGACGGAACGCAACGCGTCGGCGACGCTCTGTGCCGTAAGGTTAAACACGTCACGCAAGGCGCCGGCCACTTGACGGGCGGTGAATCCGATCTCCCGCAGTGTATCTGCGACTGCGGTCGCTCCCAGCGAGAACACATCCTCAAGCGCGCCGGCGATGTCGCGTACAGCGTATCCCACGTCGCGCAGCGTTTGCGCGGCGATATGGGCACCGAGATTGAACACGTCGCGCAATACACCGGCTACCTGTTGTGCCCCGTATCCGATCTCTCGCAGAGTCTGAGCCACGGCGGCTGCTCCAATCGTGAACACCTCGCGGAGCGCTCCGCCGATCTCTTTGACGGTGTAGCCTATCTCGCGGAGCGTTTCTGCCGTAGCGCGGAGTCCTTGATTAAAGACGTCACGTAAGACTCGCCCTACCTGCTCAGCGGTGTAACCGATATCCCGAAGCACCTCGGCTACGGCCGTCGCTCCGGCGCTAAACACATCCCCGAGTGCCTCGGCAATCTGTTCTACAGCGAAACCGATGTCGCGGAGCGTTTCCGCCGCTGCCTGTATGCCCAGATTGAAGGCTTCCCGCAAAGCGAAGGCTATCTGCCCTGCGCTGTAACCGATATCCCGCAGCGTCTGGGCCACGGCCGTTGCGCCAATTGCAAATACGTCTTCGAGCGCGGCAGCGATCTCTTCCACCGCGTACCCGACGTCGCTCAGAATCTGGCCGACCTCTTGCGCCGTTGCGTTAAACACGTTCTGCAACGTACTTGCAACCTCGTCGGCCGCGTACCCCACGACGCTAAGAATCTCACCGACTTGCGCCGCCGTCTGACTGTACACGTCTCGCAATGCGCCGCTGATCTCGTCGAGTGCGTACCCGACGTCGCTCAGG
>JAWLDA010000014.1:3723-96843 GCA_041686855.1 Limnochordia bacterium
AACCTCGCCGGCCGCGTACCCTACGACGCTAAGAATCTCACCGACTTGCGCCGCCGTCTGACTGTACACGTCTCGCAATGCGCCGCTGATCTCGTCGAGTGCGTACCCGACGTCGCTCAGGATCTGGCCGACCTCTTGCGCCGTTGCGTTAAACACGTTCTGCAACGTGCTCGCAACCTCGCCGGCCGCGTACCCTACGACGCTAAGAATCTCACCGACTTGCGCCGCCGTCTGACTGTACACGTCTCGCAATGCGCCGCTGATCTCGTCGAGCGCGTACCCGACGTCGCTCAGGATCTGGCCGACTTCCTGCGCCGTGGTGTTGTATTCGTTTTGCAGGGTTCCGGCAACTTCACTGGCCGAATAACCAAGCGTTGCTAGAATTGCACCAACCTGATCGTCGCTTTGGTTGTACACGTCGCGCAGCGAACCCGTGATCTCGTCGATGGAATAACCGACCACGCCTAAGATCTCGGCCGTCTGCGCCGCGTCTTGGTTGTATACGGTCTGGAGCATCAAGGCCACACCCTCAGCCTGATACTCTTCGTCACTGAGTAGTTGAGCGCTCTCGAGCGCGTCCAGTCGGAATTCAGCACTGAGGACCTGCCCTACACGGACGGCGTCCTCGCCGTCGATGTGCAATTGTCGTGTTCGTATGACGGCATTGTTCTCAATCGAGAATGAAATCGGTAGGTTTTGTCCGTGTAAACCCGAGACGAAAGTGTCACCGAGCACAATTGGGGACAGGCTCGCTGATGCGCCTTGGACACCATCAATCAACACGACGATGCGGTAGGCCACATCGTCACGCTTTCGGTCTCTCTCTGACTTTCTCTCTGACTTATAGTTGACGTTGTACTGAGACGCAGAGTCTCTAGGATCAGTGAACTCCGCCACGATTTGGCCGCTCTCGTCTTCTACGATAATCACGAGGTACGGAGAGAGTGAGCGGTCAAACGTGGCTGGAGATGGCCTTCCCGAGTCAATCGGCGGTAGAAATGAGAAAGCGCTCTCAGGCGGAGCGAGACTGGCCGCTCCAACACCAGACAGCGCCATCACCGCGATAAGCGAGACGGTGAGCAAAGTGTGCACCCTGATCCATCGAGCCGCGCTACCTTGTCGATTCCTTACGGTTGATCCTCTAGCCCTAACCACCTATGATTCCCCCTTACAGATGATGAGCCACAAACTTAACCGTAGCGACGCTCTCTCCCTAGGGACTACCGATCCTGTTTATCCAGGACCATCGTCCCGCAGGGTACAATTTTGGGAATGTGGAATCACACGGGCCATGCTGACACACGTCGCAGGTCCTAAATGGCGGTGGTTGAGGCCCATCTTGTCGTGCGCACTCATCCTTTGGGTCGTCCTTCACATAGGCGCGGTGTCAGAGGCCTACGAAGTGCGTGAAAGCGTTCAGCTGAGGCTCAGCAAGGATCGAAAGCAGTTCACTTCACTTTCCGAGATGCGGCTGGGTACGGTGGCTCTCGGATTCGAACACGATTACCTCGATCGCAAAGAGTACGACTTGTTGTCGGAGATCTCCATGTTGCAGGTCGGTACGTCTCAATTCCAAGTCCGCTATGACGAGGATGTTGTAGATGCCGGCCACTTTACAAGCTCAGGTGCTTACGCCGACACGAACGCATTCTCGCTTTACTCCCAATTAGGATCGGCTTGGAACGGCCGGATCGCCTGGTTACACTCAGAGTGCGGCAAAAGCAACGCCTATCGCCTCGAACGATCAACAAGAGACTCTTTCCGCCTTATAGCAACCTTGGCCGAAATGAACAGTACGCAATGCACGTCGGGGGACGTAGTCGGCGTAACTCTGCGTGCCGGAACTGCTACATCGTTTGTAGTCGACGCGAAGGCCGACCGGATTCACGACACCGCCGAGTTCGACGGTGTCCTCATCCACAGATTCAACCGCTACAGTGCGCGCCTGCGGTACGAAATTGAGTGGGACGGAATGTGGGCGGTCCCTGAGAGTGAGCAAAGCTTCAGCCTAAGCACGTATCAGCGAGGGTTCTCCGGCTCTGCGGAGGTAAAACGTGAGGAGGATGGCGCAATCGAGTATCGTCTCAACACATTCGCAAGTGTGCTCGGGGGCCGACTGGACCTCTCCCTCGACCAGCCCCAGGGGCACCCTCCCGACTTTTGGACGGCGGGATACTCCCATTGGCTCACACCTTCTTTGGACATAGCTCGCTACGTTAAAGGCGATGATGAAGGGTGGGACCAAGGGACCACGGAACTCACCTCTGCGCTGCCCTTTGGGAGTGTCGGTCTGGCCCGCACGCTCAAGCGCGACTCGCAGGTCCCGGGGTACGAGGTGTCGTTGACTCCCGCGATCTCATTCGGTCGACTCACGTTAGCCTTGGAGACATGGGATTACGCCAAAACGGTGAGCTTGGATGCACGGCTCTCCATCTACCTTCAAACGTGGCAGTTGTTCGCCAGCGCGCTTGATCTCTTCACCGACGACCCCAGACTCTTCGTGCGCTTCTCATTTCGATTCCGATCCTGAGGGCCGTGCGACAGTAGCTCACGCTTTGCCACTACTTGTGCATCCAAAACGATGGCAAAAAGAGCATTAAGAAACCGTAAATCTCCAAGCGTCCAACGATCATCAAGAGCGCCGAAAAGAGCTTGACCGCATCGGGAAGGAAGGCGAAGTTCTCAGTAGGGCCAAGGGTGCCGAAGCCAGGGCCAATATTTCCAAGACTCGTGATAGCCAACGACGCTGTGTCGAACACGTCGAGGCCGAGGAACGTCAACACGATAAAACTCACGAACCAAATAAGCAGATAGAGGAAGAGGAAGCCGCCCACAGCCATCGTCAACGAATCCGAGACTTTAACGTCGCCGAGGCGCACGTGCGTAACAGCTCGCGGATGTAACATACGCCGAAAGCCGAGGAAGGCGTGTTGGGCCGCGACGACGATACGAATCAACTTAGGACCACCCGACGTCGAACCGGCCATCGCACCCATAAACATCAACGAGAACAAGACAGCCAGGGCCGGCGTCCCCCACTCCGCAAAATTAGCCGTCGAGAAGCCCGTCGTCGTCAGGATCGTAACGACCTGAAAGGTCGCCTTTCGCAGGGCATCGCCAAACGAAGCGTAATCACTTCCCCACACGCTCAACGCCACTATCAGTGATGCGACGATGGTGACACCGCAGTAGGCTTGGAACTCGCGGCTCCTCAAAACAGCACGCCCCTCCCCGTGACGGACGAGACGGTACAGTAAGACGAAACTGGTTCCTCCCAGGAACATAAAGAGCGCGATAATCCATTCAACGGCGGGATTGGCAAACGCCTCAACGCTGGCATTCCTTGTCGAAAAGCCGCCTGTAGAGATCGTGGTCAACGCATGGAGCGCCGCGTCGAAAAGCGAGAGGCCGGCGAGCCACAGCAGTGCGAATTCGACGAGGGTAAGCCCCAGATACAACCCCCACAGGAGACGCCCCGTCTGGCGGATGCGCGGGCGAATCTTCTGCGCCGTGAGGCCCGACATCTCCGCTTTGAAGAGTTGTATCCCTCCAAACCCCAGTTTGGGAAAGATGGAGATAAACAAGACAACGATACCAAGGCCTCCGAGCCATTGTGTAAGAGCTCTCCAAAGGAGGATCGAGCGGGGTTGACCTTCAATATTCGTCAGGACGGTCGCTCCGGTGGTGGTGAAACCGGAGACCGACTCAAACACCGCGTCGACCGGGGTGACAAAGGCTCCAGAGAAGTAAAATGGAATAGCACCCAAGAGACCTACCAAGCACCATCCCGTGGAGACAATGACAAACGCTTCATGAGTTCCGATGTCGGTCGACGCGGCGCCCATGCGGAGCGCGAGGCCCAAGAGCGTAGCGACCGCAAACCCCACTCCAAAGGCCACCACCGTCGTCTCCCCTTCAATCCCGGCCAGGGTGAGCGGGATGAGCATGAAGAGGCCGAACAACGTGACCAAATTACCCACGACTTGCCGTACGGCGGACCAGTTCATGAGAGTTCCCGTCCCGGACCGCCAAACTGACGCATGACGGTCGGAACCGCGCTAGGAAGCGCAAAGACGATCACTCGATCCCCCGGCAAGATGGTCGAGTCGCCCGAGGGAATCATCACGCGATCGTTGCGCATGATGGAGCCGATGATCGCATTCTCCATGCGCGGCAGCTCGATCAAGCGCTTGTTTACCGTTTGGGCGTCCTCGCCCACGTCAAACTCTAGGACTTCACCGTCCCCGTCTTCGATGAGCGCGACGTTGATCAAGTTGCTGCGGCGCACCAACTGCAGGATCACCCCGGCCGCAATAAGACGCGGCACAATGACAGCGTCAGCGCCGGCACGTTCAGCCAGCGGATGATAATCTTCGCGAGAGATCTTCGTGATGGCTTGGGCCACTCCAAGCTCTTTGGCCACCATCGTGGCCAAGACGTTGGTATGATCCTTCCCCGTCACCGCAACAAACGCGTCTCCTTGCCCCACCAACTCGTCACGGAGCACATCGATCTTCTCACAGTCACCGTTGATGATGATCGCGTGGGGTAAGAGATCTGCAAGAGATTCACAGCGTTCTGAGTCGATCTCGATAATCTTTATGCTTTGGTGGCTGCGCCGACCTTTGGGGGCAAGCATCTGCGCGAGACGGACGCCCAGCTTTCCTCCGCCGGCAATGACCACGTTTTTGGCGGGCGGAGAGTCGTACCCGACGATCTGGCCAAGGCTGGCAAAATTGTGGGTGTGTCCCAACAAATAGATTCGATCTGACGGTTTGAGGACGCTGTCGCCGTTGGGGATACTAAGGTTTCCATCCCGGACGATTGCCGCTACCAGGCATCCCTTGAGATCGATCTCACGCAGTGGTTGATCGACCAAACTGGAATCGTCAGCCACCCGGACCCGGACCATTGTCACGTTCCCTTCAGCAAACGTCTCAATGGATGTTGCCGAAGGCATCTTGAGCAATCGGGCAATCTCAAGGGCCGAGAGTTGATCGGGGTTGATCACCCGATCGATGCCGAGGCGTCGATTTGACTCCTGACCAAACGCCTCACTGTATTCAGGATCACGAACGCGTGCGCAGCACATGCTCACACCGTACTGCTTGGCGGTGAAACACGCGATCATGTTCACCTCGTCGATGTCCGTCACCGCAATGAGGATGTCCGCCTCGTCGACGCCGGCCTGTTCTAAGACGGGAGGGCTCGCGCCGTTGCCGTCGAGCGTCATGACGTCGAGGTGATTGGTCGCTTCACTTAAATTTTCATTCGCCTTGTCGACGAGCGTTACGTCATGGCCCTCATCCGAAAGCCACTTGGAGATGTCGAAGCCAACCTTGCCTGCGCCAACGACGATCACGCGCACTCCCAACACATCCTTACGGCGAGCCAGTGGAAAGCGGGTCCATTTTAATCCTTGGCATTCACGGCTGTCAAACCCACAAACGGAAGGAAGCTCTTACATACTACGGAACCCTGATATTCGAGTCCCTTAGACACTCGGATTCCCATTAAGGAGGTCACGTTACAGTATGTCCCAAGGCAACCGAGTTGGTATCGTCGGCGTTGGCCGAATGGGAATGAACATGGCCCTGCGCCTGCACGAGACCGGCCGCATCGTTAAAGCCGTTTACGACATCGACCGCACGCGGGCCCAAGCCCTCGCCGACCAGGTAGGAGCCACTGCCGTCCCATCGCTGAGCGACGTGAGTGAAATGAGCGACGTCGTGCTGACCGTCGTCACCGACGACGCCGCCATGGACACGATCTACTCCGAACGTAACGACTCCCTCCTTGCTCACGCGTCCGGACGGCTCTTTATCAACTGCGCCACAGTCACACCAGACGTCCACCGCACGGTGGAGAAGCGGGTCGAACAGAGTGGCGGATTGAGCCTCGAAGCGTGCATGGCCAGCAGCATCACCCAAGCCCGCACCGGCACCCTCTACCTCATGTGCGCTGGGCGCCCCGAGGCGTACGAACGGGCGATGCCCATCCTCCAGGCCCTCAGCAACGCCATGCGTTACCTGGGCCCCGCCGGCACGGCCGCCGAGGTGAAAGCCCTCGTCAACATGGTCATGAATGTGAACACGGCGGCTTTGGCCGAAGGGCTAGGCCTTGGGCGCGCCCTCGGTCTCGACCTGACGGTGTTACGAGAAGTCTTCGCCCAAACCGGTGCCGCCTCCCGCGTCCTCGAGACGGATGGCGAGGACATGCAAGACCGGGAACACGACTGCTACTTCTCAGCCGCGCACGCCGCCAAAGACTCTGGGATCGCGCTAAAGCTGGCCCACGAGAGAGGGCTCCCACTCCCCCTGGCCGAGGCGACAAAGGCACAGTACGACACCTTGGTCCGACTCGGCAAGGGAGAGCTCGACAAATCGGCCATCGCCGAGCTCACATTTCCGGAGCGACGCGAGGAACTCGTCGAGGAGGAGTGATCCCTCTCCCTACTTATAAACCCGTTAAAGCCTCACCGGGAGTTCCCGCCGATCGCGTCCCGTACGTGCCTCTTCGATACCGCCAAAAGCGTATGGGATGCGGTCGTCGACCCTCGGCAGAGTCGGAAAAACCTTATGAGGTTCACGTTGGTACCAGTAGGCGACACTTGACCAATCGCCCGAACGATCGTTGGCGTGTCCGTGCTCGATGGAGAAGAGGAGCGAGCGCTCAAAGTAGATCGGATCGAGAATGTGGAACCGGTATTGCGAGTGCTTGCCCGTGTAATCCTGATTCCCGCGGAAGTGGTACCCATAGTATGGGGCCGAGAAGGTCTGGTTGAGCCGGTTGTAGTTCCACGCGCCACAGAAGTAGTCCTCTGTACCCGTCCCGTGCAGCGAGGGCGGCCAGCGCTCGCCATCGATAAAGAACATATCGTCCCCCTCACCCCACCAACCCGGCTCGTTGGTGTCGAGGTTGAGGTGACAACCGACGTATTGCCCCTTCCCTTCCGCGTCAAGAACGACGTAGTTCTCCGCGCCGGTCGCGTTGAGCCGCCCTACCTGCCCCCGCGCCATGGGCCCTTCGGGCTCCTGGGCCTGGACGACCAGCTCACGCCGCCATTGAGCGTGAAATCGTCCCAAGTCATCCTCGAGGCGCTCGGGCTCGTGGTAGTCGATGTAAAAGTAGACGACCGCGTCGCCTTCGCCCTGGTTCTCCAACGTGATGTGCGCGCCCTCAGAGAACGGCATCGGGAACCAACAGTTGAACGCCCGGTCCCACATCTGCAGGGGCGCCGAAACGAAGTGCGAGACGATCCCGTGTCCCAGGCCGAAGAAGTCGCCAATCGGGCATTCAACGCTTGGATGCTCCTCGCCGTCCCAGTACATGCGCAGGACGAGCTTGCGCAGGTAGTACGGCATCGAGCTGGAGATGGTCATCCATATGTGGCGAATGCAACCGACTCCGGACAGCTCCGCCAAACCGCGAACCTCTCCTGGTTCAAAGAGCCAGTTGTCGGTGTTTCCCCCGGTGGTGTCATAGCTGGAGACGCGTTTCGATTTTGTGTTCTTAAGTCGAGCCAAATCGAGTGTGGGTTCAAACATGGTTGCTCATCCTCCCTTGCCGAGAGGATTCACAAAAGCCCCATCTTCTCCCTTTGTCGGGAACCATTCGCGGCGTTAAACGAATGATGTTGCGGTTTGAGCCTGATACACTTGGAGGTGAAGCACGCTTCTCGCTGGAAGGGGAGATCACCATGCGCACGTTCGTGATGAGAGCCGGGCGCTTGGGGGCCGTTGCCCTCATCGTCGGCAGTCTCTCACTGGTTACATGGGCAGGAGAACTGGCGTCCGAGACAGCCGGGCCAGAACCCACAGAGTCGGTCGTAGCCTGCGAAGAGCATAGTCACCCCGGGTACCAGATTATGCCCTACCCGTCGATCGACGAACAATTGGCAGGACAGGTCCGCTAGGAGCGCAATTTACCAAGTGTCCGGAGTGGTGTGCGCTGCCGCCCACTCCGGTCCTTTCACCGGAGTGAGATCAGGGATGATTCGTCAGGTGCAGGTGCGAGATATTGCACGACTCAATCGCATCGAAATGTCGTATGCGGCCCCATTTGGGTACCGGTACTCGCGCCGTGAGAGCGCGGAGGGCGTCACGTTCCATCTGGAGCGCGACACGTACGATCCACCCTTTGATCGGACGTACGAATGGGACTGGCGGGAGCTCGATGACTTCACGGCCGCAGTCGACCGCGGCCTTGTGTGGGCCGCCTTTACGTCGGACGGCGAGATACCGCTGGGACTCCTCGAGTTACGATTGGCAGAGTGGAACGCGTCGTGCTGGGTCCAAAGCCTTTACATAGACCGAGGGCGCCGACGCCAAGGAGTAGGAGGTCAGCTGATCAACACAGCACTGACCCAAGCCCGCACCCTTGACGCCCGCGCCCTCTTCGTCGAGACACAGGTCTCCAACGGACCGGCGATCCGCTTTTATCAAAAGCACGGGTTCGCCGTCTGTGGCGTAAACGATCACTTCTACAGCAACGACGACGTGGCGCACAACGAAGTGGCCCTCTTCATGGTGCGCCCGCTGCCACCGACTTAAGAGAGTTGCCACAAACGTGAGCCAGTTGCCACCAGCGTGACGCCGATCGCTCGCTACAGTGATGCCGGCGGCACGCCCTGGCCCTTGGTCCTAAAACCGCCGAATCTCCGTAAAGATACGATCGTACGTCACCGTAGCATCGCCGACGTCTTTGATCCATTCGGCTTTGGCCACTGCATCGGCATCGGGATATGCCGCCGGATTGTTGCGCACATCCTCCGGCAACAGTGCCAGCGCACTTGCGTTGGGCGATCCATACGGAAACTCGGCCGCTAGCACGGCGGAGACCTCAGGACGGTACAAATAGTTGATAAAGAGGTGCGCGGCACGGACGTTTGGCGCCCCCTTGGGAATCACCACGTTGTCCTGCCAGATGACGCCGCCCTCCTCGGGAAGTACGTAGGTGATGTCGGGGTTCTCCTCCATCGCCATCGCCGCGTCTCCGTTCCACGTGTGTGCGATCCACGCCTCTTCGCTGACGAGGAGGTCTTTGCCCGATCCGCTGTCGTAGGCAACGACACGAGGGGCGAGCGTATTCAGCTTCTGTTGCGCCTCACGCAGCCGCGCTGAGCCGGTCTCGTTGATCGAGTACCCCAGAGACTGCAAAGCCATACCGAGTACTTCCCGGCTGTCGTCGAGGAGAATGAGCCGGCGGTTGAAGGCCGGATCCCACAGGTCGTTCCACGAGGTGATCGGCTTTTTGATGAGGCGCGTGTTGTAGGCGATCCCCGTCGTCCCCCACATATACGGGAGAGAGTAGCGATTCTCAGGGTCGTACGGAGTGTTGAGGTACTTGGGGTCGATATGCGACAGATTCGGAATTTGGGAGAGGTCGATCTCCTCCAATACGCCCTCTGCAATCATCACGTCGACCATGTAATCGCTCGGCACCGCCAGATCGTACTGACCGAGACCACCCGCCATCAATTTGGCGAGCATCTCTTCGTTGGAGCCGTAGGTATCGTAGACAACCTCGATGTTGAACTCTGCTTCGAAATCTCGCAGGATCGAGTCCGGCATGTACTCAGACCAGTTAAAGATGTTGAGCGTCTCCCGGGCCCACAGCGTTCCCACACTCATGACCAGCACTAACAGGACCGCCAAACTAGTCGCAACGATACGGCGCAACGACCCATCCTCCTTGTGACCTACCGTGAAATGTGTAACCTAGAAAAGCGAAGATAATGATACGACTCCGTGAGAGTTAAACCTTTTCACGATCCATCTTTTACACTAAAAACTTCTGGGCCGTCCACCTCCCGGGCGCCCTGTCGTGCGCGCCACGATGGCGACGAGTACAAACGTCACGAGGAGGATACTTGTCGAGAGGGCGTTCACCTTAGGACTGACACCTAGGCGCACCATTGAGAAGACGTACAAAGAGAGCGTCGTCGACCCCGGCCCCGAGGTGAAGAAGGTGATGATCACGTCGTCGAGAGAGAGCGTAAACGCAATGACCGCCCCCGCCAAGATCCCTGGCCATATGAGCGGGAGAGTGATGCGTCGGAACGTTGTCCAGGCGCCGGCGCCCAGATCCGCCGCCGCCCGCTCCAGGGTCCGGTCGAACCCGTGGAGCCGCGCCCGCACCACTAGAGCGACAAAAGCCGTGGAGAATGTGATGTGCGCAATAGAGATGGTAGTGAGTCCCAAGCGCATGCCCACCGTCGAGAAGAAGGCCAACAGCGAAATTCCCATCACAATCTCCGGAAGGATGATGGGGATGTATAGGACGGCTTCGAGGAGGCGCTTACCGCGGAAGCGATGGCGCGCCAGCGCAAAGGCGGTCATCGTTCCCAATACTGTACTCACGAGGGTGCTGACACACGCCACCACCAGGCTGTTTTGGAGCGAACGCAAGATCTGGCGGTCCTGCAGCAACTCGCTGTACCAATCAAACGTAAACCCTTCCCACTCGACGTTGAGCCGAGACGTGTTAAAGCTAAAGATGATCAGCACCAAAATGGGTGCATACAAAAACAAGAGCACGAGCGCGCTGTGAATTCCAAGAAGACGTCCGGCCAGGCGCTTCATCAAATCCACTCCTCATCATCCTTTGGACTAAAGAAGCGCACGTACACAAAGATAAGGACGAGGCTGACGAGGGTGAGGACGACCGACGAAGCCGCTCCGAAGGGCCAGTCCCTCGCTTGTGTAAACTGTCGATGAATGAGGTTGCCGATCAGGAGACTGCGGGCGCCTCCCAGTAGGTCGGTGACAAAAAAGAGCGCCAGCGCCGGCACAAAGACCATAATGGAACCGGCGATCACTCCCGGCATCGTCAAAGGCAGAATCACCTGCCGCAACACGTGCCAGGAGCTCGCTCCCAGATCGTGGGCCGCCTGAACGAGACGGTGGTCGAGCTTCTCGATCGCAGCGTAAAGCGGCAGGATCATAAAGGGCAGCAGCACATACGTCAATCCTAATACAGCCGCGGACTGTGTGTACAAGATTTGCAGCGGCTCATCAATGAGCCCGAGCCCTATGAGGAGGTTGTTGAGGAAGCCGTTCGCCCGCAGGATCATCGCCCACGCGTAGGTACGGATGAGCATGTTGGTCCAGAACGGAATAACGACCAGGAGTAACAGGATATTGCGCCACTGGGGCGGTCGGGACGCGACGTAATAGGCGAATGGATAGCCGATCGCAAGGGCGACGATCGTGGTGATTCCGGCAACAATCAAAGAGTCGGCCAAGATCCCTAGGTAAAGGGGGGCGAGGAAGCGGACATAGTTGTGGAGACCCCACTCCCAAACGATTCCGCCGTAGCGGCCGCGAGTCGCCAGACTTACGGCCAAGACCAGTCCCAGGGGGATCACCTGAAAGGCCAAGAGCCACAGAACGACGGGAGCAAGAAGTAGTACGAGTCCAAAGCGAGCCCTAGGCGTCACGTCAGGAGCACCATGTCGTCCGCATCCCATGTGAGCCGGAGTTCGTCACCAGGGCTGACGACCGCGAGCGGAGAATGTGGCGCGCACAACATGCGAAGAGGCGCACAGTCCTTCGCTACCTCGGCCAGCACCTTCACACCCGAGCCTACGTATATGCGGTCCAAAACCCGCCCGACCAGCGCCGGCTCGCCGACCTCGGCTTGGCGAATCCGCTCGGGGCGCACCGAAACGTACACGTAGGCATCCACAGACGAAACAACAGAGGAAGCGACATCGCCGCTGACAGGCCGCGTCAGTCCGAGAACAGACGCGATGTGCTGCCCCGACGGCTCCTTACGCACGCTCGCCGGTAAGAGATTGGTCTCGCCGATGAACTCCGCAACGAATCGGGTGCTAGGCCGTTCGTAAACCTCAGCGCCGGTGCCGATCTGTTCGATGCGACCATTCTGCATCACGGCGATCCGATCGGACATCGTCAGCGCTTCTTCTTGATCGTGAGTGACGTAGACAAACGCCATTCCCAGGCGGCGTTGCAGGCTCTTTAACTCGACCTGCATATCCCGCCTTAGCCGCAGGTCAAGTGCGCCCAATGGCTCGTCCAAAAGCAATACCTCCGGGCGCGCAATGATCGCCCGGGCCAATGCGACTCGCTGCTGTTGCCCGCCGCTTAGTTGTCGGGGATATCGCTCTTCGTACCCTGAAAGCTGGACGAGGTGCAGATGCTCCTCAACACGCCGACGCAGCTCCGACTTAGGAGTGCGTTGCATTCGCAAGGGGAACGCTAAGTTTTCAAAGACGGTCATATGCGGAAATAGAGCGTACGATTGGAAGACCGTGTTGACGGGTCGTCGATTGGGCGGCGCCGCTGTGACATCATTGCCGTCAATCCAAACCTCACCGGACGTGGGCTGCTCAAAGCCCGCCAAGATCATCAGGGTCGTCGTCTTACCACAACCACTCGGTCCCAACAGCGTGAGGAACTCTCCGCGACGGATCTCAAGATCAATCCCGGCCACTGCTTTGACCGAGCCAAACTCCTTAGTGAGACCTCTAAGGACCACTTTAGGGCGCTCGCCCAACTCCCAACCCCCTAAACCCTAAACACTGATGGCATAAAAATAGCCGATTCGCATCGCCGACGCAACTCCTTTTATAGACGAAAACGACTAAAGCATCGGAGCCTCGGTTTGCGCAGGGAGACCGTCGAAGAAATCGACCTCGCCCGTCTCGAGCGAGTACTCGGCGCCGACGACCATGAGCTTCTTTTTACGAATCAGCTGCTCGATGACGTCCGAACCGTTACGAATGTAATTGGCGGCAACTCGAACGTTAGCCCGCACCGCCTCTTTGGCCAGAGCCTCAGGGTTGTGCCGCAACTCCGTGGCGAGCAAACTCTCGACCGATGGGCGGACACGATCGACGATCGAACGCAGGTTGCGCGACTGATGCTCCGAGGGGCGCTGCAACTCGTTCAGCGTAGAGCTGATCGCCCCACAGTGCGTGTGACCCAGGACCACGACGAGCTGCGTGCCAAACGCCTCTGCTGCAAACTCGATGCTTCCCACTTGAGAAGATGCGGCAATGTTTCCGGCGACGCGAATCACAAACAGATCCCCAAGCCCTTGATCAAAGATGATCTCCACCGGTACGCGCGAGTCGGAGCAACCAAGGATGACCGCGAACGGCTCTTGCGAGTCCACGAACTCGTCGCGGCGGGCCTGGCTCATCAAGGATTCGACACTGCGCACCCCGGTAACGAAGCGTTTGTTCCCTTCACGTAATCGTTCAAGCGCTTCCAATGCTGAGTACATGAATAACTCCCTTTTTACATCAGAATTATCGTCGGAGTGATCGCATGATCACCCACGTGACAATGATTGCTGCCATTCCTCCGACGGTGATGGCAAAGAACGACGGATGGGCGTTCCTAAAGAGGAGTCCCGCCATCGCCGCCAGGATGGCGAACAAAAATAGAATGCCGGGAATGACGACGAAGCTGTCGCTCCAGGGATCGATTCGTTCAACGGCCCCTCTCGGGCTTCGGCGAGCAACCTTGGAGCCACCGAGACCCAACAGTTCGTCGGCCGACATGCCGAGAATCCGGCAGATTCCCGGAAGAAGTGCCGTGTCCGGCAACGCCGCCCCCTGTTCCCATTTTGAGACCGCCTGGGCCGTTACACCCAGTTTCTTGCCCAACTGCTCTTGAGTGAGGTCGAGTTGTTTCCTCATCTCCTGAATCTTGGGACCCAACACCTGTGGATCGAGCACCGTACATCCTCCTCGCAAGTACAACCCCGTGAACGCGGGTTGATCAGGTATGCGGGCAGTGTACCACGCACGTTGCGTGAAGGGTATCGAACGCTGGTTGAGCCGTTGATTCCCAGATTCAACCGGAGGTTGAGCGTGGAAGAAAGGCGTTGCGACTGCCATAGCGACTTCCCCCAGCGAGTAGCCTGGCGTTGAGGATATTGACAGGCGACTGGGCGTTCATATAATGTTAAACAGTATTAACCTGGGTTGGCAATACCCAGCTTCTGAGGTAAGGAGGGAGCACGGTGGCGAGGCGCCAGATCCTGCAGATCGTTTACGGCGAAAACCGAGTGATGTCCGGAGCAATCCGAGGCTTGTTTTCGCGCGCCCATTTTGAGGTGTCCTTGGACCCCGCCGGCTCCTTTGGTCGATTACCCGAGTCATCGTGATCTCGTAATCATTCCCAAGGGATAATCAAACCTATCAGGCCGCAGGGTGAACGACACCCTGCGGTTTTTTTGTGCGTTCTTGCTGGGTTCTTGTTGATTTGATGGTCTTAATTGTTAACAAGGGATGTGCACATATCATGCTCTTGTCCGACAACAAGTATTTGAGAACAGCCCTAATGGAGACGACCGGTCAAGTCGGAGACAACCCGCTCTTTGCAGTGTACTACCTGCTCCGCTTCTTGCGTGCGGCGGTGCTCCTCTCCGTCTGGCGCATTGTGTTTGTGGGTGACCAGACGGTCTCCGGCATGTCGCTCGAGACTGTCTTGACCTACACGCTGATCGCCGAGGCGTTTCGACAGCCGCTGGAGTGCCGCGATACCGGTGTCGGGACGGCCTTGTGGGAGGGCTCAATTGCAACCCGTATGCTGCGCCCAATGGGTCTCTTCACGCAGTTCGCCACGGAGATGATGGGGCGCTGGTTGTTTGGATTCGCCTTCTTCTCCACGCCCCTACTCCTAATCGCCCCGGTATTGGGCGTGAATCCGCTACCGCCGAATCTGCAGAGCGCGCTCCTCTTTCCAGTCAGCCTAGTCCTCTCAGTCTCGGTCGGGTTGGCGTTGGAGTTCATCTTCGGCGCGGTCGTCTTTCTTTCTCAAAGCGTCTACCTCGCATCCATGCTCCGCGACGCGACCGTGACACTGCTCTCCGGAGCCCTCATTCCCTTGGCGCTCCTTCCTTGGGGGTTGGGTAGCGTCTTTGAGTGGACACCGTTCGCCTCAATGGCCTCTGCGCCACTGCAAATCTACACAGGGACGGATCAAGCCCTTCTTTTGATAGTACTGCAGGCCACTTGGTCCATAGTCTTGTGGCCACTTGCGTTTTATCTTTGGACGACTCGGCGGGAAAGGTTGGTCACTTATGGCGGTTAAGAACGTCCTCCGCACCATCGGACGCCTGGGCCGGTTGTTGTTGCTCTACGCATACATGGACCTCATGTGGATGGCGCGAGACATTCGCTACTTCCTTACCTGCTACATCTCGGACGTCTTCCTCAGCATCGCCGCGGTGACGTCTGCTTTACTCCTAGCCGAACGCTTTAACGGCATCGGTTCTTGGAGTAAGTTTGAGGTCCTCTTTCTACTCGGTTACGTTACGACAGTCAAAGGGATTGCCGAGTCCCTATTCGGCTACAACATTCTACACATAAGCCGACGGTTGGGCCGGGGCCAGTTTGATCACACCCTCATCCAGCCCCAACCGGTCTGGATGAGTCTCCTGACCGAAGGGTTCTCCCCCTTCTCCGGCTCGGCACTTCTCTTCCCTGGAATCGCCTTGATGAGCTGGTCGATTGTTTCGCTCAAGGTAGGGGTCTCATCCGGTTGGTTTACGCTCCTGCTCCTCAATCTCGGCGCGTCAGCCCTTGTGATTGCGGCCTTCTCGTACATCTGGGGAAGTCTCGCCTTTTGGGCTCCTCGGGCGGCCGAAGAGTTGAGCACACCGGCCGTGGAAATGACAAAACAACTCTCGATCGCGGCACATTCTCGACTTTATCAAGGCTCTCAACCGTGAGCGCAAGGTGACGGTCGTCGTCACGAGCCACGACATGTCCGAACTGGAGCAGCTCGCGAGTCGGATCGTCATGATCGATCGTGGCTGCATCGCCTTTGATGGGGAGTTTGGGCAGTTGAGGCGCGTATACGGAGATCGGCGCTCCCTGGTCCTCGAGACGACGACCAGTACACCGCCGGAGCTACACGGCGCCGAACTGATTGCCAGCGAGCACGGCCGGCATCAATACCGGTTCGACGCCACAAGAGTGAGTGTATCGGAGCTGCTCCAACAAGCCGCTCAACACACTGAGGTGATCGACGTCGAAACCCAACGGGCGCCGATCGACCAGGTGATCGCAAACATGTATCAAACGTGGGCTTCGTAGGTTTTCCGGGCCGTCGCCGTTCGCACTCGAGCGGCGGCGCCCCTTGGCTTTTCCGCCCCGAACTGGTCGACCAAAGCAGTACCCTTGAGTTCCTGGGCGCTTAACGGTCCCACGAATTTGGCTCTTTGAGCCGCTTGGTCAAATGCATTACCAAATCGTCGTCAGCGACAATACGTTGACCTTCGGTAATGTAGTCACCTTTCCAAGTGACTCCCTGTCCATCCGGCACATAACCTCGAAGTACATACATTCTTTGGGCTGCATTGTATCCGGGATGCAATCCGACGCCGATGCCAACGTCCGGTGAGATGCGCGCGACTAGTTCTTCGGCCTGATCCATGAGCTTTGAGGCCACCCGACGCCGACGAAACTCAGGCAATACATTCAGGTCCTGAATCTCCGGAATCCCCTTCTCTGCGAAGAGAGCGTACTCGGGTTTCCATGCAATCTTCAAGTACCCAGCGAACTGCTGATCAATCTCAGCGACCAGGACAGTGGACTCTCCGGCCGTTTGTTGATGAAAGCACGCACGATATTGACTTACAGGCTTCTCCCACCCTATTCGAGCGAATGCGCCGGAGATGATCGCCGGGTCATCGTATCGTAGCTTTCGAATGATCAAGGTCATGGAAAGGTCACCTCGAACCAGACGGCCCTTAATCGTCCATGCTCACTACAGGGCGAATCTCCGTCGTTGTGTGCCCGAAAAGCCCACTCTCCAAAAAAAGCTGTTGAATGACATGGTCATTTTCAGCTTCAAGTACCATGTAGCTCACGTGTGCGGGTGGATCCGCCCATCTTCCGACGACCCTCACGCCACGCTTCTGCATCAGCTCTTCCATCGAGTGCAAGCAGGGGTGAATTGACTCGTTCCCAGCACGTCCCGGGCACGATTCCGGACTATGTCGCGCAATGACCATGTGAAGCATGTGTGCACTTCCTCTCTCTTATCGGAGTTTCTGAGTCTTTTTGGGCCGGCTCGAATGTTAAAGCTCCCTAAACGCGGGATGATACGCCACAGTCCCCGACGCCTGACTGAGTGATCCGGGTTGAAGCTCCAGCGCCATAAACACGTCGTCCGGCACCGGGTACACCGAGGCCAAGCCAAAGCGGGAGGCAGGCACAAATCCAAAGCGCGGATAAAAATCGGCATGGCCCAGCACGACCACTGCCCCAGCGCCGAGTTCTCGACATGTGTCCAGGCCCTCGAGCACCAGCCGGGAGCCGATTCCGCTTCGTTGGCGCTCAGGCTGCACGGCCATGGGTCCCAAACCCATCATGGGTGGGCCGGAATAACCCGGAAGCGATACCGGTGAGAACATGATGTGCCCTACAACCGCCCCTCTCTCCTCGGCAACGAGTGAAAGGATGGGTCGTGCCTGCTCACGCAGCGCCCCAACCAACTTGGCTTCGGCGGATGTCGGAAACGCGGCTTCATTCACCAAGTATACATAATCGTGGTCTCGAGCCTCCTCGGGTCGGACGATCACCTCTGCGAGGTCGCTAGGCGAGGCCATACTCTTCCAAAGCACCCTCCGGATGAAGAGACTCTTAGCTTCGGTGTACGCCACTCGGTCGTTCCGATACACCTCGGCCAGGCGTCGCTTGAGGGCTCCGTACTCGGCGACTCGTTCAGGATCGTTACGTAGCCAATCCCGGAAGGCCAGGTGCTCCGCAAGCGCCTTGGACTCCCGCGAGCACACGTACAAATTGTGGGCCGGCCAGGTCCGCATCGCTCCGTCTTTGGGGGCTTTGGGCACCGCGGACGAATCGCTCCCGAACGCCTCACGCCCCGCTATACCGAGATCGCCTTGGTGGTGATAACCCAGGGACTCAAGCCTGCTCTTGACGATGTTAAAGGATTCCCAAGTGGGGATGACGACGTCAATGTCGATGATCGGTTTGGCTGCCAATCCCGGCACGGCGGTGCTGCCCACATGTTCGATCCGTTCGTAGAGGCCGGCGAGGGCGTCACGATAAACATCCCTCAGCGCGGCAAAGCTCTGGGGCCACGATGGATCGTAAGCGACAATGACGACCGGTTCTTGCTGTTTCGCGCTCATCAACCCGCTCCTTCGATCAGGGGCTTCAGTCGGTTGAACGCCTCTTTCCAATACGCTTTGCGCGACTCAGCTTCTGCCCGATCAGCCAGCTTTTTATGTTGAATGGAGACCTGGCTCTTCTCGCTCCCCTTCTCATAAAAGTAGACGTCGACATGGGTCTCGTCACTCCACGTGATTCGGAGCGACTTTGACGGCGTCGCCTTGCGCACCTCGAAGACCTCGTCGAGCCATCGGGAGCGCACCTCTTCATCGTGCCATGCTCGGTAAAGCTCGTCCACGTTCACGTTCACCGTCTTACTCACACTGACAGCGAAACCATCCGGACTTTCGTGCTGGTCTCGCAGTCCCCTCGACTTTTCGTAAGTGACGGTGATCATCTGCTCCCACCAACCACTCAGGTCGTAATTTTGACTTAGAAACGCGACAATCTCTTTATGGGTGAGAGTCGTCCCCTGCGCAGAGTCGAGGATTGCAAACCACGCATCCCACCCGCGACCGGTCGCCTCACGAACCGCTTCATCGCTTACTTGCGTCTTCATTTGAGCCGGCCCCCATTATTCCATGAGATCGTAGAGTGTACGAAAGTAACGGATGCGGAACTCGTCGGGCTCCACGCCGTACGCCCTTAGAAACGGAGCTTCCCACTGCGGACCGAGGTTCCACCCCACGCTGCGGGAGGCTATGGCGAGATCAAACCACCGTTCCGAGAGTGCCAGATCGCCAAGGTCGACGAACCCAGAGAGCGCGTCACCATCAATGATCACATTGGGTAAGCAGAAATCACCATGACACAAGACGAGCTCCTCGTTCTCGGGCCGCTGTGCCTGTAGCGCTTCGAGCGTTTCGCCCGCGGGAGGTGCTGTACCCTTGGGTTCGAGTTCAGCTTCGTCAAACCTACCGACGCTTACTCGCCGACGGGCCCGAGCGAGCGCCCCGTCCAAATCGAGAGTCCACGGGCAGTCCGTAGCAGGCGTTTGGTGAATGAGGCGCAGAGCGGCGGCAAGAAGAGAGACGAGCCACTCGGGATCAGCCCGAAGTGCGTCGTCAATGGCGTTCCGTCCTGGCAGCGCCTGCGTCACCATCCAATCGTGGTCGTGAACCGATCCTCGACGAATGAGCTGGGGAATGGGGAGCCGCCCTGCAATCCACTGCAATCGCTCGGCCTCGCGCCGGAGATGTCGCCGCGCCTCCCGTCGAGCCACCTTCACGAAGTGCGTCGATCCCTCAGCGGCAAGCCGCCACGTGCTCGTGTGGGGTTGATGCGCCCATACCAGCTCCACGTCCCATCCTGCGTACGCCTCCATCACGGTGGAAGGAATCGGAACAGGCCGAAGGGGCTTCGGCTCAATCTCCCGAGCCGTCACGACGATCACGCTCCTCTTGCCGTCCTAAGCACAGCGCGTCGATCCGACGTCGAACCTCACCAAGGAGCGCCGGAAAACGCTCCTTAATGACACCAAGGTCCACGGCGTCAGCGCCGCGCTCGTAATGTTTCATCGCCTCTCGCACCACAAGATGGTGCTCGTGGTCCAGGCGTTGTAGTGCCCAACGGGCCGAGTCAAGTTTGGAACGCACGACATTCCGAGTCATCAGGCTCGCCCATACGCGACACAGTTGGAGGCTCCAGTAAGCGTTGGGCTCCGGTGAACGCAGTTCCCTCATAAGTACGTCTTGGAGCTCCGCCCACGTCGGGGGCGGGACAACCGACTCCGGCCTAAGTCCGTGAATCACTTTGCAACGTCCCCCAAGCCAATGCGCCCGATGTAGCGCCCAGTGCTCGTCGATCAGGCCGTGCGTCCATGGCCCCAGGTGCTTGGGGCTCGCCGTGCCTCGAGCCGCCTCAAGCGATATGTACCACCAGTCCAGGTCCTCGCGAGCAACTCCGGTGCTCCGTGAGATCTCTCGATGAATCGTTTGAATCCGTTCCCACAAAGTCACAGGCAAATCGCGTTTCATCACTACGTGCACGTCGACATCGACAAAGGGGTGGCCAAAGACAGAGGCGCCGTACAACCAAATGGCGGCAACCTCGTCGCCTACCAACGATAGCAAAGCGTCCCGGAGTTCGAAGGCGACAGCGTCAGCCGAATGGCGGCTCATGCCATGATCCTCCCAATCGCTGATTCTACGTACACAGCTCTCAGTTGCACGCACACAGCTCGCACGGACATTTCTCTCAGCTGCACGTACACCGCTCTCACGTACACCGCTCCCAGTTGCTCTTAACGAGTTTCACGTACTCCACTCTTAGCTGCACGTACACAACTCTCACGAACACGCTCTTAGTTGCATCTAATGACTTTCACGCACTCCGCTCTTAGTCGCAAGCACACAACTCTTGGTACGCGGCGAAGACCCAGGGGTGTAGGACGGGGAGCTTATCCCGCCTCTCCCACAGATAACCCAAATAAACACAGGCCGCCCGATCGAGCGAGTATGCACTTGCTGTGAGGATTTCAGAGAGGTAGGGCGGCTCTCCCGGCTGATCCCATTTGATCTTGTCGGACACAAAGACGATTTTGTCTAAGGCTGTCGCCTTCGACTTAAGGGTCGTATGGCAACCGATGGCGCTGAGAACAGTCTCGTCCGACACGTTAAAGAGATCGCGTGCGATCGCCGCTGAGAGCTTCTGGTGAACGATCATCGGCAGGCGCCGTTCCTCAGGGAGCACCTCAATCCCCAGACTCTCTGCCAACGGGATTCGTCGTTCGTTGGAAACGACGCCACTGATATCGTGGAGCCACCCGGCGACCTCCGCTGCGTCCGTATTCTCTCCCCACCGTGCGGCGAGGCGCCTCGCCTCTTGAGCAACCCGCATGCTATGCCCCGCGATCGGCGAGCAATCGTGGCGCTTGAGAAACCGAACCGCATCCACCCGGATTTCCCCGGTCATCGTTACGTTATCCAGCAACACTGCCAGCTCAGGGTGCATTGCGCGTGCTCCTTCCCGTGATCCGCGCGGGATTTCGTTGCTTCCCTTATCGGTACGTCTATAGCCGCACTCTCTATCGACCCTCCGTCTGTCGGCTCCTCCGTCTGTCAGCTCCTCCGTCTGTCAGCCCTCTGTCTATCGGCCTTTGTCTAGCGCCCTTTGTCTATCGGCCTTTGTCTAGCGGTCCCTTTGTCATCGGCTCCTCTAAAGTAGCCCCTTCGCATGCCGCTACGTTACATGTGCCACTTCGAATGCCGTCGCTTGGATGTCGGGACTTCGACGCCGCAGGTTTCTTTGATCAGACTTGGGACATGTGGCCACCCTCATAATTCGCCGGGTGCTACCACTCGTGAGGTATCGTCATTTCTTGAGGCCTTTCCGTCTCTAGAGGCCTTGCCCTCTTTTGAGGCCTTGCCTTTCGTGAGGTGTTGCCCTCTGACTGGGTGGAACCTCTGGCGAGGTGTCTTTACTCGCTGGTGAGAAATCATTCCTCTCCAGATGCGCAACAACGCCTATTTGGTGCCTCTTGGGCACCTTTTTGGCACCTTTCGCACCGCTTTCGCCAGCGATGCACAGCGTCTCGCTGAAGAGCGTGGCGGTACGAGATGAGCTCAATTCCTAAAGCCCAGCTACGAGCGCTGGGGTTGCCCGTCACAGCAGCACCGATCGCGCCGCTCTCCGCAGAGTGGCCGGTGTTGCACCTCTGGCGAGGTGTCTTTACTCGCTGGTGAGAAATCACTCCTCACCAGATGCGCAACAACGCCCTTTTTGGCACCTTTCGCACCGCTTTCGCCGGCGATGCACAGCGTCTCGCTGAAGAACGTGGCGGTACGAGATGAGCTCGATTTCTAAAGCCCAGCTACGAGCGCTGGGGTTCCCGTCACAGCAGCACCGATCGCGCCGCTCTCCGCGGAGTGGCCGGTGTTACACCTCTGGCGAGGTGTCGTTGCTCGCTGGTGAGAAATCATTCCTCTCCAGATGCGCAACAACGCCTGTTTGGCACCTTTCGCACCGCTTTCGCCAGCGATGCACAGCGTCTCGCTGAAGAGCGTGGCGGTACGAGATGAGCTCAATTCCTAAAGCCCAGCTACGAGCGCTGGGGTTGCCCGTCACAGCAGCACCGATCGCGCCGCTCTCCGCAGAGTGGCCGGTGTTGCACCTCTGGCGAGGTGTCTTTACTCGCTGGTGAGAAATCACTCCTCACCAGATGCGCAACAACGCCCTTTTTGGCACCTTTCGCACCGCTTTCGCCGGCGAAGCACAGCGTCTCGCTGAAGAGCCTGGCGGTGCACAATGAGTTGAATTCTTAAAGCCCAGCTACGAGCGTCGAGGTTATCCGTCCCAACAGCACCGATCGCGCCGCTCTCCGCGGAGTGGCCGGTGTTACACCTCTGGCGAGGTGTCTTTACTCGCTGGTGAGAAATCACTCCTCACCAGATGCGCAACAACGCCCTTTTTGGCACCTTTCGCACCGCTTTCGCCGGCGATGCACAGCGTCTCGCTGAAGAACGTGGCGGTACGAGATGAGCTCGATTTCTAAAGCCCAGCTACGAGCGCTGGGGTTGCCCGTCACAGCAGCACCGATCGCGCCGCTCTCCGCGGAGTGGCCGGTGTTACACCTCTGGCGGGGTGTCTTTGCTCGCTGGTGAGAAATCGTTCCTCTCCAGATGCGCAACAACGCCCTTTTTGGCACCTGTTTGGCGCCTAATTGGCGCCTTGCGCACAGTTTTCGCCGGCGAAGCACAGCGTCTCGCTGAAGAGCCTGGCGGTGCACAATGAGTTAAATTCTTAAAGCCCAGCTACGAGCGTCGAGGTTATCCGTCCCAACAGCACCGATCGCGCCGATCTCCGCGGAGTGGCCGGTGTTACACCTCTGGTGAGGTGTCTTTGCTCGCTGGTGAGAAATCGTTCCTCTCCAGATGCGCAACAACGCCTGTTTGGCGCCTCTTGGGCGCCTTGCGCACCGCTTTCGCCAGCGATGCACAGCGTCTCGCTGAAGAGCCTGGCGGTGCACGATGAGTTCAATTCTTAAAGCCCAGCTACGAGCGCTGGGGGTTGCCCGACACAGTAGCACCGATCGCGACGCTCTCCGCGGAGTGGCCGGTGTTGCACCTCTAGCGAGGTGTCTTTACTCGCTGGTGAGAAATCATTCCTCTCCAGATGCGCAACAACGCCTGTTTGGCACCTGTTTGGCGCCTCATTGGCACCTTTCGCACCGCTTCCGCCAGCGACGCACGCCGTCACGCTGAGTGCGTGGCAGTGCACTATGAGCCAACGCCTTCGAACCATTATGCATCTCTGTTGGCCACGGATCTGGAAGACCGGGAGCCTAACTCCCGATGCTGCGCAGCAAAGGGAGCTCCTTGGGGCGCAAGTGGGCCCCCGTGAAACGATATGGCTCCAACCAAGCACGAGGAATGGGAGAGGCGCACCGACCAGTAGTCCCGCGCATTTCTTTCGCCCTCGTCATCCGGCCTGAACGTCAGGCCCAGCCCATTTTCGTTCCATGAGATCCTTATACGCTCTCTCACTCGCCGCGGCCCCCCGCTCCAGCAGCGCTCGGTCAATCGCGCAGTCCGCGCCACGTTGGTGCAGGCTCGGTGCAGGCTCGGTGCAGGCTCGGTGTAGGTACGGTGTAGGTACGCGTCTTATCCATGGGAATCTGAAGGAGCGATGCATGGTACTGACCCTGGTCATCTCGATTGTGTGCGCTGCCCTTCCCACTCGGTGAGCAGGTACTTCACGACGCTATCCTCTTGGTTGGCCCCGATAACCTGGGTTGCATGCTCTTTGAGTTGCCCAGTCGCATTCGCCACCGCGACGGCTCGGTCGGCCATGCGAAACATCGAAAGGTCATTGTTCTCGTCGCCAAAGACGACGAGTTCCCTTCCCTGCAGACCGTATGCGTCCATTAGCGCCTGTATCGCCTGATCCTTCGTGGCACGTCGGTCGTGAATCGTTAGCCAATACCAGCCTGGCGAGTACAAGTTTTCGAAGTAGTGGGATGAGATGTGGGTGTCCCACCGCTCCTTGACGACCGCATGAAGATCGGCCAGTACGTGCGAGTCTCCGATAATCGTGAGACAGACCACCTGTTCACGTAGCGCCGCTCTTAAGTCATAGGACTTGCGCCACCGCCGGTCCCGCTTGGTGAGACGATCCGTTAAGTACCAATCCATCCCACCGTTGGTCACATCGCCGTAGTGGACGCAGTCTTCCATACCGTTAAACGTCGAAACAAACGGGACGCAGCCGAACTGCGGTAAAAGATGGTAGATCTCTGAAGCGACACTTGAATCTAAGCTGTGAACGATCTCGTGGCGGCCCGTCTTGAGGTCGGAAAGGAAGGCCCCGTTCATCTCGATGACTGGCAACGGAAGGCGTAGCCCCGCTAGAAACATGCCCATGGAGACGACACTACGGGCGCTTGCTACCGTAAAGGGCATACCGTCGTCAATCAACGACTGCAGGGTGGTCCGGCTAAACTCCGACAGGGTCGCATCGTTGCTCAGCAAGGTGCCGTCCAGATCGGAGACGTAAAGAGGGGGCATCGGCAGCTCCTTTCGCCGTGATGGCTACGAACCGAGCACAGAGATGCCGCCGTCGACGACGAGGAATTGCCCGCAGATCATTGCAGCCTGGTCCGAAGACAAGAAAGCCGCCACGTTTGCCACATCCTCAGGCGCCACAATCCGCCCGATCGGGCTCCTCTGCTCGGCGGCCGCCAACGCGCTCTCAGCGCCCGGGATAGCCCGAAACGACTTTGTATCCGCCAGTCCCGCCAGAATGCCATTGACCAAGATGCCTCGAGGAGCCAGCTCAACCGCAAGTGTGCGCGTCAGCGCCTCAAGAGCCCCTTTCGCGGCGCCCACCACACCGTAGCCGGGAAGCACCTTCTGCGCGCCTTCGCTCGTGAGACTGATGATTCGTCCCCATCCATCTTGCATAAGCGGAACCGCTCGTTGCGAAAGGCTCAACAACGAGCGAGCCGAGGCCGCCATTGTCACATCCCAGTGACGCGCAGTCGCCTCCATGATCGGACCGGGTACACCAAACGCTGCATTCGCCACCAAGATGTCCAAGTGGCCAAGTTCGTCTTGGATTCTCTGAAACATGTCATCGAGGCTCTCGTCTTTGCCGACGTCCGCCCGCAACGCCAAGGCCTGCCCACCATCCGCCCGAATGAGATCGACCACCTCTTGGGCCTCCGACTTACTGCGCCGGTAATTAATGACGACGTTCGCCCCTTCAGCAGCTAGCCGCGTGGCAATCGCTCGTCCAAATCCTCGTGTCGCGCCCGTCACGAGGGCGTTCTTCCCCTTCAGTTCCGGATACATTGTGGGTCAGCTCCTACTCTACATACCTCTATTTAAAACGATCTAAAACGACCTAGAACGATTTAGAACGATTTAGAACGATCACCCACAAGTCTAACACACCGCTCGGGTCATCTCGTACCCTTCATGCCATCTCGATCTCTTCCCATCGTCTCGCACGCATGGGTTCATCTCGTACCCTCGACCGCGAGCAGGTACAGCCGAAGTCGCAATGTCGAACGCCCCATCGTGGCCAAGGTCGTACACGTCCCGCTCTGCGAATTCGAGGCAGGGGACGTCGACGTGCCGCTCCTTTGCTTCTTTGATGAGGAGGGCGTTCACGTCGACGCCCACCGACCGACCCGTAGGAGAGACGCGTCGAGCAATCCCCGCCGTGATCGCGCCTGTGCCACATCCCACATTCAGCACCAACATCCCGGGCTACACCAGTTCGCTAAGTCGCCTGTGGGAATGTGCGAGGGAACGCGAATTGAGAATCTCACTCGTTCCCTCGGGCATAAACGCGCGTCTACGGCTCGTCTCTTCGAGCTCGAACATTTATGTCTTCCCTCCATGGTCAGGCTTACAATTTGAGATCGGAGTGTTTCTCCAAGAAGGCTTCAAACGTCGTTAGTTTAGGATAAACAGCCCTGACGTCATCAAGTTCAAACTGCCAACCCGGATCGTTATTCCATTTGAGTTGCTTAACCATATCAAGGTTTAGGAATTTGCTCAACCACGGAGGAATCGAAAAGGCCTTTGCTCTCCTCCCTGTCACCTGCAAATAAGCCTCTTTCATCTCGCCAACTGTCAATCGATCACTGGCGGCGTTGATCACCTTCCCCAAGAAACGTTCAGGATGCTGGAAAATCGCGGTGGCAATCCCACCCACGTCATCGACACAAAGCATGTGCAGGCGCGTCTGGGGTTTTAATACACCACCAATAAAGGGGAACATCATCGAGCCGTACTTGGGATCCAGGAAGTTCTCCATGAAGAACGTCTCCCTCAGAAAGGTCCCTGCAAGGCCGATCTCGCGGATGTACTTCTCAGTCTCCGACTTACACTCCCAATGCTTCACACCGGGCGCCTTATCAACGTCGGCAACAGAGGCTTGGACGAAGTGACGCACCTTGGCCTGTTTGGCAGCGTCCGCGAGATTCCGCCCCTGCCTCACCTCCCCTTCGTAACCGACGCCTTTCTCCCAGAAGTTCTGCACAGAGAAGACTCCGTGCGCTCCAGCGAGCGCTTTGTCAAGAGACGCTCTATCTTCCATATCGGCAAACACAACGTCAGCGCCCTGTTCTTTGAGTCGCCCGGCCGCAGGCCCGTTAGGATTTCGGGTCAGCGCTCGCACGCCAAATCCTGCCTCAAGCAAGTGCCGCGCGACAGCGCCGCCTTGTTTCCCCGTTGCTCCAGTAACCGCAATCAACGTCTCACCAGCCATCATGACCCCCACTTTCTCCTTGTATCAATGGTGGCAAAACTTCCCACCCTTGAGTTTCTCGCCAGCCGGCTCGCTCCCTGCGTTGTCCGATGGAGCAGGATCCGTGTGACTCTTCTCACCGACCGGCAGGCCTCATTGTGAGAGAATCACTCCAAAGCGCTCCTAGAAGGGTGATGAGTAGAATGCTCCACAGGCACACTCGACCGAGTCGCGTAAGCACTGTGCGGACGTCACTGCGGATGATCGGCAGCGCTCTGCTGCTCTGGTCGCTTCTGCTCCTTTTTCCCCAATCCGCGGCGAGCGCTTGGTCCACGCTCGAGACTGATCAGCCGCAGTGGCTGAACAAACCGGTGCTTCACTTCCTTCTCAACCGACCTGACGCAGGGGAAGAGCGTCTTGTTGCGTCGGGGTTCACTCCAAAGGATGCACGGCGCATCATGGACGTCGCCCGGCGCGAGGGCGCCGCGCTCCTCTCCCTGAAGAACGAACGGGATCCATCGGCGTACAACACTCGATTAGAAGAGCTCTTGGCAGATACCGATCGAGCGCTCAGAGAAAGATTGGACGCTCGGACTTACCTCCACCTCAGCGAATGGACGCTCAACACCTTCGAAGACGAGGCGTATGGCAACGTTCGGTCCTTCGCAGCTCCCCTACCCGAGGACGGCGTCGCGTACCGAGTCTTCGCCACGCAATACGCTCCAGCCAATGGCGAACCTGTGGTCCAAGTCGCCGTGCCGGACAAATACGTCAAGTTTGCGAGCCAGTGTAGCACCATTTATACGTGGCCAACGCCGCCCTCAGGATACAGTCGAGAGCCTCACTTCGTACGAATCTACGTGCCGGCGACAGGGATCACCGACACGCTTCCTGTGTGCGAGGTCGGACCGTGGAACACTGACGACAACTACTGGAACGCAGCGGAAGACCTCGAACGTCCCCGTCGCACGTTCACCGACTTGCGCCGAGGCAATCCCCAATCGCAGGCAGCCTACTTTTGGGATCATAACGACGGCAAGGACGCATTTGGCCGAACCGTCGCCAACCCGGCTGGAATTGACCTCTCATTTGAGGCGGCGCGCCGCCTCGGCCTGCGCTCCGAACCTGAAAAGGGAGTATACGAAAACGCCTGGGTGTGGGTGACTTACCTTTGGGAGCTGCCGGGTCTTGCCACCCGTACCGTGTGGCCGGGGGACACCAACGCCGACGGGGTCGCAGATGAGCGGGATATCCTCGCAATCGCTCATCACTTTGGTGCTATGGGGGAGCCGAGAGCAGTGAGTGGCACAACGTGGGCGCCCCACGAGGTGGATACGTCGGCGTGGCCGTATCCCCATGCCGTCCACGCCGACGCAAACGGGGATGGAATTGTAAACGAGACCGACATCGAGGCGGTGGAGACGAATTGGCACATGCAACACGACTGAGCCATCACAATTTTAGGGTGGGCCGCACTCTCGTCCTGGCATTCCTCCTCTCCCTCACTGCACTTGGGTCGGGGTGCGCGCTCTTTGGAGGCGGGGGCGGCGCCCCGGCGCCTGAACTTCCCGTCGACTTCGGCGAGCTCCGGCTCCGGCCCGCCGCCGAACAGGTGAGTGTCGGAGACCCCGTCACCGTAACGATTTCACAACAGGGGGGCCGCGATCTCTATGGGCTGGCGCTGCGAGCGACCTATCCCAACGACCTCCTCGAGTTCGTCGGGGTCGAGTGGATCCCGGCTGGCACCGACGTCTTCTCCGGGCATGGTCTTGCGTGGCAACACCACGGCATCGACGGCAAGAGCGGTTACGTCGCTATCGTGCGTTCCCAAGAGGGACCAACAGTAGGGGTGGACAACGTACGCACATCGGGAGAGGTGGTCAGACTCCGCTGGCAGGCCCGCAGAGCAGGCACGGCCGAAATCGCTTTAGACCGGGAGCGGCTGACGATTGCGAACAGCAACGGAGTGGATGTCTCGCAGGACTGGGATGTAACAGACGTCCGGATCAGTATCGCCGATTAACTCGTAGAGAACATCTTTCAATTGTCACAAGACCGCTTATTTAGAAGCGACGAAGAAGACCCGACCCTGCAGCTCCGGCTCTTCGAGAGCTTCGTCAAGGGCGTTCTCGCTTGCGATGTGGACATGGCGCCACCCGATCTCCAAAAGCATTTGGCGCACTCGTTCAATCTCAAAGACGGTGTTAAAGGCGGTCTGCTGAAAGCGCCGATACTCCCCTTGCGCGGTGCGAACGAAGCCAGTGATCTTCATCCAGGCCCGTTCGCTCTCTTCGTCAAGGATGCCGCGGGTGATGAGCACCAGATCGTCACCATCGTCCACGTGTATCCCCTGCCACCGCATGAGTCCAGCACGAGTGTTGAGATCAAAGATGAACATCCCGTCGCTGACGTCGTAAACGCGTGTGAGGCACGCTCGTAACGCCTCTTCATCCGGCAGGTGATTGAGGGCGTCAAACGTGGAGACGATGAGGTCAAACCGTTGGTTGAGCGTGAATTGTGACGCATCGGCCTCGAGAAACGTGGCGCGGCCATCCTGCACGTACGAGCGGGTGTTTTGTTCGGCCAAGCGCAGCATGGACGGCGATGCGTCCACACCTACGACACGGTATCCATGCTCCAAAAAGTGTGCGGCAAGCTGCCCGGTGCCACAACAAAGGTCGAGAAGCGTGCGCCTGTCGGGTTGGGCCGACCGGCTTTCGTAGTACGCTCGGATACGCGGTGCGACTCGTAATGAAAAGGCACTCCAACGTTGGTTGTACACACTCGCGAACTCTGCTCCATACGCCTGCAACCCAACCACCCCACATTAGGAAACGCTCGGTCACATGACGACTCCCGCAATGAGTCTCTCGTCCTAACGGGCCAACATCTTTTTCACGGTATTCTCTGGAGCTTGAGGCGATGTCGCGAACACAAAGATCCTCAGTGGCCAGAACCGGAGCTGGGGTTAGAGTTGGGGCTAGAGCTGGGTCTAGGGGCGGGGTTTGAGCTGGGTCTAGGGCTGAGGCCAGAGTTGGGAACTGACGGATTGATCGGCTCCGGAAGCTTGGCGCTCAGCGTGATACGACCATCCGTCGCGGTCTGCAAACCGTAGCGAGCGTAGAGTGCCGTGGCCGCTCGATTCTCACGACCCACCTCCACGTGCAACGACGCACAGCCTCGGTTTTCACTCGCCGCGACCAGGGCGTCAAGCAGTGCCGTGCCCACACCTTGGCGCCGGAGCTCTGGACGCACGAAGAGATCTTCGATGTGAGCGCTCAGCGCTCCATCCTCCATGGAATAGCGGACAGACGATACAACATAACCGGCGATCCGCTCAGAGAGAGACGCTACCCAGGCTCCCCCCAGCGTCGGATTGAGCAAAAGGGTGCGAAACGCGGCGTCCGCCCACTCACGGTCGAGAGAGTACCCAGACTCGGCGTAAAACTCGCCCATCAAACGGACGAGTTGAGGAATGTCGTTCGTCGTCGCCGCTCGAACCGTGAGCGCAACCCTAGACATCATCATCCCGATCCCGCTGAAGGAATCGCATAGGGTACGTTGGACGTACCTCTCCCAATGAAATGGCACGCAACGGCTCAGCGAGTTGACGCCGGCGCTTGGGCGGGACGTAATCAATGTGAAGCACGCCAATCAGATGGTCGAACTCGTGTTGCAACACCGACGCTGTGTAGCTGATGCCGACCACTTCACATCGCTGAAACAATCGATTGAGGTAACGCATTTTGACGTAGAGCGGACGCCGTACCTCTTCGACCAGCGACGGGATGGAGAGGCAACCCTCGCCGAATTCCGCTGTCTCACTGCTCCGCTCCACGATCTCCGGATTGATGCATACCATCGGCTGAGGCGGAATCGCCGGGCGAGTCTTGGGCGGTAAAGCGTGCCACGCCTGCGTTAGGTCGGCCACAAAGAGTTGCACACTCTCCCCTACTTGCGGAGCAGCCAGTCCGGCCCCATCCGCCCTACGCATAGTCTCGAGCATGTTGTCGACAAGCTCTTGGAGCTCGTTTGAGTCTTGATTGATCGGCCGCGCCTTGGCTCGGAGGATTGGATCACCGAACGCTCGGATGGGTAGGATCATGCCGCCCGTCTCCCTCGTGATGTTTCATACTGCTTTCGGGCCACCTTTCGCCTCAACCTGTAAGGAACCTGTTTTACTCTCGCCTCCCTTCGGGAGCGAGCAGATCCTAGGAATTCGCGCCCGCGCGCCGAACACACACTCGGATAAGGAGGTCATGTTATGATCTACGAATGGCGTGAGTACCGCATTGTGCCGGGACGGATGCCGGCCATGAAAGAACGTTTTCGCAACACCACCAACACGTTCTTTGAAAAGCACGGCATCAAAATCGTGGGCTATTGGGAATCAGAGATCGGGGGTGAGACGAGCTCGCTCTACTATATGGTCGCGTGGAGAGACCTCGCCCATCGCGAGCAGGCGTGGAGTGCCTTTGCGTCTGATCCGGAGTGGATCAAGGCACGCGCAGAGTCTGAAAAGGACGGCCCCATCGTGGCGGGGATTCATAATATGATTCTCAAACCCACCGACTTCTCACCCATGCAGTAGGGCGCTCGGCTCCCGGTCATTCGATGAAAAACTTCCTGTTGGGTTCCAGGATTCTCGTTGTCACGGGAGCCGAGACCCCATACATCTCCCACTCCCAGTCGACCTCGGCCCCGTCACAACCTGAGAATCGATTACTCCGGGGGCACGAGAGGCGGAATCACCAACTCGCTCGCAGTCACTCGTTCCAACATGCCTGTGTACCCATACTCCACACGGACGCCCAGCCGGTCGGGCTGGAGCCAACGATACTCCGCATCGTTTAAGTTCCCGAAATCACCTCGGCGCACCGGTTCCAGTTCGATCCGCCCCACTTCCCGTTTCACGCCCTTGCCAACCTGCATCACTGTAGCGTACAGGGCTAATTCCAACGGTTTCCCACCATCCGGAAACTTAAAAACGCCCCAGGGTGCTCGGTACTCGCGGACCCAAACGAACTGTAACACTCCGTAACGGTCCGAGTCCGGAGAGTTGAGTCTCGCTCCAGAACTCTCCCGGCGAGTCACCTCCGATTCGTAGACACACCCAGCGAAGAGTAGAATCAACAACAGACAGAGTGCGCTTCCTTTGAGTCTACTTCTCCTCGGTCTGCGTCCACTCGATCTACGTCCCCTGGATCTAAAGGCGAGCATCACGCACGTTACTCCCGGAGTCAACCCGCATCAGTCTGTATTGCCCGAAGATCTTCCATTACAATCTCCACGCCACTGACAAAGTCGTGAGCTACTCCCTCAACAGCCCGCAGCTTTGCTCCTGGGAACTTGCGAGCGTACGCGTCATGGTGCGCAAAGGGAATCACTTCGTCATCGCTGCTGTGGTAGATAAAGGTGTGCCCTGTATCGTCTAACGCCACCGGCGCATCGGTGCGAAATTTGAACGGTTCAACATCCCAGTCCGGATCGGCGCCCCAATAAGGCGATCCAATGGCAAACACTCCGCCAACCCGCTCCTCCAACCGATGCTCTGTGAGGTATTTGAGGAGAACAGAGCCACCCAGCGAATGTCCGACCAGCAACGTCCCGACATGCACGCACTCCAGGTGGCGTGCTAGCCCCGCTTCCCATTCTGCGTAGTCCGGGTACTCCGGATGTGGCATCAAGGGAGCGCAGATACGGTCAAACATTCCAAGCCCTGACCGCAGCCTTGCAAACAACGAAAAACTGCCGCGGCCCTCGGATTGATCCCCGGCTCCGTGAATAAAGAGCAGTTCAGACGGCATTGCGACTCCCTCTTCTCGCGTGTCACTTGCTGATCGAAGCGTCGGCTCGACGCTCGAGAAGCTCATCCCGTCTTTGCGGGGTTTGGCCCCGCGGTGTGTCCAAACCCCCGGACCACCTCCGCTGCCACCGCGAAGGAGTACTCTGGATCCTCCGCCATGGCGTCTCGATACGTGCTGATAAGGGCCCACCGGTCGGCTCCGGACGTGTTTTGATGGGAAGCGTGCAGCGTCAAGTCATGGAAGAAGAGCGCCGAACCGGCCGATAGTTCGACCGTGATGGCCTTATTCTCATCGATGTCCTCGGGACGGATCCGATTGCCAAAGCCTTTGCCATCGCTGGCGTCGCCCGCGTGCACCGCGTGTTCCCGATGCGAACCGGGAATCACTCTGAGACACCCGTTCTCGGACGTGGCATCGTCGAGGGCGATCCATATCGAGATCTTATGACTCCCTTTCCAATACGGCCAATCCTGATGCCACGGGCTCCCAAAATCCGTCTCTGCGTCCTTAAAGACGATCTTGTCGCTAAAGAACGCAATGTTGGGGCCAATGATCTGCTCGAGCGGATCAACGAGTCGGGCATCGCGGGCCAGATCCTTAAAGAGACGACTGCGAGCCGCCAAACCGACGTAGACACCCGTTCGAATCTCCCGCTCGTCCTTCACCTCTCCAAGGATACGCCGCACCTCACCCTTGAGCCGGCGCACTTCCTCATTTGAAAACAGGTTCTCAACGATTAAGAACCCGTCGCGCTCAAAATCTCCCATCCTCCGACACTCCTCTCCGAGTCGGGATTTTGCGAATGTTTTCGCAGGAATATTTACCCAAAGGCGTGAGATATCCTCGACGGACCTACGGAGCAATGCTTCGTGCCAGACGGACCAGGTCCTCGTCGTCCCAGTCGTCCCGGGACTCAGCCGTTGTTCGGGCAAACAGCCAGAGGCGAAAGCGCTCCTCGTCGACGTCCAAGAGGCTTGCGAAGCGCCGAATCAACCCCATCGGATCAGCGTACAATCGCCCGGCGCAATCAAAGCGGTGCTGCGTGGCGTCGTATCCCAGGTCGCCCACGAACGGCTTCAGGTCGATGACACATCGCACGCGCCAAAGCGTTCTCACGGCACAAACGGCAGCAGCACCGGCACCAGCACGACACACACGAGCATCACGATCAGCGTAAACGGAACACCGACTCGCACAAAGTCGAGAAACTGGTACTTCCCCGGCCCCACGACGAGGGCGTTCACCGGCGAAGAGACCGGGGTCATAAACGCGGCCGACGCTGCCAATGCGACGATCATGGCGAACGGATACGGCGAAAGCCCTAACTCGGCGGCGATGGCCAACGCGATGGGCGCCATCAAGACGGCTGTTGCCGTATTTGATATAAACAGACCGAGAACGGCGGTGAGGACGAACAATGAGGCAAGCATCGTCGAGGGACCCGCTCCGCCAAAGGCACCCATCAACGCTTGGACAGCCATATTCACGCCTCCCGTTTGCTCCAGCGCCAAGGCAAAGGGAAACATACCGACGATTAGGAAGAGGGTTTGCCACTGAATCGAACGGTAGGCGATATTCATGTCAACGCACCTAAAGAGCCCGAGGAGTAGGCACCCGATGAGCGCTGCCTGAACGTTGGGCACCACCCCCGTCACCATCATGGCGACGACGATCGCAAGCGTCCCCAGGGCAAAGGGGGCTCTCGTCGGCTCGTCAATGACATCGTCCAATTCGACCGGGAGGTTAAGCACAATCACCTCTTGCGGGTTGTTCATTAACTTGATGATGGCGCGCCACGGTCCGGCGACCAAGAGGGTGTCACCAATTCGCAAGCGCTCAGCCTGAACACTCTCCTCGATTGCGGTGGTTCCCCGCTTGATGCCGATGACTGAGAGCTTGCAAAGTGAACGAAAGCGTGCCGAGATTAGGGTCTCACCGACCAGGTCGGAGGTGGGCGGCACCAGCAGCTCGGCCATGCCTATGGTTTGGGAGCGATCACTGAATGAACTCTCCGGCAGAGAGAGTCGATACAATCCAAACCGGCGGCAAATCTCGTCAATATCCTCAGGTCGTTCTCGAACGTCCACGAAGAGGACGTCGCCGACCTGAAGCGCCGATTGGGCGGACGGCTCCACGACCTCCGTCCTGAACCGTTTTTGCCGTTCAATAGCGAGGATGTTCATGCCATATAATGCGCGCAGTTGGAGCTCCTCGAGACGTTTGCCAATCCAGGGTGAATCAGGCGTAACACGCAGCCTGTACTCTCTCTTGGCGAGGTGGTACTCGTCGATCCATTGCGCGAGGTTGGGCCTCGATGCCCCCTTCGCAGAGGTGGACGTCACGGGGGCCAACCATCGACGGGCAAAGAGCATGTAACCGATCGCCAACATGAGGATCGGGAGGCCGAATGGCGTGAACGAGAAGAAGTTGAATCCTGCGTACCCGGCCCGCACGAGTTGGCTATGGACGACGAGATTGGGCGCCGTGGCGATCAGTGTGATCATGCCGCTAATGAGGGCAGCCACGCTGATCGGCATCATGAGACGTCCGGCGGGAATATTGAGTTTGCGGCCGATGCGCAACGCGGCCGGAATGAAGATGGCCACGATTCCAGTCGAACTCATGACCGAACCAAAACCTGTGACAACTACCATGAGCAGCGCGATCAGCCTCGATTCGCTCGTCCCGGCGCGTCGAACGAGCAGATCTCCCAGACGTTGCGCCACCCCGGTGCGCACGAGGCCTTCGCCGATGACGAAGAGCGCGGCGATCAGGACCACGTTGGGATCGCTGAAGCCTGCGAGCGCGTCAGAGACAGTGATCACGCCTGTGAGGGGCAGCACCGTCATCATGATAAGAGCGACTGCATCCATGCGCGGTCGATTGAGAGCGAACATCACGATAGTAACGGCAAGCAAAAGCAGGACAAAAGCGAGTTCGGTGTTCATGGGATCCTCAACGAATCGGCGAGACGTCTATAAAGTGGTCAAGCACTCCGTCCACGGCGACGCTCAGAGATGCGGAAAGCCAAGTAGACCGGAGGCATGAGTATGTAGTTATAAAAAAACCTAAAAAAGGCAGTCCCCGCTCCAGGCTGCCGCCGACCTTCGTCAGACTCAAGGAGGGGAATGACAAGGGCGTGCACCTTGCGGAAGCGAGCGCTCCACGCCCGGAGTTCGTCGGCGGTGCGTCCACTCTCCTGGATGATCACCTTCGCGACGCGCTCGTCATCATCGAACTCGCGCAGGAGTTCGGTGACTCGAGCATCCTTGGTCCGGAGGAATTGCATCAGTTTCGCGTCGACGAAGTCCGAGTCTCCATAGAGGTACCCGTCCAAGAGGTCTCGGCCGACCTTCTCGCTCTCAATCGCCCGGCGTCCTTTGTCCAGCAGGCGCGGTAACCACAGACACCCATGGAACTCCTCGTGCCACGGTCGCGGCATCCAACGATCCTCAGACATACGATTCACCTCAGCTCGTTTCGTGTTACTCGTGACATCATGCCGCAACGTACTTCTCCAAATAAGCGTTCCGGAATTTTCCGTATGGGTCGTACCGCCGCAAGAGGCGTTCAAAGTCGCCCATTTTGGGATAGGTCGATTGCACGTACTCAGGCGAAAGGGTGAACAGCTTACCCCAATGTGGCCGGACTCCGAGGGGAATCAGCTCGGTTTCGAGCTGGGGCAACACAGCGGCAACGGCTGCCCAGTCCTTCTTCCAGGTAAAGTGGAACGCGACCGAGGCTTGGTTGTAACAAGGACTCAGCCAAAGATCGTCCGCTGCAATGGTGCGTACTTCGGAGACCAGCAGATGTGGGGCCACCTTTTCGCCCAGACGGCTAATCGCCCGCAGTGCGGCGCAGGCGTTGCGGCGTGGAACAATATACTCGCTTTGCAGTTCATCTCCGCTGCTCGGGGTGAAATTCAAGCGAAAGTGCGGCAACCGCTCGTGCCAGGGTCCGGGAGTACCCATCTGCTTCGTGCAGCTCTCACTGGAATGATCCGGAACGGGGTGCATTCTCCCTATCGCCCGAGTCGCGCCGAAGAACTCAGACCCCACCTCACTGAAGTGGCTCTCTGTCTCCAGGATGCGATGCTTCAGCCACACTTGGTTGAAGACAGGGGCTCGCCAATCGGTGAAGAGACTTACACTGTACGCGCTTCCCAGGATCTGGTCGAAGTGCCGCTCCACCTGACTAAACGGCAAATTCTCAAAGATCACCTGGCTCACCGAAAACGCCGGCACCACCTCAAGCGTGAGCCTGGTGACGATACCCAAGCCACCGAGACTGACCACCGCCCCGGGAAAACCTTCGTGGAGCTCCCCTGGGGTCCCGTCTCGGTCTAGCGCGTGCAACGCTCCGTCAGCTCCGACAAACTCAATCCCTCGCACAGCCGCCGCCAGGGACCGATTTAAATCGCCTGATCCGTGCGTCCCCGTCGCGCAGGCGCCGGCGACGGAGATGTGAGGGAGCGAGGCCAGGTTATGGAGCGCATACCCTTCCTGGTTGAGGTAACGACAGAGATCTCCGTAGCGGATGCCACCTTCGACGCTCACCGACATCTGTTGGCGATCTAACGATACCACGCGATTCATGCGTTCTAGGGAGATGAGCGCCCCTTTGGTGTCGGCGATGTCGTGAAACGAATGGCGACTTCCGAGCGCCTTCACATATCGGCTTTGATGGACGAGCTCTTGGACCTCTTCCACAGAGGTGGGACGATGCAGCGCTGCCGCCTTATACGTGTAATTGCCGGCCCAGTTTCGCCAGTTGGCCATGCCCCGGGTTATCCTTCCTACAACTTCTTGAAGTAGCTTGCGAGTGCCTCAAGCGATTCGAACACTGGCGACCAGGCACGTAGCGAGAGGTCGACTACTGCTTCTCGGTGGGAGGACTCGTAACGTTGTATGTTCAAATGCGCTACCCCTTTGAGTTCACGACTTCAGCAGGTGGGAAAGATCTCCTCGAAGAACCGCCGATCGTCGGCAAACGTCTGCTCGAGAACGAGGAACTCCTCAACACTCATCCAACGGGCCTCGCTCACTTCGGCTGGGGCAATGCGAATCTCGTTGCTTATCGGCTCTGCCAGCCACCAGTGCAGGCGGTATCGTCCGTCCCATGAGGGACACTCCCACACCCAACGGATCGGCCGCACCGTCAGTCCCACTTCCTCCAGGCTCTCCCTAACAACGGCGTCCGCTTGGCTCTCGCCGGGCTCGATCCTGCCGCTGGGCGGCGCCCAATACCCTGCACCGGGCACTGCCGGCGCACGTTGAATGATCAGGACTTGTCCCTCACGAGCAATCACGATGACGACGGCTTCCTTGACGGCCGTCTCCATGGTGCACCTCTCCTTATGAGCCGGCTAAACTCGCATCCGTCCAAGTTGCAGACCAAGCTCCGTGAAACGCCGCTACCGTCTGATACCTCTCAATTGGGTCCGGGCTGCACGCCTTGCGCACACCATTGGTCCACTAAAGGTTCGCTTTCAAGTCCGTGACGAGTGAGTTGCATTCACGGTCGAACGATGATCTTACCTCGGGCGAGGCCCGATTCAAGGAAACGGATCGCATCGGGGACGCCGCTTAACGGGTACGTGCGGTCAATCACCGGTTTCAACGTCCAATTCTCCAGCATCTCCTTGAGGATCGTCAACGCTTCGTGCTTTCGAGGGCTCGCAAACTCTGGGTTCGGCAGATACTCCACAAATGGCGCCATCGCCATGAGGGTGAACATCTGCGGCAAACTTCCCCAAAGCCGCCCTCTCGACGCTCCAAAGTGATCGTGACCAAGAGCGATGTAAACGCCGTTCGTTGAAAGCGAAGCCTTACACCGAGCCGGCAGCAGGTTCGATGCGACGTCAAAGATCAGATCGAAACGTTCGCCCCGCTGGGTAAAATCCTCCTCGGTGTAATCGATCACCTCGTCGGCTCCCAGTGAGCGGAGCATGCTGAGCTTCTCCGTCCTGTCGACCCCAGTGACGCTCGCCCCATACGCCTTGGCCAATTGCACGACAATGCTGCCGACACCGCCGGCGGCGCCATTCACCAAGACTCGCTTGGCCGACTCAAGCCTCTTTCCGTTTTGAAGGTTAAACAGAGCGATGATTCCGGACGTCCCGACAGCGGCAGCCTGGTCAAACGAGACATTACGAGGTTTGTGAGTCACAACGTCATGGGGAACCGCCACATACTCTGCGTACGTACCGCCGTTTCGCCACTGAAAACCCCGATGGCTCTCGCCAAAGACGGCATCGCCCGGCTGAAATGTGGTTACGTTGCGGCCCACCGCCTCAATGACACCAGCTAGGTCGGTTCCCGGAATGGGGTGTTTGGGTGAGCGCACCCCCGCTCCCATGAACCGCAGCACGTACGGGGTGCCCGTGACCACGTGCCACACATCCGGATGAACGGAGGCCGCTCGAACGCGCACCAGCACTTCGTCATCCCCGACACTCGGAGGCTCGACTTCCCGAAGCCGCAATACCTCAGCAGCAGGGCCGTAAGCCTCTTGCACGATCGCTTTCATCGCGTCTCCTCCTCAGTGCGCACGGTGCAGACGAACGAGTAGCCGGTACTGATCAATACCGTATGCGCGATGTGTGCTAAGACTTCCAGTTGCCGACGATTACGACGGCCCCTCGCTGCCTCTGTTTCATAGGTGTCACCTACCATCAGACGGAGCCTGGGGGCGCTCCGAGCGTAAAACGGCGTACATCGCCAGGTCCTCAAATGCGCCAAAGCGATAGGTAGCCTGCCGGTGGGTCCCTTCGTACGTCATGCCCACCTTTTTCATCACTCGGCCTGATGCCGGGTTGCTCGTCATGTGTCGCGCCTGAATGCGATTGAGCGCCAAGTCATCGAAACCCAAATTCACCAATGCGCGGGCAGCCTCGGTGCAGTAACCCTTATTCCAATAGGGCTTTCCAATCCAATACCCGAGCTCGGCCAAGTGATTACGCGTTTCGATCCGTAGAGAGATGGCGCCGATGAGAGTATCGTCTGGCTTCAGTGTGACGGCGTAGGTGACAAGCTCGCCGTCTTCGACGAGGCCTTGATGCCTTTGGATCCACGCTTCGGCCATGCCATCCTCGTAGGGGTGGGGAATGTTCGCCGTCTTTTTTGCAACGTCACGCTCGCCAGCCAAATGTTGCACCGTGGGCGCATCTTCCATGCGAAACTCCCTCAAAAGAAGTCGCTCTGTTTTTAGCGGGCGAATAAAGGACAAGTTTTCTCAAACCCTCCCCATGCGTCAGTGGAGCTCAACCTAAATGGATTCCCTCATTCAAGACACCACGAATGAAGTCATGCTTTGCGCGCGTGTAACCTTGACGATCGAGCGCGAACTCCTTCTGCAACGCCTTTTTGAGCTCGGCATACTGGCGGCGGACATTCGTGTCGGATCGGAGTCGATCCCGAAATCGGAGGTAATTCGTCCACTGAGGGTCATTGATGGTGACCACGTGCAGATGGTGGGTACGCACCTGGGGCGCCTTCTCCTTGACAAAGAGATACCCACCCTTATCGCCGGCATCCCCGCGGTCGATGTACCCGAGAGATTGCAACGGCTCCTTTAACGCATCCATCTTCTCAGGGACTTCCACAGCTGCCGCGATGTCAACAATTGGCTTCGCTTCGAGTCCAGGGACTGCTGTGCTACCAACGTGTTGTATATCGAGCAGCACATTGCCGAGCGCCCTCGTAAGTAGAGCGCGTTCGCGCTCAAAGGCGTGACTCCAACTGGACCGGTAAGTAACGACTTCAACGATTTCGCGGTGTAAACCGAGCATCTCAACCGCTCCTGTCTTGCCCCCCTGCATATCCGCGGCTTCGTTCAACTCGCGGATACCTTAATTCTATACGACTTTACCTCTTTAATTTTGCCGCGCTTGCCGAAGCCGGCAAACACATACACATCACAGACCTCGACACGAGTTCCGTTCGGCTCAAAGAGGGTGGCGTTGAGTGCCGCAGTATTTCCGTGGGTAATGATGGTATGGATGCGAAGCTCTACTGGCCTCTGGACTGTCTCATCCTCAAGATGCCCCCGGACAGCATCTAGCCCCACGAGGCGCTGACTGCCAACGATCTCCCATTCCACGCTCTCGCTCAAGAGCTCGACATTGGACTCCAGCGCGCCTCGAGCGCAGGCAATCGTGAAATCTCGCAACTGCGCCTTGCGCGGAGCGTTTCCACAATCCTCAGGGCACACGATTCGCATACTCATCCCATTGTGGCCTCCTTTGCCGCGTCAGGGTGCGATACACCGCAGCCGCATCACGCTTCCCTATCGCCTTGCCGCTGATGCCGAATATCAGAGCGACGGCTTCGCAAGGTTCGCTCCGCTGAACATTGGGTCGTCGGTAATCTCGGTGTGAACGAAGTCGGGCGAAACGTACGCAAGCGCTGCCGCCTCCGACTCAAACTCGACTTCGAAGATGGCCAGCCCTGCTAGGCGGTCGCCAAACACGTCTATAGCGCCGCCTGCGACCTCTTTACGAACCTTGGAGATGACTGCACCCGGCAGCCGGTCAAGGAGCTTGTACTCCGCCGAGCTCAAGTACGTGTTCACGATAGGTTCAGCAACGCCAGAAACTTTGCCGTACTTTCTACAAAGCTTGTACGACGCATCACCGCAAGGCGCCTGCATTCGCCGAAGGCGGAGTCCGGTTCCCTCGATGTACTTATCCGTGATCATGCGCTCTCGCTGAAATTGGATCGAGTTGAGACACTCTGGAACCACTAACCATCTGCGTTCAAACTCTAACTTCGAATACTTGGGGACGTGGAACCCGCCATCTCCGGCGTTCCCCTGCGGTTCAGAGCGAGTCACGCGCCACACCCCTCCAAGCGATCGGTGTCTTTACGAGCTCTTAGGACGTTGAGCGAACCCATGCCCGTCTTGTATAAACTCCAACCGGTTGCCGAACGGATCCGGCGTGTAAAACCGCTCAACTCCAGGCAACGCCGAATCCCACACCACTTCGCATCCCGCTTCTGTTAGGCGACGATGTAAGGCAGCCAAGTCGCTCACCGTGAACGCCGGATGCGCCTTTGTCGCCGGCACGAAATCGGACTGCACGCCTAGGTGAATGATGACCGATCCACTCTCAAACCAGCATCCTCCTCGAGACGCCAGCGGTTCCGGCTTCTCGACTTCCGCAAGACCCAAGAGCGTGCCGTAGAACGCTCTTGCTCGTTCTTCCTCCCCCTCCGGCATTGCCAACTGCACATGGTCCAGGCTTGTCAGCGCGGGCTCCATCCTTACCCCCCCTTCCGCGTGATGTCAAAAGCTCATCTGAGGTCGAACTTTCGCGAACACCAGGGAGTCTCGTGGTTCCGAGGAGATGTTGGGATGAACAATCCAGCGCCGCAAGACGCCCTCGCGAACCATGCCGATCGGCTCGTCAGAGCCCACGAGTGTTATGGTCCACGTAAACTCCTGACCTGATGCCCACCGGTCTATACAGTATTTGACGAACGCCTCCGTCTGCCGCTCGGTTTCGTGCGACTGCCAAACGAGGAAGCGCGTCACGTCGTCATCCTGCGCATAATTGCGGAAGATGCCGGCTGCGTCTTCGAAATTAGGCGGTCGTAGCATCAAACGAGGCGTTTTGAAAGTGATATCCGGCGGGCTGCTCACATTGCTCACCTGATCTCCTTATCGCCGTAAGAGTACTGCGAATTCAAGCCCATCTCCAACACGCTTAAACCTTTGTGTCTCCCTAAAGCCTGCTCGTTCGCAGACCCGTAGCGCCCTCTGGTTGAAAGTAGCTACCGTCACTCGGAACGCCTTCGGATGGAATTCCTCCTGACCGAACGCAAGTCCCGCCTGGAGCACCTCTAAACCAACACCCCGGCCTGTGAGATCGGGACGCAAGCCCCCTCCGGTATCGAGCGCGTCGTCCGAATAATCGCCACCCGATACCTGTGCATCTTGACCAAAACACCGAAAAGCCACGAACTCCCCACGCTCATTAGTGGCTGAAAAGTAGTGATTAGAAGGGTCCGCGCAAAATCGTACCACTTCCTCAGCATCGCACGGATCAACGTTGTACATCGAGTAGGGGGCCTCGTACCGCCAGGTCACTAGTTGCCTGGCAAACTCTTCGCTCATCGGTTTAAAGGTTAGCTGCATCGTAAGCCCGGCTTTCTTCCCACGGCCCTTCGGTTTCAGCGATGGCGGAAACTCAATCTGCATTGTGGAGAAAGAGTCGAAGCGCAAAGGCGCCCCGCTCGCCCCGCTTGGTCAGTCGGATTCTCTCAATGTCGTCCATTGTGACCAACTCCCGGACAATCGGCGCTCCACCTCGCGCACGAATAATGTCAGGGATCTTGTCACGAACCAGTTTGCCGCCCACCACTTAGGCTCACACCTTCAGTTTGGAGCCGATTGCTACACTCTGAGCAACTCCACTCGCTTGCAGTCGATTCCCTCAAAGTAGAACCTGACACCCTCACAATAGGAACATGCGGGTCCCCACTCTTCGTATGCTTCGAACGGCGCACACCCCAGAGCGCTTGCTTCCACGATTCCCCCGTGAGAGATTATCAGAACGCGGCTGTCATTAGGCACGGAACGTACAATCTCCTGGTGAAGTTCCAGCATACGCCGAGCAAACTGAGCCAACACACCGCTAGGCGATTTACGTCGGACTTGAGCAAAACTAGCAAACCCTGCATCCCATGGGGCCTCGTCCTCAAATCCTTCAGGTAATATCGCCAGTTCGTCGAGTTGTCCGTCTACTGCAAATCCCATTGCTATTGCTGTTTCGTAGGCTCGCGGCAAAGTGCTTGTCACAACACGATCGAACGGACCGATGTTGCTCCCGATTTTGCGTGCCAGGGCAACCCCGGCTTGGGATAGGTGTTGATTGGGCCTAATTCGCATCGTATGGCGGCGGTGCTCAACAACTCGCAATGCTGGTTCCTCCAAACTTCAGACCTTCTCATAGACGGAGATGTGTTTCCCCGCTCCTGCTCCAAAGGGACGTCGGTCCCATCCAGCCCAGCGGTGAAGCAGTCGAAAACCGGCCAACCTGGCCATGAGGTCAAGTTCAGACGGCCACACATATCGTATTTCTACCGGGATCACTTTTACGGCGCCGTTTCTCACGCTCACGAGTCGGCTTGAAACACGTTGAGCAACGCTGTCGTGCCTCGACGCCTCAATCAGCACCTCTTCATCCGTGAATCCACCCACCAAGGCAGGCTGATGCTTCTCGAAACGGGTGGGATCAGGAACGAAGAGTTCGAGTAGGAATCGGCCTTTCGGCGCCAGGACCTGAAACGTCCCTTCAAAGCACCGGACTTGGTCATCTTGCGTCAAAAGGGCAAAGAAGGTGTTAAACGTGCAGAATGCCAAGTCGAATGGTCCTTTATGAGTTACCAGTTGGCCCACATCCGCAAAGTCCCCCACCGTGACCGGAATCTCACGTCCGCCGGCCTTCTCGCGTAGCCTATCTAACATCGACTGCGACGCGTCGATTCCATGAACTCGGATCCCTCTGTTTACAAGAGGAAGTGCAACCCGTCCTGTGCCGATCCCAAGCTCAACGGCTCGTCCGCCCGGACCAGCGACATCTGCCAGAACGTCGATAGTTTGCAGCGGAGCGTTGCCATAAAGGTCATCGTAGATGTCGGCAATCCCATCACCGTACGCACTTGGATTGTACATGAACCCGCTCACTCCAGTCCGTCCCATAAAGATCGACCGTCACCAATGAGTGCATTGAGGCATCGGTCACTCCCTCTCCTTGTTCATGAGCGAATCGAGCTTGCGCACTGTGTTACAATTACGGATGGTCATTTTTGCGTATAACTTGGTGCCAATAATCTTGTTCATCCCGCTCCTAGTCACCTTGGAACGGTCGACGTGCCACAAAACGGCCCCTGGGACATACTTGACATCGTCGATTCCGGGCTTTATCGTGAGTTGTTCCAGTATCTCCTCGCTGTCGACCTCTTCGCTCAAGAACATGACGTCACACTTGGCGTCCTTGCCGTTAACCCAAGACTCTGGCAACGCATCAACGACTTTCCTGATATTGTCGGCGCTGCGCAAGACCACCATAACCGGGAATCCAAAGGCCGACTGAATCGCCGACTCCAGCACGTCGACCAATTGCGCCATATCGGCGGCATCTGTACGGAAGATCACGTTGCCAGAGTTAATGTAGGTTTGGACGTCGTTCATACCTGCATTTTCAAAGGTGGCCTTAAGTTGTTTCATGTCCACTTTGCGATGGCCGCCTACGTTTATTCCACGAAGTAGCGCCACATACGTCATCATCAGCCACCCTCCAGTCGAATCGCGTTCTAGGTTACCACGCGGTGAGCGCTCAATGTTCGTGTCCAGACCGTGATCTCCAAATCACATCTGCAATCAAATCCGCTAGATTTCCCATAACCCGTACGACGTTTTTGTAAAAGTCGTCACGCTGGCCACGGGGCCAAAGCAAACTCGGAAGTCCCTTGGCTTGTCGGCAACACTTCGAAACCGGGCAACCAATGATTCATCGGATGGGAATCTTGGTATGAGCGGGCGGCCGTGTTTGCGGACATCGTGCTCCACCGTCTCCGTTGCCACCACGACATCGCCAGGGACGAGACCGTCGGCAAGCGCTCCGCATGCTCCGACGCAAAATACCGCTCGAACATCCTCCAACGTGTCGACAAACACTTCCATTTCTCTCTTAGTCGGTACAAGTACAAGGTGACTCACTAGATCTCATTCTCATCGTAAACCTCATCCGATTTTGGCGACCGTACACTAATCACCACGCCACGGTCTCCAGGGCGCCTCGCGCCTCATCGATGAAGTGCCACCATCGATTCAGCCACGGCTCGTCGATGCCAGTCTGGTTCGCCTTTTCAATGAGGTTTTTTCGAATCACCCGCAGCTCCTGAGAGATTGCATTCTCCCGTTCCGGCCCCATAAGAGCGTGGTGGCCGCCTTCAAGCAGGCTAAGTATCCTTTCGACGCAGGGAATGATCACTTGGCCGGTCGGCGACTTGTGAGCTTCGACGTACAACCACTTTCCATAGGGATACGGATGCCCATCAAGAATGAGGGCGCACTTCATGCCATACTCGACTGTCTTCACGACCGCGGAGAGGGCCGTCCACGCATCGTGTCGATCCATCGGATTGTCGGCGCTCTTATGACATGCTCGCATCTCGACATAACACGAAAAGAACGCCGCCCGGCGCACGGATTCATTCATAGGACGGTAGGCTCTCTCTTGGCACCTGGCAAACGCCTTCGACGGATCAACGAGGGCCACTGCACTCTGAAGTTCATTGATCATTTCAAATAAGGGAGGCGAAAAGGCCTTCTCAAACTCCTCAATTGTCACAGGGTTGAGGTGCCCCGGCTTCCCTTCGATTTCAACATCGATGAACCGACTTGGGGAGAGCGCGTCGAATCGTTCCAGCGTGGATTCGTTAAGGATGAGCCAGAAGTCCAGGTCCGACACTTTGTCGTCGACACCATGCGTCGTCGAACCGTGTAGAGCGATCCCGTACTCCCCGGCAAGTGAATCCAAAACGGGTGGGAGGCCAGCAGACTCAAAGTAGCGCCTGGCGACCAGGACCCATGGATTGCGGTTTGAACTCGCGCCAGCCTGCCACGGACTGGTCGGAGGGCTGTACATATCGATGAGTCGTTTAAAGGGGGAGTGTTGCACGATTCGCCTCCGACGAAACTTGCGTGGTGGGAATCTACCCCACCTTGTTCAACATTGCAAGGGTTCTCTCGGCACTTATAACACCATGTTGATGACGTCCTCGCACCACTCTTGATTCTCGTCCAAACCGGTAGCACCGCACAACGAATTAAACAAAGCCAACACTTTCCCCGCCCCTCGGTCGGCCGCTGACCTTATGCAACCATTATTCGCTTTACATCGCGAAGATAAGCTTCGACTTCCTCCGTCGACGTCAGTCTGACGAACCGGATGTGGGACCAACGCGGATCGCTCATATACCCGAGCATCGCCTGACGTTTCCGCTTGTGCTGCGTAACGATCCACCAAACGAGTGATTCTTCCTTGCGCCACACCATGAGCTGAGGCCAGAACCGCTCGTAGTTGGTGCCCCACAGCAGCTCCTTGGTACGCCACCGTCGCCAGGATCGCTTGATCACACGCAACACCAACTGGCGCACGGGGAGGTCGAGCCAAACGACCGTCTCCAGTCGATCCCAAAATGACCGCTGGGAGAATGACGTATAGGAACCCGCTGCGACCCATCCATCGCCGGAGGTAGCAGCGCGGATGCGCCGTTCAAACTCATCGGGATCGGAGGCGTTGAGGCCCACCCAATTGGGTTGCCAATTGATCGCATCCAGCTCGACAAAGGGTACATCGAGAATTTGCGCCAACCGCTCCCCCATCGTGCTTTTGCCTGCACAACTGTTTCCGATGACGTGGATACGCCGTCCAAGCGGCGAATCGACTGTATGAGTGCCGCTCATACGACGACCTCAGCTCCTTTTGCTTCAAACATTCCTTTTCGAAACTCTCTCTCGTGCTCATTGGAATGCAAACCTAGATGCCCATCAATCGAGAGAGTGCGCCTCGCAAGCCCTCAATGTCCCGCTCGTCTGCCGGCGCATAGTTGCCCCGGGGATCAAAATGGATCGTGCGCATTCCCAACTTCTGCGCCGGGGCGATGTCCTTCTCCGGGGTGTCGCCGATGTAGACACACTGATCCGCTCGTACATCCAAGGCTTCGAGCGCCCGCTCGAAAATCAACGTGTCCGGCTTGGCAACTCCTTCCTCGCCGGATCCAACCACAACCTTGAAATAACGCTCCAAATCGTGGTGCGCCAAGAATCTCCGCAGCGATGGTGGCCAATTGGAGACGACGCCCTGGGTAAAACCTGCTTCCCTGATATCGTCCAGGAGGACATGTATCCCGCGAACCGGAGCGTACACGTCGAAGTAATCACCAATAGCAGCCGCAACCCGTCCAGCGATCTCGTTGTTGGGGTCCGCCCCCCTCAAGAGCGCAGATGCCACTTCCACGTAACCCATCCGCTCGTCTTCGATGGTACGCCAACCTGCCTCAAGTCTGAGGCGGGTATGCTCTGCGGCAAGGACATCCTCGGAACGCAGGCTCTCAAACTCAATGCCCGTCGGGGCCATGCTACGGCGGAGAAACTCCTCTGACGACATTGCGTAATCAACCAGAGTGCCTCCAACGTCCCAAAGAACGACCGAGGGTCTCCTCACGATTTTTAACCTCCAGTTGCAGACCCTGTGATGTGCGGCTGACCACGATTGATCGATTCCAGTTGCTACTCTTTCTTTTCAAAGAAAATCAAACGATTTCCAAACGGATCCGTAATGGTCATCTCTTGAGTGTTCCATGGTGTGGATTCGACGCCCGGTTTCGCGTACCGATACTCCTTCTGCAACAATACACGGTTGAAAGCGCTAACGTCTTCAGTTTCAATTCGAAGGGCGCCTCCCGGAGTGCAGTCTCCGTGATGCTCCGAGAGGTGAATGCTAAAGCCGTCCTTGGAAATCTGCATGTACAGTGGGAAGTTATCGCCGAAACGATGCTCCCAGTCCACCCTAAATCCTAGGAATCCAACATAGAACTCCCTAGCCTTGGCTTCGTCAAATATCCTGAGAATAGGGGTAACGCCCGATAGTCTCATTGTACACTCGCCCCTTTCCAACGGTCGTCCACCCGTCATCTGTATTCGCTGACGACGCCGCCACGCCTGGGTTTTTGCGCCACCACCAACACTCTGTGCTCGTTGGTCTCAATACCTCTCGCCGTCTGGAAGGCTTCGATGAGTCTCTTTACGTGGTATTCGTGTTCGGAGATATCAAAGTCGTACGGTATGGGTATCGCCTTTAACCAGAAGAGAAACGACTCGAGATCAACGAAGAAGTAAGGGACGTTGTACTCGCCCGTCGCTCGAATGAGGAACCCAGCATCCGTTAGCTCAGCACACAGCTTTGACAACTCGACACCAGGTTGATCATAATCCCCTGACGGGCCACATCCAAATTCAGCACAGATGTTAGCAGTATTCATCGAGCCGACTTGTTGGGTAATGAAGTAACCGTCAGGAACTACAACCCGGGCCAATTCAGCGGCCGAAAAGGGGGCCTGCCGATTCAGCACAACATCAAACCTGCGCTTGCCCGGCACCGGCAGGTTGAATGCATCGCCAATCCTAAAGCTAACGTTAGAACACGAGCTTTCCATCAGGTTCTTTTCGGCGACCCGAATCATCTCCGGATCGGCGTCAATACCCAGGCCTTCACCAAAGGCCTCGCAAAGTCTGAGAAAGCGTTCTCCTCCGCCCGTGCCAATGTCGAGAACCCTACTACTTGAAGACAGGTATCCGCGAACAACCTGATCATACTCCCAGGGGGCAGGATCCCGATCGAAACGCATTCGATCAAAGTCCCATCCCCTGCGAGAGGCGACCGATGCGGCAACACGTTGTAAGTCATCCAGCATAGACTGCCCTCTCAAACTACGTCTGGTTGGATTACGCGATTACATCTCTAGGAGAAAACGCTCACCTTGCAAAAACTTGGAGCTCGAGTCACGCGCGACGACTGGCAGTCGTCGCATCAGCCATTTGTGACTTTGCGTGCGGAGAATGCCGATTGCAAACAAGTGCGCACCGCCCTGCGCGTTCGCTACTTCCTCCTCCAACGCCCTCCCGGCTTGAACACAGAGAGCGCAGTGGCAATCGCAAGTGCAATCACGTCGAAGGCCGCTCCTGCTATTAGCCGGCCCTCGGCGCCACCCCGACCGGAGAGCATGGCGTCCATCCCATTGTCGAGTACGAGCGCACCAACTGCAATCACGGAGACGATCAACAGCAGTTTGGTGACGACCCACGGATAACGAAACACACCCCACTTTGTGCCAATTCCCAACAGTATTCCGCTCAGGAGCGCTGCAAAGCTGAGCGGAATGCCAAACACGAGGCTAAACATCTGAAGCAGCTGATACGATGCGTTGGCAACCACCGGATCCTCGACCGTTGCGGCTCGGATTGCCACAGCGAGATACCCTGCGGAGTCGCCCAACAATCCGACGGAGACAATGATGTGGAGTGTGAGAACGAACTTACGCGTTGAAGACGAAAGCTTCATGCTACTACCTTCCCTCTTCGATGCCGTGTCCATATTTTACTTCGAACGCATTCTGATCATCGTGGAGGCGCTAGAATGGAATTCGTTGATCGGGTGAGAACCGCGGGAGCTTATGTGATTACGGACGGCTATTTTCCCTTTATGGTTGGTCCGACGCCGGACGGAACTCGATTAGCCATTGTTCGGCTGGGCGGTCATCGTGAAAATGGTGAACGTCCGTGGGAATGCACTAAGCGTGAGCTTCTCGAGGAGGCTCGGCTCCACATTGCTCCGCTCTCTCCACCCGCAACGTATGTGGCAAGTCACGCCGAATCTAATCAGCTCGTCTTGGAGCGCAGAGTGTGGGGCGACACACCGCAACCCATCCTCATTCTCGACCGCGGGAACTTGTCTCCGCTCTCCATCATGTACCTGGCTTGCTCATCCGGCCGCCCATCCCCTGCGGCTGAGACGAAGGGGCTCCTCCTACTTACCCCGGAAGACGTATGGCGTATATGCGACCAGCCCGCTACACTGCGGGAGTATTTGGAGTGGGGTGGAAGGGCGCTCTTTCAATCACTGCTACCTCTTGACACCCCGCTCGTACCCTTCCCTCAGCTCAAGTGGCTCGCTCAGATCCTCAGGCTCCATCCGGAATTGATCGATTACGACACGCATCGTTAACCACGTAATCCAGAAGACCGTGGACCCCACCGGCTCGCAAGCCGGTCGGGATCACTAAACACCTCAAACACGACGTCGCGAGAGACGGTGCGCCGGTTTCGCACTTCTCATTCGGCCCCCGCTCAGGTCGGGCATTGTTCACTTGTCATTGGGATGCCGAGACTCCTCTTACCCGCAACATCCGATTACCGCCACGTTGAAATTCGTATGGGACCGTTTGGATAGAGGACGAGTATCCATCTGTCTCCAGTTGTGAGAGGACGCTATCGAGATGACGCGACTTTGTGGCACCGAGTTCGAGTAGAGGAAAGATGCGGACTTCTTGAGCCACCCGGCACAGCTCCTGCACGGAGCGCACATGGAAGTGGACCGAAAACTGCTCGCTATAGAGGAACAGGAAGTGAGAGCACAGCGCCAAATCAAATGCCTTGTCGCGAAATGGCAGGCTGGGTAAGGCGCCCTTAACATATCGTCCTTCGTGCAGTCCCATTTCGTAGTCGCCGAGGAAGACCCATCGCCTCCATGCGAATGCGGCCTAATTGGTCAACCGAGGGGACGACATTCCAAACGAACTCAGACTCATTCTTACGGACCTGATCCAGCACCGTATCGTACGTCTCGCGGATCCGAGTGCGTATCTCGTCCCGTGAGAAAGCGTAAATGGGATCGACCGAGGTGACGCTGCCTCCTCGCCCCGTGAGGGACGCGTTGAAACTCGCAGGGCCATCCCCACATCCGAGGATTCGGGAGGCGAAATCCTCTTCGGAGAGGGCAAACATCGCAACGTACTCCTCAAACGACCGTCCCCAGGGGACGACGTTGGCTAAGTTGAACGTCACGTCTTTCGCCTCGCGAGGTTTAGCCAAAGGAGTGCGAGCCCTGTCCACATCACCCCTGTGAGCGTTTCGGCCTTAACGAACGCCATTACAGCCGGAATCGCCGCTGCCCCGGCAACCAAGACGTAGACCAAACGTGTCCGATTCACCACAATCCCCCTAGACACAACCTGTAAGCGTGCTTTGCCCTGCTCCCACTACTTCAAGAAGTACATGAGAATCTCTTTGTCAGGCATTCGTTCAAACCCCATCGAACGGTATAAGGCTTGCGCTACCTGATTGCTCGTTCCCGTCTCCAGTTGTAATCGATTCGCCCCGCTCTCCCGAGCAAGCCGCTCAGCGTGCATGATGAGACCCTTCGCCACACCGCTGCGCCGATGGTCCGGGTGGGTGAACACGTCCTGTACGCGAAGAATGGGTAGCCCCTTGCTCGTCGAAAAACCCCAATTCAGGCTGATGAATCCAACGAGTTCGCTCGAAATCGATGCCACAAAAAACTGAGCCCCTGGCCACCTAAGAAGTCGGCGCAAATTCTCCTCTGAGATCTCTTGGGCGTTAACGGGTGGCGCCGTCGGCCACAAGTACCCACATAGGAGCATGGCAGCCGACCGCAAGTGCTCGTCGTTGAGTTCGGTAATTAAGATGTCCGTCTGCGGCTTACTGCCCACTCTACGCCCCCTCCTTTAAGTCAAAGTTTCCACTCCCGCAACACGTTGTACGGCCGCGTCGTGTACACTCTGTACGTCACCCGGCCGTCAAAGTGGAGTGCGGTACAATTACTCTCCTCTTTGGCTTCACGGGAAAGCGCCTGCATCAAGTCTTCACCAACCTCGACCTGGCCCCCGGGGAACATCCATCCCTTATCCTTTGTCCGCACAAGGAGCACAAGCCCGTCATCATCGCGAATCACCCCAGCGACCGTCACAATATGGCGTGGATACTCATGCATCGGGTTCGTCCTCGGGCACCTGGATGTGGGGATTCCAAACGACTTCCCACACATGACCGTCGGGATCCTGGAAGTAACCAGCGTACCCTCCCCAGAACGTTTCCCCGGCTCCCTTGATAATCTCCGCGCCGGCCCTGCGCGCACGCTCCATGACCGCATCCACGTCCTCCCGACTGTTCACATTGTGACCGATCGTGAACTCGGTGGGGCTGGGCGCGCCCTTGATGAGTCCCGTATCGTGGGCAATAGAGTCCCGCGGCCAGAGCGCTAGCATCAGACCCGATTGCAGTGGAAAGAAAGCAACGGCGCCGTGCTCAAACTCCTGGCCGACGATTCCATCAGTATGTAACCCGAGGCCATCTCTATAAAACGTCACCGAGGCCTCCAAGTCATCGACGCCGAGAGTTATCACACTAATGCACGGTTTCACAATGAGTCAGCCCCTTTCTATTTCCAATTCCTACACCCCGGTTTGGCACTCGCCCCCCAACATGCCACCTTACGGGAGCCGATTCACAAGGACGCCAACTCGCCGAGCAGGTGCGTAGCCGTTTCGGATGTAAAACTGCTCCGCGTAACTCTCCCTGGCCGTGAGCAAGTACACTTGCGTGCACCCTTTGGCGACGAGGCACGTATGCAGATGCTTCAGGATCCGAGATCCTACACCGTGTCGCTGCACCTCCGGAGCGACGCACATCTCGCAGAGACAGAAGTGGTCAGCATCACGGTAGGGTTCGATACGTCCTAACGCGAATCCGACCATCGAGCTCCCCTGGTGCACCGCGCTCTCCTCTTAGCTCAGCTCGTAGTTCCGCAGTGAGCTGATCGGCTAATTCCGGACTTCCGTGGAACGCTGCAGGTGTGTTTTGAAAGACTGAGATACGCCACTCGCCGTCCCGTCTCGCCGCAATCAGTGTTTGAATCGCGTTTGCCGGTGGAAAAAGGTCGGATTCGCCCGGCCGCACCATCCCGGCTACTGCCCGCAGCACCCCTACGTCCGCATTGAGAAAACGCACGCTGCGAACCTTCCCGACATAAGCAGCCGTTGGATGGTTGCCAAAGATCTGGCCCAAATCGGACTCGATTCTCTCAGGGTCATCGTGTGAACTGCCATCAAAGCCGACAACGAACCCATCGTCCCAAAACAGCGCAGCATAGTCCCGGGCGTTCCGTCTGTTCCATGCGTCCAATAGATCGCCGTAAAGCGTCTGTACGACTCGTTCGTCCATGGCGTCTGTCATCGGTCATCCCCATTCTTACCAAGAGTTCGTTCAAGCGAGTTACAAGCTGACCCGTCGTTACGAGCGGACTGCCTCGACCACTTTTATCCGCGCCCCATCTAAAAGAACTCGTACAAACCGAGAAAGTACGTTGCTTCTTCTTCCGTTAGTCGTCGACCGGCGTATCCCTCATAGAAGGCGTCCAAATCGGCCGGGTCATGAAATGCCTCGGGCTTGGCGTCAGTAGCGATCGCCAAGTCTACCCGGGGATCGCCATATGCCCCCCAGCACCAGTCGATCACACCGCTGATTTGCTCATCGTTGACGAGAACGTTATCGAGTGTAAAGTCTCCATGAATCAGACAGGGCGTGACCGAGCCAGGACGCCCAGTCTGGAGGCGACCAAGGAGCTCGGCGTCCCCATCGACTTCGTACTCGCTCAAGTACCTTTTGGCAACGGCAAGCATCCGATCGAGCCACGGCTCCTGAGGCATAAGCGCTTCGGGAACCGACTCGTTATGTATCGTGGCAAGCCACTCGCCGAACTGGAACAACAGACGATGCCTTGCTCGCACATCCTTCTCGTGCCGCAGACGAACCCGTAAAGGAATACCGGGGATGTGCTCCATCACTAACCAATGTGAACGTCCCGCCTGGCCGTACTCCTCCGCATAGCAAAGGGGCGTCGGCGTACGAAACACAGTGGAGCCCAGGCTTCCTAGGACGTGATGCTCACGACGCAGCCAATCTTCAAAAGGAGGCTGGGAGGCGTGCTTCACAACGTACCGACCGCTCCCGCCCAAGACGATGACCACGTCGGAAGTGCAGCCTTGTTCCGGCACCTCAAATTCCTGAATCGGGCCGATCAAATCGTGTAACGCCGACGGCATCCGTTCAATAATTGACTGCACTAACTTACCTCCCCCGGTCGATCAGGTCCGTCCGCATTCACAACTTGCGTCGGATGCAACTCGTAGCGGAGATAGACGCACCCGGACCTTAACGTCCTCGATTGCACCAACTGGAGTCGAGTTGACTCCTCCCCAGGTCTGAACAATGGAGTCCCGTCGCCCAGCACGATCGGAACAACATTGCCATTCATGAGGTCGGCCACGTCACCTTGTTCTCATCGTACGAGCCACGTCGTCCACCACTACATAGCTCTCTTGCGACAGTTGCAGGGGCGTCACACGGGAATCAGACGCCGACGTCCACAGGTTCTCGAGGTGGTCCGTTCTCAAGAAGTTCACGCAGGTGAACGCCCAACTTGCGCGGTGCAAAGTGGTCGTCGGAGGCGATGATCTCCTCCGGTCGCCACCAGCGAAACCCTCGGAAGCTCGCCGCTTCACCCGGCGAAGGGTTATCAATCATGGCGGGCTCAAATGGCTCTGTCTTAACTAAATAAAAGAACTCTTGCTGGACAATGAGTCTACCATCCCACATAAACGTGTGCTGTCGCCGCCAAATAAGCGGTCCGATTTCGGCTTGGGTGAGCCCGGTCTCCTCCCGCAACTCCCGCTGCAAGCACGTATTCGCATCCTCATTGACTTCCATGCCGCCGCCAGGCGTAAACCAAACGCATCTCCCACTAACGGGCTCTTGCGCCTGCATCAACAGTAGAGAGCCCGCGTCGGCAACGATCACCGCACGTGCGGCGCAGCGCTCCTCGGGTGTACCCATTCCTGCCACTCCCTGCATTCATCTGTTCTTCATTTTTCGCCTAGCTCATAAGGCACGGAGACACCCGGTTGAGAATCTCATGAGCAGCCTCGTGCATATAACTTTGAAACGCTCTGTAGCTGTCGACATCTTAGTCGATCGGGATGGGCCCAGTCTTCCGGTCACACCGACTCCATCCAATTGGCAATCATCTCCGCGACAACATCAGGCTCGAGATCCGAGTTGTCAACGAAAAGATGGCGGTCAGGGTAAAAGAAGTCGCCCTCTGTGTTCATCGTGTACTTTTCCTCAAGGGACAGGAGATTGCGCCGGGAGTGCTCGGTATTCCGCTTGGGGCGCTTTTCTGCCAACCGGAACTCGGTCTCGTTCCGGCGCAGTCGCTCGTCAAGATTTGCGGAGAGCTCCACAAAATAGAGACCGGCGCCGTGGGCGCGAAAGATCTCGCAAGCGTGGTCAATAAATGCCTTGTCCTCGGGTACGTCCAGCGCCCAGACAAAGGTAAAGATAAGGCCCGGCAAATCACTTGCGGCAACCTCCTCAAATATGCGACGGCGGAACTCTTCCACCAGTCGCTGAAACGGGGGCGTGCCAAATTCAAAGAAGGGAAGCACCATATCGATCGTCATGTGGTTATGAAACAACCGCAGACCCGTGAGCCGTTGCAACTCGTACCCTACAGTCATTTTCCCCACGGCCGGCGGACCAAAGAGGATGACAAACTTCATGGGCGGCCTCCTCAACAGTCGATATCCTCGCCCCACTTAGAGCGTTGGATGGTGCGCTCACGAAACTCTCTACGACATACTGCTCGTCAGAGCCCACCTGGATCGTCGTAATGGAACAGTTTCGGATCTCAGGGGCGTAGTTTTGGGCGAAACTTGCGTGGATCTGCTCTAGGGCGTGGACTTCAAACTCAACTGCTGAGTCCACCGGTTTCTCCTCCACCGCCGAACTAGTCGCAAACACCACTCTCGAGAATGGAGAACGCCTGCTTCTCACAATCGATCTCAGCCCGCGCCCCGTATGGTAGAACGAACATAGGATCCGTATGGCCGAAATCCATTCGAGTAACCATTGGCAAGTCGGTCAGGCCCTCTTCGTCCACAACAACCTTTTTAAGTGCGTCTTCGTATCCCTCAAACTCACTCATCGGTATACGACCACCGGGACGACCGAGAAGGATTCCGTTCAATTTTTGGAGGATTCCCATCGCCGCATAACTGCGCAATGCCCTAATTAGGACTCCAGGCGGCGGCGCTTCTTCCGATGTCTCCAAAAACAAGATAGCTCCGTCCCAGGCTTGGAGGTCCGGCCAAACAGGTGTCCCGCGCAACCATTCTAGTACTTCCAAGCAACCCCCAATGAGCGATCCTTGTGCAACTCCGCGACCCTGCAGGTATCGCCAAGGTTCAGGTGAATTCAACGTCCGCTTGCAGTCTTGGTTATGGGGATCCTTCCAATCCAGAAACTCAACCGTCCACCCGTCAGCATTTGGTTTAACGACACCGACCGGTGCGGCTCGGAACAATGTGGCACGCACGGACTCAACCATATAAGGAAACATCCCCGCATTCTCCGCGAAGCCCGACATAATAGCCGGTCCATAGAAAGAGCATAGTCCGGCCTTATAGCAGGCCAAATGTGTCACCGTCGTATCCGAATACCCCATGAAAACCTTCGGATTCGAGCGAATCACCCCGAGATCTAGATACGGAAGAAGACGAATGGAGTCATCGCCTCCGATCGTGGAGATGATCCCTCGGATCGATGGGTCGCTGAATGCTTCCATGAGATCGTCGGCGCGTGCCCGCGGGTTGCGGTGGAGCCATTCCGGATCCCGTAAGGCGTGGCGAGCCTCCACCACTTCCAGACCAAACTCAGCCTCGAGTTGACGCTTTCCGGCCTCGTACCGGTGCGGCAGTTGTCCAGGTCCTCCCCACGATAGCGATACAGCGGCCACTTTGTCGCCGGTGCTGAGCTTTTTGGGTCGTATCAAACTAATATCCCCCCGCCTCCTGAAGCGACACCGTTCCTCACCAGTTGAGGAACTATCACCTCTCAACGTCGAACATGGATCCACTCGGCGGGGCTGAGCACAAAACGCAGCTATGCGTTCAGCCGCCACATCCACTGTGAACGTTCGGGTTTCACCATTATGGGATGTACCTAAGCATCTGGCTCGCGCCGTCTTCCCAGAATCATAATCATAACCGGAGGATCAGAGATCGGCATGAGAACAAAACACGCGGGTAAATCGATACGTTCACGCTCGCGTTGGTTGCCACGTCAACCGCCCCTCGCGCCAATGCCCTTCCGTAGGTTAAATAGCCGCCACTTCCCGCCACGGTTTCGATGGGAGCATGCCCACGTACAAGTCGTGCTCAATCTCATTTCCGTTCACAGTGTAACCGATATCAATTTTGAACTCGCCGGCAGGATGCCCCTCTTCAATTGCCCACTGGTACATCTTGCCAAAACCCTCGGCAATCTCCTTGACTGGCCCAACGTGTCTGTGATGAACGAATCGCTGCGAGGGTATCTCGATCATCCTCATGCCTTTAGGGACTTGGCTCCCCTTGGTCACCCGAGCACACACTAGTTGCAGGTACTCATCGGCGTTCTGATCGAGCGACACGTCAATCAACCCATCGCTGTACCGGTGTTCGATCTCGGTGTAACGTGCTCGAAACTCCCGCCACACCTGCGGCATTTTGACCCAAAGCTCTTCCCATCGAGCTCTCACAGGTATCCCTACCACTGTCATTGGGCCCATTTCAACAATGTGCATAAGTCAGCACCGCCTCCAGACTCCACGTGCGAATCGCTATACTCTGCTCGTACGAATCACGTCCGTCGCCTAGCGTCAAACTGTCCATCCCTGATTCTTCAACACCTTATGTGCACGCTTTAAGTCAGCGGTACCACTCGTCCATTTTGATCGACTCTCATTATCCTGTCTCCTCATCTGATGAACCCCTGTCGAGTTTAGCAACCAGCATTTTTGGAACAATGAGTCGATAACTCTCGGTGATAAGGTCCGCCAATTCGTCCCATTTTACGGCCTTTCGGTTGTGCGCACTACATCTGGTCTTCAAGCCACTTGCGGACCGTAGATACAACCCCTGAAGCACATCTGCTGTCCCTGCAATATCGGCGGCGCCCAACGCTCAAACGGTTGTTGGGAGTGTGGCCCCGTGCTGACGGCCTTCAGTCGTTAAAGACACCCCAGCAAATGTCGTTTCTGAGCCGTTGGTCGTCCAGGACTAGCTCGCGAATCGCCACCGGGAGCTGTACGCGCTGCCACTCGCACTCGAGCCTGCCAGCGCTCTCCTCCTTACCTTTAGGCGCAGCCGCCCGCGCAGCCTTGATCGCGTAGGCCGCAGCGCCGAGCTCGTGTGCCGCGACATGTGAAACAACTGCCGCCTGTCCAGCGGCATACGCGGCGTACCGAGCGGCTCCGCTCAGCTCTCTAGCTGCGGCGTTGGCGCCGGTCGCTGCGCGAGCCTGCGACATCTTGATCTCGCCACGCACCCATGCTCGAGTCTCCTCGATCGCCTGGCGGGGCCGCGGGTCCGAGGGCCGTACCGACTCGAAGAAGTGCAGAACGTGCTCTGCACACGCTGCGGCCCACAAAGCTAAGAGCCTATGGTCGGAGTCAGTCAGTGTCCCACCACGGCGGATGGTGATGAATCGGGGGTCACGAACTTTAGGGAGAATCATACTTATACCTACTCTTCGTGAAAACCACAAAGCGATTTATTAATCGGATCCCGTCAGTGAATGCTCATTGGGTCACACGCTCTCAATACGACGTGCCACTCGCTCGCCGCATTTTGCACATTCTCCAATTAGGATGAGATCGCCGGAGGAGTCGGTCTCACCCCTGAACCGAACGATCGTTGTCACTCCTCTGCAACTCACACACCAAACGTTTTCAAGAATCCGTAGCCGAAGTTCTTCAGGAATCGTGCGCCAGAACCGTTGCGCATCGACGGTAAATCTCGCTAACTTATCATCCGCAGATCGGCCCGCAACGACAACTGGATCGTCATGGTCGGTAGACACGCGATCTAACTCCCTTCACTAGCATCATCCACCTCCAGCATTACCCACGTTGCTGCGAAATGGAGCTATCTCGCCAAGGCACGTTAGGATGGCGAGTTTGAGATCAAACAACGAACGTCCTAGCTCAAACTCAACAAGGACGTCAAGATCACTCGTAGGGCCAGCCTCGCCGCGGGCAAACGAACCGAACACGGACACGGTACTCTACTAACGGAGCCTACAGCCAGCGTCGTACGGTCGCCTTGTACTTGTTATACTCCTCACCAAAGAGTCGGCTAAGCTCCCGTCCCCGCCACCCCAAGCCCAGCGATCGCGAGGACTAAGGTAAGACCCAAAGAGATGGAGGTCGAAACGGTCGCAGTGAGTACAGGCACGGCCTCGCTGACGCCCCACATCAATGCTGCAAATGCCAGCAAGACCAAAGCTGGAGGAACCTTCAATTCCAAAGCCAAGACCTCCGATATTATGCGCCGCCACTACGTGTTGGAAAGGTCTTCAGTATACCACCGTTTGACTTGAGTTTGCTCCTAATCCTTCCCAGTCTCCTCCGGTTCAAGGCCGCCTAAACTCTAAGGTCGACTTGATTCCTGATGCTCGAATGAACAAACCGTAGCCCAACCAGGGTCGTCCATGACCAGGCTGAACCGCGCAAGGAGAGACTCGTAACTTCACGAATCGAGTCCTAGTGTCAGTTTGCCGTACCATTTTCACGTTAGGAGCGAAGTTTTTTGCAGCGTTTGACTAACCCCCCCGTGTACATACGACTCTTCGGAAGCTTCGAAATCGACCGTAACGGGTCCGCAATTCCTTACGACGAATGGAAACGAAGGCAAACGCAAATGCTCCTAAAGTTTTTAGCGTATCATCGGGGGCGAGTCGTCTCACAAGATGAGCTCCTCGAGGTGTTGTATCCCGATCACCCGGACCCCAATACCACACGACGCAACTTTCTAGGACGCGTCAGCGATCTCAGGCGAATTCTTGAACCTTCGCTCGAGCGGGGCCCGAAATCAGCATACATCGTAAGGGTCGGAACCGGCCTTTACACCCTCCCAAAGGATGCACCGTGCCGTATTGATATCCAAGAATTCCGTGATCAACTGGAGTTGGCTGATCGCTTCGTCCAAAGCCAGGATTGGACACAGGCCATTCCGTATCTCGAGGAAGCAATTCGTCTGTATCGAGGGCACCTCTTGGAGGATGATCCGTACGAAGAGTGGGTCCAATTGCCGCGCGAAACGCTCAAGAACGAATTTGGTCGAGCGCTCGATCAGGCCGCTCGCGGGTACGTGGAGTTGGGCAGTTTCTGGGCTGCGGTAAGGGCTGCGGATCGCCTCATACACCTTGACCCCTACCACGAAAACGCCTATCGCACTAAGATGGTGGCGTTGCAAGGAGCCGGGGAACCCCAAGGCTTTGCCTCGGTGTATCATGCTTGCACTCGAGCGTTGCGCGAGCTCGGTGTCGAGCCGTCCGAGGAGACCACCGATCTTTTTGAGGAGCTGACCGCAAAGCCTAGCAGCCCCTCGATCTCATTCTCGTCAACGCCCACACACGGCGCTGAGACCACGAAACATCGCAAACGACCAACGGGCTCCATCGTCGGTCGCCAAACCGAACAACGGCATTTGTCCACTCTACTCGCCGACGGGATCCACCGTTGCGTCACGATATTGGGGCCTGGAGGGATCGGCAAGACGAGTCTAGCGCTCGACGTCGGACGCAGGCAAAAGGCGTTGTATCCCGACGGGGTCCACTTCGTCACCGTGCCAAATGATACCACACCCGACGCGCTCCTTGCACGATTTGCGGAGGCACTCGGGTTTAATTTGGACATGTCGGTCAACCTTGTCGATCAGATCATCGACGCACTCCACCATCGACGCACTTTATTCATCGTAGACAACGCCGAAACGGGTATCGAATCCGTTGCCGTCATCGACAAAATCGTGAGCGAATGCCCGATGATCCAAGTCCTTGCCACGTCGCGGGAGCGCTTACACCTCGAACACGAATGGATTGTAGAATTGACGGGCCTGACCACACCGGGGGACACGGCCAGTATTCACAGCATGAACGAACTACTCGCCTACGACGCACCGCGCTTATTTGTCACCCGCCTAAGGCAAGGTGATTCACAGATTCAGTTAAACCTCGAAGAGATGGCTGCTGTTGTCGACGTGTGCCGTCTCGTCGAAGGCCTGCCGCTCGCGATCGAGCTGGCCGCGGTCTGGGGACGCATCCTCTCCATACAGGAAATCGCAGATGAGTTGCGCAAAGGCCTCGATCGATTAAGGCCCGAAGGTTCGCGCATCGGACATTCTAGTATCCGCACTGTGTTCGAGCAATCGTGGCGCTACTTAACACGTGACGAACAGCGCTCATTCCTCGGACTTACAATCTTTAAAGAAGGGTTCACCCGTGAGAGCGCTCAGGCGGTCTCCGGCGCAACTCCCTCAACGCTCTTGGGGTTGCGGGACAAGTCGTTTATTAAGCGCGTAAACGCCGGTCGGTACTCCATTCATGAGGTCCTTAGGCACTTCGGAGAAGAGAAGCTCCTTCAAGGCGAGAGTCTCGCCAACCGAGTTCGAGACGCCCATGCCCGGTATTTCGCCGGGTTGTCCGAGGAGTGGTCGGATCACCTAAGTTCCGAACGTCAAGTCGATGCACTCCGCCGCATGCGGCTTGAGCACGCCAACATCCGCGCAGCGTGGAACTGGAGCCTCAGCCGCGATGATATCGATCTCCTTGACCGAATGGCCGACGCCGTCTTAAAGTACTATTTACTGCAAAACCGTTGGAACGAGTACTTGCGGCTCGTCGAGGCTGCCCTAGAATCCCCTGGCCTCCGGACGCCCCAAGAGGGTGTAAAGACGAGCTCTTCAAATGGCAAACCCGCCGGTCAACGGTTAAGAGGCCTCCAAGCACGGCTCAAGTTGGGCTTGGGACTGGGTCATTACAACTTAAGCGAGTACGATTCTGCAGAACGCGGCTTGGAGGAAGCTGTCCACCTTGCGGAAGGCGTCGGAGATACCGACACCACGGCACGTTCACTAGGATACCTTAGTCGTATCGACAGCACTCGCGGCAAGAACGACACCGCCCTGAAAAAGGTCGAACGTGCGGTCGAACTCCACCGTCGGGCGCAGAACCACGAAGGTCTTGGCTTGAGCCTCGGACACATGGGAGCCATCAAATTACATATGGGCGAGTTTGAGTCCGCCCGTGACATCACTGCAGAAAGCCTGCGATACCACCGAGAATACGGGAACCTTCAGCAAATCGCCGGGGCGCTTATCAACCTCGGGGGCATCGTCGGCAACCTCAAAGAGTACACAGACGCCGAGAAGTATCTCAAAGAGAGCCTTGACACGGGCCGGCGCCTGGACGACCGCAAGATTCAGTTCATCGCTCTGGGCAATCTCGGCTTCCTCGCCTATTTGCGAAAGCGTCATCACATCGCCGAAACGTACTGCAAGGAGGCGCTTTCGTTCGCCCGCTCGCTCGGACACCGACATGGCGAGGCCAACACCCTTCAGTACTTAGGACTCATCGCAAGTGATTTAGGTGAAGATCACCGCGCTCAGGATCTCCTCATGCAAGCCCTCCACATTGCACGCAGCACGGGTACATCCCTAATCACGGTTCAAGTTGTCGTCGGTCTCGCTCAGCTCATTGCCAAGCACGGCAATCCCGAGTTCGCGGTGGCACTGCTACGTGCGGTCCATGCGCACCCGGCGGCCACCGGCGCGACGAAGCAAAACGCCAAGCGAGCATTCCAACGACTCGAAGCGAATCTCGATGAAGAGGCGGTCCAACGAGCTCACCAAAAGGCCGCCATCCCCTGGTCCACGCTAGTTGATGAACTGATGAGTGTCATCCCGCCTCCCGCTACGACCCATTCATAAAGCCTGCCAACGCATGGAGTATTTGTGGAGTCTCCTCTCCGTACAATGCAAGGGTCGTAACAAGACTCACCGTAAGCGGAGGTATGTCCATGGCACGCGTACGAATCGTAAAGCCTGAGACGGTAGACGACCCGATCGTCCAGGAGATTTTCGATTGGGTCACCCAAATGGAGAGTGCTGTACCCAATCATTTCTATGTCGAGCTCAACTTTCCCGAGTTTATGAAAGCTAAGCTCGGGGCCACCCAAGTCTTGTGGCAAGCAGGGGAGTTGACTCTGCCCGAAATTCAACATGTTGGTATTGCGGTGTCTAAAGCGAACGGATGCCCCTACTGCACTGCCGCCTTCTGCACGATCCTTAACTACGGGCTGGAGACGGACGAAACCTATGTTCAACGATTTGTCGCCGAGGGAACCGATGCGATTGAAGACGATCGCCTGCGCACCATAGTCGACTTTGCCCTCAAGGTGAACGTTGACCCCCAGGGCACGACCGACGATGAGATCGAGGCGCTGCGCGCCATTGGCTTAAGCGACAAAGGCATCGTCCAACTCGTCCACCTCACCAGCGATTTCGCGTCATACAACCGTCTCAACCTGGCATTAGCCACCGATTACGATTATCGCGACATGTGGCGAGTCCTTACCTTTAATTGGAAACAGCGTCCGGGGGAACCCGAAGGCGACAACCAGCGCGGTATTCTTGCGAACAAAGTTTCTTAGGAAAGTCCTATCCACTAAGGGGGGATTCTTTTGAAAACCTACGATGTAATCATCATGGGCTCTGGGATCGTCGGTTCCATAGAGGCGGCAATCCTTGCAAAACACGGGTACGATGTCTTGTTGTTGGAGAAAGGAGCGCACCCTCGGTTCGCCTTGGGTGAGGCGACACTCCCGCAATCGTCGTACTGGATGTGGCTCATCAGCGAACGGTACGACATCCCTGAGTTGAAACAGCTCAGTAACGCGGACAACGTGGCCAACTCCGTCTCGCACCGGTGCGGAATTAAACGTTCCATCGGCTTCGCTTACCACCGTCCAGGAGAGCCACAAGATCCAAATGAGACGAATCAATTCGTCCCGCCGGAATACGCGTACGTGTCGGAGAGCCACTTTTTTCGCGAAGACGTCGACCACTTTATGGTAAAGACTGCTGTAAAATACGGTGCCACGCTTCGCGAGAACGCTGAAGTGGTTGATGTCGATACGGATGAAAGCGGCGTGTGCGTCACGCTCAAATTGGGCGAAGTGCTGAATGGGCGGTACCTTGTAGATGCGACAGGCGCCAAGTCGCTCGTCGCAGAGAAATATGGGCTGCGCGAAACGCCAACCCGGCTTGTGACCCAGTCCAGGTCCATCTTTACTCACGCACGCAACCTTAGGCCGTACGACGACTTCCTTGACCCCGACGACCTACCCGGACTCTCCTATAGTTTTCACGAAGGCACCCTTCACCACGCGTTTGACGGTGGATGGTTCTGGGTGATCCCGTTCGACAACCATGCTGGCTCCAGGAACAAGCTGGCAAGTATCGGGCTCACGCTCAACATGTGCAAACATCCCAGCAGCGGGTTGTCGGCGGAAGCCGAGGTCAAGGAGATCATGGCCCGTTACCCCAGCATTGCGGCTCATTTCGAGAGTATCGAACCCATCATGCCGTGGATTGGAACCGGGCGCCTACAGTACTCGGCGAAGCGTTCCATCGGTACTCGTTTCTTTATCACCACCCAGGCCTATGGCGCCGTGGACGCGCTGTACTCTCGGGGCCTTATCAACAGCCTGGAAAGCCTATATTACTTCACCTATCGTTTGATCGACGCGCTTAACGAGGACGACTTCTCCGAGGAGCGCTTCGCCCCGGTCGATGAGGCGCAAAGGAAACATCTTGACGAGCACGACCAAATGGTGAACACAGGTTACATGGCGATGTCACATTACGTCACCTGGAACGCCTGGCTCAAAGTGTGGATCTCCACCAAACTTTACGGGGACTTATGGCTCATGCGCACCGCGCTCCGGTATGCACACACGGGTGACAAATCCGTGTTAGCAGAACTCGACACCGACACACACGTGCCGTTCGCGGAGCCGATGCAGCACAACATCGACCTCGCTGGCCGAGTCCTGAACCAAGTCGAGCGCGGGGAGACGACAGCAAACGACGCCGCAGAGCAGATTCTAAGTGCGATGCGCTCCTCTGATTGGCTCCCTCACCTTATCTTCGGCTGGGGCGAGGCCAACGAGCGCCACGTGGACTTCTCTGCAGACAATCGGATGCCCAAAGGGTTGGAATGGGGTAAGACGGTTGCGCCCCAGTGGTTACGCGACCACGTCTTCGACTTTCCGCTGGAACCACTCATGGAAGCCATGGCAAAGCACGACCAAGCCGTCTCCTGACCCGCTCTCGGGCGTGTGGATCGTACAATGACACGTCACAGCTTTCGTAACTGAAAAGGTTGTTGCACCCTCCCCGGCTTCTAAGATCTGCGGACGGTGCAGCAACCTTGTTCATGCGCCAATCGCCGCGATGTCGAGATCTTGCCCATCGAAGCGCCCAAATCAAAACAACCAAGAGTATCGCCGTCAAACCAGAGGCGCCTATCCACACCCAATGACTATCTGTGGGACTTCAATCGCACCAACGGGTTCCTCCATTGGCAGCGGGACCGGCAACTGGTCTGGGCGGGTCGACCACCCGGGCCCAAACAAGATCACCGTCGATTTGCGGCCTTCCCTGAACATCCCCGCAGGCACGACTAGTTGGACGGCGACATCCTGCACTTCGTGGTTTTCAAAGACAAACCACCTGTACGCGGCTTCCGGCGTAAGCTCAGTGTAAATAACATGAGACACAGAAGGGGCGGATATGGGCACGGCAGAGGCCGGGTCGGTGGCACCCGTACCAGCGAAGAGCGGCCGATGGCCAGATGCATCTCAAGGTGGTTTCCCTCAGGACGAATGGTTTGATTCCAAGGTCTACAACCTGTTGGCGAGATGCGCCTCCAGGCGATCCAGATTCTCCTCGTTGGCCACCGCGACAAACGGCTTCACCCGCTCGCATTCGGCAGCCGTTTCAAACAGCATGTGCCACTGCAACTCGGTCTTCTCTTCGTTTGAGGTAAGGGTAACGGTCAAATGAAACTCATGGAACGGTTCCAGGTGCCGAATCACGATGCGGTCAGGCTTCCTGATATCGACGAAGAGGCTCTTGTGAACCGTGGTCTCGCCGTCGGGGTCGCACATTTCATATCGCCACATCCCGCCAGGTCGGAAATCGAACGTGAGAAACGTATTCTTAAACCCCTTGGGCCCCCACCAACCCACCAGTTGATCGAGGTCGCTGAACGCCTCAAACACGGCCTCACGAGGTACTGGGAAATCGCGGCGATTTACCACTTCGCGATCGAGTGACGTATGGGTTTGGTCCGTTTCGTTATTGCAATCGGAGGACATTCTTAGTCCCCTTTCGTTCGGCTCCATCCGTGGTTTTAGCGACGCGATGAGCGGAGCGCCTTGAGAACCTTAATCTCCGGCCTCTTTCCGGAGCTGATCTCCTCATATTCGTTAGACTCCATGGGGCATAAGGAGATGCGCCCGTTGCCATCAAAGAGGAGTCCCCAACCGTACCGCTTCGGTAGCGGGGACGATCGAAGACAGGCTTGAGGCTTAGCAAAGAATGCTTCGCGCAGGCGCGCAACCTCTTGTTGATTGCTCCCCAACTTGGCTTGCCTTCGTAGCCAACTCTCAAAAAGCACATCTTCCTGCGTGTAAATTCCAGGCTGTTCGCTCAACAGCTCGTACTGAATGTTGGCGACAGTCTTTTTCCCTTTGCGAATCGGAGGTACTTGGCTCGTCGTAATTGGGCAATCATCCGCAACGGCGATGAGGCTATTGACGTATCCCATGGCGTCACACTCCAATACTAACCCGCTTCCCCTTGGCGACCAGGTCCGTCAGCGCTCATAACCGCAGTTGAGTGCAATTTGTAGCGGAGGTAGACACACCCGGACTTTAGTGACCTCGATTCGACCAATTTGAGTCGCGTCGACTCCTCCTCGGGCTTGAATAGCGAAGTACCACCGCCCAGCACGATCGGAACAACGCCGACACGATACTCGTCGATGAGCCGATCCTTCATGAGGGTCGAACAGAGCCCGCCGCTGCCAAAGATCAGCAGGTCCTTTCCCCGTTGCTGTTTTAGGCGACGCACTTCATCCCGAACTTCGCCTCGCAGGATTCGTGTGTTGGCCCACGTCACACCTTTCAAGGTGCGTGAGAAGACGACCTTTTGCATCCCATTCATGAGGTCGGCAACCTCACCCTGTTGCGACGGCCAGAAGGCAGCCATACCTTCGTAGGTGACCCGGCCAAAGAGGAGCGTGTCGGCCGCGCGGATCTGCTTCAACGACAGTGCATCAAATTCGTCGTCGACGACATGCCGGTGCCAGTCGATCTCCCAAGGGTTGGCTCCTTCAAAATAACCGTCGAGGGTGATCAGGTTCCACATAATGAGCCGTCTCATCGTTCGATCCAGGTCCTCATTTTGAAACCCACTCCTAACCTTTATGTTCTCTGAACCGGTAACCGGGCGATTCGGAGGAGCTCCTCCACAACGTCTTGAAGCGGCTGGCTCGTATCGATCTCTACGTCAGCTCTCGCCCTCAAAGCGGGCTCGACGGTCTCGATATGTTCGAGGACACGATCACGCGTGCGAGGTGTTGTTCCGTAGGCGTTGTTGGTCCTGCGGGCCAATCGTTCGAGAATGACCGAACGCGGCGCACTGAGCAACACAATGTGGTTAAAGTATGGGTAGAATTTCCGTTGGTTGATCGCAGTCCCTGCCACGAACAAGCTTTCGCCGTCATCTCTCGACAAGAGTGTGGATATGCGTTCTTCATGCCACACCCAGTCAAGATCGTCCCAAGCGTACTCGCCTGTGTCGGGTGGAGGAACAGGCAGCCCAGTTCGTAGGTTGACCCAATGGCTCCAACCGTCGTAATCGGTGTCGATCGCCTTGATCCCCCGAGCGACCAACTCCCTGACCACCGTCGACTTGCCGGTTCCAGACATACCGGTCAACAGTATGCGTTTCACGTTTTAAGTCACCGCCTGCCTCCGTCATTGGGTGCCACCTCAACAGGAAACATCCTCACCGCGTTGAGACATCGCGATGACACGCTCAATAAACTCTGAGATGCGCGTTTGCGAGATGCTCTTAGACTTACTAAATCGAACACAGCCCTTTCCTACATTGAGACCACTCAGTAACGTCCCATCCGGATCGATTTTACTCGCATCGCCGGTGTAGAGACTCACATAGTGCTTTTGAGCGTTCAAAGCCAACACCGCTCCTCGTTCGTCGCGATAACTTAGCATCTTGTAATCGATCCCCTCGACTAGGTGCGGGCCACACGACAAGATAATGGATCTTAGTTCGTGCAGTTTTTCTCGTCGCCAGTCGTCGTCCAACGCCGCCAAATACTCACTCGGAGAATTTACATCGTACTGCATACCTCGTAATCCCCCCTTACAAATCTTCATCCATCAACTCGCCTCGGCGCACATACGCAATGATTTTGCGAGCTTCCTCAGTTGCCCGTTTGGTCCCAACTTCTGTCATCCACCAATTGTCCGGGCGCGTGACTCCATCCTGCGCCGCGCAGCAAGAGTACGTAATCGTCCCTGACAGATGCGTCTTCATTGTCATGTACAAGCGCCTCATGTGATACGCGGTGGTTACAAGGAGGATGCGCGAGACATTGGCGATCCCGATCGCTTGGTCGATCACTCGCCGTGATTCGATCACGTTTGCTTTCGTATGAAGCGACTCTGCCTCCGTCAAGATGTTCGCTTCGGCCACGCCCAGCTCCAACGCTCGTTCCTTCATCAAGAGCGCTTCGGGTTGTAGGGTGGGATCGGTATCCCAGACTCGACCTCCGCTGAAGAGAAGGAGCGGGGCTCTCCCGCGACGATAGAGCTCTACCGCCACCGGCACCCTGTACTGGACGCACTTGTTGCTTCCTGGTGTGAGGATGAGATCCCCCAATTTCCCGTCGTCTTCTTGGCTAAATAGAAGCTGATTGATTTGGGATCTTGTCAGATTCTCCGGGTCAAGCTCTGAAACGCGCACCGTGTCACCACCGACGAATCCAAGAGTACCTCATTCGGGCATGTTGGCTAGATGCGCCGTGGAATTGAAGTACTCAATCTGCCAAGTATCTTCAACGTAATGAATGAGACTGATACAGGCGTTCCCCAGGAGAGTCTTCCCGCTACCGATCTCGCCGTTGGTGAACATGGCCAGCGCTGCGTTGATCACACCGCCGTGTGAAACCACTACCACCCGACTGCCGGGAAACCTTTGGCGGACACTCCGTAACCCGTCGGAGATTCGCTCGTACAACGCCTCTCGTTCCTCCATGCCTGGAACGACCCCATCCGGGAACCGCTCATTCTTCTGCTCGACAGTAAGACCCGAGGCCAGGCCGAAATCGCGTTCGACGAATTGTTCAACGACATGTAGTTGGTTGAGCCCAAGCTTCGAGGCAATGATCTCCGCGGTCTCCTTGGCCCTACGAAGCGGACTCGCCAGGACGGCATCCCAGCGCTCATTCCTCAGGTGCAAGCCGGTCATGCGGGCCTGCTCCCGCCCCCGCAGGTTTAAATCCGTATCTTCACGCCCCTGGAGTCGCCGCTGAATGTTCCAGTCCGTCTCACCGTGGCGAACCAACGCAATCGTACACATCCCTACCCGACCTCCTGCATCCCACCTGGGAGTTCACTTCGTCGCTTCCAGTCGATTGCTCTATTTCGCAACACCACACGCCTTACGAAAGCGGAGCACGACCACCGGTGGCAACTCTGTCCACTCGGACTGTTCGTTCTCGCGGGGCTGAAAGACCGGCTCTTTCATCCCATCCAGGACGAAACCGGCATCGTAGGGCCGGCGATTCATGTTTGGAGGTCGACTGCAGTTTACTTCGCTGTCCATATTGCCTGCGTGTAACCCAGGCGCATGCCGATCCTCGTGAAATCGATGTCTGCCTCTTGCAAACTCCGAGCAAATGTAGCGTCCGTCAACCACGGGCTCAAAGTCTCCCCTCCACTCATGACCAGCCAAAACGCCACGCTCACGCTCCTATCGCAGATGCGGCGCCGCGGACATTGACCGGTCCGGCAACGTCCAAAACTCACGCGCACACCATCAGTAAGTTCCCCTCGGAGTCATAGAAATTGAACCAGTGACCGTTTTGAATGATCGTACCGTTGTACGAGGCCAAACGAACGCCGCGCTCCTGCAAGCGTGAAAGCGACTCCTCAACATTCTCAGACTCAAACATGAACAAGGGGTAGGCTCCCAGCTCCAGGTCCTTCTCCCCACCGTCCGGAGTCAGCTTTTGATCAAGTAGCAGATCCACACCGTCGTCCATTGAAATGCAGCACAAATGCCCAAACTGCACGTCGCCGACAGGCAATCCCAAAACATCCTTGTACCAAGCACGAGCACGATGTACGTCGGAGACGGGAATGAAGATGCCGCCTACCTTACGCCTAAACGGTGGAACCATGGTGCTTTCTTTCACATGTTACACTCCCATCCCAAGAGAATCCGCATTCGGGGCTAAAAGTGTTGAGCTCACTCAACCAGTGGACTTCTCCCCAGCTCGTCCACTGACTTTCTCGTCAGGCAAATGGAATGACGCGTGTCAAAAAATTGTTAAGCTGTGCGGCAGGTCGTTCGATAGGATCCGCGTGACACACTTCCAACCGTAGCGGGTCGAGCTCCTGCAAGATCATGCTGCTTCTTAGCGCTTCGGGCATGTCACTCGTAAACATCGCCATGGGCTTGCGCAATTGCCCCCGCTTGGACATCACCAGATCGCCGCCAATCAGCACCCGGTCCTCCTCGTGGTAGTACACCACGTGACCGGGAGAATGGCCAGGCGTCAAGTAGGGTTTGAGTCCGGCCACCCGCTGGAGGCCGTCGCCGGGCACCTCAGGCAACGGGGCGACCATGCCTTTGGACACAGATGCCTGTGCCCTTTTTCGGCGCGGGTAAGGAGCCTCGCCTTCCATATAGGGAATCTCGATGAGATGGGCGTGAACCGGCACCGATGCATGCTTCAGGACGCCTTTGATCGCACCGACGTGATCCATATGGCCGTGGGTGAGAATGATCCGCTCGAGTGGTCCAACCCCGAGCCGCTCGATGGTACGCAAGATGCCCTTGGCCATGAATGAAAGGCCAGCATCCACCAATGTGACGCCGTCATTCTCCCTGACCAGCCACACTCGAACCGGGATGACGGCCCACACCTTTAGTGCCCAAATATGCTCCGATACCCGCTCGATCTTCAATTCGCGTACCTCCCGATAGGCTGTTGGCTCTTATAATGCCGTCCAATCCGGCGCAACAACTCAACGGCTCGATCCAAGAAGCATCGCTGATCGGAGGCCAGGCGACGAATTGCCAATTTCTCGGGAGGTACAAACTCAACCGCTTCTTCCCACCCATCCGGATCGTCAAACTCTTGTGTGACGACTGTGCCTTTCACCGCGTACACGAGCTGGAGGAAGTCCGGGTATGGATACCGATAGCCATCCGGGCGCGGGGTGAGGTGCCGCATGTGCAAGAAACCAATGTACGCGGAGCTCTCGAGGGCGCACCCCGTCTCTTCCATGATCTCTCGACGCAAGGTGTCCGAGAGTGGTTCGTCCGGCTCGCGCCTTCCCCATGGGAGAATATGAGATCCGTCGGCGTTGTGGAGAACAGCCACGCCGGACTCGGTAAACAGCACGGCCCGTACTGAGGTCACAAAGTCGAGCGGGGGAACGCGATCACAGAGATGACAAGCCACTTGGAGTCGAATCCCGTTCGACCATTGAACTACGTGAACCACTTCCGGTTTCGTTGACCTTAGAAAGACCTGCAGGGCGGTAGAATCCATAATCGAATCGTTTGGGCGTGGCGTCTCCATATCCTTGAACCTCCCCACGAATGAGTTTGAAAGCAACAAGCGGATAGAGCCTGCCCGTTCTAAACGGTATAATCAACAACGTGATCGAATGTCGGCGAGAACCAGACTGCGGTGATGGAGGTGAAGCCCCGTGTGTATCAACCCGATGAGCAACGAGCCTATGGACGAGGAAGCTCGTTGGAAGGCAGTTGTTCATCGAGATGTGCTCGCGGACGGTCTCTTCTTTTTTGGAGTCAAGACAACGGGGATCTATTGTCGACCAAGTTGTCCGGCTCGCCGCCCGAAACGGTCCAACGTTCTCTTTTTTGAAGATACCGCCTCCGCACGAGCGGCCGGATTCAGAGCATGCAAGAGGTGCTCACCGGATCACGTAAGCGAACAACCACTCTTGGTCGTCCGAGTGCTGCACCTCCTTATGGAGAACGAAACATCGCCCACTCTCAGGGAGATCGCAGACACTCTGGGTGTAAGCCCTTATCATGTGCAGCGTGTCTTCAAGCGCCTCACCGGACTCTCTCCCAAACAGGCAGCAACTGCCCTCCAGGCCGAACGATTTGAGAGCTCGCTTCGTCGGGGCAACTCGGTGTTTAACGCTCTCTTTGACGCGGGATACGGGTCAAGTCGGGCCCTGTATGAGCGAGTACGGCAGGACTTAGGGATGAGTCCGTCGGCGTACTCCCGCGGTGGTGACGGTGAGCAGATTCACTTCACCATAGCTACCAGTTCCCTCGGCCGCATGCTCGTAGCCAAAACACTTCACGGCATTTGCGCTCTCTGGTGGGGAGAAGAGAAGCAACTTCTCTCGTCGTTGCGCCAACGCTTTCCGCGGGCATCTATCGTCCGCAACGACGTTGCACTGGCCCCACTCGTAGAGCGCATAGACAAACATTTAACACATAATGGTCATCTCCCCGACGAGGCAGTTGATGCACGGGGAACGGAGTTTCAACGTCACGTCTGGAAGGCCTTGATGCAAATCCCGATCGGTGAGACACGGACGTACACGCAGATTGCAGAGATGATCGGGCATCCCAAGGCGGTTCGAGCAGTTGCGAATGCATGTGCTGCTAACCCAATCGCGCTCTTCATCCCATGTCACCGAGTGATCCGTTCAAACGGCGACCTTGCCGGGTACCGTTGGGGGCTCGAACGCAAAGAGACACTCCTTACTAGGGAACGTCGGACCTAAGACCGGCGAATGTCACCAGCAATATCGACGCGGCCTTCGCTCAAAATGGAGTAAACCCGATGCGACTAAAATCTTTCTCATGCACGCTGATTTTCTCAACGTTGCCTGTCTCATCCTCTTTGACAAAGATGGCGTCGTCTTTCACGTCGACCAGCTTTCCAAGGTATTCACCGTTCAGCATCACCATATGACCAATCTCCGCCAACTCGCCATTAATTCTACAGGCGGTGTCGTCCAGCATCCGGATTTTGGACGTCCCGGAACCTTTCTTGGATCTCATCGATCGGTTGCGATCGGAGCGCTCTATTCTCGAAATACGGTTTGAAAGGTCTTCGATGGCGGACAAAATGACGCTCGCGTCACTCGACAACTCAACCTTCTGCTGCACCTCAGCCGGTTTGATGCTTAAGAGTTGAATGAGCGAATTAATCTCTTTGCCCTCCGCTGCAGCAGTCTCGGCCAGACTTCTTGCAACTGATTTGACATCGTCAACGACCGAATCAACCCGCAACGAGTGCTCATACTCAACGTAACGGAGCCCTTGGATGTCAAAAATCTTCTCGGTCTGTGAATCCTTGATTAACGTGACGGGCTTGTTAAAGGCTTGACGAATGCCAAGCTCATACAGCACATTGGGGTTTCTACCGCTCAGATCACAGATGGCCATTTCACTATCAATGAGTTTGGTGAGAATGTCGACGACGATGTAATTTGTGTTCGTGACATCGTCAGCCCTAACGGGTCGGTAACCAGCCTTTTCACAAGCGGGTCTGATTAAGAAATCATAGACGCGCTGGAAGTGACCAGGATCATACTCCGGGGGATCGGAGATAGGCATGAGAACAAAACACGAAGGCAGCTCGACACCCTCTCCACTGCGATTTCTTGACAAGAGAGCTACCCCCTCTCGCAAGCGCCGACGCGTGAAAGCTACGGCGTACGCCAGCCCGATGACTTCCTACTTGAAAATTCCCTTTAAGGAAACTGTATGCCGACCACCTTCAAATTGAAACACTTCCCGGCTCGGCCTACCCTTCTTAACCGAGTCACTACTCGACTTGCGTCGCAATCCACCACGTGTTTCCTCCGGGGTCCCTAACGCCACACCGCCTACCTGGGTCATCCCCTCGTTGCTGAGGCTCCTGCACCGACACACCACCCGCTTTAAGTGCTCTCCGATAAGTCGCATCAACGTCGGGAACGTAGACATGTAGGTGTGATTGGTACGGCGGCCAATTGGGCCCCCCATCACTAATCATGACGACCGTGTCGTCAATACACACTTCAGCATGCACGATGGCCCCCTCCGGACCATTACAACCACGCAGCGCTTTCGCGCCAAAGGTCTCTTGGAGAAAGTCGATAACGCGCTTTGCGCCATCGACCACCAAGTACGGAGAGACAGACGAGTACGTCTCAGGTTTCCACTTACGACTCATTGATGAACCTCCTTAAGCAACGCCTTGATCTCGACGACCATACACTCTGCTAACGGGGCAAGGCACTCTTTCACATCGCCCCAACCTTCCTCCCGATCAGCGAGGTAAATCGCCCGAGCGCGGGCGAGCAAGGGCCTGTGGATCGCAGGCAATCGTCCCAACGCCCAGTCTGCAGCGTCATCCTTTGACCGGATGACACCCGTTTCGAGGGTGCTCCATATGCGAGCGAGGGTGAGAATCACATTACGGGTATCACTCTCAATTTCGCTGCGAAGCCTATCGAGATCGCCTACCATGGCTCGTAGGGTGTCATCGAAAGGAACTGGTTCAAAAAGTTGATTCGGTGGTGGACCAAATAGAGGCGTATCCCCGAGGATAACCATTGAGATCAACAGAGCCAAGTCTGGATCTACCTTGGTTGGCCACGGCTCGATGTTTCCGCTCTCAAAGTCGCTCCTCAACCAATCTCCGTATTGGAAGTCGAAACGAGGGGGGTAACGCCACGGTATCACGTCACGCCCAACGACGATGGTCAGCTCAACGCGGCGCCATACTCCATCGGGGGTGTTTCGTCCCGACATGGAGAGGAGGCACGTCACGAGATGTTCTTTCTCGGCGTACGTTGTCGGTCGCTTCGCAACCACCAAGACATCGAGATCGCTCTCGGGGCGAAGACCGCCAAGTACCGCCGAACCGAATAGGTAGGCGCCCACGGCATCGGAACCGAGCACATCCCTAACAAGCACGAGGACGCGATCGAGCTGCTGTTGGTCGCTCTCACTCAACATGGTGACTCTACCCCTTCCATCAGAAGTAACAGGTGGATCTCAATGGCGTGTCAGTTGAGAGGTTTGCCTAACCCGGTAAGAAGTCTTGCAGAACCTAATCCGACGCGTTAACCCCTACGTTCTGTTCAGGAATTCCCACCCAGGTTAAACTCGAACAGCTCATGGACCGGGCGAAATTCGATGAGCCCTATCGAACGGAGCTGCGCAGGTCCAAAGACGCCGCTCTCCAACGTGATTTCTGTAGCTCGATACAACAGCGGCCGTGAGACATCCGAAGCCACAGTGCAATGTGGCACCCACCGCCCCGGGCGATAGTACGGATTCACCGGCAATCCGAGCTCTTGAATGTTTCGGTAGACTTCCCGATACAACTCGATGAGCCCATCCGCCATGGAAGGCGCAAGGAATACGACACCTTCTGCGGTAGGGAACGTCCCCACCGCAGCGAGATTCAACTCGATAGGTTCGCCTGCGAGCGCCGTCTGACGCAAAACGTTTTCAAGCGCGCTCGGAACAACATCGTTGAGTACCGCCAAACTGATGTGAGGTCGGGACCCGATGGAAGGCAAGACAGCGCTCACGTCTTGAGCGGCCAGCTCATCCCACAACTGGGAGACCCGCTTCTCGGTCTCTCGATCAAAATATAGCTCGATCGCGTACCCCACTTGCCCCCACTCCTTGCCTGCATCCCTGCAACGGACTCTCTGGAAATGCGTTAGTGACGACAGTCCGTATGGTTGCCCGCCGCCCTCGAACGCGCAGATACACCTCGGTCATCTCCTCGATCGAATGGATCTCAGGTCCTCCCAAATCTTGTATCCGGCCCCACGTCAATCGACTGAAAGCGCATTCCAGCCGGAACAGAGACCGCGGCGTCAGCGTCGGTCTCTTCCGATTGAATGATTCCCAGAACCAAGTCATGAAATTGTGTGGTTCGCACGATTGTCCAAGGCAGCAGGTCCGACTCAATTAAGCCCTCAACGTCTACCATGCGCGAGTTGCGTGGGGCGCTCGCACAATGCACGATAGAGTCTACTCCCGCAACCGCTTCGTGTATTCCCCGCCCTGTGGTGAGGTCTCCCTTGACCACGTCGACACCTGAGGCGAATGGCGCTTCGCTTTGGTGACCGAGGACGCGGGTACGATCCTTGTCAGATAATCGCTCAACCACTGCACGGCCAAGGGTTCCTGTTCCCCCAGTGACTAACACGGTGCCCATCTCGAATCTTCCTTTCAACTCCTCAGGGCTCAGTATGGAGCAAGCCTTTTACATCGAGGTTGATAGGGGATCGGCGCCATCTGTGTCACTTCACCATGACACCTCGGTACAGGTAGCCTAGGGTCCTGGGAGTCTGCTCGGCGTAAAACTCCTCCATCGTCTCGACTTGCCAGGGTAGAGTCTCAACCAATTCGCGCATGTTGCGATTTAGGTGGCATCCGTCCGCGAGTCGCCGTTGGATCGGCGTCAGCCAGTGTTGCCACTTTCGGACGGCTGCCTCCCCACTCAAACCGTGCTCTAGAAAGAAAAAACGGCCTCCCGGTGTGAGAACCCGATACACTTCACGCAAAGCCTTGTCCACGTCCGGGATGCTGCACAGCGTCCACGTACTGACAACACTGTCAAAAGCCTCGTCCCCAAAGGGAATCGATTGAGCGTCCGCCACCGTTAGGTTCACGTTGACTCCACTTGAGGCAATGCGCTTCTCAGCAAGCGCTCGCATGCCCGGATTTGGATCGAGCGCTATGATCTCCCGTACATGTTCCGGATAATACTCGAGATTGAGCCCCGTACCAAAGCCAATCTCAAGCACTCGACCGGTGACGCGGTTCAGCGTCGCGATTCGGTACTGTGCCAGGGATGGCGACGCCATTCCACAATTCATGAGGCGCGGAAATAGAAATTTGCGATACAGACCCACGGTCAACATCCCCTCGGCCATGCTGCCTCACATTTCAATCTTCCCTTCAGAGCCGTTTCGCCATGAGGATGTCATGCTTCCCCAACCCGTCTACATCTGGGAACACCCCAGTGACCGAGTAACCAAGTCGTTGATAGAACGTGAACGGATGGCCGTGTGTGGCAGTCAGCGTTTGGAGGGTTCCCAGTACGTCAGGGTACAGATCCCGACCGTATAGATTTGTGCCGCCGAAATCGTCATCTGTCCCTAACCAGATTGTGATCACACCGTCGGCCCGGGCAAGCTCCTCCAATGCGCCAACCAGACGACGGCCCCAACCTTGGCGTTGGTAAGCTGGATCAACGACCAGGGGGTGCAGTTCCCACTGGAATTCAGAATGGCGGATTGCTCCGATCCAGCCACGGACGTGACCGTCCTCCAGCGCAAGGAGGGCGAGCCGTTCCGGATCCTCGAGAAACGAGTCGACCTCCTCCGTCGCGGATGGCAGGTCGGACCAAGCGGATGGGACATGCACCAGGGCTTCGACGAGAATCCGGACTGCTTCCACCCTCTCAGCCCTATTCACTTCCTCGAGTCTAATGATCCTTCTCACGTTTCGCATCTCCATCGTCCTTGACCACGTGCAATCCTTACAACCTCCGAAAGATCTCTGACCGTCCAGTCCGGAGTCTTCTCGGGTCGACTTGGTACGTTCACGGCACCACTGCGGACAATCAAGACACTGTGTAGACCGGCCGCATTTGCTCCGGCAATGTCATTTGGGAGTGAGTCGCCTACGTATATCGCCTCGCGGGACTGAATCCCGACCCCAGTAAGCGCTGCATCAAAGATCCGCCGATCGGGTTTCCTGTGTCCTACCTCATCCGAAATCCACAGCGAGTCCACCCTATCTAACAGCCCAAGCTTCTGAACGGTCGAACGTTGACTATCGAGATGTCCATCGGCAGCGCCGTTGGTGATAATCCCTACGTGGAACGTCCGACGTAGCGTTGCTAATGTGCACTCGACATCTGCAAAGAACCTCATGGCACGTAACCTCGCCGTCGCCAAAACGTGATTGAGCTCGTCAGCAAATTGAGGGTCTAATTGACCCAATCGGCTAAGAAAGATAAAAAACCGCTGATCCCGCACTTCTGCCATCCGAAGCTCTCCAGCACCGAGCGCGGCAAGCAACTCTCGGTTCACTTCTTGCCACGTCGCAAATGCTTGGTGTACGTTAATATCGGGGAACCGGGCCTGCAGCAGATCGAAAGCAGATGCTACGCCCGCACTCCACGCCGCCTTGGCGTCACAGAGCGTGTCATCAAGGTCAAAGAAGACAGCAGCTAACATTTGGTTGCGCCCTTTATCATTGGACGACGCCTAACACGATTGCTTCACGAGTTGTACGCCTTCTCAAGCTCAGCGATATCGATTTTTACCATCTTAAGGACCGCGTCCGATACACGCTTTGAGCGAGATGCGTCCTTGTCACGCATCATCTCATCCAATACGGCAGGTACGATCTGCCATCTCAGGCCAAAGCGGTCGATGAGCCAGCCGCATGCCTGCTCTTTGCCTCCGCCCTCAAGAAGGGCATCCCAGTATCGGTCCAGCTCAGCCTGATCGTCGCAATGCACCACCATCGAGATCGCGTCGTTGAACTCATGGTGTGGCCCTGCACTAATCGCCTGAAAGCGCTGACCAAAGAGTGTGAAATCGACCACCGTGACTGATCCTGCAGGTCCGCTCGGCGACTCACTCAATAGCGGCGTGATGGAGTCTACCCGTGAGTCAGGAAAGATTGAGACGTAGAATCGGGCCGCCTCTTCAGCTTCCTCCACGTACCAGAGATGCGGAAAAATCTTCGAGTTACCTTTCAACGTCATGATCTGACTCCTCACAGTCTCGTTATTATCCGCTTAACGACAGCCCCGCAATAGGCGGCCGGTGTTCTACTTGACTTGAATTGCTCCTTGCTGCGCAATCGTTAAACAACTTCAGACGTCCTCCCGTGCAGCCTTGCATACGTCCCACCTCTAGCCATCAACTCACCATGAGTCCCGCACTCTTGAATCCTGCCGTCGGTCAAAACGACGATCTTATCGGCGTGCCGAATGGTGGACAAGCGGTGTGCGATGATCAGTGTTGTGCGATCCCGAGAGAGTCGGTACAGTGCTTCTTGAATTTCTTGCTCCGTCACCGTATCCAACGCAGAGGTGGCTTCATCAAGTATGAGGATGGGTGGATTCTTGAGAAAAACCCGAGCGATGGAGATCCGCTGCTTCTGCCCTCCGGACAGCTTGATTCCCCGTTCGCCGATGTAGGTGTCAAATCCGTCGGGAAGTGACATAGCAAAGTCGTGAATGCGGGCGTTCTTTGCTGCCTCTAGAAACTCAGACTCTGTCGCCGTCGGCTTTCCATAGAGAATGTTGTCCCGGATGGTACCGGCAAACAAGAATACGTCTTGCTGGACCAGGCCAATGCTTTGGCGCAGGGACTGCAACGTTACGTCCTTGACATTTCGACCGTCGATCAAAATCTCACCGTCAGACACATCGTAAAACCGAGGGATCAAGTGGCACAAAGTGGTCTTCCCTCCACCCGAGGGTCCCACAAAGGCTACGGTCTGTCCCGGTTCGACATCAAGGCTGATGTGGTCCAACACTTCATCGTGGTCGCCATAGCGGAATGAGACGTCCTTGATGGTGATGGCTCCCTTGACGTCCCGTAGCTCGACAGCGGATGGTCGATCGACAATGCTTGGCTCGATCGTCATCGTCTCCAGGAAACGTTCAAACCCGGTCATTCCAAGCTGGTACAATCGCGTAAAGTTGGTCAACCGTCGAATTGGTTGCAGAATGAAGCTAAAAAACATGAGATACGCAGTCAGATCAGCGAGATCGATCCGGCCCATGTATGCGTAAATGGAGCCGGCGGCCAAAACTGTCAAGTGCAACACGTTCGTTAGAAAGCTCATCCCGGCCGTGTACTCGGCCTCAGTGCGATACCCTCGCAGCCGAGCTTTTCTGAACTCCTCGTTGGCCTTGTTGAAGCGGTTCAATTCATGCGCTTCATTGGTAAAACTCTTTGCCACTCGAACGCCCGATAGACTCACCTCAACCTCGGCACTCACATCCGCCGTCGCGCGACGCTCGTAATGGAGCGCTCTGCTCACCGCGGGCCAGCGGCCGATGGCAAACCAACACAAGATGGGCACGAAAGCAAACGCAATCAACGTGAGGCTGAGATCAATGCCTGCTAGATACCAAAACGAACCCCCGAGCATCAATCCTGCGATGAGCAAGTCCTCCGGGCCGTGGTGAGCAAGCTCCGATACGTCACGCAGGTCGTTGATGACCCGTGATAAAAGGTGTCCGACCTTAGATTCGTCAAAAAATTTAAAATCCAGGCTCTGCAGGTGCGCAAACAGATCTTTCCGCATGGCGAATTCCATGTTCGCCCCCACTGCATGGCCCCAATAATCTGTCGTGAACTGACATACCACGTGTACGAGGTAAAGTCCAAGCATCACCGCCACAAACAGCAAAATGGAGCGCAAGTCGAGATTGGGAATAAAATCTTTCATGAAGAGTCTTGTCACCATGGGAAATACCAGATCCGCTCCGGCCATCACGGCGGCGCACACCAAGTCCAAGGTGAACAGTTTCCATTCGGGACGGTAGTACGAGATAAACCGCTTGAGTTGATGCATTCTACACAGCGTGGCTCCTGGGAACTTTAGTAGGATCTCCTTCTCGGTCGCCTGCTCGTTTTTCCTTCTGAGTCCCACTCAGAGACAAGCTCGCGCATGACGAAAAGGGATTCACGTCCTCGATCAAGGAGTAGGCTGTGCTCCCAATTGGTATGAGGCAGGGTGATCTTATGACGTTCGACGTACCCTACGAGCCCCCACTGGATTGGTCGTTCCAGCTCGATTATTTGAAGAGAAGGCATTCAGCCGGCGTGGAGTGGATTGGTGACAACCAGTATTCACGAACGATCGAAATCGATGGCGACACGGGCATCCTCACCGTCCGAAATGAACCGGCGCACTCTCGCCTTGTCGTGACCATTCTCGGAGACGCCAGCCGCCATGCGCCTACGATCCGGAGACGTGTGCGGGACATGTTTGACCTCGAATCCGATCAGCATGAAATCCTGGCAGTGCTTGGCACGGACCCGCTGGTCGGGCAGCTCCGGAGAGATTATCCAGGAATCCGCATACCAGGGGGATGGTCCGCCTTTGAGCTCCTTGTCCGCACGATCGTTGGCCAGCAGGTGAGCGTGAGCGCAGCAACAACGATCATGGGGCGAATCATCGAACGAACGGGGCGGCCTGTCAATGATCCTGAGTGTGGCAGGACCTGTCATTTATTTCCTACTCCGGAGTCGGTGGCAACAGCCGACCTAGCTAAGATTGGCATGCCCGGACGGCGCGTTGCCGCGTTACAAAACATAGCCGCACACATTGCCACAAATAGTATCCCCTTTCCGGACAACGACGCCAGCAACGATGAGATTGTGAGCGGGATGCTCAAATTGCCCGGGATCGGACCATGGACTGTCTCATACTTCGCATTGCGTGCGCTTCGGGACGTCGATGCCTGGCCCGGGACGGATCTTATCTTGCGGCGTATGCTCGAAAAGCACCCTCTAGCGGCACAGTGCTCAGCAAAGACGATCACGGAGAGCTGGCGACCATATCGGGGATATGCCGCCATGCACTTGTGGCACGCTTCGGTCAAGTCTGTCTCCCCGTGATCTCTTGACACGTATCGGGATCCCCTCCTCGGAGTCGCTCACTAGGTCCTCATCGCGCCTTCACGCGCATCGGTAAGCCGCCCTCGGGGCGTAAAGAGACGAGCGGGGTCGGCCGAACTTGCTCTGCAGGCTTGAGCAACTCTAAGCGGACGTGCTGCACGATGGTTGCCACGATCAACGTCATCTCCATCATCGCCAAGGCGTTGCCGATGCACACGTGAGGGCCGGCCCCGAAGGGAAGATAGGCGTATCGAGGAATACGTTCGGCGCGACCGGGAGCAAACCGTTCGGGATCAAAGCGATCCGGATCCGGAAAGTAGCGCTCATTGTGGTGAAGCGCGTATGGGGAGATATATACCCAAGCGCCCTTGGGTATGGTGTACGATCCAACTTGGACGTCCTCCGTGGCCTGCCTGGGAATTAGAGACCACGTCGGCGGGTACATGCGCAAGGTCTCCTTGACGACCATTTGGGTAAAGGAGAGGTCTTTGAGATCCCCGTATGTCGGCGACCGATCTTCCAAGACCCTGTCAACTTCGTCCCTGAGGCTCGCTTCAATGTCGGGCATCGCGGCCATCACAAACAAGGTCCAAGTCAAGCCCGCTGCGGTCGTATCGTGTCCCGCGTTAAAGAGCGTGATGGCCTCATCACGGGCTTGAGTGTCGCTCATTCCCGTCAGATCGCCCTCCTGATCAACCGCTGCCAGCAGGATGGAGAGGAGATCACCTTTGTCCTCCCCGCTTGCGCGCCGTTCGCGGATAATCTGTCGGACCGTGCGGTCAAGGTACTCGATTGAACGCCTCTTTCGACGAATGCTGGGGAACGGCAGCCAGTTGGGCAACAGGACCGGGTAACGCAACTCTTTCGAAAGTTCCACGGAAAGCGTACCGATCGCTTGGTGTAACTCACGAACCTGGGTGTCGACCGTGACGTCAAAGAGCAACTTCGCAATGACGCGACACGCGAGCATCGTCATTTCCGAGTCCATGTCGACCTCCGACTCGTGAGACCACGACGAGACGACACGTTGAGCAGTACTTACAATCGACGTCGCATAGCCTTTCATTCGTCGCGGCTGAAATGCGGGTTGAACGAGTCGGCGCTGTCGGGCCCACAAGTCGCCTTCGCTTACGATGAGCCCGTTCCCGTCAACTTGGCGAAAAACATCTATAGCGTGCGGTACTTTCCGAAACTGCCTGTGCTTGGTGACGAGCACTTCGCCGATAAAATCGGGGTGATTCAGGATAAAGGCGCGGATTGGACCCAATTGCAGGGAACAGATGTCCCCGTAGGTAGCTGCCATGTCAACGATGGAGTCAAGAGGACGCACCTGGAATCGGCGGGCGAGTCCTAGGCCAAGGAAGCCGCTTGGAACAGACGGAGGCGCATTTGTCGCAGTGCTCACGGTCACTACTCCCTCCATGATCGCAGGAACCCGAGGCATTGCTATCTAGATGATGTTGGTTGGCCACTTCTAGAATACATCAAGGATATAGGTCTACGCAAAGTGCCAGCATACTCCGGCGGGATCAATTAGATGGACTTCCCTCTTCCCCCACGGGTACTCGGTCGGCTCCTTTCCTCGAACCCCTGCGTACCGTTCGAGGACTCCGGAATTCTGGATATGCTGCCACCATCGATCGAGATCCTCGACAGCCGCGAACATCATCAGGTTCTCCTGCATCTCTTGGTTGTGAAAGTCCTGAAGCAGAAATACTGCAGAACCAAGTTGGAGTTCCGCGAGACCTTCCGCCTTCCAGTTCGTTTCAAATCCGAGATCGTGAAAGAATTGCAGCGAAAGCTCGAAGTCTTTGCCCGACGGAATGAAGGGTTTCAACACGTTAATACTCAATGGGTTCCCTCCCGCTACCTACTTTAACTTGATCTGTTACAGCTTCCAACTTCGATCGCTAGTCGCTCGAGATTTTGCTCGTTCGCTGTCTCAAGGAAATCACGAGCATTTTCGGCAAACGCACTGTTTTCGAACACGGTATTCCAAGAGACGAGTGTTCCGGTCTCCGTGGGCTCGAGAGTAATAGTAAGATCATAGTGAGGCAAATTGACGTGCCGAACCCTGACCTTGGCATTGCAAACGACTTCGAGAAACCGGGCCTCGTTGGGATACTCCTTACCGTTCTGGTCATGCATCGTAAACAGCCATGATCCATCGTCTCGAAACTCGAACGTGTGGAACGTATTTGTGAATCCGTTAGGCCCCCACCAACGCGCGAGCCGTACGGGATCCTGAATGGCCGCAAACACCGCTTGCGGTTCTGCTGGGATTTCTCGGGAACAGCTGAGCACAGTCACCCTGATCTCCTCCTTGAATTTTGGTTATCGTCCTTGCGTCCTCTACTTGATCGACCACGCGGCGAAACACTTTGTCCCCGGCTCGATAGACGGGAGTTTCACCCCCAGGTAACCGTTCTAAGGAACCATGAACCTCAAATGCCTCTATGATTTCATTACGAAGTTCGGTTGAACTCACGGCTCCTTCACCTTCCGATAGACACCTGACGTTAGGGCACTTGTGGGACTCCATCGTCGACCCAAAGTCTTTACGTTTGAGCAGCCGCGGTCCCGGCCTAACCGCGACCGCCCTCCTCGAGCCCATCCGCTGGACTTGTTGGACAGCACCCGTTCCCGCAGGAGGTATCTAAGTTCTACGAAGGGAATACGTCGAATCCCAGTCATTCTGGAGAGGAGATTGACAATGACGACAGCAAGTATCGCTCCTGCTTCACCAATTGTCACTCACGTCACAGGTTACTGTTGCGTTCGTCTCCCTGTACGTAATCTTGGACGCTCTGTAGGCTTTTACAGCAACATTGTCGGGTACCTACCGATAAACCCGGATAACGACGTTGAAGTGCTGATGAACCCGATGCGAGGGAGCGGGCCTGGGCTTTTTCTCATGAGGGCTACGGAGAACGAGTTCCAACACATTCATTGGAGACAATGGGGACGATTACATACAGTCATCTCTGAACTGCGAGACCGCCAAATCGACCCGTCATAGACCTGAAAGTCCAGTCACATGCAAGCACGAGGTGCCGGTTCAATCCCAAGTCGACCACGCAGCTTCAAGTCGATTTCCGTCAAGATCATCAAAATAGAAGTATCGTGCATCGGCGCTGCCTTGAATTTCTTCAACTGAAACACCTCGAGATTGCGGCTGACGTATCGACCTCACCGGAGCGCGAAACCGCGTACTTCTTGATCTCGTTGAACCGCTTAGAGATGCCGCCATCTGAGCCGGTTTCTTCGTAGTAGGGCCAGTAGCCGGCGAAGATCTCGTAGGTCTTGCGGCCAAGAAGGAGGTCGAAATTCTTAAAGATGCGGTCGAGCTCTTCGCCAAACTCCTGATCGTAATAGGGCATCACCCACCCGCCGAACCTGAAGCCGTTGGTCGGATCCTCAGTTGGCCCGCCGGGCGCCTGCATGACGCCGTCCAGGGAAACCATTGCGCCGACGATAATTTTCCGCATGGGTCACTCTCCATGTTCGAGCTGGATACGCTTACTTGACGCCACCATTCACAATTGCATCTGGATTGTGATCTGCGACAAGATTGAGTTCAACACCGTGCTCCAAGAACGCCTTGCAGCCAGCGAGGGTAAGACTGAATCCGCCCATCGAGTCGATTGCCTGCGCTACCTTTTCATCATCCGTGCCCGTGAACCCTGACGCCGTAATACTCACGAACGTTGCGTGTTCACCTTTCGGCGTGAATATCCATTCAACTGGGGTCGGCCACTCAATAAGAATTCGCCTATTCTGCTCGACCGACTTCACGACGACTTCGGCCGAAACACCATACATGTCCCAGTACCACTTGATTCTATTGCCTTCGTCTAGTTGACTATCTCCTCGTGTAAACCAGAACCTACTCGTGATTGCCGGATCGATGAACGCGTCGAAGACTTCAGCAACAGGCTTTCGAATCAGCATCTCGGCACGAGCAACCGGCTCAGTATGTAACATTCCGCTATGCCCCCTTCGTTCTATCTCTACTTGAAGTGGTTATAACGATCTTGCCTATTCCGTTTCTTTACTTCATCCCAAGATAGCCCGGATTCAGGATGCTTAAAGGAGTCAGCTTTCCGTCGTTCCAGTTCTCGTTTAAGCCTGAAGTCCCTCGGCCTAACGCCCTTGCGCATTAGCGGCGGCGCGCTCCCCGACCGATTGAATCACCCGCCATCAACCCCGTCACTCACGCTGACTCCGCAGTTGAACAGATCCTAGTTGAATACCGTCCTCACTCTCGGCCGTTCCTTGCAGCGTGAGGCGCAGATAATTCTGACCTTGACGCTCCCCAACATGGCCGCGCAACTCCAGTTTTGATCCGTCGCCGGCAGCCTCTAACACAACCGTCTCGTAGGGAACCTCGACCCAGTTCACTCCGTCGCCGGATACGGAGACGGTGACGTGGTGGTCAATATTCCGTTGCATGCTGTATACGATGACGCGGAACTCCCGCACACGGGGATGTTCCCAAGTAAGATATTCAGGAGAATCCCCGGAACGACCGAGGCGAGAATCGTCGCCATCGTATCGCTCTGCATCCTCTGTCAAGTGCACCCAGCCCCGCGAACGGTCCACCGTCTTGCTCCGATCCGTAACCCCAAACCATCCACTGGTCGGTGGCAGCAATTCGTCCTGAAAGAGCTCCCAGTTTCGCACGAGCATGGTCCGTGTGCGGACGAACTCCTCGGGCTCGCCGTCACGCACGAGGACAGCCTTCGCTTCTACTACATGAGAGTCGTCGTCAAGTTTTAGCGTGTCGACGTCGACGACCGCACGTGCGTCGCGTCCCTGGTAGAGCGTCTCGTTGCCGATTCTCAGTCCAACACTCTCCAGCCGGTCCCCTTCCGGCACTCTCACGTCCACACCAATCGCAACCTCGCCGGATACGGCCCCATCTGGCGCATCAATATATAGGATGTCAGGCACGATGAAATGCTCGGTCATCCAGGAGGTCGCCTCATGTGCGCCCGAACCAGTCACCACACGCGCCGTCACCTCATGTCGTCCTGCGTCGAGGCTCCTTGTATCGACGTGCGCGTTGAGCGGGACGGAGGTCCCTCTTGCGATTTCCTTACCGTTTGCAAAGAGGGCGACGTTTGCCACGGGATGATCCGCTGGAGTTTTCACGCCGACGTGAATGGGGAGCAGGCCCTTGACGCGCTGCTCCGGAACCTCGAGCCGTATTTGCGTATCGTGCTGACGCCAGAAGCGATCAAACGAAGCTTGCCACTTTAGCCCAACGTGTGTGAGGCTCTCCCTGGGGTCGCCCACCCCTAGCAGCACCTGCTCAACAGCAGCATCCAGCCCGCTCCACGTACGTATCGGCGTCACGTGCCAAGGCAGGTATGGATAGATGTTCGCCTGTTTAAGGAGTCGCGCCCAAGGTGCCAACTCGGGTCGGAGTTCCGCAAAATGCTCGTAGGCGTCGAATCGGGTTGGAACCGTCCCCATGCGCGCATGAAGGCGCGCTGATGTATCGGGACGCATGAGCCACTCAATGAATGACCACGCTCCGTCGGGATTACCGGCGTGCATGAAAATCCCCAGTCCATAAGGGAGTGTCAGCGTCACCGGCTCTACATCCGGGGAACGGCGGCCGCCAAAGACTCCCAGCCACCGCTCCCAGTCGGCGTGCACTGCCAACTCACTACCCACAAACGGTCCGCCGAAAAGCATCGCCGAACGGCCTTCGACGAAGGATTCCACAGTCCCCCTCGCCCAAACGCGAGTCTCTCGAGATGAGAGCACCTGTGGGATTGACAAGTGAAAAAGATCCCTCATAAACGTAAGCGCCTCGATCGAGCGCTCATCATGGATGGTCGTCGTGCGTAGGTCCTCTGTCCACATCGTGGGCGACCCATTTTGGGCGCGCAGGATTTCAAACATCCAGCGATCCCAGTGCAAACTCGAATCAAATCCGAGTCTCACCCGGCCGTCCGGCAAGCGTTTCGTCATCTTGTCGGCCGTTTCGTAAAGCTCCTCCCAACTTTGAGGAGGCGTTTCGGGATCGAATCCTGTCTCACTGAAGACGTCCTTGTTGTAGGCGATGCTCGCGTTGGCCACCGAGAACGGCACCGCGTAAACGTGTCCAGTACCGTACTCCCGTTGCCATAGATTTGGAGCAACCTGCGGGTAGCCATCCCACTCCTCGAGGTGTTCGTTTAACTGGATCAAACGTCCGTAAAACCCGTCCCGCAGGCCGAGATCAGCATACGTGATCACCACGTCAGGCCCCTGACCCCGTGCAAAGGCAAGTTCCATGTCTCTCGGGTCAGCTTTTCGAAAGGAAACGTCCATTCCGGTTTCCGCTCGGAAGTCATCCACAAAATCATTGCCAAGTTCAGCGACGACGCGTTCGAGAAAGGCCGCACTACTCGGGTACCACACGCTGACAGACTCGTCGGCCTGCGCGACCGGCGTGCCTTGGGTCAACCATACGAACACGGCTAGCATCCCAATAACCGCAGTGACCCCCATACGCTTCGACCAGTGACACCCATTCATCCGAAGCATACTCATCATGCTCCTCCCACCCTCGCCTGCTGAGCAGGACCGCTTCGGCGTGGTGATACGCGATGCGGCCGCTCTTGATCACAATGCGAACATCTCTCAATGCATCGAGGTCTGTCAGCGGATCTTCCCCAATAATCAGGAGGTCCGCTCGTTTTCCGGGTTCGAGGGTGCCGGTCACGTTTTCGATTCCGAGCGCAGTGGCTGCATTCTTGGTACTGGCAACGATAATCTCGTGCTCCGAGAGGCCCACTTCGTCGCGGAACGCTTCCAGCTCGAAAAATGGCATGCCCGGTCTGATGTTGGGATTGCCGACGTCGTCTCCAAGCGCTAGAGCGCCGCCCATGGCATGAAACCGTCGTGCATTCTCATAAACCGCGGTCCGAGGAGTTCGGTTGTTTCCACTCTGTACTTGAAACGTGGGGACGATGACCAGTCCCTGATCGACGCCTCGCTGTAAGAGTTCGTCCGGAATGAATTCGAACGGAATGTGAGCCAAGGTATCAACGCCACCCTCGACAGCACGTCGGTAATCGTCGAGACGATCAACATGAGCGACCACCCGCAGCCCATTAGCATGAGCCGTATCGACAATCGCTCGAATTTCGGGCACGGAGAGCCGTGTCCATCCAGGTCGAAATGAGCTGACAGAGATCTTAATCAGGTCGACTCCGTAGATGTCGATCAGGGCTTGGGTTCGCAAAGAGGCGTCCTCTGGGCCGCGCACATAATAAGCGATTTGTTCACCCCACGCGGGAGCCGGATACCCTCCGGGCACCGTCACCATCGGTCCGGAGACCACAACATGAGGCGAAATGTTCCATCCAAAGTAGTAGCGGTAGTCATCGGTCTCTTCTAAGACCGACGCAAGGTTTCCGAGAGTCGTAACGCCTTCGCGGGTCCACTGTTCACCGTAATCGGCAAACCAGGCGCGAGTATGAGCGTGGGCGTTAATAAAACCCGGAAGGACGATGCCGTCTCGCCCGTCGATGATTCGATCACGGTCGTACTCTTGGATCTGGGAAGCGGGGAGAATCTCCGATATGTATCCGTCACGAATAACAAGCGCCATGTCACGCTGAGGCGGCGCGCCGGTCCCGTCGATCATCGTACCGGCAAGCACGATCAGATCAGCGCCTTGCTGGTCCGTGGTCGCCTGTGCGGTCCGAGAGACGCTGAGCACGCCTCCGAGTACGATGAACATAGCGATAAACCCGATAACGTTACGATACCTGTGGCCCTGAGCGCGATCCATCTGTTCCCCCCGCTTCTCGTTCGAGTCCAATCCAATCCACTACTCAATTGCTGTCCGGCGCAATCCTTCGTTCAACGCATGCGACGATCGCCGCCACAGGAGGAGCGACACGACTGTGAAACTCGGCCGGTCGAATATCAAGAATTCGCCACCCCTTCTCCTCCCCGAAGCGCATCTGCAGTTCTGCCTCTGTAACCTTGCGAGGCATATTCTTCATCGAAAATTCGACCGCAAACGCGTGGAGGTAGTAACGACCGCCCGGCACCAGCACCGTTGCGAGATCGTCAAGAAATGAATCTGATTCGTCCCGATCCAAGACATGGAGGAAACCCGAATCGACCACGGCACCGAATCGCTCGCCTAAGAGGGATGGCCTCATAGCATCCGCCACACGGAATCGCAAACGGCGGGCGACCTCAGGCGGTAAATCCGCTCGTTTCTCATTCGCTTGTAAAATGGCCGCCTCAACGAAATCGATTCCGATGACCTCGCGTCCGGTTCGGGCCAGGTGGATCGCCAGATCACCGGTACCGCACCCAACGTCCAACACAGGATCGACGGGTGGGTACTCCGTGAGTAATGCTGCCATCGCCGGCTGAGCCCCTCCGATATCCCACGGAGCGCTCCGCTTATATATTGACTCAAAGAATATGTGCGGCTCGGACCCAAAATCTACTCATGTCGTTCCTTTCCACTATTCTCTGATAATCCTTGGTTACGAGCCGCTGATCGAACCTGCGATCAGGCACCTGATGAATACCATCGTAACACCCGTAGAGCGCGCAACGTATTCCACCGGCTCGGCTGGCCTTCACCTTCGTCCAATTCGATCGGCATCAGGCCGGGATACCGAGTCTCGAGCGGCCACCGTCCGTCGCTGTCTCGCTTCGACGCCACCAACTCAATCGCCTCGACAACCCGTTCGTCGGGCGCGACGCTGGCGTTGCGTAGGTATTCGAGTCCACGCAGCACATCGTAGTGCCACCACGTCGGGAAAGCGAAGCGCGTCCATACGACGCCGCTCCTTCGATCCCGCTCGATCACTTCACCGGTCGATCGCCGGCGCAGAAGGCGGCGCTCAAGGAGGTACTCTTGTCCACGCAGACGGGCAGCAGTCACCTCAGGGTTCTCTCCGGCGGTACGTTCGTATTCGAGCAAGGCTTCGAGTACGCAGATCGTGGTGTTGAACGAGGAACGCGTCGAGCCGAAGGCAGCTTCACAGTTCCAGCCGCCGTCGGGCAGCTGTTCGGTGAGCAGACGGTCCACGATCCCCCGGACGTCTTGGCCAAAGTAGGCGCCGACTGCCCCAACCTGTCCGTTAATGCAGGGTTCGACCTCGCCTTCAAAAAAGGCATTGTCGTCACACTCCTCCGGTCCACATCCCCGCCATGTGACGCGGTCGCGGACGAGGCCCACCGCGCGGCGGGCCTCGTCGCACGTGGGATCGAGCCCCATCTCCCTTAGGAGCCACAATGCGTGCATGGTGGAGTTCCACCCGCGGTTCCACGCCGCGCCACCCCAGCGCCCATCGGGCGCCTGGAGAGCGAGTAGACGTGCGCCCGCCCCCTCGGTCGCAACCCTTGCACGCTCGGCCGCAACTTCGTCCTTTGGAGCATCGGTCAGATCGCGCATCACCTGCCAGCGGATTGAAGGGTCGGAATCAAGTAACCATCCCACGACCGAGCTCTCCCCATCCGGGGTCTGCCGATTGGCTGAAATAGTCGCCATCTGGGTTATTCCTCCTCACATTGAAAAGAGTTGCAGCACAAGCCGCCTTGCTCCCGTCCATCGCCCAACGATGGAGTCTGTTGCTATATCACGGGCGCCACGGACCCGACTAACTCACGCCGCCAGGGGCAGAATAGTCGACCTTCTCGGCCGTGGCGGTGCCGTTTTAAGCGGCCAGGATAGCTCACCCGGGTCATAACGATATGGAGCTCGTCTATGACATTCTTAGCCTCAATGCGCGTCCCATCGTCGAGCTCCATTGTGTCGGTGGTGTGGGCATCCTCAATGAGGGTTAAGTCATAACCGCGGTCAAGGGCCCCATACGCCTGTCATCCATTGAGTGAATTGAGGTATTTGACTGACGCGAAAACTGTCTGTCGCGTCCCGACAGGTGGCGTACACGCAGTGGCTAGTGCTCATCCCGGTGACGATCAACGTGTCGACACCGAGCCCGGTCAGCATCTCATGCAGATTTGTCCCTTTGAAGCAGGAAGCGTAAGGTTTTCGCAGCAACTTCTCCTTGGCTCGTCGCTCGAGCCGCGGATCGAGTTCGAAGAGTCGTTCATCTCCAGGTGACAGCTGTAGCTGCAGCTTCTTATCGTGAGGGGACGGCGGATTGTGAGGATCATAAGCGTGCGTAGTGAAGAAGATCGGTACGGCTGACGCTCTCGCAGCCCCTTTTTGCGAAATAAGCGATGGTTCGGAACCTTGAGGGCAACATCGACCCAACGAGTGGATTGACCGCGTTACGAATCGCCGCCCCATCTATCATAGTCCACGCGGCAGCACGCGCCCGCTGCTCTAGAACATGTCACGCATCGTTGCGCCTGAATGGCGAGGCTTCCACGTGCCGAGCAATGAACATTCCAGTGGACTTCCGAATGACAACTTTTCCATGCTGTTTCATTTCACTCCGCAGAAACTCCTCCAACTGTAGGAGCCGGCCCATAAGCTCTCCGAGCTCTCTAAGGTGATCAGAGCCATTTGTTGCAGCGTATAAAGCACCTCCGGCTTTCAGCACCCGCCGTATCTCCGCCAACGCACGGGCTTTTCAACGCTTCCACTCCCGCCGCCCCCCTCGATACGCTCGTTGGGGGCGCCGACCCGGTTATTCACGTCCTCTGTTAGCAACCTCAAGGAACGAAGCCAGATTGTCTAAGGTTGAATTCAGCCCAACCTCATGATCTTCAGGACGGATTCCCTCCGGCACATTTTCGCAACGAACCGTGACTTGAGTACCATTCTTCGCCGATTGAAACGTCCATATCATTCGCATCACACCTGCGAAGGCGGGATCCTCGCTTTCAAACGTGACCGCTTGCTCGATTCGTTCCCCTGCGATCAGCCTGACCAGCTGAGCTTCAATTTCGTCTGAACCGGTCCAGCCCCCGATTCTTGGACACTCATAGCTTGATCGGGGTAGGTTTCTCAAGTTTTCGTGTGATTGCTTCGTGATACTCAGCCGGAGGCCGAT
>JAWLDA010000015.1:0-94317 GCA_041686855.1 Limnochordia bacterium
CTGAGGTGATTTCCCAGGAGCCGTGTACGAGGTCCGTACGCACGGTTCTGTGAGAGGGATAACGCCGGGGCTGATCTCCCGGCGTTACCCTACTCGATTATTGGGAGTGAGATGGATGCTGGATCTTCGTCAAGTAAGAGCGAACCCCGATGTCGTGCGAGAAGCAGTACGGAGGCGAAGGGCCGACGTACCCCTTGATGAGCTGTTGGAGACCGATGTGAAGTGGCGAGAGGCGCTCAGCGAAGTGGAGCGGCTTAAGGCCGAGCGGAACGCAGCATCGACTGAGATTGGTCAGTTGAAACGGGCAGGTGAGGATGCCGCCGACGCAATTGCTCGGATGAAGGGCGTCTCCGATAAGATCAAGAGTTTGGACGCCGAGGTGGCCACCTTGGAGGAGCGGATCAATGCTCTGATCTTAGAGATTCCGAACGTGCCTCACGAGAGCGTCCCCGACGGGGCAGGGGAGACTGAGAATGTCGAGGTGAGGCGTTCAGGTGAGCCCCGAGCCATTGCTTTTCAACCCAAAGCTCACTGGGATTTAGGCGCCCAGCTCGAAATTATCGACTTTGAACGGGCCGGAAAAGTGACCGGAGCGCGCTTCGCCTTTCTCAAGGGCGCCGGCGCTCGCCTCGAGCGCGCTCTGACGCAGTTCATGCTCAACGTGCACACGACCGAGCACGGGTACCAGGAGCTCTTGCCCCCTTTTATCGTGAATGAAGGGAGTATGCGGGGGACTGGGCAGTTGCCTAAGTTTGCCGAGGATATGTTTCACCTGAGCAATACGGATTACTACCTCGTGCCAACCGCCGAGGTGCCCGTCACCAATTACCACGCCGGCGAGATCCTCGACGGGAGGCTCCTTCCCCTCTACTACACTGCGTATACACCGTGTTTCCGGGCCGAGGCGGGGGCGCACGGGCGAGATACGCGCGGTCTGATTCGCCAACATCAGTTTGACAAAGTCGAACTTGTCAAGCTGACAAGACCCGAGAGCTCGTACGATGAGTTGGAGCGACTGGTGGCCGACGCCGAACGCATCCTGCAGGCACTGGAGCTCCCCTATCGCGTGGTCGCTCTGTGTACCGGAGACTTGGGCTTCTCGGCGGCCAAGACGTACGACCTCGAAGTGTGGATGCCCAGCTATGGGCGGTATGTTGAGATCTCGTCGTGCAGCAACTTCGAAGACTTTCAAGCTCGACGGGCGGAGATTCGGTACCGACCTGAGCCCGGAGCGAAAGCCGAGTTGGTGCACACGTTGAATGGCTCGGGGCTCGCTGTGGGACGGACCTTGGCGGCTATCCTCGAGAATTATCAACAAGCCGATGGCCACATCGAGATCCCCAGCGCGCTACAACCGTACATGGGCGGGCTCACATCAATCAATGGGGAGTAGAGAAGTACGTGGTGCGATACAGGCCATTCGGCGTGAAGCCGACTTTGCTGTACGCCTGTAGCGCCGGTGAATTGTCGTCGTCGACAATGAGGCAGACGTCAAAACTCCAAAGGGCCATCTCGGCGCAGAAATTAGCGACGAGCATGGTCGCTTCGCCGAGGCCTCGATACTCGGGAAAGGTGAACGTGCCGCCGAACGAGACGAGGGGTGGCAGCGCCGCTCCTCGCAGTAGGCAGGCAGAGATGACTCCGTCCCGCTCACGGACGTAGACCGAGCGGCTCGCGATGGCTGCGTTCCAATCGCGGCTCCACGTCGTGCGCCGCTCGGCGTTGTAGCGGGCGTTGTACTCGATGAGGCGCCCAATGTCCTCGGGACCTGCGAGTCGGTACCGCCAATCGGGTTCAATGCGCAAGTGGCCACATGGCAAGATGAGGAAGATCTCGCGATGGTCGCGAATAAGGCGATCCTGTAAGCCGGCGACTTCTATGGCTGCCGTCAGTGTAGCGTAATTCCCCAGTACCTTTTGCAGTGGAGCGACATCACTGCACGCGGCTAGGAGTTCACCGCCGGCCTGAGGATTGACGGAGTGAAACATGGCATACCCGCTCCGGCTGTTCACGGCAAAGAGAGCAAGTATCTCGGGTTCCCAATTCGACAACGTAATGAGTTGCCACTCCGTCTGGACCTCGGTCGCGTCGGCGAGTGCGTGCACCAAGTGTTCGAGCCAAAAGTGTCCCGCCGGCGGCGGACTAAAGAGCCCCTCCGCCGCGTGCGTGCGCGCATCCTTTGGACTAACGAGCTCGAGTCCACTCTTCACCTGGTAATCCCCTCCTCCCCTAACAAAAGCCTCACGTCATCTGTGTACGCTCTTTTACATGATTCCCCTTGAGATGGGGAGCCTACCCTACACTAGTGAACTAGACGGAGAAGGTGGCTTCATTGATGTGGAGCGGTTGGCCATTTGAGCGCATCCTCTACCTGTTCCTGGGCGTCCTCTTCCTCGGCGTCTTTGTCCAGGTGACCCTCTTTCACTGGCGGCAAAACTTTCGCCATTGGTCCATGTGGATTCCAGTCGTCGGGACCCCGGCGTTGGGGCTTATCGCCTTGGGACTGGTCCTCGTCGACTCAGCCGCTTTGCGCACACTTCTCGCCTTGTTTAGCGCGGTCGGGGTCGCTGCCGGGATGGTCGGGAGCTACTTCCACGTGGAAGGGGTGGGCGAGCGGGTGGACGGTTACACATTAAGCAACTTCATGGTGGGACCCCCGTTGGTCCTCCCCCTCATGGTGACACTTCTAAGCTTGCTCGCATTGTTCACCTTGTATTTCGCTTAGCGCTTAGGTCGATCTGAGGCTTAAAGGAGGTCCACGGCATTGACCAAGACGCGCTACCCAGAGTTTGACGTCATGCGGGAGCAGCAAGCGTGGGATACCCACACACGAGCCATTGTGGCGAAACGCCTCGAAACGCCTCCGAAGTCCAGCGCCGACAAGGGTGCGTGGCGGGAGGAGGAGCGGGCCCTGCTACAGTGCGTCCTTACTCACCTCCTCTACGAAGACCGCGACGAGATCTTGAGCTTTGTTACTGGCCACTTTGAGCAGACGCTGGGGCGACGGTACGGAGAGGCCCAGCGCAAGCGGAGTACGCCCGCACAAGACCAGCTTGTCGCCGCCGGATTGGACGCTCTCGACGATGTGGCAAAGCACCGGCACGCGCATGCGTTTACCGCGTGCGAGACTGAGCAACAGTACGGGATTCTCCACGACCTGCAGTTGGGGCGGCTTGAGGCGGTCGGTGCAATGGCCCAACTGCCGCAAAAAGAGCTCTTTACCAAACTCTTAAGTTTAGCTGCAGAGGCATACGCGTCTCATCCAACAGTCTGGTCTGAGATGGGGTACGCCGGCCCCGCGTATCCTCGTGGGTACTATCGGATTGAATCCGGCCTGCGCGACCCATGGGAACCGGTTGCTGAACGCAACGAAGAGAAGCGCGATAGCAAGAACGGGAACGACGTGCAGGAAAGAGGGCGGTCAAACTGAGTGACGATAAAGAGGAATTGATGTCGGACCACGGAGATCCGGGTGAACCGGTGAAGCACCACTGTGACCACTACGCCGGCCACCGCTACGATCACTTAAAGAGGCGGAAGTTTGGTCGCAGCGAAGTGGACGTGTGCATCGTGGGGGCCGGAGCAGCCGGAGGGGTGCTGGCCCAACGCCTTGCCGAGGCCGGTCTGGACGTCGTCGTCATTGAGGCGGGACCGTACTGGGACCCAGCGACGGACTTTGCCAGCGACGAGCTCTCAATGCAGGCTTTAGGATGGCAAGAGACGCGGATTGTTGGCGGCAGTGACCCGCTTAAGATGGGACACAACAACTCGGGGCGGGGCGTCGGTGGGGGCACCGTACACTTTACGGGGGTTTTCCTCCGCTTTCACGAGAGTGATTTCCAGACGTACTCCCGCGACGGTGTGGGTGTGGACTGGCCCATCACATACGACGACTTGGAGCCGTATTACACCGCCATAGAGAAAGAGATCCCGGTTTCGGGTCCTCGGTTCTTCCCCTGGGGTTCGTTTCATGGACCGTACCCATACCCTGAGAGGGACCGGGTCAGCGCCAACGCTCAGGCCTTTCGGCGCGGCTGCGAGGCACTGGGGATACGGAGTGTGGTCACGCCCTTGGCCATCCTGTCAGCTCCATTTGAGGGGCGTCCCCCGTGTATCAACCGGGGATTTTGCAACCAGGGATGCAAGCCCAACTCAAAGTTTAGCACACTCATTCATCACATACCCCAAGCGATCCGGGCCGGCGCCGAAGTGCTGAGCGATTGCACCGTGACACAGGTCGAGACCGATCGCCAGGGCCAAGTGACCGGCGTCGTCTTTTACCATGACGGCCAGGAGTACCGGCAGCGGGCGCGCTACGTCGTACTCTCCAGCTTTGTAGTCGAGACGCCGCGGCTCCTCTTAGAGTGCACGTCTTCTCGCTTCCCCGACGGCCTGGCCAACTCGAGCGGAATGGTCGGCAAGTGCATGATGCCGCACTCCAGCCACGACATGTACGGACTCTTTGACGAGGAGATCCGGCTGTACAAGGGGACGCCGGTGTTAGCGACCACTCAGGAGTTTTACGAGACGGATCCCGCACGTGGGTTCGCACGTGGGTACACGCTGCATGCTCATGGCTCCCGCCCGGTAGAGTTCATCGGAGGGCTTGTACAAAGCGGTATCTGGGGAAGAGAGTTGCGGGAAATCCTTATGGATTACAACCGCTTTGGGCGGGTGACACTCGTGGGAGAAGTGCTGCCGAACGAGCAGAACTGTGTCACCCTGGCCGACGAGAAAGACGAGTACGGCAGACGCAGGGCAGCGGTCGACTTTAGCTACAGTGCGAACGACAACGCTTTGATCGCCCACGCGGTTGAAATGGGTAACCGCATCATCTCCGCTGCGGGCGGTACGCCCAAGTACGTGGTTGCGGACACGGCACACCTCATGGGTGGCTGCCGTATGGGCGACGACCCCGAGACATCGGTGGTCGATGCCGACTGCAAGGCGCACGACGTTCCCAATCTCTACATCTGCAGCGCGGCCGTCTTTCCCACCTCCGGTGGCGGCAATCCGACGGAGACGGTGATGGCGGTGGCAGCTCGTACTGCGGACCGGATGTTGGAACGGTTGAAGGGCACTACGACGGAGCCATCTAAGCGGGTAGCGGTCTCGGTGCCGTAAAAAACTAGAGGGGAGTCGTTTGTATGGGAAAGCGATCAAGAAGGCGCTACGGGCCCGGCATGCCGAGTGACGGCCGGGTGATGCCGCACAAAATTGATGAAAATGACCAACGTCTGCAAGAGATGGCCGCGGCAATCGATCTCAGAAGGCCACCCATAAAATTTGGCGTGCCGCCGGACCTGCCGGCGGCCCAAGTCGAACTAGCGGAGGAGTTGTACCGGGATCCGAGCTCCGCCCAGGGGTTGGATAACCCCGTTCAGCGCATGACGGCTGCACCGCTGAACGGGGAGGATTGCTAAGGTCCTGGCGCCTCGAATGCAGTGCCTAGGGCTGTGTCCGCCGCGCCTTCCACTCAGCGAGCCGTGCCTCGGCCAGCCGCTGCGCCTCCTCGAGGGAGGGCCTTACAGCCATCTGTCCTGTAATTGCACGGCTGTAGGCCGCGCCGACAAGGCTTGAGAGATCGTTGACGATGGGCGTCTCAGGCCACGGTCTGGCCTTTGCGAGCACGTCGAAATTCTGCAGCCAAAGCTCCATCGGGTACCAGTCGGGGACCCACCCTTCGACGGTGGCCATCCGATTGACGCTGATACTGGCGGCCGGATGCGCAGAGAGTTCTACGGTCGCCCTGCGCGCCTGGGGATCCAGCGTCTTAAAGTGGATGTAGAGGGCTGCCTCGGTCGCGTGATCCGTCCCGCTTAGCACGACCTCGCCATCGGTGTGGACGATTGGCGCCTTGGGAGCTGCGCTCGGCGGTCCCAGGGGTGGAATTTGGCTAAAGCCATACTCCCAATCGGGGGCGTTGGTGTGTGCGGCGTAGTAGTGGTAGTGTGAATACGTGGCCATTCCCTGTCTGCCGACGTAGAGCGGGTCCGAACCGAGCGTGCTGATGACGCCGCTGCTCACGTTGGTCCGAAACCGATTGAGGAATTCGTTCACGGCCGCCGTGCCGCCGTAACTGTCGTAGAGGCGTACGAGCCAATCAAGGGCTTCGACCGCGGGTTCATTCGTGATCGTGATCTGCTCCTGCTCCTTGTCAAAGAAGCTGGCGCCCCAGTGGTAGGCGAAGTTGAGGAATCCGCCCCACATGCTGTACAAGTACCCGACCCGGTCAAGCGAATTGTCGGGGTTGGTCTGCGTGAGTTGCCGAATATAATGATCAAACTCCTCGTGGGTCGCGGGCCCCCGATCGGGGTCGAGTCCCACCTCTCTAAACGCCTGCTTTGACCAGACGAGGGAGGTCGGCTGGGCGGACCCGGGCAGTCCGTACAGTTTGCCGTTGTAGCGGTACGTCTCGTAGAATCCTGGAAACAGGTCGTCGGGATCCCACGCCGGATTGCGGGAGAGTGGGCCGTCAAGGGGTTCTACGAGACCTCTGTCGGCGTACTCGATCACACGAGCGATGCCCGTCACATGGGCCGCGTCAGGTCCTGTTCCACTCGCAATAGCGACAGGTAGCTTGGTATAAAGATCCGGCACCGACTTCGCCTCGACGCGAACGCGGCCCTTGTAGCGCTCGTTAAAGAGGGCCGCCGCTTGATTTTGACCTTCGTCCCACGGCGGGCCGTACGGGTGCCAGTACTCGATCACGATCTCCTGCGCCAGGACCGGTCCGACGGGTCCTGTCAATCCTGTAAGGAGTGCGAACGCTACCACGGCGAACACGAGCGCATACACAAAACGGGTGAATGACTGCGTGTGCATCACTGGGCAATACCCTCCTTGGGTTAGCTTTGAGATGGACGTCGATGAAATCTCGGGATCTCCATGGGCGCCCCTCCCCGACGGACGGACTCCTCGGAGAGAGGGATGAGGCTGCTCCACGTGACGGCATCGTACACGTCGACCGGCGGTGGCGTTCCCTCCCTGACCGCGTTGGCAAAATCCTCGAGGATAAAGAAGTCACCCCCTCCATGGCCCGTCTTGCGGGCCTCCTCGCCCCATGTGCGCCAGCGCGGGTGTTCGTACTCAGACGCCAGTTCCCACAGGGATTGCCATTGGGCGCCGTTCCCTTCTCTAGGCGGGCTGTAACCAGGAGAGCGCCCGTCAATCCAGATGAGCGGATCCTCGCCTGAGAACCGCGGCGAAAGGTAGGAGGCTTTGGTACCCTGCAGAGCGTAGTGCGTCATGTTGTGAGGTCGGGGTGAACCTGAGTCGACCCGAATGATAATGACGGCTCCCTTGCGGGAGCGAATGAGGCTGACCGCGGAGTCGCCTTGCACAACGGTGCCGGGCTGTGCCAGCGGATGAGTGGGTCCCAAGCGGTCGGCGCAGTAGCGGTGAAAGTTGAGTGGATCTGAGACGAAGGTTGTCGTGGTGGCCAACTCGTCGCCGTCGTCGCGGTTGATCCGCAACCACTGGGCGACGGGGCCGAGGGAGTGCGTGGGATACTGGTTGCGGTTGTACCTCTGTTTCATGGCGCCGCGCCAGGTCAACTCGCCTGCTGAGTTGATGCCGAGGTTGCGTGTGTCGTGAATGTAGGCGCCTTCAGCGTGCACAATCTCGCCGAACACCCCGTGCGCTACCATGTTGAGGACCATCATGTTCGGGCGCATGTAACAGTAGTTTTCCGCCATCATGTAGGTGAGGCCACTCTTCTCGACGGCTTCGATCAGCGCCCAGCATTCCTCAATGGTCGTAGCGGCCACCACTTCGGAGAGGACGTGCTTGCCCGCGGAGAGGGCCTGAATCGCCTGAGGAGCGTGCAGCGGCACCGGTGTCGCCAACAGGACGGCATCGATACTGTCGGACGAAAGCAGCTCCTCGAACCGTTCGTAGGCAGCGATTTTCGGATGCTTCTCCAGCCAGGACGCCCGAATCCCAGGGTCTAGATCACAGATGGCGACCAGCCTAATCTTCTCCTTAAACACCTCAAGGGCGCGGGTGAACGATGCGCCGCGCCGACCTCCCACCACTGCTAACCGAACGATTGAACTCATCGCTAACGACTCCTTGCGGCCTGAATTTCTCGCGACCGGTGATGACCAACCTACGGCCCCAAGGTTTCGACGTATGGGGTACCCAGGTTATGCTGCCACCGAGCGGAGCGTTCTACAGAAAAAGCTAGTAGACAGAAAATTCCGGACAACGAGTTTCCCTCCTCCTTTTTGAGCTCCTAGTTTTTGAAAGGTGCGCGGGCATGCACATGTAATCATGTGGAAAGTACGTAGTCGAGTGCACTCCTAGATGAGCGCAGACGGTCGTGAGTCTTGGCAACACAGGAGGTTGAAAACGAGTGAGCCAGTCGAAAGCGTCGGCGAATGGGAAGGGCGAGCAGATTAAAGTGGGTGTCGTGGGGGTCGGCAGAGGTCAGAGCTTTGCCCGCGGCGCGGCCGCAGCCGGGATGAAGTTGGTAGCGATCTGTGACGCGCATGCGAAGAATCTTGAGGAGGTGGCGCGTTCGTACGGTGTCGCTGCGTATCGCTCGTATGAGCAACTTCTTGAACACGGGGTTGACGCGGTGATTTTGGCCAACTATTTTCACCAGCATGCTCCACCGGCCATTCAGGCGCTTGAGCGGGGCATACACGTGATGAGTGAGACAACGAGCTGCGGAACCTTAGGGCAGGGCGTTGCACTCATTCGAGCGGTTGAGAAGAGCGGCTGTGTCTACATGTTGGCGGAGAATTATCCGTATAGCGCGCCGTGTCAGGAGATGACGCGTCTTTATACGACCGGCGAAGTGGGTGAGGTCCGCTACGCCGAGGGCGAGTACATTCACCCGATGACACCCGAGAGCAGTATGCGGCTGGCGCCGCACGTCGACCACTGGCGATATCACGCTCCTGCCACGTACTACTGCACGCACGCCCTAGCCCCCTTGATGGTCATGACGCAGACGATGCCGACCCGTGTGAACGCCGTGGCGATCCCGATGCACGCGGAAGAGTATCGCGGACTCAGTCGGCGGGACCGGGCCTCGATCATCCTTTGTCACATGGATAACGGCGCGCTCTTTCGTCTGGCTCAAGGTGGACTCGCAGGTCACAGCGTCTACTACCGGTTGCATGGTACACGGGGCATGATGGAGACCCCGCGAGGATTACCGGGTAAGGTACGGGTAGTTCACGAACCGTGGCATCGCTCATCCGACCAGCCTTTAGAACGCATCTACCAGGCCGACTTTCCATCCCACGGAGACCTGGCCGCAAGGACGGGCCACGGCGGCGGCGACTTTTGGACCAACTTTCACTTTGCCCAAGCGATACGCCGAGGGGAGCAACCGTTCCTTGATGTCTATAGGGGTGTTGCGATGTCTGCCGTGGGGATCTTGGGTTGGAAATCCGCCCTTGAGATGGGCGCACCGCAAGAGATTCCTGACTTTCGAAACGAAGAGGTCCTTACCGCTTTCGAGGCCGACGACTGGTCTCCGTTCCCCGAAGATCGTCGACCAGGGCAACCGCTAAGCAGCATCGAAGGAGAGTTTGAGCCGACCGCTGAAGCGATTGCCCGAGCGAAAGAGGTGTGGGCCAAACGGTAGCGGCCGCAAGGACCGAGTACTTTTGAGTTTGCCCCATTGGGGTAGGGGAGTGTGTCACCGTGATGCGAACGCCACATGAGATGCTTGAGATTGAACGAGAGCCGCTTAGCCTTTACGGCAGCCTCGAGTCCGCCATCCGGGAGTTGCGAGATCACCGTCCCTTGGACTTAAACGCCGAGGTATGGCGCCGCTACAACCCGGATGCTGAATTCACTGAATGGCGGGTAAGGGTTCGAAATCTATTGCTCCAGGAGTTTCACTACGACCCGGGCAAGCTCGACCTGCGCCCTGAAGTACACTCCCGCGAAGAGCGAGAGGGTTACATCCTTGAGCGTATCTCGTTCAATACGACACCGTGGTTTCGCGTGAACGGCTACTTTCTGTTGCCGACGGATGTTCCGTTACCGGTTCCAGGCCTCGTCGTCTTCCACGCGTGGGGCGGACCGATGCTCTTTGGCAAGGAACGCATCGTCAACACGGGGCAGGATCATCCGGTGTTGGTTGAGCATCGTAAGACCTATTACAGCGGGAATTACCTGACCGAGGAGTTTGTGAAGCGCGGATACGCGGTGGTCGTCATCGACGCATACCACTTTGGGGAGAGGGCCCCACGAGGTATTGGCAATGTTCCGGCGGACATTGATCCTTTTACGGCCTCACCGGAAGTGTACAAGCAAGCCGAAAAGAGTGTGCGTGAGCAGCTCTACTACGGGGTGAGGCAGCTCAACTGGGCCGGCACCACGTGGATGGGCGTCAACTTTTGGGATGACTCCCGCTGCGTCGACTATTTGGTGAGCCGTCCCGAGGTGGACTCGGGGCGCATCGGGTGCACCGGCCTCTCCGGCGGTGGGTGGCGCACCAACATGCTGGCGGCGCTCGACGACCGGATTAAGGCGGCCGTTAGCGGCTGCTGGATGACGACGGGTGACTATCAACAGGTCTATAACGTCAACGGCGCCATCGGTACGTTTTGTCTGTTACCGGGAGTCTGGAACCGCATCGACGTCCCTGATTTAACGATTATGTCGGCACCGTGTGCGAGTATGGTGATCAGCGGTAGCGAGGATCGACTCTTTTCGCAGGAAGGGCAGCAAGAGGCCGCTCGACAGATCCAGGCGGGGTATGAGTGGGCGGGTTGTCCCGAGCGGTTTAACCACAACAACCCCGCTAAAGCTCACTGCTACGATGCCGAATTACAGCAGGACGCGTTGCGTTGGTTTGATCAGCATTTGAAATAGACGGGGGTTTGACAACAGTTGGCAATCGAAAAGCGTGGAGCGGCGTCTACGGAAGGTCGACGTCCCTTGTTTGACGGGGTGTCGCTCAAGGGGTGGCAGACGACGGGGAATCCCGAAGGCTGGATCGCCGAGGACGGCAAAATTGTGTGCCTGGCTCAAAAGGGCGGATACCTCTACACCGAGGAGCAGTTTGAGAATTTTGTGTTGGCCCTGGAGTTCAACATCGGCCCAGGCGCAAACAGCGGCGTCTTTCTTCGACTGACCGACGTGACGGATCCGGTAAATACCGGCATCGAAGTGCAAATCCTTGACGACGCAAGCCACGAAGGGCGCATCAAACCAAGTCAGCGCTGTGGCGCCCTCTACGACATGGTGCCGCCCTCCGAGAGTGCGATGAAGTCATTGGGCGAGTGGAATCAACTGCAACTCACGTGTGACGGGCCGCGGATCGCCGTGGTGATGAACGGTGTCGCGATCGCCGAGATGAACGTGGACGATTACAGTGTTCCTGGGCAAAACCCGGATGGCACTCCCAATAAGTACAAGTACGCTTGGAAGGATCGGCCGCGACTCGGTCACATAGCGCTGCAGGACCACAATTCAAAAGTGTGGTTTCGTAACATCGAGATCGAGAGCCTCGGCTAGAGCGCTGTTGTCATCGAAGGAGTAAGGAGAAGAGATGGCGGGACTGCGGAACGTGCAGTCCCGTCGCATCCATTGACAGCGTTGGGGCGCCACACGTTTCCAACAATGTCTGGTGTGCCGTCACCGTCGCTATCATGCTCCTGCTACGCGGTCCACTCGAGGATCTGTCCGTCGGCGAGCAACCGATCTCGTAGAGGTGCGTAGGGTACCGATTGCACCTCTGTGTCGCGCTCGATGGCCAGCGCTGCGGCGGTAGCGGCGGATTGCCCCAACACCATAAAGACAGGCTCCATACGGATTGAGCCGTATGCAATATGGGAGCTGGCCAAGCAGACCGGCACGATGAGGTTGGTGCATTCCTCGCCGCGCGGCACGATTGAGCGATACGAGATGCCGTAAGGCGCTGTCGGTCGGATCTCGACGTTTCCCTCGTTGACCGCTCGTCCGTCGATAACCAGGCGTCGGCAATTATGAGAGTCCATCGTGTAGGCGGCGAGGCCAACCGGATCTTCGGCTTTGATGTACCCGCGGCAATGATTCTCCGTCATCACGACGTCGTTGACCATCCGGCGCCCTTCACGGATGTAGAGCTGGTGCGGCCACCCTCCAGTGTTGGGGAACTCGTCCTTGGTGAGCCCCCACTCCTGCACCTCCTGCCGGACCGCGGCTGGTACTCGGTCGTCGTTGCACAAGAAGTACAACATGCCGAGATTGTTGGTGAAGTGCAGTTGAAAGAGCTCCTCTCTGCGCTGGTAATCCGCCTCGGGCCATTCGTGATTCATCCCGATCATATCCGTGGAGACGGCGCCTTTGTTGTTGAGGTCCGTCTTTCCCCTGGGCATCATCTTGTGTAGCAACATCGCATCCCAGACACCGGCGTTGAGGTAACGGGCCATCAACGTAAACATCTCAGGATCGTACCCCGGAGGTTGCGGGAACGGGACGCGGTTCTCGGGATCCTTAGTGAGGCAGATGCGGAAGTTGTAAGCCTGGACGCTCGCGTCGCCTTGGCCTTGGTAGCCGGGCTGGGCGTCTTGAATCCCCCAGAGGAGACCGGAGTCGGGTTTTCCGGGGACGACGTACGGATCAACCCACGCGTAAAACATGTGGTGAGGGCTCCCGAAGTGGATCCCATTGATAGTCTCTTTATAGACGGTGTTCGATTCACGCCCGACGTGATAGGAGACCCCGGCTTGGGCCATGAGGTCGCCTTCGTACGTCGCGTCGATGAACACCTTTGCCCGGTAGATCGTGTTGTCTTCCATAGCAATCTCGACGATTCGGCCGCCCGAAGTCTCGACGCGGGCGAGGTGCTGGCGAAAGTGGACCGGGATGTTGTTCTCACTCACCCAGTCGTTGTAGATCGTCTCAGCGGCGTGTGGTTCAAACGTCCATACCGAATCGTCAGCGTCACGGTTGGGGTGGTCCGGGTAGACGCGACCGAGGGTGCGGTAGAACGAGCGGGAGATCCCTCCTATGGCTGCTTTGTTCCCAATGTCGGTCGCTCCGAGGCCACTCGCGCTCATGCCGCCCAGATGCTCGCTAAACTCGGCGATTACGACGCTGAGTCCCATCCGCTTCGCCTGGACAGCGGCCGCGACACCTCCCGACGTACCCCCGTAGATGCAGAGGTCGGTCTCAATCACTTGAGGGCTGCTTTGGGCTTCAGTAGGTATGTAATACCGCAACTTTTCAAAAGACATCTCCATCCTCCGTTCGTCTGATTAGTCAAGGTAAAGCATATCGGGCATCCACACCACGATGGGGTCCTCGTCCGCAATGCTGAATGTGAAGATTTGCTCGGGCACTTGCACAGGGACGAACGCCGATCCCACATAGCGGTTGCCGGCGGTGTACTCAACGATGTTGTACACGTATGCCGCGTTATAACGAACGGCGTACTCGCCGTTGGGCAACCGGAGGTGAAAGAGCCCGGAGGTCTCCATGGACTCGTCTCGCTGCACCTTCTCCCCACGCGCCGTTGTACCTTCTAGGTTGATGTTCGCATGGTAGCCCGGCCCCGCCGACGGAAGTGCACGTCTGCTCGTCAGGGCCCAACCTATTGACCCGGAGAGTGGGGAGCCTCTAGGTCCCGTTCGTTGGGAGGCGACCTACCTGCTTGCAGCTGGGGACGTGACGTTGGAGTCGGGAAGCGCCATTCCGGAATCGTATAAGGACCTGGTCGAGCCCCTTTGGCTCTCGGATTGGAGTGTCACGGAGTACGAAGAGCTACCCAAGGGTCCGCTGCAGCCGGGTGCGGAGTGGCTCGGCAAAGCAGACCCCGAGCTAGATCACTTTCCCGTCGAAGATCTAACGAATCCATTGACGGGCAGGTTTGTCCGCTGGTTAGACCTCCCTAACTCCGACAACCGAGCAGCGCAAATCACCGAGCATTTCTCTGCGACTACCTCATCGCGCCAAGAGATGTTCGACGGTGTATCCGCGGACCAGACGGTTGAGTTGGAAGCGGCGGCGGATCACTGGCTGGTGCAGGGAGACTTCCCGCATGGCGCTGAGAAGTCTGTGTTGGTAAGCTCGGTGACCACGGTGGGGCCGGAGACTGGGGCGCCGGAGGGATTTGCCGGTGAGCTTCAGCTTAACTTTCACATGGAGCAAGTGATCGAGGCCGACCCGAGACCTAGGGACCCATTGGCTTGAGTTTGGCGAGGAGAACGAGATTTGGACGGGCGACTCCGCCACAGGCGTGTTGGGCCCATGGAGCGAGGTGTACGACGACGGCACGTACATGCGTGAATTCATTTACCGTGGAAACGCCGGTGAGACGGTCAACTTCCAGCTGGAGTCCGCCGACTTCGACGCTTATCTCCTCCTCTTCAGTGAGGCGAATGAGATCTTGGTACAGGATGACGACTCACGCGGCGGGACAGACTCCTTGATAAGTTTCGAGCTGCCGTATTCGGGCGTCTACTACCTCGTGGTGAATACGGTCTTCGCGGCTCAGGAAGGCCGCTACACGTTAACGGTCGAGCCAACGGGTACGAATCCTGACGATGGAGAGGGCCCGTAACACCATAGCTGTTTTGATCGCTTATAACTCGCCAGAGTCTCCACTTGGCGAAGCCGCCATACTGCCCGTAGACTACGAGCAGAAAAGGCTCAAAGCTCGCCAAGTGGGTCGAAGCGCGCATTACTAGCCTTGTCAGCAAGAGTGGCCCTTCCGGCCCACTCGAGTTTATTAATCGGTCTTCCAGATTAGTAGCGCTCCCAGTGAAAGAGCTGGGCGTTCTTGCAAAGCTGCATAAGCTTCGGGTGCTCGAATCCCCTCCATTCTCAGGTTGATCAAATTGTCGACGCGTAGTTTGCCCTCATTCAGCAACCTGAGAATGTACGTGCGATTTCTTTCTTTCGTCCACTTGTGGTACGCGGTCTCGACTTCTGGAGTTTGCGGTTGGTGTATTCCGACGATCGTGAGTTCCTTACGTTGGAACGTCGGAAATGAGTCGATCACGACGGGCTCGCGCAGGCTGGTCACTGCGATAAGTCGCCCCTTTTGACCTGCCAGGCGAATAGCGGTTGGTATTCCGGCTGCGTTGGCCGTACAATCGAACACCACGGAGGGTCCATTGGGCAGTAGGCGCTCCAGCGCAGTGTCGATCTCTTCACTCGTCGGGTTCAGGGTGAAGTCGGCACCGTTTTGTATTGAAATGTCAAGTCGGGTTTGGTGATAATCCGCAACGGCGATTGGGCCTGCACCGGATAGGCGAGCAAACTGTAAGACCAACTGGCCTACAATCCCCTGTCCGAGAATGAGTACAGGCTCATCCAGTGCTAAATTTGCTGCGCGCACCCCGTGCAGAGCCACGCTGCCCAACACGGTAAAGGTGGCCTGCTCATCGCTGACACCGTCGGGTATTCGTTGAACGAGATGGGGATTGTAGCGAACCAACACGCGCTCCGCGTGGCCACCTTGCGATACCACCCGGTCGCCTATCGAAATTCCCTCAATATGGGTGTCGCCCATTTCCACAACGATACCGACGTTTGAGTAGCCCGGTGTTGCTTTGCGTCCGAGACGTAGATTCATTATCTCAGTGCCGGCACTAATGAGCGAACATCGTGTTTCTACAAGAATTTGGCCTGGTTGAGGCGAGCTTATTGGAGCGCTCTCAACGCAAACTTTTCCTTGGTCAAAGGCGACGCGATACGTATATTGTGTCATCGTGCTCACCTTTCTTCCCTCAAGTTGTCGGCAATAAACTGGTCAATCCGTCGCTTGATTTCCTGGACAGCTTCCGAGATCGGTTTCTCCTTTGATAAAGCGGCGTTGAACTCCGAAAAAATAATCCGCTGTGCTTCCGGACCACCCGCCAAAGGTGCCGGATAGAGGTGAACGTTTGTCACAGTGGCGTCAAAATAGAGATCGAGATTTAATCCCGCGTTCGCGCCCCGGAATTCGGGAGATCGGAGCACAGTCACCCGAACTGGTGCTACCAAATGACCTTGTCTCACTTTCTCCATTTGGCTCTCAGCACTAGTAAGGTATTTTGCAAGGATGTATCCCAATCGTTTGTGTTTGGAGTGGGCCGAGACAACAACTGGATTGACGATGGCCAAATTGTGGAACCCTTCCGGCCCGGCGGGATGAGGCGCAATGTTCCACGCAAAGTCGAACAGATCCGTGTGATAGGCACGAAAGAACGGCTGCCCGTTCATGTTCCACATACCAAGGTTTCCGGACTCAAAGGATACACCTTGGCCTACAGGGGGTGAAGCGTTGCGTTCGATAAGATCCAGTGCAAACTGTAAGGACGCTTCGGCAGCCGGCACGTTTGGGAGGGCACGTCTGCGATCCTCTGAGTACATGGATCCCCCCGCAGCGTGTAAGAGCCTATAAATGTTGGCGCCGGATAACGTCGCAGACCCATACACTTCCGGAGTACCGTCTCCGTCCGCGTCCACGCTCAGCCTTCGTGCCACATCGAGATAGGTCTCCCAATTCCAAGAGGATTCACCTTCTCGGTATAGTTCGTCGGGTGTCTGCAAACCGGCTTGGGAGAATCGGTCAACGTTGTACGTAAGCATCATAGGGCCTTCATGCTCGGGTAGACCGATGATTCGTCCATCATGTAGCACTGTATTCCGATAGAGATAATCGTCCCAGTCTAAACCAGGATCCGACTCGATATACGCGTTCAACGGCTCGAGCAGTCCCGCGTTGTTCAGGCCGGGCCACCAAGCGCTCGATACAAGAATGACATCCGGCATGTTGCCTGCGGCGGCTTCAACATAGAGCTTTTCGTGATGCTCCGTGAACGCTCGTACTAAGATTTCAATTTCGACGTCCGGATAATCTCTCTGGAAGAGATCGATGGCTATCATTTTGCTCTCGACTGTCTCAGGATTTCCCCAGAGGGCGAAGGTGATTTTTGTCTCTGCTGCGAGGGTGGTGCTAAAGAAAAGAAACCACGAAAGAATCAGCACGCCGAACGTTGACACCGAACCACCTATTTGCTGTAAAGCCATCAACTCACCCCATCAACAAATGTGTTATTAGAACCGAAAATTCAGTTATTTATGCTGGCTTCCTCCATAATTTTTGCTGGTCTTTGTGACGAAGCGGATCGATCGAGGCAGGAAACATCCCACGGTTAGGTGGCGGGCAGAGGGTGGATCTACGTAGATAAAACTCAACCACGTGCATGTCTACGATATTGATGGAACGATCACCAAATCGACCGGAAGGCCCGTCCTGGGAACCAAGCGGCCATCCGATGGCGGGCGCGACTTTGGGAATCACCCTCCAACGTAGTAGAGAGGTCGAGGGGATGATGTTGGTGGGTGAGCGCCAATGTCAATCAGTTCTTCGTTTCGGTTTAGTCGAATTCGCGGTGAAACTCTCGAATACGCGCTTCGATTTCGTCCCTCACTCGGCGAAACACCTCGAGGCGTTCGCCTTCGGTTCCACGGGCCTTCGCTGGATCGTCGAGTCCCCAGTGAAGGCGTTTCACCGTGGGTGGCGTCACCGGGCAGCTCTCGCTGGCATTCCCACACAGTGTGATCGCGTAAGCCGCTCGGTTGAGCCGGTCGGGGTCGATGACGTCCGACGTTTGGTTGGAGATGTCGATCTCCCGCTCGCTCATCACGCGCACAGCCGTCGGATTAACGCCGTGCGCTTCGATTCCGGCGCTAAACACACTAAAGCGGTCCCCTAAGATCGCCTTCCCAAAGCCCTCGGCCATCTGACTGCGGCACGAGTTCCCCGTACACAAGAAATAGAGAATCGGCTTCTGTTCCATGATCATCGGTCCTTTCAACCATTATGGAGTCGTCTGAGGAAAACGGTGGCGTGTAGAATTGGCGATTCGTACGAGCGCGAGCATCACCGGAACTTCAACGAGGACGCCGACGACTGTCGCCAAAGCGGCTCCCGACGTGAGACCAAAGAGGGCGATCGCGGCTGCGACGGCCAACTCGAAGAAGTTGCTTGCGCCGATCATGCTGGCCGGCGCCGCAATTTGGTGGGGCACCCGCCACAGCTTAGCCCAACCGTACGCGATGCCAAAGATAAAGAACGTCTGTATGATAAGCGGCACTGCAATCAAGGCGATGTGAAGCGGATTGCTCAGAATGACGTCTCCCTGGAACGAAAAGAGGAGAATGAGGGTGAGAAGAAGCCCGACGATGGTGAATGGGCCGAGTCGCTGTAGGAAAACACCCTCAAACCACTCGGCGCCCCGTCGCCGAATGAGCGTGGTACGGGCGATATAACCCGCGATGACAGGGATGACAATGTAAAGGATGACCGAGAGCAACACCGTGTCGTAGGGTACTGTGATGTTGCCGATTCCCAAGAGTACGATGACGATCGGCGCGAACGCAAACAGCAGGATCAGGTCGTTGATCGCTACCTGCACGAGCGTATAACCAGGATCGCCCTTGGTCAGGTAACTCCAGACGAATACCATCGCTGTGCACGGCGCTGCGCCTAGAAGAATGGCGCCGGCAAGGTACTGCAGCCCTAACTGTTCTGGGATCCAGGGGGCAAAGATCACCCGCAGAAAGAGCCACGCAAAAAGGAACATCGTGAAGGGCTTGATGAGCCAGTTAGTGGTGAGGGTGATAAGTAAACCTTTAGGTTGCTTCCCCACTCGCTGAATACAGCCGAAGTCGACCTGTACCATCATAGGGAAGATCATTAACCAAATGAGGATCGCCACGGGGATGGAGACCTGGCTGTAGGTGAAGCGGCTCAACGTCTCGGGAACGGCGGGCCAGAGTTGCCCCAGCGCGACGCCAACGACGATGCACAGGGCCACCCAAGCTGATAGGTAGCGTTCGAAGAAGCCAAGCCCTTTCTCATTTGCGACGGGTACGTTTGCGCTCCCAATGGACGCGTCATTCGATTGGTTCATGTGACTCATCCTCTCCGTGCTTGCGGGCTATTAATCCGGCACGTTCAAAGGCCTGCACGACGCGGACGTCGTCGGTGCCAATGATGCATTCGTCACCGCGCCGCAGGGAGAAGCGAACGTGCAACTTGCGCACGTCACGCTCCAATTGGGAGCTTTCAATCGTCTCCCTAACCAGTTGGACCAAGCTCTCGTTGAACGCCGACTCGCCGTGCACCGGTGAGTAGTGCACCCACGTTCCCACTCGCGAGTCGACCACCAAACCGGCCTGGCGCAGAATGGCCAGGTGCTTAGAGATGCGGTACTGGGGAAGGCCGAGCGCGTCGGCCAGCTCACAGACGCACACCGGTCGATCCGCTGCGAGAATCAAGTGGTAGGCGCGTAGGCGCGTCTCGTCTGCCAGCGCTTTAAAGGCTGTGATAAACGTTCGCACTACCCCGTTCACTCCCTCATGGGCAGTACTATATGCCAACTTAGGCAAATAGGCAACCAGGGAAGCAGAAATCAATATAAAAAAACCCCCAGCCGCTTGCAGCGAAACGGCTGGGGCTGCGCATTGCACATGTCCGAGGTATATACGAGGTATAACAGTCCGATCGCAAGCGATGAGACGAGACCAGGTTAAACGTTGAACCGAAAGTGGCAGACGTCTCCGTCCTTAACGACGTAATCCTTTCCTTCGAGGCGCATAAGGCCTCGTTCTCGCGCAGCCTTCTCTGAGCCGACCGCGACAAGATCATCGTATGCAATCACTTCGGCCCGAATGAAGCCCCGCTCAAAGTCCGTATGAATCGCTCCTGCCGCCCCGGGCGCTTTGGTGCCCTGTGGAATGGTCCACGCCCGTACCTCTTTCTCACCCGCCGTAAAGTACGTCATGAGCCCGAGGAGGTGAAAGCCGGTACGAATCACGCGATCGAGGCCTGACTCTGTCAATCCGAGGTCCGCGAGGAACGCTTCCTTCTCGTCGGGAGGAAGCTCGGCCAGCTCTGCTTCGATCCGGGCCGAGACCGTGACGACGGGTGCGCCTTGCGCCGCTGCGATTTGTTGCACCTGACTGAGGAGCGGGTGGTCTTCCGGTGCGCTCAGGGCCGTGCTCAACTCGTCCTCCGCGACATTGGCGACGTACATCACCGGTTTGGTGGTGAGCAGGTGCAACGAGTGCAACACCTCTCGCTCTTTGTCGGTGCACTCCAAGGCGCTCGCGGGTTGGCCCGCATCCAGGAGCACTCGAACGCGCGTGAGCACCTCTAGCTCACGCTTGGCGTCGGCATCCCCGCTCTTGGCCGTCCGCTGAGCGCGCTCAATACGGCGATCGACACTCTCCATGTCGGCCAGGATGAGCTCCAAATTGATGGTCTCAATATCACTTTTTGGATCGACCGTGCCACTGACATGTGTGATGTCGCCGCTCTCAAAACAGCGGACTACATGGGCGATGGCATCCGACTCGCGAATGTTGGCGAGGAATTGATTGCCCAGACCTTCACCTTTGCTCGCGCCGGCGACTAACCCCGCAATGTCGACAAACATCACCGGCGCTCGGACGATGCGCTGCGGATTCACTATCTTGGCCAGCTGGTCTAAGCGCGCGTCCGGAAGCTCCACCATCCCCACGTTGGGCTCAATCGTGCAAAAAGGGTAGTTGGCTGCTTCGGCTCCGGCGCTGGTAATCGCGTTAAAAAGAGTCGACTTGCCGACGTTGGGCAGGCCGACGATTCCGATCGAGAGTCCCATATGCCACCTCCGGCGTTGCTCGTACGGATTGAAGTATAGCACACTACATTTCGAAATCGTAACATTCCCGATCCATCCTTGAAACATCCGCCTGCTACCCTTTAGGTGGCAAACAAAGCGCGCTTGTTGGCTGAGGACTTTTAGACATCTTTGGACCGCTATACTGACAGACCGTACAGAAAAAAGGAGGACAAATAAAGGTATGAAGCGACTCATCAGTTTTTTTGTGATGTCCGTTTTGCTCCTCGCACTGGGCGCCGGATCGGCGTTGGCGCTTGACCCTCAGCTGCCTTCGTATCAGCCGGTCAGCGGTATCTCCGGCACAATCATCTCCGTCGGTTCGGACACGATGAACAATATGATGGCGCTCTGGGGCGAAGGGTTTCGCAAGTACTATCCTAACGTCCGGATCGAGGTCGAAGGGAAAGGCTCAAGCACCGCGCCGCCCGCGCTCATCTCCGGAACCGCTCAGTTTGGCCCCATGTCCCGAGAGATGAAGGCTGTCGAGATTGACGAGTTTGAAAAGAAGTTTGGTTATAAACCGACGATGTTGCAAGTTGCCGTCGATGCTCTCGCCGTTTATGTGAACAAGGACAACCCGATCCAAGGACTCACGCTGCCGCAGATCGACGCGATCTTCTCCAAGACGAATCGTGGGGGATACAGCCAGGTAGTACGCAACTGGGGTGACGTGGGTCTTGACGGCAACTGGACCAATCGCCAGGTGAGCCTGTACGGTCGCAATTCAGCGTCGGGCACCTATGGCTTCTTTAAGGAGAATGCGCTGTTCGGCGGCGACTACAAGGATACCGTCAAAGAGCAGCCTGGATCCGCAGCGGTGGTACAAGGTGTCAGCGTCGATCGCTACGGGATCGGTTACAGCGGGATTGGTTACATCACCTCAGGCGTCCGAGCGGTTCCTTTGGCCGCCGCGGAGGGTGGAGAATTTGTCGACCCGACCGTTGCCGAGAACGTTTTGAGCGGTGAGTACCCCTTGGCCCGTTTCCTGCAGATTTACATCAATAAGGCTCCAAATCAGCCGGTCTCGCCATTGGTCCGGGAGTTCGTCACGTTCATCTTCTCCAAAGAGGGTCAGGACGCAGTGGAGCGTGACGGATATCTGGCGGTGACGGCGGACTTCGCCAATGCTCAAGTGGCGCAGGTGACTGGGGAGTAGCGCCCTCGACGCCCACTCGTGTACTTGTGTAAAGGACGTGTTGACTTCGATGACAAGGCCAGTGATCAAGCACATGAAAGGTGAGATGCCGACGACGCACCCGCGAAGGCGCCTGCTCGACCGATTTGGACGGGCCGTGGCCGTCGCGGGAGGGCTGGCGGTGTTTGGCGCAATCTTGATTATGCTGGTCTTTATCGTACGCGAGACGGCGCCGCTGCTCCGATCTGCCCAAGTGAACCACGTGCGGGATCTTGCATTCCCGGTCGATGACGGCGCAACCGAAGCGGTTGCGCCAGTCGGGTTTGGCATCGACGAGTACCTGACGCGCGGAGCGCTCCTTTACGCTGACGGACGCGTGAACGCTGTCGACCTCAGGACAGGTACGGTCGTGGACGTGCAGCAACCGGTGAACCTGGGCGACGACAGGGTTAGCGCAGCTCGTTATCAACCCAAAGAGGGGCTGATGGCGCTCGGAACTGAGACGGGACGAGTGGCCACGGTTGCGCTGCAGTTCCCAGTACGCTTCGAAGGGAGCGAGCGTCGCGTCGATGTACGGGCTGAGCTGGTGGAGACGATTCACCTCGACGAGGGGGGTGCGACCTTACACGAGGTGGCTGTGGGAGAAGGCCGCAACGGACGGGTGGCGGCAGGCCTCACGGACGATGGGCGCGTTCTTTTGCACACGACTCGAACGCAACGCAGCATGTTCGGGGCTGCGCAAGAAAGGGTATACCGTTTCGATCTTACCGGGGAGATAAATGGTAAGCCGACGGTTTTGGCACTCTCGCCGTCTGCACACATGCTCGTGGTGGGAACCGAAAATGGGCTGGTCTACCACTGGGATTTGCGCTCGCCGGAGTCGCCCGTGCTCATGACGCGCGCAATCGGTGTGGGTCCGCGAGCAGGGGAGATTGCCGCGCCGGACGAGTCGGGCTCAGGGCGAGTGAGCGCCATGGAGTTCTTGATGGGGGGCGACGCTGTAGCGATCGGCGATGAGCTCGGCGGCGTAGCCGTTTGGTTCAACGTGGCCGACGAGAGTGTGACTGCCGGCCGTCGCCTTCAGCGAGTACACGTCTTGGAAGGACACAGCGCCGAGGTGGTTCACGTCGGGGCGTCTCAGAGGAACCGCTCCTTTATCACAGCTGATGCCACCGGAGTCGTCAAACAGCATCATTCCACGTCTCAGCAAACCTTCTTTGGGGTGACGGCGCCGGACCCGACCGTGCAGTCGATTGTAATCAGTCCCAAGGGCGATGCTCAGGTCGCGCTCACGTCAAAGGGTCTGACGGTATGGGCAGTCGACAACCCCCATCCGGAAATCAACCTGCGAACGCTCTTTGCGCCGATCCTCTATGAAGGGTATGCGCAGCCACAGTGGACGTGGCAGTCGACGGGCGGCAGCGACGAGTTTGAGCCGAAGTTTAGCCTGACACCGCTCGCGTACGGCACGCTAAAGGGCACCTTTTACTCGCTGCTCTTCGCGTTGCCTCTAGGTATTTTGGGCGCCGTTTACACGTCTCAGTTCATGAGTGAACGACTCCGCTCGACGATCAAACCAATGATCGAGATCATGGCGGGGTTGCCGAGCGTCGTGTTGGGCTTCTTCGCTGGGCTTTGGCTGGCGCCTGTCGTGGCACAGCACTTACCGGGAGTGGTGGTCGCCGCATTCGTCGTGCCGGGCATGGTGCTCTTGGCGGCTTGGGTGTGGCGTCGGCTCCCGGGAGCGATCAAAGACCGGCTCCCCAAAGGGTGGGAGGCGCTTTGGCTGCTGCCGGTCGTCGTGTTTGGTGTGGTCGTTTCGTTGCAGATTGGTCCCGTGTTGGAATCAGTCGCGATGCGCTCCGACTTTCGGTTGTGGCTGTACGAGGTTCACGGAGTCTCCTACGACGTGCGCAACTCAATTGTCATCGGTATCGCGATGGGATTTGCCGTTATCCCCATTATCTTTAGTATTTCGGAGGATGCCCTCTCGAGCGTCCCGCGCGATCTGGTGGCTGGATCACTCGCCTTGGGCGTCACCCGGTGGCAGACCGTTACGGGCGTGGTGATACCGGCCGCTCTGCCCGGTATCGTGTCCGCTGTCATGATCGGTCTGGGTCGGGCCGTCGGCGAGACGATGATCGTGCTCATGGCGACCGGGAACACGGCAGTGATGGACGCAAGTCCCTTCAGCGGTTTTCGAGCGCTCTCTGCCAATATTGCGGTGGAGATGCCTGAGGCGCCGATGGGTGGGACGCTCTATCGGGTCCTCTTTGTGGCGGCGCTCTTGTTGTTCGCTTTCACATTCATTCTCAACACGATCGGAGAGATCGTACGTCTACGTATGAGAAAGCGGGTGGCGCGCCTTTGAAGCGAGTTGGCGGCGGAATCGCAAACCGGTTTTGGCGATCAGGGGATCCCTACATTTGGTGGACAGGGGCGGCCGTCGCGGCGAGTCTGCTTTTGGTCGCGGGACTTGTGCTGATTGTCTTGACGCGAGGGCTTGGTTACTTTTGGCCTGCCGACGTCGTGCGCATCGAGCACACGGACGGAGTGGTCTCCATTGGTGAAGTGAAGGGACGGGAGGCGATTCCCGTCAATGGATCGCCTTCCGAGCGTGCGTATCGGATTCAGTTGAAGGTGGGCAACCGTGATCTCTACGGTCAGGATTTTCGCTGGATCGACGAGAGGGAGATCGTCGCACGCAGCTCGCCGGGGGAGATCCTCGCTATTGAGCGATGGGAGCGGGGCAATTTTTACGCACTTCCGCTCCGACTCGAAGCAGACGGCAAGGTGATTCCGGCGGGGGACGGGCTGATGGAGGCGTTTTCTGCCCTTCACACTCGTCTCAGCCGCATCCGTGACGAGGTGTACGCCCTCGAGAAGCACGAGGTGGGTGCGATCAACCGACGCATCGAGTCGGCCCGCCTGCGTATACGAGAGCTCGAACGCTCGGGCGAATCCCCCAATGTGCATCAGGCGATTCTCGATCAAGAGCGGGTCGTGGCCGAGGCCGAGGCGGCGTACCAAGAGGTGTTGCTAAAGATTCGAGCCCTACGAGCGGAGATGGAGGGACCAGCCCTTGTCGTGCAAACGGCCGAAGGGACGGAGCATGCTCTCCCTGTCTCCGAGATCGTGCGGGCGTACCATCCCAACGGTATGAATCCCATCGAGAAGAGTTGGCTTTACCTCGTGAAGCTTTGGGAGTTCGTCGCAGGCGAGCCGCGGGAGTCCAACACCGAGGGGGGCATCTTCCCCGCCATCTTTGGGACGGTCCTCATGGTGATTGTGATGACCGTTGCCGTCCTCCCGTTGGGGGTCCTCGCGGCTGTCTACCTTAAGGAGTACGCAGGAGATGGCTTCGTGGTGGCCGCGCTGCGCGTGGCGATCCGCAACCTCGCAGGCGTGCCATCGATCGTGTACGGTGTCTTTGGCATGGGCTTCTTCATTTACTTTGTCGGCGGCGGTATTGACCGGCTCTTCTTTCCAGAGCGGCTGCCTACGCCGACGTTCGGCACTGGGGGAATATTGTGGGCTTCGCTCACCCTGGCGCTTTTGACGCTCCCGGTGGTGATTGTTGCCACGGAAGAAGGGCTCACGTCCGTGCCCACCTCGATGCGAGAGGCCTCGTACGCGCTTGGGGCGACTAAGTTTGAGACGGTCTGGAAGGTGGTCGTGCCTAACGCGCTGCCTGGTATTCTCACCGGTATGATCTTAGGCATCGCCCGGGCGACAGGCGAAGTGGCGCCGCTCATGATGACGGGTGTCGTGAAGCTGGCGCCTGAGTTGGCGGTCGACGGCGTTTGGCCGTTTATTCACCTTGAAAGAAAGTTCATGCACCTCGGTTTTTACATTTACGACCTTGGCTTTCAGTCACCCAACGTCGAAGCGGCTCGCCCCATGCTCTTCGCGACAACCCTTGCTCTGCTGGTGGTCGTCTTCGCCTTGAATATCGTCGGTATCACGCTGCGCAACCGCATGCGGGCACGGCGAGCTGGAAGTGCGACGTAATCACTGTTTCTGCACTTATACGGAGGGATTCGCTCGTGGGAAGAGTGCAATTGGCGCAAACGAAGCCGAGAGAAGCGCGTTGCGCCACCGAGACGGAGCAGGCGGCACAAGAAGGAAGCGCCTCGCTGCTGATCCGGGGGCTGAGTGTCTACTACACCGAGACGTGCGCACTGAAGGAGGTCGACATGGAGGTTTCCGATCGCTCAATCACCGCATTCATTGGCCCGTCGGGATGTGGCAAGTCGACCCTTCTGCGCTGTCTCAATCGAATGAACGACACGATTGCCGGGGCCAGAGTCGAGGGTGAGGTCCGCGTCAGCGGGATTAACATTTACGATCCCCACGTCGACGTGACGGCCGTCAGACGGATGGTTGGGATGGTGTTTCAGCGGCCCAATCCCTTTGCCATGTCGATTTACGACAACGTTGCTTACGGTCCTCGACTAGTCGGAGCGACAAAAGCAGAGGTGCAGGGGGCAGTGGAAAAGAGCCTTGAGCGGGCTGCTCTCTGGGATGAGGTGAAGGACCGATTGAAAGAGTCTGCACTGGCGCTCTCTGGGGGTCAGCAGCAACGGCTTTGTATCGCCAGAGCCCTGGCGGTTGAACCGCGGATCCTCCTGCTGGATGAGCCGTGCTCTGCGCTCGATCCTGTCTCGACGATGCGCATCGAGGACCTTTTGGTAGAGCTAAAGGAGGGACTCACCATCGTGATGGTGACGCACAACATGCAACAAGCAGCTCGGGTGGCGGACGAGGTGGGCTACTTCTACATGGGTGAGCTGATAGAGTTTGGGCGGACCCGGAGAATCTTTGAACGGCCTACTCGCCCAGAGACTGAAAGTTACGTGACGGGACGGTTGGGATAAGGCCGGCCCCTAACGTTCGGCGGATTAGGAGTCCGATGCACGGGAGCAAGCGGAGGGAGAGGGAGTGGGAGTGGGGCATGAGACTCGTTAGAGGTGCAAGCGTACCTAAGACCCGGGACGATAGCGTCTTATCTGTACGTGACCTAAGCGTCTACTATGGCGCGGCTAAAGCGTTGGAGAGAATCAGTATGGAGATCCCCGCGTGCCAAGTGACTGCACTGATCGGCCCCTCCGGTTGCGGCAAGTCGACGTTTTTGCGCTCGATCAACCGGATGAACGACTTGATCGACAACGTACGAGTCGAGGGCTCGGTGAGGTTAGGTGGAGAGGAGATATACGCTCCGGACATCGACGTTGTAGAGCTTCGGAAGCGAATCGGCATGGTCTTTCAACGGCCCAATCCATTCCCCAAAAGCATTTATGAGAATGTGGTCTACGCGCCGCGTCGGCACGGGTTGCGCGATGCCCAAAGGTTGCGAGAGATCGCTCGGGAGAGCCTTGAAAAGGCTGCTCTCTGGGACGAAGTGAAGGATCGGCTCTTTGACTCGGCTCTCAACCTCTCCGGCGGGCAGCAGCAACGCCTCTGTATTGCGAGGGCTTTGGCCGTCCAGCCTGAAGTACTTCTCATGGATGAGCCTACCTCGGCGCTCGATCCGATCGCGACCGACAAGATCGAAGAGTTGATCCTCGAGTTAAAGGCGAGCTATACGATCGTGATGGTCACTCACAACATGCAGCAGGCTGGACGAATATCGGATTCGACTGCCTTCTTCCTCTCGGGGGAGTTGGTCGAGTGCGACCAGACTAACCGACTCTTTTCTAATCCGAGAGATCAACGGACCGAAGAGTATATTACCGGCAAATTCGGATAGTCGAGCGCTTTAAGATTGCTTGGGAGGAGTCGGGTGCGATGGTGAGGGTGCGCTTTCAGCAGGAACTGCAGAACCTTCAACTCGAAATGCTCAAAATGGGGAGTATGGTCGAAAAGGCGCTTGCAGGCGCGGTCCATTCCCTCAAGTCACAAGACCTAGCAAAAGCACAAACGGTCCTTAAGAAAGATGATGAGATTGACGCGCTGGAGGCACGTCTGGAAGAAGCGTGCTTTCAACTGATCATGCTGCAGCAGCCTGTTGCGGGTGACTTGCGTACGATCGGCGCAACGCTCAAGACTTTGACCGACTTGGAGCGCTTGGGCGATTACGCCAACAACATTGCGGAAGTGACGCTGCGTATCGGCTCACGACCGTTGATTAAGCCGCTGGTCGACATTCCCAAGATGGCCGATATGGCTTTGGCGATGGTGCGGCAGGCGCTCGACGCGTTTGTGGCGCGTGACGTCGATGCCGCCCGTGATGTGTGTCATGCTGATGACGAGATCGATCAGGTGTACTCGCATCTCTTTGACGAGCTGGAGGCCTTGGTCTCCTCGGGAATTGAGAGCGAACGGGTGAATCAAGCGATCCATTTGCTCTTTGTCGCTCGCTATCTCGAACGCGTGGGCGATCACGCTACCAACATCGCCGAGCGGGTGATCTACATGGTGACAGGAGAGCGCGTGCCCCACCAACTCAAAGAGGCGTCCAACTAAAGCCAGAAGGAGTTTGCTACGCATGAAAGCGATCATGGTCATGTTTGACTCCCTGAACCGTCGGCACTTGCCCCCGTACGGATGCGATTGGGTGCATGCGCCCAACTTTGCTCGGCTGGCCCAGCGCAGTGTCACGTTCGATCAGAGTTACGTCTGTTCGATGCCCTGCATGCCGGCGCGCCGCGACCTGCACACAGGGCGCCCCAACTTTCTGCACCGGTCGTGGGGCCCGCTTGAGCCCTTTGATGACTCCTTGCCCAACATTCTCGTAAAAAACGGTATTTCAGCGCATCTGATCACTGACCACCAGCACTACTTCGAGACCGGAGGCGCCACCTATCACACGCAATACAGCACGTGGCAGTTCCACCGGGGGCAGGAGGGTGACCCCTGGATTGGCCAGGTCAAAGAGCCGTCCGTCGGTAACGCGATCGGTAACAATGCGGGCCAAGCGCGCGCACACCGTCAGGACCGGGTGAATCGTCAGTTCATGCGGGAAGAGCACCTGCAGCCCCAGGCGAAGACCGTGGCGGCCGGGTTGGACTTTATCCGGCGCAACGCCGATCAAGAGAGTTGGTTTTTACAGATCGAGACGTTTGACCCGCACGAGCCCTTTTTCACTCAGCGGAAGTATAAGGACTTGTACCCCGAGCACTACAGCGAGTACAAGGGGCCCTTGTTCGACTGGCCGCGCTACGCCGCGGTGGAGGAGACATCGGAACAAGTGGAGCACATGCGCTACGAGTACGCTTCCCTCGTGAGCATGTGCGATGCCAAACTTGGGGATATTCTGGACGCGATGGACGAACACGAGTTGTGGGACGATACGATGTTGATCGTGTGGACGGACCACGGGTTCCTTTTGGGCGAACACGACTATTGGGCCAAGTGTTGGATGCCGTTTTACCAGGAGGTCGCGCACACACCCTTCTTTGTGTGGGACCCGCGCTCGGGCAAGCGAGGTGAGCGGCGCGGCAGCTTGGTCCAACCCTCGATCGATCTGGCTCCGACCCTTTTGGAGTACTTTGGGCTCGAGCCGACGCCCGACATGTTGGGCAAAACGCTGCGGGAGACGATCGCTTCCGACACACCGGTGCGAGACGCGGCCATCTTTGGGCTTCACGGTCACCAGGTGAACGTGACCGACGGCCGCTACACCTATATGCGCGGACCGGCTCACGAGACGAATGCGCCGCTTTACGAGTACACGTTGATGCCGACTCACATGAACACGCTCTTCTCAGTTGAAGAGCTGCGCGGCTCCATCGAGTTGGCCTCTCCTTTCAGCTTCACCAAGGGATGCCAAGCGATGAAGATACCAGGGCGGGGTCGCAATGGCATCCACCGTTTTGGAACGCTCCTCTTTGATCTGCAGACTGATCCGATGCAAGAGGCGCCGATAGACGACCCTGAGGTGGAACAGCGGATGACCCAGCTCCTCGTTCGTCTGATGAGAGAGTGCGACGCACCGCAGGAGCAGTTTGAGCGGCTTGGACTTTAGCGCGGGACGGGAGACGGTATGGGGAAGCGAATTTTAGTCGTCGACGACGAACCTTCGATCGTTGAGCTCATCCGGGTCAACCTCGAGGACGCCGGCTACGACGTCGATGAAGCTGTCACTGGAAACGAGGCGCTCAGCGCCTTTCAACAAAACACTTACGACCTGTTGGTGCTCGATCTCATGTTGCCCGGTGTGGACGGCTTCGAGGTGTGTCGGCAGGTGCGCAAGGTGAGTAGCATACCCATCATCATGTTGACGGCCAAAGCAGACGAGATCGACCGTGTGCTTGGGTTGGAGTTAGGCGCGGACGACTATATCGTCAAACCGTTTAGTCCCCGTGAGTTTGTGGCCCGCGTCAAAGCGGTCCTGCGGCGCATACCCTCGTCCCCACAGAGCAGCGAGGTGCTTGAATACGGACGCCTCCGACTGAATCTTGAGCGCCGTTCGGTGGAGATCGACGGGGAGCAGCTTCAATTGACGCCTAAGGAGTTTGACCTCCTGCAGGTGCTCGTTAGACACCCCGGCAGAATCTTTGAGCGGGAGTTCCTCCTGGAGCAGTTGTGGGAGTATGACTACATGGGCGGAACGCGCACAGTGGACGTGCACATTCGCCGACTGCGGCAGAAGTTGACTGAACATCCCTCCTATGCGGACGCGATCGAGACCGTTCACGGTATTGGCTACCGCATGCAGGAGAGGCCGCCCCAGTGAGCGTTGCTACCGCCCTTCGCATCCAAATGGCCTGGGGCGCCTCTCTAGTTGGCACAGCTGCCGGGGCGTGGGCCATGACAAGATTCGGTTGGTCGAGCGCGATCGGGTGGTTCGGCATCCTGATTGCCGTCTCTGGGGCGCTTTGGGCGGCGCGGCAGATCAAAGGGACCACCGCTCCCTTGCCGGACGGCTCACGTGAAGAGAGCGCGGAGGACGCGGCGAGGCTCACTCGCCGTGAAGCGATGCTCGACGCGATCCTTCAAAGTCAACCCGACCCTGTGATTGCGGTCGATCGCCACCTCAACCTACTCTTTGCAAACAAAAGCGCGGAAGAGCTATTTCGTCGGGGAGATGGGGAGGGCTCCGATCTGGTTGGTCGCCCGGCGATGGAGGTGTTGCGCGACCATGAATTGGTTGCCTCATTACGTACGGGTGTTGCGTCACGACAAACCGCGACGGCTACGCTCGAAGTGGGCAACGAAGCGACGCGCATCTATCACCTTACCGTTACGCCGATTAATGTGGCAACTCACGACTTGGTCGGCGCAGTCTGTGTGCTACACGATCAGACGGCGCTGCGCCGACTTGAGCGGATTCGCTCAGACTTCGTCGCCAACGTGTCGCACGAATTGAGGACGCCTCTCACTGCGATCCACGGGTTTATCGAGACGCTGCAGAGCGGTTCGCACAAGGATCCGAACCGGCTCACCCGTTACCTCGATATCATGCACCAGGAGACGACTCGTCTCGCGGCGCTCATTACGGACCTCCTCCACCTCTCTCGCTTGGAGTCGCCTGACGCTGACCTCAACGTCGAGCCGGTCGACCTGTCGGAGTTGGCGAGTGGCGTGGTCGAGCTGTACCGACGCCCCGCTGAGACCAAGAACCTCCACCTCACCATGGAGCGTGAGGCGGGGCTGCCGAATGTGAGGGCGGATGCCGGCTTGATCCGTCAGGCGCTGCTCAACCTCGTCGACAACGCACTGAAGTACACAGAGTCCGGGGGGCAGGTAAACGTAGCCATTGCCCGTGACAACTTTGGCGTGCGCGCCACCGTGAGTGACACGGGTGTCGGAATTCCGCCAAACGCGCTCGATCGTGTCTTCGAGCGATTCTACCGAGTCGACAAGGCGCGCTCTCGCAAAGAGGGCGGGACCGGATTGGGTTTGTCCATTGTGAAACACACGGTCGAGAGTCATCGCGGGCGGATGGGAATCGAGAGCGTTCCAGGTGAAGGGACGTCGATCTGGTTTTCACTCCCCGTTTGGGAAAGGAACCCGTCGCACCTTGTGCAATAACATTATTAGAGCTGTGCGTGCTCTCGTTGGACGCACAAATGAATCTAATCGGGATCTGATTCCAGATGCAAACCGTCTTACGCCTCCTCGGCTACATTCGCCCGTACAAAGGACTCTTCGTACTCGCTCTCCTCGGCGTCATCTTAATGAGCGCCACCGAAGTGCTCAAACCGCTTCTGATCAAGTTCGTCGTCGACGACGTGATCGTCGGACAAAGGTTAGACTCGCTCGTCCCGCTGGTTACAGCGATTATCCTTACCGCGGCGGCTCACGCCGGTCTCTTTTACGGAGGGACCTACCTGCGGCGCTACATTGGGGAGCGCATCGTCTACGACCTGCGAAACGCCCTCTATCACCACCTCCATTATTTAGAAGCCAAATTTCACGACACGTCCCGTACCGGTGAGCTCATGTCGCGCGTCACGAGCGACGTACACTCAATCCGTCGGTTCATGGGTTTTGGCCTCTTGATGATTGTCCGGATCGTTGCGCGGGTCGCTTTTGTCGCAGGCGCGGCGCTCATCCTCAGTTGGAAGTTGACGCTCTTTGTCATGCTCGTTGCGCCCCTCCTCTATCTAACCGTTCGGCACTTCCAACGCCAAGTCGAATCGGCCTATTTGGCCTTTCAAAAAAAGATGGCAAGCATGACGGCGACCCTGCAGGAGAATATCACGGGAGTGCGCGTCGTACGCTCCTTTGGCCAGGAAGCCAGAGAAGAGTCGAAGTTTGAGACTGAGAACTACGGCGTCTTTGAACGTTCGGTAGACGCAGTGCGCATTCGCGCCAATCACGCTCCCATGATCGAGTTTTGGTCACTCCTCAGCCGCGGCATACTCCTGGTGGCGGGTGGCTGGTTCGTCATACAGGGCGAGATCACGATCGGGACGTTCGTCGCCTTCGACGGATTTCTCGGTCGATTGATGCAACCTTTCCGGCAGCTCCCGGAGATCTTTGACATGTTGGGTGAGGGTAAGGCCTCGGGCGAGCGCATCTTTGAGATCCTTGACACCAAGCCTTCGATTGAGTTCGGCGTCTCCTCTCGCAAACTCGATCGACCTGAAGGACGCGTCACCTTTGAGAACGTCTCGTTCAACTACGAGGTTGTGGTGCACCCCGAGGGCGGTGGCGCCATGTCCGTCGCAGCCATGGGGATGGGCGGCGGAGGTGGGCCCGGGGGCGGCGGGCGCCGTATGGGTGGCGCGCCCAGCTCCAAAAACCAAGATCGGCGCCTGGTCGCCGGCAAAGCTAGGGAGCTTCCGGCGATTCGCAATATCGCCTTAGATGTGAAGCCCAAAGAGACAGTGGCCATTTTAGGCCAGACCGGATCGGGCAAGAGCACCCTGATGCACATGATCAATCGAACCTACGACCCCGATGAGGGACGGATCCTCTTGGACGGGGTAGATTTACGCGAGTTGCCGGTGCAGCGCCTGCGCCGCCATATCGCGGTGGTACCTCAGGAGAGCTTCCTCTTTTCGACAACTGTCTTTGAAAACATTGCATACGGCCGACCGGACGCATCCTTGGACGAGGTGATCGAGGCGGCCGAAAAAGCGCAGGCTCATGAGTTTATCTCAGCTCTACCGCACGGGTACGAGACGGTGATCGGTGAGCGCGGCGCCGGGTTGTCCGGCGGGCAGCGACAGAGGCTCACGCTGGCCCGGGCGATCCTCTTGCGCCCGGCGATCCTCGTCATTGACGATGCAACGTCGGCCGTGGATATGGAGACGGAGTACCTCATTTGGGACGCCCTCAAAGAAGTCGTCAAGGAGAGCACGACATTTGTGGTCGCGCAGCGCATTTCGACCGCCCGCAACGCGGATCGCATTATCGTCATCGAGGATGGCCGCATTGTCGAAGACGGCACGCACGAAACCCTCCTCAAACAAAATGGCGTCTACCGTCGGATCTACGATGTCCAAGAGGAAGGCCATTTCGATCGGACCGGCTAGACGACGCACCGGGCGAGCGGTCCTAGGCGGGAACGGGTAGAAGGGAGCCTCTTAGACGTGGCACGCATCGAGTTTCAACTCAACATGGCAGAAGAACAGGCCGACTTCAACAAAGGGTACTTCATGCGCCTTATGCGCTATTTGGCCGCCTATCGGCGGCAGTGCCTGTTCGCGCTCCTCTTTGTCGTACTGGGCGCGGGCGGCGAGGTTGCTATTCCGTACTTGATTCGAGTCGGTATCGACAACCACATCATGGTCGGCGATTTTTCAGGTCTTCTAGGCGTCTTCGGCATCTTTCTGGCCGTGCTTGGGGTGACGACCATCGCCCGACGACAACAGATCTACCTCACTGCCTGGATCGGTCAGAGAGTGCTCTATCAGTTGCGCCAGGAAGTCTTCGCACATCTGCAGCGGCTGTCGTTTCGCTACTTTGACAGCCAGCCTTCGGGCAAGATCATGTCTCGATTGACGAGCGATGTCCGCTATTTACAGGACTTTCTTACGAACGGCTTGACGACGCTCTTTGCTGCGATCGTGAGCGTCGTAGCGATCCTCATCGTCCTTTTCACACTCCATGCAAAACTGGCCGCACTCTCGTTGATCACCCTCCCCGTCGTGTTGGTCACCGTGATATCGCTGAGAGTGCGGATCAAGCAGGCCCACCTTATGGTGCGAGAGACGATGGCCAACATCAACGCCAACTTACAAGAGAGCATCTCAGGGGTGCGGTTAGTCCAAGCGTACGCACGGCAAAAGGTGAACGAAGGTCACTTTGAAAGGATTAACCGGCGCAACTTTCAAGCGACGATGCGGTCGTGGCTGTTGGCCGGCGCCTTTAACCCGGCGGTCGAGCTGACTAGCGCCGGGGCTACCGTCCTCATCCTTTGGTACGGCGCGCGTGCCGTCTCCTCAGGGAGTATGGCGGAAGGGGTGACTGTCGGTATCATTGTCGCCTTCGTGGCGTACCTACAGCAGTTTTACGACCCGGTGCGAGAGCTCTCCAACATCTACAACGGTATGCAGTCCGCGATGGCCTCCGCCGACAAGATCTTTAACCTACTCGACACGCCGATCGAAATCGTCGAGCGTCCCAGCGCTTACGATGTGACCGATGTGAAAGGGCGCGTGCAGTTTGACAATGTCACCTTTGGTTACTCATCGGCAGAGCCGGTGCTGCACAACATCAACCTAGACGTCGCGCCCGGCGAGACGATCGCCTTGGTCGGCCCGACCGGCGCCGGGAAGAGTTCGATCATCAACCTCGTCGCTCGGTTTTACGACCCTCAGGAGGGGAAGGTGACCCTGGATGGACACGATCTCCGGGACGTGACACTCAGTTCGCTGCGGCGGCACATCGCGATCGTCTTGCAAGACAACTTCCTCTTCTCGGGGAGTGTCCGAGAGAATATAAGCTATGGGCGCGAAGACGCCACGCCCGAAGAGGTCGAGGCGGCTGCTAAGGCCGTGTATGCACACGATTTCATTCAGCGCCTGCCCAAAGGGTACGACACGGAGGTTCACGAGCGCGGCGGACAACTCTCCGAAGGTCAGCGGCAACTGATCGCGTTCGCACGGGCGATCCTCATGAATCCGAGCGTCCTCATTCTCGACGAAGCCACGTCTCACGTCGATCCGATGACTGAGGCCTTGGTCCAGCGGGCACTGGAGAAGCTGCTTGCCGGTCGGACGGCGTTTGTGGTGGCCCACCGCCTATCGACGATTCGCAACGCGGACCGCATTCTTGTCATCAGCGACGGCGTGATCGCCCAGATGGGAAATCATGACGAACTGATGGCCGAGGAAGGTCTCTACAAAGAGTTGAATGAAGTGTCGTTCAAGTACACGTAATACTGATCGCAAGCGAAAAAGGGGGGTGCCGACAGCGTGTGGAGCATCGTCTTTGTGCTCTTTCTCACTCTGGCGCTCTTCTTTAATGCGAAAGCCATCAGCATCGCACTCTTTACGATTGGGCTCATCTACTTTGGAGGCGGCAAGCTCCTTGAGAGCTCGTTTGGCCGCCTGCAAGTGACGCGGGCAACGCAGCGCACCTACCTTTTCCCCGGTGAGACGACTCGCATCACCCTCGAATTTAGCAACCCGACGATGGTCCCCATCACTTGGCTGAGCGGGTACGACCGTCTCCCCTCCCAGTTGGGCGGGGGGCGTGTGACGCGCTGGATTCTCTCTGTGCCGCCTAAGAGCGTGGTGACGACCGGGTACGACGTCCGGTCCTCGCGCAGAGGGGTGTACACCGTCGGGCCGGTCGAGATGGAAGCCGGCGATCCGTTGGGACTGCATCGCCGCAGAGCCACCTCCCAAAGCTTCCACGATATCGTGGTCTACCCTGAGCTCTTGCCGATCGGAGAGCTGGGATTGCCGTCAAACCTCCCGTTGGGTAACGTCAAGGCACAGCGGCGCATCTACCCTGATCCGAGTCGACTAGCCGGGGTCCGTCCGTACCAACCCGGGGATCCGAAGCAGTGGATTCACTGGAAAGCGACGGCGCGCACACACGAGTTGCACGTCAAACAGTTCGAACACACCGTCACTTTGGACACCTTCGTTCTCCTCAATTTTAACGAGCGGGATTACAAGATCGGTGTGCGCTGGCACGATGTAGAGCTAGCTATCTCGGTCGCTGCCGCCCTGGCTAACCATCTCACCACCCTCGGCGAGAGTTTTGGTTTTGTCACCAACGCACACCTCAAGTACTACGGGGCGATTCAACCGGTACGGACCGAGCGCTCTGAGGTCGACCGTGTGGTGCGGGTGACACCGCGCAAAGGCTCGGGGCACTTGATGCGGGTCCTGGAGATCTTGGCGGCTGCCACATGCGAGCCGTGCGCAGAGTTTGTAGAGGTCGTCTCCCATGAGGCGCGTCACTTTGGATGGGGAGCCACGCTGCTCATGGTGACACCGGTCGATTCGGACGATCTGATTGAAACCTGCCTCATGCTGGCCGAGTCCGGGTATCGCATCCTCATCTTTGTGACGGGCGAGAGAGTGCTTCACCCTCGGTTTATGCACGAATCGTTGCACACGGAGCTCAGAGTGTATCATGTGAGCCGCGGCTCCGAGGCGCCGCTCGTCGTGTTGGGGGGTGGCGCTGTTGGCTAGAGTAGATCCGATTGCCGCATTCCTAGGGCGTTCCCAAGATCACTGGTTGGAGCAAGTTGTCCTGCCGGGATTGGCAGCCGGATTTGCAACCGCGGCGATGCTGTTGGCGCGCAGTTTTGTTGTGTTTTTGGGTGGCGTAGAGGCCCCGTCGTGGATTGTGATTTATGGAGCCTTGGTGGCGTTGGCTGGCACCTACTCGGGCAATTTTCTCGTCCGTGCCCGAGCGCCGTTCCTCACGCACGTGGTCGAGGGTGCCGCGATCGCGGTGGTCGGTTACACCTTTTTGCGTCTGGGAGGCGCGGCTGCCCCCGCCACATTCTTTTCAAACGAGTCTCTATCCTATCCTCAGGTGTACCTTCCTCTCGGGATCGTCCTCTTTGGCTGGTATTTAGCCGTGAGCGCCGGGCGGCGGTTGGCGCGTATCGGCAGCGTGAACCGCAGCGTAGCGGAGCAAGCCCAAGAGGAGCGCGCCTGGGTTCCGCAGGCGATCACGTCGCCGGCGGCGCTGATCGAGGAGCGCCGTTCGGTTGTCTGGTACTTTACGCGGCGAACCCTGGGATACACCCTGTTGGCTGGCCTCTTTGTCGGCGCCGCCTTCGACAGCGACCTCGTTTGGGAGCCGGGCTGGATGGTGTGGCGGTGGGCGGTGGCGGCCGGTATGGTCGGGCTTCTTTTTTGTGGTTTGGCCCTGCAGGGTTGTGTCTTTATTTACCGTTTGAGAGAGTCGTGGGTAGAGGCGCAGATCAGTATCAGTCCGCAATTCGTTGAACACTGGGTGAAGAGCACCCTTATTCTTACGTCAACGGTCTTGCTCGCTGCGCTCCTTTTGCCCTCGGGCTTCGCCCTCTTCGACTTTGTAACGACGGCGGAGTCGCTGTCGGTCTGGTTTGCCTGGTTTTTGTCACAGGGTGTCGAGATATTCAACCGCTACGCCTTACAAGGAGCCCGCCCGAGTCCCACCCCGGTGCCCAGCACGCAATCGGGCGGTGGTGGTTTCATCGAAGGGGCGTCGGCGTTTTTGACACTCCTCTTGGCAGCGGTGGCCGTTGCGGCGACGGCCCTCGTCGCTCTTGGTATCATTGTGCTGCTGCTTCGAGGTGAATGGCGCAAGTTAAGCGGCATCCTGCGACTCCCTGTGATCCTCATCTACTGGGTGAGAGGGATTCTCAAGCACTTTCGCCTCTTCTTCGCCGCAGCCGTCGCCTGGCTGGTGCGACTCCTTGAAAGGGTCCCTGGTGGAGGCGCCCGGGAGAAGGATAGAGCGCGCGACCGTAGGCGTCGATCGAGAAAGAGGGACGAGGAAGCCGAAGAGAGGCTGCCAGCCGCGTATGTGCGCAGGCTCTTCGTCCAGCTCATTCGGGCGGCTGAGCGCCACGGGGTGCGGCTGCGTCCCGATCAAACGCCTTACGAGTTTGCTGCATGGGTCAAGCGTGAGTTCGACGGGGTTGACCAAGAGCTTGATCTGTTGGCCGATCGGTACGTGGAGGCACGTTACGGTCGGCGGCTCGTCGAGCCGTCCAGCCGCTTAGAAGAGGCTTGGCGAAGGGTCTCTGATCGGCTTCGTCGGCGGCCGCGGGAGACGGCAGGTGACCCAGAGAATTGAGGGAAGAACGCCCAGTGGGCCTTCGGCAAAGGACAGGCGTTTAAACGTGCGAGTGCGGACAGGGGGAGAGTTTATGGCGGAAGCAGAGCGAGAGGCCGACGTGCGCGTCGATGAGATCGAGCGGACCGGGGCGAAAATCGTTGAGAATATTACACGAGTGATGGTGATGCAGACAGAGACCGTGGAACTGGTGCTCATCGCCGCATTGGCGGAGGGCCACATTCTGCTGGAGGATGTGCCCGGCGTGGGAAAGACCATGCTGGCTCGTGCCACCGCTATTTCACTCGGGTGTAACTTTGGCCGGATACAGTGCACGCCAGACCTTCTCCCATCGGATGTAATCGGAGTCTCAGTCTATAACGAGCGGACCGGGGAGTTTGAGTATCATGCCGGACCGGTGATGACGCAGGTGGTGCTGGCGGATGAGATCAATCGAGCGACGCCGCGCACCCAGTCGAGTCTCTTGGAGTGCATGGCTGAAGGTCAGGTGACTGTGGACGGTGTAACGCGGCGGTTACCCCGTCCCTTTCTCCTGCTGGCCACTCAGAACCCCATAGAGTACGAAGGGACCTTCCCCTTGCCTGAGGCCCAACTCGATCGCTTCTTTTTGCGGACCAACATCGGGTACCCAAGTGTGGAGCAAGAGCACGAGATCGTAACGCGACTTCAACACGAGCATCCGATTCACGATCTGCAGGCCTGTACAACGCCGGAGGAGTTTACTGCGATGCAAGTCGGTGTGCGCCGTGTCCTTGTGGATGAGTCGGTCCGAGACTACGCAATTCGCATCGTCCACGCGACACGGACACATCCGGACGTCCTCCTGGGATCGAGCCCGAGAGGCTCCCTCGCGCTGGTCCGCGGCGCACAGGCCAGGGCGGCGTTGCATGGGCGCGACTACACGGTGCCGGACGATGTGAAGGCGCTCGCTCCATCGGTGCTAAACCATCGGATTCTCCTTAAACCAGAGAGCCGATTGCGGGGGCGCAGCGCGACAAGGCTTGTCGAAGATCTCTTGGAGCGGACAGAAGTCGGTTTTGAGAAAGAGGAAGGATAAAGGCCGTCGTTACTCCTCGGGACGGGTATTTACCATGTGCCGGGCGGTCGCCGAGATACGGGCAAAGAGGAAGTCGCGCATAGGCCCCTCGATGCCTGCCTCGTCCATGGCAGCGCTCATGCACTCGAGCCACGACTCGGCGCGTCCTGGTGTGATCTCGTGCGGCAGGTGACGACGGTACATCATTGGCGGGCCGTACTGCTCGGAAAAGAGCGGCGGGCCGCCAAAAAACTGGGTAAGGAAGGCATATTGCTTTTGGCGGACCTCGGTGAAATCGTCTGGGAAGATAGGGATGAGGTTGGGGTGTCGGGCGACTCGGTTGTAAAACGCGTCGACTAATTTAGCGACAGTCTCCGCGCCGCCGATCGCTTCGTAGGGAGTTTTTGCCGGAGGCTTTTGCTGTATCTCCACAATTTCTACCTCACAGACGCCTCGCAGGAGAGCTAACTTGGCGGAAGGGGTGGGATTCGAACCCACGGACGGCGTGAACCGTCGGCGGTTTTCAAGACCGCTGCCTTCGTCCACTCGGCCACCCTTCCGTACGTTTTAATCTATCACGCGAAACAACAGAGGTCAATCGAAGGTGATGGGACGAATGTCACTGGGGCCCTTTGACGTTCGCCACTGCCAAGCGCTTAGCGCCGATGTTACGCTCAAGATGAACCGAAAGCGGACGCGGCGTAGCAACATCTAGAAGCGTACGGCGTCAAGTGGGGTGAGCCAAATGGCCAGAGGCGTTGCGGTCAATGGAAAGTGGCTTGGAGCGGGCATTGTGGTTGCTATTCTTTTTGTGCTTGCCTCGCAGGCCGCCTGGGGCCTCTTTTTTCCGAATGAGTACGTCGTTAAGATCGAATTAAACGGGCTGGCGTGCGGCGCTCACTTTGACCTGAGCCCCCGCCACCTCGATGTGAAGCCGGGCTCGTGGATTCGTATCGTAAATACCACCTCTTGGACGCACACGGTGTTGATCTCTGATGAGGAAGCGTGGAGCGGAGAAGGCCTCATGGTGTCACCCGAAATAAAACCCGGTGAGAGTTGGCGTTTTCGACTTATGGGTACTGGGACATATTACATGATGTCCCAAAATCGCTGGCATTTCCTCTCCGGACTTGCCGGTCAAATTTGGGTGGCACGCTAAAGATGCGTTATAATCAAGAGGGTCTGGAGAGAACGGAGGGAGTTAGTCATGGGCAAACGCCCTTTCCTTTGGATGTTTGCAGGATTTGTGCTTGTAATCTTTGTGGCGTGGGGAGTTGGATTCTCCCTCTCGTCGCGCGAAGCTGCGCCGACGCGTCCTGTCAATCAGGCGTCGGCCAACGAGTATCGTGGATGGGCCGTGGATCCGGTCGTCGATGCGCCGGATTTCACCTTGACGGACCAACATGGTAACTCCTTTAGCATGAGTGATCAAGCCGGCAAAGCAGTCGTACTCTTTTTTGGTTATACGACCTGTCCCGACGTGTGTCCGACCACACTCGCGCAGTTTAAGGCTGTCAAGGCGGAGCTGGGCGAGGCGGCCGAAGACGTCGAGTTCGTCTTTGTGAGCGTTGACCCGGAGCGTGACACTCAGGAGCGCATGGCCCGGTACGTCTCGCTCTTTGACGAGTCGTTCATCGGACTCACGGGTGATCGGGAGAGCTTGGAGAAGGTGTGGGAGGCCTACGGCATCATGGTAGAGCGAGCGGAAAACCCGGATAATCCCGAGAGTTACTGGGTGAACCATACATCGCTCTCGTACGTGGTCGACCCTGAAGGGCAGATGCAATTGGTGCATCCCTTCGGACTGCCGGAAGAAGATGTCGTCTACGATTTGCGTAAAATCCTCGGTGAAAGGGCGTAACCAGCGTGGGACACAAACAGCTTTCCCGAAAAGTAGCGATTCTCGCCTCTGTTGCGGCCTTTTTCACTCTGGTTTGGGCTGGGGCGACACTCTCATCGAATATGGCCTCTGCTCGGGGTGAGCCGGTCCCCGGGATCAGTGCCGAGGGAGCGTGGGCACGCCCTGCATTGTCTGGGATGAACACAGCGCTCTACCTTACGCTGTCGAATGAATCCAATGAAACGCTTGTGATTGTCGGGGCTGAGTCGGAGCTGGCCGAGCGCGTGGAGATGCACGAAACCACGTTGGTGACCAGCCAGAGCGCCGGGGGACATGCCGGCCAACTCATGAAGATGCAGCCTGTCGCCACGTACGAGTTAGGAGCGGGCGATTCGCTCACCCTGGAGCCGGGGCGGCACCACATCATGTTGCTCGGCCTGAAGCGCGATCTCCTCGAAGGAGAGCGCTTTGAGGTGGTCTTGCGGACTGCGAGCGGCGCTGCGATCCACGTGAACGCGACGGTCGCTCTTGCAGGACCGCACGGGTACGACGAGCACGATGCCCACGAGAATGACGCTCACGATCACGCGCACTCCACCCATTAGTCAAGAGCTTCAGGGGTGCAGGAGGCGGTGTTGCTGGTGGTGAAGGAGGGCCAAAAGAGTATAGGAGGCCCTCCTTTCACTATGACCGTAGATCTTCGCCTACCCCAACGGGTGCTCATGGGCCCTGGACCGAGCACGGCCGATCCCCGCATCCTCAGAGCCATGGCCGCCCCACTGATTGGACACCTCGATCCGGCATTCCTAACATTGATGAACGACGTGATGGCAGGGCTCCGTCACGTCTTTGGCACGAAGAATAAACTGACGCTCCCGATGTCTGGAACCGGCAGCGCGGGTATGGAGACATGCCTGGTCAACCTGCTCGAGCCGGGAGATCGCGCGCTGATTTGTGTAAACGGTCTCTTTGGGCAGCGGTTGGTAGATATCGCAGAGCGGTGCGGTGCCGAAGTGATTCAGATAACCGCGCCGTGGGGGCGTCCGATCGACCCTGCCGACGTGAAACGCGTGTTGGCCGAGGAGCGCGTCGACCTCGTTGCGATCGTGCACGCGGAGACGTCGACCGGCGTCCTGCAGCCGCTCCGAGAGATTGGAGAGGCCGTCAGAGCCCACGGCGCCCTTTTGGTGGCCGATGCAGTCACGTCATTGGCGGGCGTTGCAGTGGAGGTGGACGAGCACCTGGTCGATGCGTGCTATAGCGGGACGCAGAAGTGCCTGAGCGCACCGCCAGGTTTAAGCCCTGTCACCTTTGGCGAACGAGCGGCACAGAAGCTTTCCTCTCGCAAGAGCCGGGTGAACAGTTGGTACCTTGACCTGACGATGATCTCCCAATACTGGGGGAATGAGCGAGTCTACCATCACACGGCGCCGATCAGCATGATGTACGCCCTGGCGGAGGCCCTCAACATCGTCTCTGAAGAAGGAATCGAAGTGCGCGAGGAGCGCCATCGACGAGTCTCGGCCGCTTTCTGCGACGGACTCGCTCAGATCGGCCTCGAGCCCTTGGTTCCCATTGAGTATCGGGCGCCTATGCTGGTGACCGTGAAGGTGCCCGACGGAGTGGACGAAGCAGCAGTACGCAAGGAGCTCCTTGAAGGGTACAACATCGAGATTGGCGGCGGGTTGGGCGAGCTCAAAGGGCGTGTCTGGCGCGTGGGACTGATGGGGTCATCTTGCACTGAGAGCAACGTCATCCTACTCCTTGAGGCGCTTGATCGAATCCTCCACCGCTGAACGAGCGCGCCTCCGGGCACCGTTGAGCCTTTGATCCGAAAAACGAAGGGGCCGTCCCGTGAGGGAACGGCCCCTTCCACCTTGTTAGCGCCTATGTTACACGTCTTGACGAGAGCCCTGAGGACGGCTCGCCGTCGGCGCAGTCACGTTGCCGAGGCTCTGCTGGAACTGTTGCTGCACGCCGGATTGAATCTGCCCGACGAGGCTCTGCTCCGCAGCGGCAATCATGCGACGCACCATGTGACCACCAACCGCTCCCCAGACACGGGCCGGGATGTCCCCGCCGTATCCACCGGTTTGGCCGCTGATGTATTGCTGCAGCAGCTGGGCTTGGGGGTCGTTGGTCGTCTGGGCAACCTCCTGAGCCACCTCATACTTGAAGCGGTCAAGAGCTTGACCAGCGTTCTGAATTACAGGGTTGTTGCTACGTTGTCCTTGTGCCATTTGTGAATACCCTCCTCTCGTCTCGCTAGCTATTCTTTTCACAGTTCGTCGAGTTGAAACGGGCCAAATTATAGCAGCGTTAGCTGCAGTTAGGGAAAATCACGGTACTCCAATTTGCAGGCACCCGCCAATCTGTGATAGGGTAGTGGACGTTATGGCAATGGCAGAGATTATGGTGGAACGTACAATTGAACAGATCGATCAAGCTGGGCGTGAACTCGAGGTCGTTACGGGAACGGAAGTAGAGTTGACGCCGAAAGAGTCCGAGCAAGACATCTTGCAGATCGACGTGTCGCTGATGGGAGAGAGGCTCGAAGTCGACCTGGTTGTCGATGTTGAGCGCGAGGTCATCGTGGCGAAGCGGATTCAGGCAGAGGCGTCCGTGGCCGCGAGGAGCCTCCTCACGGCTTGCGAACACGTGGGTCGGCGCGTCGACTGCGGATCGTTGTTCATGTTGCCCGAGTCGCTCCCGGTTGACGCGTCCAGGGATCCGTGGGAGAGGGTCGGTTTTCGGCAGAATTTCGTCCTCGAGACTGAACCGTTGCCCAGGGAGGATTCAGTTCAGCCGCTCGCTGAAAGTAACGGGCTTTTGCAGACGGACGCTTTGGACGAGTATCACGCCGACCTTCAGGAAGCCGTGGGCATGGAGTTGGAGTGGGGCGTAGCTCACGCCGATCGGCCGTACATTGTCTCGTTGGATGTCTCGACGTCACTCGACGACGGAGAGTCGGCGCCGTTTCATTGCTTTGTCCACTTTCATGAATTGAGTGGCGCCTGTTACGTCGAGAAGGTGGTCGTTCCTGAGGGACGTCGCGGGCAGGGAATCGGTACCAACGTGTTCCGAGCCATTCGCCGACTGGCCCGGCGCAGCGGATGCCGTCACATCTACCTCATCGCGAAGGAGGACGCGGAGCGCTTCTGGACCAAGCAGGGGTTTCAACCGATCCAGCGCGTCAACTACCGCAACTTACAGCGGAGGCAGGACGCGTTGCGCAAAGTTCCAGGTTGGGAGGTCGGCCGGGTGGGCGCCGAGAAACTGCGCGATCCGGTGTGGCAGTACCGCAATCACCCGCAGGACGATCTCGATCTCGCGGCGGGGATTGACCACCTCAACCTCTTTTAAGTCCCCACACCAGTCCGGCGGAGAACCCACCCAGTCCAGGCAGTAGGGCCGCCAACGAGTCGATCCATCCCTGTACGGCTGTGTCAAAGCCGACTGAGGGCTGGATGGTTTGATTGTAGGCGGCTTCGATCTGGGCCCAGTGGATCGAGATGAAGCCAAGGCTCTGCAACCCTACCAAAGCGACAAGGAGGATTCCCAGCGCGACGAACGCGACTTTGAGCGCCTTCTTCGCGGCGTAACCCAAAGCAAAGCCGAGGACTAGTCCCAATCCCACTTGTTCTCCAATGAGCGGCCAATCGATGCTTCCCATAGCGTCACCGTCTTCTCCCCACCTGTAGTATAGCAAATCAAAGCGGCTGCCACATGAGTGTTCGCATTCGCGCGAACCTCCATTCCTTTCCCCATCTGTGATATTCTTGAAGGAACATGAAGTGCAGGGTCAGCTGGCCCAAAGCGCGCATTGGAGGCAGTGGGTTGCCAGTGAAAGCTCCCCAACGAACAATCACGTTTGCAATTCTTTCGATTCTCATCAGCTTGGTGGTGACTGCGCCAGGTGGGGCTCAGGCATTGACACGCTCGCTCTTGCCGGAACGACGCGTGGCAGCCGGAGCTTGGGATTATGATACGCTTTTGGGTCCTGACAGGGTAACGGCGCCCCAGGACGCCATCCACGTGGTGGTACACGACGCGCACAGTTTACAACAGGCACTCGCAGCGGCCGCTCCGGGACAGGTGATTGAGTTGGCAGACGGCGAGTACGACGTGGGCGAACCCTTTCGTATTCACGGCGTCCGAGGCAGAGAAGCGGCGCCACTCATTGTGCGAGCGCAAAATCAAGGCAAGGCAGTGATTGCTGGCGATTCTTGGTTTATGGTGCAAGATTCCAGCTACATTGTCATCGAGGGCCTTACCTTTGTGACGGACGACGACACCAGGAGCCACGCCGTACGGTTACAGAGCACGGATCATAGCCGGGTGACGCGGAACCACTTCGCGCTCACTGAGTCTCCAGCGAACTTTACGAGCCGACACTGGGTGTACATCGCCGGCACCGGCGCTGACTACAACCGCATCGACCACAACCTTTTTGAACGGAAGCGGCGAATCGGCAACTTCGTCTCGATCAACGGCGATGACGTCCAAGTCGCGCAGCATACGCGCGTCGATCGCAATCACTTCCGCGATGTGCGTTCGGTGAATCACAACGGCATGGAGGCCATTCGGATCGGATCGAGCGTTGTGACACGCTCGCACGCCTTCACCGTGATTGAGCACAACTTGTTTGAGCAGTGCAGTGGCGAAGTGGAGATCATTACGGTCAAGAGCGGCGGTAACCACATACGTTACAACACATTCCTCGAGAGCGAAGGTGCGCTTACGTTTCGCCACGGGAATGATAACCACGCCTATGGCAACTTTTTCATTGGCAACAACAAACCGAACACGGGCGGCATTCGCGTTTACGGGCGGGGACACTTTATCTACAACAACCACTTCGAGGGGTTGGAGGGGATCGGTGCAACGTCGGCCCTCGTTCTTGGGTCGGCGGACAACGGTTACCAGGAGAAGGTGCTCGATTACTGGCAAGTCGATCGCGTCTTAGTGGCGTTCAACACGTTCGTGAATAATCGCAGCGCTATCGAGATTGGTTGGGGCTGGGGCCAAGATCGACCGTTTACGCCCAAGAATACCTTGATCGCGAACAACCTCATCTTTTCGGAGAGCCCCGGGACGCTGCTTAGCGCGGGGCCTCCCGCTGACATCACGTGGACGGGGAACATCGTGTACGCGCGTGGAGGGGCGCAGCTTGGCCATGCACAAGAGATCCAAGGTGCAAGAGTCCTCGACCCGCTCCTGCGTGACCAAGCGTGGGGAGCGCACGTTCCGGCAGCGGGCGCTCCAGGCATTGATTCGGCCCGCGAGACGGCGCTCTTCGAGGTAGTGCGCGTCGATATCGAAGGCAAGCCCAGGGACGATCATCCGGATGTAGGCGCCTTTGAGTATCGCGGGTACCCGCTCTTGCGGGGACCGCTTGTCGCAAGCGAGGTGGGTCCAAACGCAGCCGACGCCCAGCCGTTCTCACTCGATGAACCTGGGGTACACATCACCGAACTCTCACTCTCAGGCGTCAATGACGACGGTCGTGGCTGGCGGGGACCCGCAGGCGTGGTCCTAAAGTACGTGACCACGGGGGGAGTCCCCCCTGACGCGACCCTTAGGCTGTTGATCGACGACGTCAAGGTGTACCAAGGTGACGCGGACCTGAGCGTACCCGTCGTGATCAATCAAGGGGAGCTGGAGGACGGGAGACATACCCTAAGCGCGGCAGTAGAGACCGCTGGAACTCGCGACGAGCGTACGTTGCAATTTAGCGTGGCCAACGTCGGCTTTAAAAGCCCCGCGCCTGAAAGATACGTCCAGGGAGATCTGAGAATTGAGCCGTTCGTCGGCTACCCGTCTGAGACGCTCCACTCCCTAAGGATTACACTCGACGACCGTACGCTCTACCAAGGCGCGACCGCGTCCGGGGAGTTGGTCGTGGACACTTTGCAGCTCAATGATGGTCCGCATCGCCTGGCGGCATTCGCCCGCAGCCTCGAGGGTGTGACCGCGCGACATGAGATCGTCGTGAATGTGGACAATTACTGGGAGAAGAGTGATTCGTTACAGCCGCCGGTGGATTGGGGTCTCCTCGGCGTGATGGAGCGCTTGCTCACCAGTTCTAAATCGGACGGGTGGCGTCACGAGACGAGCTCACCTGAACTCTTTTTCGATGATGGCGATCGCATGACGCCGGGGGGGACTGGGCCTCAATACCTCGTGTGGGAGGCGCCCAACCTTACTAACGCGGTCATCACCCTTTACGCCCGCAGTGGCAACATTACCGAACGTGTCCAACTGGACGTGCTCCGTAACGGCTCTGATTGGGAAGGCCTCGAGTTTGAGGTGCGTGAGAGTGTAAAGGCAAATGGGGCTGCGGAGCAAGATTGGCAAAGGCTCACCTTAGTGGCTGACGTCATTGAGAGCGCGGGAGCGAGCCACTTCCGCTTTACGATTCGAACGGATGATCTGGCGGCTGACGAGATGCCGCGCGTGGGGCACGTAGAGTTACGAGGGTTACATTGACGATGTTGAAGTGATGTGGTACAATGAGTCGTACTTCGCATTTGGCCGAAAGTTTGCGGAAGGGTGCGAGAGAGGCCGAATCGGGCGGTTTGCTAAACCGTAGTAGGAGTCAAATCCTACCGAGGGTTCGAATCCCTCCCCTTCCGCCACATAAGAGGGCGTGCATCAACCGACCAGGTTGGGCACGCCCTCGTTTTTTGCATACCAGAGAGTGCTCTGGGAGACTATCGCACGGGAGCTTGGTCCAGCAACTCTTGTAAAAACCGGTGCTGCTCGTGCAGCCGTTGGCGGTACAGGTGGACTCGGTGCTGCCGGTTGATCGGTGTTTGCCGAGGACCCTTTGTGTCGAAATCTTCCACGAATTCATCACCGAAGGCGCTGCGAAGCTCCTCTAACGTGGACTGCCTCCAGTCTCTATAGGCCTGATTGAATCCCTGACGCATTGCGAGCAGCTCATCGATACCTTTTAACGTACTCTCGACTGAGGCCCGCTGCTCTGGGGTGAGGTCAGTTGGTTGACTCATGTGAAGCGCCTCCATCAGTCACAGTTATCTCAACTAGTTTACCACGTTTCGGTTCGACGCGCGCCATTTGACAGCCTTCACCGGCGCTGCTTACAATGACACTTAACAGGGATTTTCCGGATTAGCACTCAATTCTAGAGGGACGACTCACGTTGAGAGCATCCAAAGATGCCAGCTTGCTTCTCCTGGCGGCATTGGTCGGCCTTGGCGCCGGCCTCATCTCCGTCCTCTTCTACCACACAATCAACCTTGCGGAGCTTTGGCTCTCACACCAAGGGCGGCTGATCGCCGCGGCTTGGGGACCGGAGCCCAGCGGATGGTGGATTCCGGTCGTTGGCGCGGTTGGGGGCGTCATCATCGGGCTCATCGCTCACGTTTTCGCGCCGGAGATACGGGGGGGTGGCGTTCCAAACGTGATGGAGGCCGTCGCCCGCCGTGGTGGGCGCCTGCGGGCCCGAGTGGTGCCCATTAAAGCGATTGCGACATCGATTGCTATCGGCACCGGCGGGTCGGCCGGACGTGAGGGCCCCATCGTGCAGATTGGAGGCGCCTTTGGGTCCTTAATCGGCCAGTTGTTTGGACTCTCCGAGGCGCACATTCGTACGCTGGTCTCCTGCGGTGTCGCCGCCGGGATCTCGGCCACCTTTAACGCGCCTCTTGGTGGCTCTCTCTTCGCCCTCGAAGTGATCCTCGGAGAGTTTACAACCTCCATGTTCAGCCGCGTGGTGATTGCGGCGGCGGTGGCGGACGTAACGGCCTGGAGCCTTTTGGGAAATCATCCCGGGTTCACGGTGCCGGCGTACGAGCTCGTCTCACTCTATGAGATTCCCCTCTACGCTGGGCTGGGATTGCTATGCGCCGGTGTCGCTTGGCTGTACACTCAGTCGCTTTTTCGCATCGACCTCCTCTTTGAGCGGCTCAGAGCCGTACCGACCTGGGCGAAACCTGCGCTGGGAGGACTCCTCTTTGGATTGGTAGGATGGGCGCTGCCCCAGACATTGGGGACAGGTTATGCAGTGATGAACGCCGCTTTGCACGGGCAGCTCCTCGTTGGACTCCTCCTGGCATTGATGTTCGCCAAGATTCTTGCTACAGCCCTTACGGTCGGCTCGGGGAGTTCAGCCGGGGTGTTTACGCCGGGGCTCTTCGTTGGCGCGATGGCCGGTGGGGCCTATGGCGGCCTTGTTCATCAGCTTTGGCCCAGCGCGACGTCGAATGGCGGGGCGTACGCGCTCGTTGGGATGGGTGCACTCTTTGCGGGTGCGTCACAGGCCCCCATGGCTGCGATTCTCCTCTTATTTGAACTGACGCGGGATTATCGGATCATTGTTCCACTCATGTTGGCCTGCGTCATCAGCAGCCTCGTGTTTAACTCCATTAGCCGGGAGACGATCTACACCATTAAACTGGCGGCGCGTGGCGTGCGCCTGCGGGCCGGTCGAGATATGGGAGTCCTGCGCGAAGTCTCGGTCGGTGAAGCGATGACACCTCGTGTCGATTCTGTGCGTTCCACGGCGACGGTGGGTGATCTTGTCACACTTATGCAGGTCACCCGCCACTCATCGTTCCCGGTCTTGAATGAGTCGGGAAACATTGTCGGTTTGGTAAGCCTCGACGATATTCGTAATAGCGATCCCGAGGGAAGGTTGAATCGAACCGTCCTGGAAATAATGAGTCAGGAGATTGCTCCGGTGTACCCCGACGAATCCCTTGCGACCATCGTCGAGCGCTGCTACCGCAACGAAGATGCGGCCCTCTTGCCCGTCGTGAGGCGAGATCGCCCCGATCATTTGTTGGGTGTCCTCACCCGTAGCGACGTCTTGCGGGCGTACAACCGCGCTCTAGTACAAGAAGATGTCAACAACGAGACGTTAAGTGAGATAAGGGAGGCTTCCGGATCGTGAGTCAGGCCACACGATTAACCGGCACCTTTGTAGACCTACGCCCGTTGGCGGAGGAGGATCTAGACGAGCGGCTGGCTATGGTGAACAATCGCGATGTGCAGTTGATGTATATCGGGGCGCCAGCCGATCAAAACACCAAATTCGACCTGGAGAATTGGTTTCACGCGCTCAAAGAGGATACGTTCAGTGAGCAGTGGGCGATTGAGACCAAAGATGGGAAGTATATCGGGGACATCGACCTCCACTCCATCAACGTGCTCCACGGCGAAGCGTGGATCAACCCGATGGTCGGCGATTTAACCTTTACAGAGACCCCTGCTTATCGGAGGGAGGCGATCGGGTTGATCGCTCTGCACGCGTTTGAGGAACACGGCATTGAGCGATTGCAGATCGATATCCCCAGCACCGACAAACAGGGGTTGGAGATTCTGGGAGAACTCGGCTTCGATGTGGTCGAAGAGACCGAGTTCGACTTTATTCACGACGTCAAGACGGTGACGCTGAAGGTGACGCCTCAGACGCTCAAACGCTCTTAACCGGCGGCCGTCTGATCTTTCGGGACTCGGACGGCCTGCGTCGTGATGGCCGGCGCGTTGCGGAGGGTTTGTAGGACGACGCAGTACCGCTCGACCTTGCGGTGGAAGGAGGCCAACTCTTCGTCGGTGAGGTCGCCTTCGACTTCCAGGTTGAGTCGGATGTCCGAGAAGCCGACGGGGACCTCCCGACTCACGCCCAGTGTTCCTCTGAGATCGAGATCGCCTTCCACCGTCACTTCGACCTTGGCGAGCTCCAAGCCCATCGCCTCTGCGACCAGTTGGGCGGTGATCTGTGAGCACGCAGCCAGTGCTCCCAAGAGTAAGTCGCCGGAACAGGCGCCCGACCCGGGTCCCCCAACGCCGCTGTGAGCTTGCGCTGCCATGATGGCGCGCCCGATGTCGACGTTGCACGCTATGGGTCCGTCGTTCACCTCCGACCCCTTGGCCCGCAGCGTAATCTTGGCTGCGTTTGGCTCCTGTTCGTACCTCTCCTTGATTGGCTTTTGAATGGCGCGCAGATCCATAGTTCTCCTCCTTGGTTCTCATACGTTTAAGGTTAATTATTGATTTGCCGCGCTGGCCCCAATGGGCGAGGCCGGTGCGAAGTCAAGCTCTTCAAACACACGACGGGCCAGCGCTAGAGACTCATCGCTCTTGCGAGTGCGAGGACGGGGCAGCCCCACCTCGATGTCCGCTTTGATGTGCCCAGGTCGATCTGAGAGGACGACCACACGGTCGCTCAGATAGAGCGCTTCGTCGATGTCGTGCGTCACGAGGAGCATCGTTGTTTGGTACTCCTGCCAGATTTCTAAGACAAGGTCTTGTAGGTGCATCCGCGTGAAGGCATCGAGAGCGCTGAACGGTTCGTCCATCAGCAAGAGCCGGGGGCGACGGATGAGCGCACGTGCGATGGCGCAGCGCTGAGCCATTCCGCCCGACAGCTCCTTCGGTAAAGCGTTGATAAATGCGGCGAGGCCTACGTGTTCCGCTAACTCTTCGATTTGGCGGTCGTTCGTATCTTTGAGACCAAACGCGATGTTACGGCGAACACTCAGCCAGGGGAAGAGGCGTGGCTCTTGGAAGACGACGCCGACGTCGGACGACGGTGAACGAACCGGGTGGCCCCCGACCAACACGTCGCCTTCGTACTCCGTATCCAGTCCCGCGACGATCCGTAGGAGTGAACTCTTCCCGCATCCGCTGGGGCCGATGAGGGAGACGATCTCCCCCTCGTTTAGATGGAGATCGATATGCGTCAGCGCCGCAACGCTGCCAAAAGATTTCCTCACACCCGAGATCTGTAAAACGCTCAACGCCTTGGTGACCTCCTCGTCGTGCTGTGGTCCCTATTCGTAGACATCAGCGGTTAAACTAGCCATCGTACGTATCTCGCCAGACTAAGAGCCGCGCCTCAATCCCACGGACGAGGGAGTCGGTCACTTTACCCAGCACGGCTAGGAGCACGAGACTGCTCATCAATAGATCCGGGCGGGCTACCTCGCGTCCCGTCGTCAACAGGAAACCGAGCCCTTCACTCGCTGCCATCAATTCAGCGATCACCATAAAGAGCCACGCCTGCGTCAGCCCGACACGAAAGCCGGTGAAGAATGCAGGGGTCGTCGCAGGCAGAACGATGCGGCGAAAGAGCTGGAGGCGGCTTAGGTTGTAGGTCTGTCCGACTTCGATCAGCTTGCGATCGATGCCGCGGATTCCTGAGACCAAATTGACGTAGACCGGAAAGAAAGCGCCGATCGCGATCAATGTCAGCTTTGGGGCTTCATGGATGCCGAACCACAGGATCAAGAGCGGTACCCACGCAAGGGTGGGTACACTCTTGATAGCCTGCAGGGTCGTGTCGACGACCCGCTCGAATCCGCGTGAGAGACCTACCAACGTGCCGACGACGAGCGCCAGCCCACCGCCGATGGCAAATCCGGTAAACACCCTGCGCAAACTCGCCCAGCTATGATAGTACAAGTCACCCGACGTGTGCAGGTCGACCAATGTCCAAAAGACGTAACTGGGCGCCGGCAGTTGCCATGGTGGGAAGAGGCCGAGACGACAGACGCTCTCCCAGAGTGCGATGATGAGGACCGGCAGGACGAGGCCGACAGGGAAGGCGAGTTGTCGCGCCTTCCGTGCTCTGCCCAGTTTCTCGGTACGCACAAGGCTCATGGGCCTACTCTCCTGCGAGGACGTGTTCGATGTGTTCCGTGACCAGAAGCGTGTCTAACGCCCGTTCCGGACTGGCCCAGCGAGGTAGATTGTTGGGAATCGCCTTAAGCAAAGGGATCGTACCCTTTAAGGTGGAGTACACATTCTCCCCAGGGACCGGATTGGAGAGGTCGGTACGTTCAAAGAGTTCCACCCGGGCCACGTCGATCTCAATTCGTCCCGCTTCGGCAAGAATTTGCGCGGCCTCTTCCGGATGTTCGATCGTCCAGCGGCGGGCCCGTTCATAGAGAGCGATGACACGGCGCACGATGTCTGGGTGATCGTTGAGGGTCTCTTCAAGGACGTTGAGCGAGCCGTACGTGTTGAAGTCAGGGTTGCGGTAAAAGAGCGTGTACCCCTGTTTCAACTGAACGTCGGCCATGTGAGGATCGAGTCCTGCCCAGGCGTCGACGTCGCCCCGCTCCAACGCCAGGCGCCCCTCGGGGTGGGGAATGTTCACGATCGTCACGTCGCGGCTGGAGAGGCCGTGCACTTCGAGCGCTCGCAGCAAAAAGAACCATGGATCGGTGCCCACGTAGGCGGCTACTCGCTTCCCTTTGAGATCTTGGACCCGAGTGATGCCCGTGTCGGGACGAGTGACGAGCGCCGTCCACTCGGGCTTGGAGTAAATGTAAACCGACTTTTGGGGGACGCCCTGGGCCCTGGCATTGAGTGCGGCTACGCCGGCGGTCGACCCGAAGTCGACGGCCCGGCTGCGCAAACTCTCATTGGCGGCTGCGCTACCGACACTAAAGACCCAGTTCACCTTGATGCCGTCTTTGGCAAACTCCTCTTCGGCCCAGCCAAACTCCTTGAGGACGAGGCTGGTCGGGGAGTACGTCGCCCAGTCCAGACTGATCTCCTGGAGATGGCCCGGATGGGCGAGCCCCGTGGTGGCGATGAGCGTGACGAGGAAGAGAGCAAGTGCAATGATCACGGTGGGGCGGTGGGTGATTGTCATGTTCGATGCATCCTTTCGTTAATCTGAGATGAGTGAATACAAAAGGCCTCCTTCCCGAGAAAGAGGCCAAAGACGAGGCGTCGCGATCACCCGCATAGGCTTCTTATCTCCCGGGAAGTCTCCCGCGGGATTTGGCACCGCTCCGAAGCCTGGATAACGCTCGGTGGTTGCCGTGGTTTCATAGGGCCCGTCCCTCGACCACTCGTGATAAGTAGCGCGCTATTCACTTTGTAATTACGAGTATCATGATAGATTAGGTCGGAATAGCTGTCAAGCAAAACTTTGCCGCGCTTACAAATAAAATGAATAGGGCTCACTCGCGTGTGGGTGTGGTCTCCTGCCAAGCGGCTTTGAGCATCATCATCTCTGCGACATTATCGCGGGTGAGGAGGCCGACGAGATCACCTTGGTGGTTAATGACGGGAATTGCCGAGTGGCCGGCGCCCATCATGCGTTCGAAGGCGCTCTGGAGACCCTCTCCTTCGTACGCTGCCGGGAATCGGCTCTGCATCACCGTCCTGATTGACGCTTCTTTGCCGCGTTCGTTGAGGCCGCGGACCATGTCGTCCCGAGTGAGCATGCCGACCACCTGGCCGCGCTCGTCGATCACCGGAAACTCACGTTGAGAGCCTTCCAGGAGCGCTGTCACGGCTCGGGAGAGTTGTGCCTCGGTCTCCAAGGTATCAAAGCGCGTCTCCATGGCGCGACGGACGGGCACTCCTGCGGTGACGTCCTTCATTTGGGCCGAGGAGGCTTCGCCCGAGGCGCCAAGGTAGACGAAGAGGGCAATAAATAGGAGAAGCGGGTTGCCAAAGAAACCGAGGAGCGCAAAGATAAACGCAAAGGCCTGGCCGACGGAGGCTGCGACTCGAGTCGCCCGAGCGAAGCCGGTCCTGATTGCCAAAAGAGCTCTGAGGACGCGGCCGCCGTCCATTGGGAAGGCCGGGATGAGATTAAAGAGGACGAGCCAGAGGTTCACCCAAAGAACCTGGCTCAAGAAGCCGCCGGCGCCGAAGAGCGCCGGCATGGGCGCTCCGATCCCCGCGCCCAGTAGTGTGCCCAAGAGAAATAGGATTGCCGCGATGCCCACGTTGACGGCGGGGCCGGCAAGGGCTACGACCAGCTCGTGTTGAGGTTTCTCGGGAATGCGCTCAAGGCGGGCGACCCCGCCGATCGGTAGAAGTGTAATATCCGGTGTGCGTACGCCGTAACGTCGGGCTGCCAAAGCATGGCCAAACTCGTGGAGGAGGACCGAGCCGAAGATGGCGAGGATAAACGCGACGCCTTGGACCGCTTGGATCGCCCCGCCCCGTAGGAAGTGTGCGATCGCAATCCAGGCGAGCAAAATGAGAAAGGTGACGTGAAGGCGCACCGCAATGCCTGCGACGTGCCCGAGTGTGATAGCCCAGTTCAACATGCTCACCCCCGTGTTAGGAGTAGCTTCTCCCGACGCCCCTGGACTACGCGGCAGCAGCGTCGCCAACATGCTCCTATACACTGCGAAAAAGGGAGCGGAGGCCTCTTTCTTGAAGGGGCATGATCACTCACGCCCAAGTAGTAGATGGCAGGGAATGCAAGCGAAACTACGACAGAAGAGGGGGATGCGAATGAGACGCGGACTGATCCAAGCGGGTGACGCGGCGCCGCACTTTACTCTGTTTAACCACGCTGGTGAGCGCGTGAGCCTTGCAGATCTTACGGGAGAGCGGCTGGTGCTCTTCTTTTACCCCAAGGCGGACACACCGGGGTGAACGAGGGAGGCAGTAGCCTTTCGGGATAGTCTATCTCGAATAAATGCACTCGGCGCAAACGTAGTGGGCATCAGCCCTGATGATCCGGACGCGCTCATGCGGTTTCGGGAGAAGTTTGACCTGCCGTATCAGCTCTTAGCCGATCCAGACGGGCGGGTGGCAGAGGCCTACGGGGTGTGGCAGGAGCGCGAGCGCGACGGCGTGCGATTTATGGGCGTGGCTCGCAGTACCTTTATCATCGGCAAGGACGGCAAGGTTGAGCGGAGCTTTGCAGATGTGCAGGTCGACGGCCACGCAGACGAAGTGATTGCTGCTTTGTAACCTAGGCACGGCATGCCCTCCAGCCGGAGCGCATAGAGTTCGGTGTGGAGGGATCGAGCCGTGGCATCGAATTCGCGCAAGAGCATCGACATCACCCGATGGGCCGAGGAGCGGTACTACAGTAAGCAATGGGGAGCACGTGTTGACCTGAGGGCTCAGCAACGCCCGTCACGCGATGTACAGGACGCCGTTCAACCGCCTTTTTGGGTTGAGCAGCTGCAACCAATTCCCTGCGCCGCATTTGTGTACCGGGTGCAACCGGGCGACACGCTCTTTAGGATTGCGCAGCGATTCGATATCGACGTGCAGGCGCTTCTCGCGACCAACCCCCAAGTGCTCGATCCTGATGAGATCGATCCGGGTGAACTCTTGTGTGTGCCGGGCCGCCCTCGTTGCCCGGCAGAGATCGACGGGTTTGTGTACACCGTCCTCTCTGGGGACACGCTGGACCGGATTGCTCAGCAATTTCAGGTGAGCGTCGAGGAGATTGTGGCGGTGAACCCGCAAATTACCGATGTGAACGAAGTGATCGCGGGCGAGGCACTCTGCATTCCTCGGCCGACACGACCTCGTTTTCCTTGCGCCGTCTTCCTCTCGCCCACTGCGGCCCTGCCCGCCGACGTGGCGGCGAGCGGAACTGTGTTGGTACAAGGCGAACCCGACGGACCGGAGGGTTCTTTCTTGCTCAGCTTTGTCGCCGTCGGGCTGCCTGGGCCAGAGAGTTTGGGCGAGTACGACGGATACGTCGGCGCCGTTCAGGTGGGCGAAGAGTTCGCCCCGGTCATTTTGGAGAGGAACGCGTTTGGGGATCAGCCGGTGACGTGGGCTGGAAGCGGGATCGTTCGCGATGTGTCGATTGCCGAAGCGATCGTCTCCGTCCGCCCCTTGAATGAAGAGAGCGGCGAGAGTGGGGATCCCATTTTGCGCGGCTTTGTCGCGGCGGACTGTATAGGGAGCTGAAAGGAGAGCGCCATGAAGTACTTTATACTCACCGACATCGAGGGGGCGGCGGGTGTAGACTCCTTCTCGCAGACGCGCACGCATGACGAGACGGCTAAGGGCGCGGCGATGAGTCAACTTGCACGCGAAGTAAACGCATGTATCGAGGGGATCCATACACTTCACCCGGACGCGGAGGTGGCCGTGTGGGACGGCCATGGGACCGGAGGCTTGCGGAGCCAAGACATCGTAGGCGGGACTTACTTGCGCGAGGGGAAGCCGTATTACCAGCTCGAGGGGTTTGAAGCCATGCTCTTTGTCGGTCAGCATGCTATGGCCGGCACGGCGTTTGCTCCGCTTGCCCATACATACTCGTCCAAGAGCATCGCATACTACCGGTTGAACGGCGTCTTTATCGGCGAGTTTGGCGCCCGGGCGCTCGTCGCCGGCGAACAAGGCGTGCCCACCATATTTTTGGCCGGCGACGACAAGGCGGCCCTCGAGGCTAAGATGTTCATTCCTGCGATCGAGACCGTCTCCGTCAAAACAGGAGAGGGTCTGGAAGCGGCCGTTCACGACGCGTCTGCGGAAGCGTGTCGCAAGGTTAGGGAGGGAACGGTCCGTGCCCTCCAGCGCGCCGCCGAGATTCGCCCCTTCACCGGGATCCGACCGCCCTATACGCTAGAAATACGCTACCTCGATCCGGCGAATCCCAGTCGCTGGCAAGGCGAACACGTTACGTGGTTGGACGAGCGTACGGTACAGATTCGTGCGGAGCGACTCGCCGATTTACCCTTCTAGCACAGTGAACGTACTCGGAGCGGGTGAGGGATTGCCGTAGGGATACGCAGACGGTTGCGCTTTCCTCTTGCAAAGTAGGGGCCATATGGTGTACGTTAGAGGACGTAATAGCAACTTCAGCGCGCGTAGCTCAGCTGGATAGAGCACCAGACTTCGGATCTGGGTGTCAGGGGTTCGAATCCTCTCGCGCGCACCACGTTGTCGGCTTCAGCACGTGAACCAAGGGTGTTCACGTGCTGAAACGGTCAACTTTCCTTGTACCTCTACGAATGGGTTTCGGCGCCGGTCAGCGGTGACGAAACCCGTTTTTTTGTTCCGAAACCAGGAAAGAAGCTAACGATCCAACCACCGCTGAATGGCGAGCTCGGCGTCGCTCAGCGCGGCATCGATCGGTTTGCCGGTGAGCCAAATCGCTTGAAATTCTCGGTTAAGTATATCCTGGATCGCCCCGTAGTATCGTGTCGGCGGTACGTCCCGGGCGATATCGACGGTAGCTGCGTATTCGTCCCGATGGGGCAGTGCGGCATAGGCCTCGCTGGTGAGGACGGAGTCTCGCACGGCCAGATGCCCGGTGCGGGCCCAGTCCAAGTTGTGGTCGTTGATCCACGCGAGCATTTGCAGGGCGGCTTGATACGTGGAGCTCCCAGGCCTGATTGTAGCGGGAATCACCCACATGTGGGTGTCAGCCCAGGTCGCCGGATGCGCAAAGAGCGTTGGGAAGCTTGCTACGTAATACTTCTTGAGCGGCGTGTTGACGTCGTCGGCTGCGGCGTCGTAGGAGTCGACCACCCACGTGCCGTTGACCAGCACCGCGGCTTCTCCGTTTAAGAATGCTTGCTGCGAGTCGGCGTAGTTGTGCCGGGGGTTGGCGTACCCGTGATCAAAGAGGGCGACGAGTGTCCGAACGGCGGTGCGCACTTCTGGTGTGTTGACGGTCGCTTCGGAGCGTGTGAAGAGGTTGCTCCCTTGTTGCCAGACTAAGGTGAGGACGAGGCGGACTCCGATGGGGAACTCCGAGAAATCGGCGGCGAGGTAGTCGCTGCCGGTCGTCTCCTTTACCTGAGCGGCGTGCGAGAGGAGCTCTTCGGGGCTGGTGGGCAGCTTGGGTGTGCCGTCGGCGTGCACCAGGCCGGCCCGCTCGAGAATGTCAAGGTTGATATGCCACAGGTTGGCGTGGAGATCCATGGGGACGCCGTAGATCTCGCCGTTATAGGTGACCGCCTCGCGGGCCGCCGGCGTCCAATCATCGGGATCGATGCCTGCACTCTCCAAGTCATCTGTAAGTGCTGCGAGCGCGCCGATCTGCACAAATTCGGGGAGTGAGCTCTTGTGCATTACGTGAACGTCGGGAGCGTTACGCCCCGCGTACAAGGCTTTCAGTCGGTCGTAGTAATTGCCCCAGTCAGTGGGAAGCTCGGCGACCTTGACGCCGTTGGGCGCGTCATCAAACGCGTTGATGATGGCTTGAATGATGCATGCTTCGCCGACCGCTGCCTCGATCTGTGTATCGGCTTGTTCGCAGTCGCCGAAGAATCGGGCGAGGGAGATCTCTGTCTCGGCGTAGGACGTGCCTGCGAGTAGCGTAACCAGGAATACGACGGTGAGTGTGCGGATGCCCGAATGATTCATTCGACCGCCTCCATTGCAAACTAGGGTTTCATTTTCCACTTCCTGGGGCAATGCCCTTCACAATGAGACGCTGAAAGAGCAGGAATAGGAAGAGAATCGGAGCGCTTGCGACGACACCGGAGGCCATGACCCGACCAAGCCCTTCGGATTGGGCAAAGTTGCTCTGCATACCGGCCAGACCGAGTGTAATGGTGAACATCTCTCTGCTCTGGACGGATACGAGCGGCCAGAGGTAGTCATTCCAGGCGTATAGTGCTGTCACGATGCCTAGTGCGGTGAGTGTAGGACGGGCTAGTGGGAGCACGATCTTTGTAAAGGTGGTCCAACGATTTGCCCCGTCCAAGAAAGCGGCCTCCTCGAGGTGGTCGGGGATTCCCCGAAAGAATTGAGCCATGAGAAAGACGCCGAGAGGGCTCCCCAGCCGTGGTGCAATCAGAGCGAAGTACGTATCGTGGAGTCTCCAGTCGGCAAACATCGTGTACATCGGAACGAAGACGGCTTGCTCCGGAATGACGAGACCCGCGAGGACGAGCGGATAGACGAGCGCGCGGCCGCGAAAGGGAATGCGCGCCAGAGCGTAGCCCGCCATCGATGAGAATGTCAACACCAGGAGTGTCGTCGCGGATGTAACGACAACGCTGTTTAAAAACCAGCGAGGTGTATGGCCGAAGGTGAACAGGCGGAGGTAGTTCTCCCACGTGAAGGGGATGGGGATTAGGCCGAGCGCCGTGTTGGACGTGGTCCGGGCGAGCAGGGTGTCTGGTTGGAGCGACAGCGAGAGCATCCAGAGGACGGGGATGATCCACAGGAGGGCTAACAGTGAGAGCGCGGCCGTCAAGGGAGCGTTGTGTCGTTTAAATGCCACTTTGCCGCTCACAGAGACTCCTCCCGGTTGAGCCGGATCTGTAGTGTGGTAAAGAGTAGCATGATGACGAACAGGAAGACCGAAAGCGCTGAAGCATACCCCAAATCGGAGTCCCGGAATGCAGTCTGGTAAATGTAACGAACAAGGACCTGAGAGGCGTCGTTGGGCCCGCCTCGAGTGATCAAGTGGGATTGACCGAAGACTTGAAAGTGCAAGACGGTTTGAAAGACGACCACAAAGGTGGTGCTTCGGCGTATCGACGGCAACGTGATAAAGCGCAGGGTGCCCCAACGCCCGGCGCCGTCAAGCTTGGCGGCTTCGTAGCGCTCGTCGGGGACTTGCTGAAGTGCCGCCATAAAGATGACTAAGGGAAAACCGATCGACCACCAGACCGTGGCGATCACGAGCGCGGCCATTGCTAAACCGGGATCCGTCGTCCAATGGTACGGTTGGAGTCCGAAGTAAGCCAACGTGGTGGCGATGATCCCCTGCCTGGGACTGAAGATGAGTTGCCAAAGGAGGGTGACCACGGCTACCGAGAGGACTTGAGAGACGAAGAAAAGGGGACGCAGGAGAGCGAACGCATGACCCCTTCGATTGAGCAGAATGGCAAGGCCGAGACTCATCAGACTGATCGTCGGGACCGAGAAGGCGACGAAAATCACGGTGTTGATGAGGCCCTTCCAAAAGCGTGGGTCGTTCGCCATACTCAGGTAGTTCCCCAGGCCGACAAAGCGCCGCGCGTCCGGATTAAAGAGCGTCTCGAGGAGGTTCCAATCGTAGAGGCTGATCCAAACGCCCTTGACGAAAGGGTAGATCAGCAAGATGAGGTACGCGCTCAAGAACGGGGCCAAAAAGAGGAAGGCGTGCCATGTGTCGCGCTTGGTGGGAACAGAGTGCCGAGCCATTACAACCTCCTGTTTGCGAGAGTAATACACGGCGCGTTTGACTTTGCCTTCCACAAAATCCAAACTAGTGGCCAGAGAGTAGGTGGCGGATTGCCCGAACAGGAGATCACGAGCCCTCAGATTCTAAAGATCAATGGCATGGATGAGGGCACCCGTACCATGCTCAAAGCGTTGGCTTCGGAGCCGAGACTGCGCATTTTGGAGATCCTCGCGCACCGTCTCATGAACGTGAGTGAGATCGCAGAGGCCTTGGAGATCCCCCTCTCGACAACCGTCATGCATGTGAACATCCTCAAAAAGGCGGGATTGCTCCGCACGGAAGTGCGGCCGGGAGAGCGCGGACTGCAAAAGGTGTGTCAACGCGTGTACGACACCGTGTTGTTGGAGCTGCCGACCGGTCCCAAACCCGCCGAGCAGGAAATGATCGAGGTGGCGATGCCGATCGGCTCATTTGTGGAGTGCGATGTTATCCCCACCTGTGGTCTGGCTACGACCAAGAGCGTCGTCGGGATGCGGGACGATCCGACGTCGTTTTTTGAGCCGGCACGAATGGACGCGCAATTGATTTGGTTTCATTCGGGGTCGCTTACGTATCGCTTTCCCAACCGCTTGCCGGAGGGTGCCTTGCTCGACAGCGTTTGGCTGAGCTTGGAGCTTTGCTCGGAGGCGCCGATGTACCATCCCGACTGGCCTTCCGACATCACCGTTTGGATCAACGATGCGGAAGTCGGAACGTGGACGAGCCCGGCCGACTTCGGAGGGCAGCGGGGCCTGTTGACACCGGCATGGTGGGACGCCCGCAACAGTCAGTACGGGCTGCTCAAGGAGTGGCGGGTCGACCGCCACGGCAGTTTCGTGGACGGCGCCCGCATCTCTAAAGTGACGGTCGACGATCTGGATGTGCAGACCGGGCATTACATCTCTGTTCGCATCGGCGTAAAGTCGGAGGCGTCGCACGTTGGGGGTGTCAACATCTTTGGCCGCAAGTTCGGAAACTATCCGCAAGACATCGTGATGCGACTTCGCTTTCATTAGAGAGCTTTCCAGAAGAGAGCACTCCAGAATTCAGTGTCACGCTTCCTCGCCACACTTCTTTCGATACATCGTCTCACTAGCACCGTTTGCTCCATAAAAACCTGAACTTAATGTGTCCGAATCAGCGTGCCCGGTGGGCCTTGGCCGGTCTCCATTCAATCCGCAACAGGCAACGTTTGAGCGGGAAACTGTTGATTTAGGTGTTGGTACGCGTTGGGCCCGACAGGAGTTTTGGCTGAAACGAATGGCTAATGTTGACATTTGGTGCATAAAAACATAGAGTAAACACCACGAAGTGGGTGTGGAGTGTCCGGGCTGGGGGGCCTGCCATCATGAATATGTTTGGGGTTGTTCGGAGTCGGAGACCACTTGCGGTCCTGACGCTCTTCTTCTTTGTGTTCTTCACGATTTCAAACACTGCTTGGGCCGCTCAAATCGTGATAGACGGCCAGACAGAGACGGTGCTCGACATCCGTGGTCATGTAACCGATGTCACGACGGGGACCGTTGTCGGCGAGAGCGGGCTCAACTCCTTTGAGCGTTTCAACGTAGAGAGCGGCAACGTGGTCAACTTACACCTTCCCGCCGGCACGAGGAACCTCATCAACGTGGTGCACGGCCAGAGGTCGCACATCGACGGTGTCCTCAACGCCGTCGATCAAGGCGCGATCGGCGGCAACCTCTACTTTCTCAATCCACACGGATTGCTTGTCGGGGCGTCGGGTGCGATCAACGTCGGCTCGTTGACGGCCGCCACTCCGACGACCGATTTTATGGAGAGCATCTTCACCTCCGACGGGCACATCAACTCGGGCGTGGTGGAAACGATCCTCGATGGATCGATCCCGGTCAACTCCAGCGGCACCATCACCATTCAAGGAAAGGTGAACGCCCTCACGGATATCTCGCTCCGGGGAGGTAAGGTGCGTAACGACGGCGACATCGCATCAGGCGCACTCTTTGTATGGGATGAGATTGATTTCAGCGATGTAGTCAACGTAAACGGTCTCGATACGGGTGGAGATCTCGCAATCGTCAACGGCGACATTAAAATTGTGGCACGTGACGACGTGGAGATCAACGGAATCGTGCGGACGGACGGCACCGACGGCCTGGATGCGGGTGAGATCACGATCCGTGCGGATAACGACGTCACGCTCGCTGAAGGAGCGCAACTCTTGGCTCGAGGCATGGGCGAGGGCTCCGCCGGTGGCGAAGTCGTCATCAAGGTGGGTCGCGACGCGTTCCTGGGCAGCGGTGCCGTGATCGATGCAACCGGCGCCACGCAATCGGGCGACATCACGATAACCGCCCAAAGCACTTCCGCGCCTGCCGTAGAGGCGGCGGACGCTGAAACGTCCATAACAATTGATGAAGCCACACTGCGCGGCCAAAACATTGAGTTGACCGCGAAATCGGAAGCATACTACGCCTGGGACGGCACGGAAAACCTGCTTTTAGGCGCCGTCGGCGCGCTCGGAGGTACGATGACCGGCGTCAACGTCGCCATTGCACGAGCCGACGCGGATGCAGTGATCACCCTCGGGGGCGGTTCTCGCCTCGAAGCCGCGGATAAGGTCGTTCTCAAGGCCGACACGGCGACCGAGGCGAGCACGATGACACTTGCACTCAACCTGCTGCGCAAGAATCCACTCGGCATTGGGTTTGTGTACGGCGAAATCGACGCTACCGCCGTCGTCGATGTGCAAAGCGGCGCGACCATTGTAGCAAAAGAGCTCGATCTCTCCTCGAAGAATGAAGCGGTACTGGATGTAAACGTTTACGCTTTCACGTTTGCCGACAGTTCAATGGGTGAGGCCGCCGTCGGCGTGACGGACGTGAATGTGGACTCCAAAGCCACGATCGATACGGGCGCAACGATTAACGTGACCGACTCGGTGTCGGTCGCGGCGCGCAACGATAGTGAGCTCTCGACACGGGTAACGGCGATGGCGATGGGGGCAGGCGTTGCAGGCATCGCCGCCGCCATCACCTCGGCGAATACGCAGACGACTGCTTATGTAAACACCGACCTCCTCGACCTTGAGAACGTATCGATCGTATCCAATGATCACGTGGGGCGCAATCGCGCCATTGCGACTGCCAGTGCCGGTTCGCCGGGCTTGGTGGTCTTTGTCCTCAACCACGTGCCTGGAGCGGCTAATTTCGTCGGCAAAAAGATGGACGGCGTTACGGCGCCAAAGGCGAAGCTCTCCGGCGCCGTAACGATCGTGGACTCGCTGCACGGAGCGTCTGCCTTCGTCGGCAACGGCGTGACCGTGCGGGCCGCTGAGAACGTCGACATCCGCGCCGATGTCCGCGACGAGCTGCTGCAGAATCACGCGATCAGTGAAGTCGCCTCGCGGGCGCGCACTGACGCCACGCAGACGGACCCCGCAGCCGACTATAGTTTGAGCGCGTCATTGGCCTACGGCAACTACGTGCATGACGCCGACGCCTACATCGGCGAGGGCGCTTCGATCACCGCAAGAGGCGTCGGGGTACGATCGGACCTCTCGATCCCTCACGAAATCACCTGGCTTAAGGATGAGGGCATCTCGACTCTCACGACCAAATTGAATGCAAACGCAGGCATCGCCAACGCGTTTCTAACGGGTTACAGCAGCGCGCAGCAGACGACCACCGAGGTCGGTATCGCCGGCGCCGTCAGCTACCTCGACTTCGGGAACACGTCGCGAGCGTACCTGGGCCGAAACGCAATGATCACACTACTGCCGAATGTGACGACTCCACCCGAGGGTGATACGGAAACGTTAGCCTCAGGAGTCGACGTCCGCGCCCGGACCGCGATCGAGGGCGCCTATGCATCCGGGCACATCGACCTCTTCTTTGACGGCGTGGGCGGCGCGGAGTCGGATGCCAAATCGGCCGGCGGCTCCTACAATCGTGTCCATGTCGCCAACACCACGCAGGCATACGTAGCGGAAGGCGTATCGATCGCTCCGGCAGATGATGCCATTGCCGAGGTGAGCGTGAACGCGGCTACCGTTGATCGCTTCATCGTGATCAACCCCTCAGCCGGTCAGGGGTCGGGAATGGGTTTCACTGGCTTGCTTGGCCACCTCATTGTCGACAATCTGACGGAAGCCTCCGTCGACGATGAAGCGAGCGTTCTCGCAGACACGCTCGCCCTCGTTGCGTCGGAGGATATCGGAGCATGGAACGTGACGGGCGCCATCAACCGTAAGGAGTCCGTCGGCGTCGGTCTCTCTGTGGCGATCAACGACATTGCAACCAACACGCGCGCATTCATCGGCGACAACGACGCCAACAATCAAGACGGCTCCCAACAGGACGAGGGTCGAGGGCTGGTGGACGTTCGCCGTGCCCTGGTTGACGCCCGCACCGATGGGAATCTGCAGGCCGTCTCTGTGGCCGCGTCGATCGCGCATACCAAGGCGCCTTCGACGACGGAGCCAGAGGCTACCGGTGATGCGAACGAGGCCTTGGGCGACGCGCAATCCGACGCTGGCAGCAGGACGTCCGCCGCCGATGCGCCGTATACCCCGACGTTTGGACTTAGTCTCTCGGGTAGCTCCGCGGTGAATCTGACCGACCTTGATACTAAGGCGTACGTCGATCGGTCCGACCTGGCATTGACCGGTTCCGGCTCTGCGCTTAGCCTCTCGGCGACCAACAACACGGACGTGACGGCGGCCGGCGGGTCGGCGGCGCTCACGCTCGCGAAGAATCCTTCCCAGACGTGGAGCGCCGGCGTTGCCGGCAGTTACGCCGTGAACGACCTGGCCAACGACACGCTGGCTTTTGTGCGAGATGCCTCTGTAACCGGCGCCGAAGATGTCGCCGTCACCGCTCTGTCCGGAGGCGAGCAGATTGCTGGGGCGCTCGGCATGGGACTCAACTCTTCGGCGGTCCCGAGCGCTGCGGCATCGATCGCCGGCTCCGTCTCTGTCTCTCGGAGCGCGAACACGACCTCTGCTTTTCTCCAGGATGCGACGTTGGTCGCGGACGAAGTTGCTTCGGAACGGGACGTGAAGATTGTTGCGTACGACCGGACCCAACTCGGCACTGGCGGCGGTTCACTGGTCGCAGGAGGGCGAGCCGGTATTGGAGCGGCATTCAGTTACAGTTCGATAGCGAATGAGCTCTCTGCCTACGTCGATGGGGCTGGGATCACGGGGTTTGACACACTCGGCGTCAAGGCGCTCACCGCGGCTCGGATCGGCGCGGGGGCCGGCATGGCGGGCTTCACGGTGACCCAGGCGAGCGCTACCCTCGGTGGGGCCATGGTTGTGAGCGAAATCGCCAACACCACACGGGCCGCGATCAGGGGGAACTCGACTGTCAACGTGCGCGCCGACGTGGCGTTGGTGGCGAGGGAGACCGAGCCCATTGGAGCATTGGACGAGATGATCGAGGTGGATGATGCGGCGGATCCCACCGCCGAGTCCGCGGCTCAGACGCTGGCGTACGACTTCACCGGCAGTGCAGTGGACGGTGTCGGCAACACCGGCAGCGGCATCACGTCGGTCGCCGGAGTGCTTCAAGGCTCTCAAAACAACCTCGGACTCTCGTACGTTCACAATAAGGTGCAAAACAGCATTGTCGCTGAAGTGACGGACTCTGAGGTCGTGACGGACGATGGGGACGTCTCGCTCTTGGCGAACGCCGCGGCGAGAGTCGGCGGGTACGCGGTCGGCGCAGGCCTGGCAGTCGCTCAGTTTGGCGGCGCCGGTTCCGTCGTCGTGAACGAGATCGCCAATTCGACCCGAGCGGCGCTCTCCGGGACCGAGACCACGGTGAGGGCTAAGACGCTCTCCGTTACGGCCAGGGACGATTCTCGCATTGAGGCGGCCTCCGGCCAGTACCAAGCGGGTACCACCGCTACGACCGGTTTCGCCGTGGCGGCAAGCGAGATCGCCAATACGACTCGGGCACACGTGAATGAAGTCGACCTGGATATCCGTGAAGCGAGTACGATCAAGGCCCTGAACGAGTCGACGCTTCGCACCCTCTCCGCCACGGCTGGAGGCAGCAACGCCTTTACGCTGAACGGTTCGGTCTCCTCTGCCGAGATCGCCAATACGACGGTGGCTTTGGTCGAGGGCGCTCAGTCCGACGATGAGATGAACGATCTTACCGTCGAGGCGGTCGATCGCTCGCACATCCAAACGCTCTCCGGCGCTGCGACGTTTTCATCCGGCACCGCAGTTGGCGCGGCTGTCTCCGTCAACCGGATCGCAAGCACGACACGGGCGCGCGTTACCGGCGGAGCCAATGGGTCAGACCTCTTGTTGGGCGGCCTCTTAGTGCGTAGCCGTTCCAAGGCACAAATTCAGAGTTTGGCCGTCGGTGTCGGTGGCGGCGTTAACGTCGGTATCGCCGGCTCCACGGCGACAAATTTTATTGATAGCGACACATATGCCTCGATCGACGGCGGCGCGCGCGTGATCGCGCAAAACAACGTCGGCGTCATCGCTCAAAGCGATGATAGCGTGAGCAGTGCCGCAGGCGCTGCGGGTCTAGGCGATGCGTTCGTCGGCGTTGGCGCCTCTGTCACGATCAATCACCTGAGCGGCACTACGAGCGCCTCCATCAGTGGCGTGGACACGGAAGTGACGGCTCTGGCCCAGGACGAACTCAACACGCTGAGTGTCGATACAGGGCGCCTCGACGGCAGTGTCGACTTAGCCGAAAGCCTTGACGCAGAGACCTACGGACGCAAGGACCTCCATGCGGCGCGTGAGACCGAGGCCGCGCGGGGCGTGGCCGTCAGCGCCTCATCAACACAGAGCATCGAGAGTGTCGCGGTCAACGTCGGCGGTGGACTCCACGTCGGCGCGGCGGGAACGACTACGACCAACCTAGTTGCGGGATCGACCCAAAGCTACGTGGATGGCGCACAGATCAACGGCGTCCGCTCCGACGAGGCGGATGCGGCACAGTCGCTTACTGTGCGAGCATCAGACGTCTCCTATTCTCACACATTCAGCGGGTCGGCAGCGGCCGGCGCCTCCGGCGGGGGCGTCGGTATCGGCGTCGATGTCGCCGCGTTCACCCGGGACACGAGGGCATACGTCCAAAGCGACCGACTCATCGCGGCCACTGGCGCGCTCGACGCCGAAGCCCTCTCCGTGCACGGTGCCTCGTCGCTCGTCGTCGGGGGAGCGGCCGGCACGGTCGCGGGCGTTATAGGTTCGGGGAGTGTCGCCACGTATCAAGGAACGACGGAGTCGTATTTGCGGGCGCCAACCTTAGGAGTTTCGGCCGGGAGCGTGACGATTCGAGCTGACCACATGAGTCGTTTCTATGCGGCGACCGGCGGTCTGGCCGTCGGCGGCGCGGCTGGTCTCTCGGGAGCATTCGCAGTCGTGCAGGACGAGAGTGAGACGCGAGCGTTTATCGACGATACGCATGTAATGACAGACGGCGACGTCGCGGTCGCCGCCGAGAGCCGTTCGGAGTTGAACAATTGGTCGATCAGCGCCGCAGGCGGCGGCAGCGCTGGCGTTGCGGCGCAGGTGATCGTTGCGCTGCTGGCAACCCAGACGCAAAGTTACGTGACGAGTTCGACGTTCGGATCCACAGACACCCGAGTCGGTGGCCTCTCCGTTACGGCGATCAACGATGCGAGCGTCACGAACCGTGCAGGCGGTGTTGGCGCCGCCGGATTCGGAGCGGGTGTCGGCGCGGCTGCGGTCGTCACCAAGGTGGAGAATACGACAGAGGCGACGATCGACAGCAGTGAGATCTATTCCGGTGCGGCCGTCAAGGTCGCTTCGGAGGCGACACGGAATCTTCAGTCGACGGCGATCACCGCGGGACTTGCGTTCTCGGCCGGTATCGGCGGGACTGCGATCGTGACGCTTTTGGGTGACACGCTCAACGGTGAAGCGCGCGACGAACTGGACAAAGACGGCAAGGGAACGCTCACGAGCGTCGATGCCTTTGCCGATCGAGCGCATCTTCAAGATGGAATCACGTTTGACACGGAGATGGGCGGCGCCACTGCTGAAGAGTTGGCTGCACTCGAGGCTGGCAGAGTCGGTGTCAAGGATGGTGTCTTGCGTACGGCCGACGGCTTCACGGGAGCGTTAGTCACGGCGAGTACGATTGACACCGAAGGCGCGGTGAGTGTCGACGCGGCCGAGTTGTACAACGTCGACATGACGGCAGGCGCTGGATCGGCCGGTCTGGCCAGTGCAGGCGGTTCGGTGGGCGTCTTGAACGTACGGAGCAACATGGATGCGGCAGTGGCGGGTGCATCGAACCTTTTGGCTTTGGAAGGGCTGTCGATCAACGCCCGCGCTGGACGACTCAACTCCGGCGACACTGCATTCGACGTTCGCAGTTACCAAGGCGGCGCCGGATTCGTCTCGATGGGCGCAGCCGTCGCCGACGTCAACGTCAAAAACAACGTGACGGCTACAGCCGGATCTGGTTCCGTGCTCACAGTGACGGGTGACGACGCCGGCGTCTCGATTGAGGCCGAGGATTCGAGCGACGTCAGCACGATCGCTCAAGGGTACACGGTAGGAGTGGTTGCGCCAGGTGCGGTCGTGGCTCGCGCTGAGAAGGACGGACTGACGCAGGCGAGGCTGGGAGAGGGTGCGACCGTCGGTGTGGGAACAGGAACCGTCGCGATTCGGTCCAACCGCACGGGTCGCGTGGCGGCGCAGACCATCGCCGGGGCCGGTGGTGTCCTTTTCGGTTCCGGATCGGACGCGCAGGCCCGTGACGGCGGTAACGTCCGTGCCACGGTAGGCGACTTTGCCGTTATCGACGCCGCCGATGGCGCGATGAAGGTGTCGGCCTCCGCTGTGCCTGAGGTGTTCGCACGGTCACGGGGTTACGGCGGGGCGATCCTTGCTGGTGTTGGTATCGGTATTGCGAAAGCCGAGGCCACCCCGAACGTCGTCGCCGAAACCGGCAGCGGCGGTATCATCACAGTAAACTCCCTTACGGTTAACGCACGGGTTGACCACGAGGGTGACTCGACGGCCAAGAGCTACGCCGAGTCTGTGGGTGTCGGTCTACTTGTGGGCGCCGATTCGGCGCTCAGTGTTGCGACGAGCGCGTCGACGGTGCGAGCCACCTTGGGCTCAGTCCTTGTCGTGGGCGCCGATGCCACCGTGTCGGCCACCAACAATACGAAACAGTCAGCCGATGTCCTCGGAGTGGCCGCCGGTATCATCGGCGTGGGCGCCAGCACGGCGCGGGCCGGCTCCGATAGCACGACTGTCGCGACGGTGTCGGGGGACGTCTCCGGCACGGTAGGGGGCACCTTGCTTGTCTCGGCCGGCGGCACTGACGACAACTACGCCGAAGCGACCGGAGGCAGCGGCGGAGTGCTGAGCGGCGCCGTGGCCACGGCAGACGTAGACAGTTCATCTGTGACACGTGCGGAACTTGACTCCGGTTCCGCCGGCATCACGGCGGGGAAGACCGATCTTGAGGCCGCACACACGACGAAGTTTAACGGGAGAGTCGACAGCACTCAAGCTGCGGTCGCCGGCGCTAGCGGTGCTTTGGCGGAGTACGATATCGACTCGGACGTCGTCGCTGAAATTGCGGCGGGCGCCCTGTTGCAGACCTTTGATTTAAATGTGTTAGGCAGGAACGTGGTACAGAAACCGGATGTTTCGGGTCGGAATGCGCTGGCGGGCGCGGGAGGTTTCCTCAACAACGCCGCAGCGTATAGTGAGTCGAACATTGACGTCTCCACGCTCGTTGCGGTTGGTGATGACGCCCAAATCTGGGTGATCGGGGATCGGTTGGCTCCGGGCTCGACCGCGCTGCGGGCCATCAACGAAATCACCGCTCACGATGAGGCGAAACTCGACACGGGCGGTGCCATCCAATTTGCCGGTGCGACCTCTCGTATCAAGGTGAACTCAGCAAACGCACTCGTGACCATTGGCGAACGAGCTCGGGTGGATGCCGTGGGATCGATCGAGCTCTCCACGAGAACGGAGGCTGACATTACGTCCGACGCGAAAGCCCGGACGTACGGTGCCGCCGGTTCCGCACGAGGCAACTCGGAGTCGACGGTCTATACGGAGAATACTGTCGACATTAGGGACGGTGCCCACTTGCGTGGAGATGGGGACATCTTCCTCGGAGCCGGACGGGACGTGAGCGGCGCGGTGAATCGTGTGAGCGCAGTCGCGCGCACCGACCTTTACAATAAAACGGCCGTGCCAATCGAGACTGATCCCGATGCGGACGCCCTGGTCTCACAGTCCAATCACATCAACGTCGCGGGCGGCGCCCAGATCCAGAGTCGTCGGGATGTCTCCCTCTATGCCGACGAGGGGTCAGTGAACGTCAGCGGCAAAGGGACCGGCAAGGACCTCTACCGCCAGTTGGCCGAGGATGTGGCCAACGCCGTCAGCAATGCGGTGGGCGGCGGAGACGTCTCGCTCAAGATAAAGGGCGGATCGAGCCGCAACCAGACGACGACCGGAGTCTCGATCGACGGTACGGTCCACGCCGGTATTTACAACAAGCAACACCTCATCATTGGCGCCGGAGCGGATCCGCTGGCTTGCGCGAACCTTGGCGATGCCTGTAACACCAACGGGGTCGACAAGACCGACGGCATCAGCTACACGGTTGTCACTGAGAATCTGGTGACCAATCTCCTGGATCGTCTGACCCAGTTGGCGGAGTTGCGCGCGGCGTACTGGCGAGATGTGAACGCTCGTGCCGCGTACGATGCCGAGATTCGCTATATTGAACGCGAGTTGCAAGAGCTTGGGTTTACCGTGCAAGGAGATCCCGAAGATCCGGATGACCTCTATGTGAGTGAGGACCTCGAGGTCGGGGTGATCCACGTCTACGATACGGTGGCCAGTGGAGGCAACATCAACGTGACCGGTCAGTACCTGGTCGGTAGCGGTACGCTCCTCGCGCCTCGCGACACAGAGATAAGCATCACCAATTACACGCCCAATTTCTTGCGGCTTGACTCGTTGACGATCGACGACCATGGCGGACACATCCTCTTTAACGGGAGCTCCGTCGAGAGCGTGGAGCGGATCAATGAGTTAAACCGCGGCGGTGTCGCGGAGTTTGGCTTGGTTGAAGCTGCGGGGAGCACCGGAGAAGTGCCGCAGATCACCGTCTTCCACGGATACAATGACGACGTGAACGACGAGACGCCCCCGCCAGACGTTTACGTGACGGGCGACATCACCAACTTCACAGGCAATGTCAACATCACCAACCTCGACGGAAGCATCAAGTTGCAAGGCTGGGGGAACGATGGCGCGCCCAGCATCACAGCGAACAGTATCAACCTCAGCGCCGGTCGGAACATCCTCCAATCGTACGTCGACGGCTTCGTTCACGTCGGCGGTGACCCGCGGTCCATCTGGGATGACGCGGCCCAGTTCAGTCACGACAAAGGTTACACGCCCTGGGAGTGTATGGGTAGGTATCCCCTGGGTACCGGATACCTACCTTGCACCTTAAACGGCGCTCTCGATCTGACCAATAGAGACTACAACGGCACGGGTTCGACCATTGCCGGTAACGACGTCTACATCAGCGCCCGCTATCTCAACCTCAATGGAACCATTCAAAGTGGAATTCCGGACTGGGACGTCACCCTCGATCCGAGCGCCGGCGACTACTTGGTGAGCGAAAATATCATCGTCGGTACCAAGAAGGTGACGACGGGCGGTTTTACGCACTTCGAGCCTGTCTACGAGACAGTTGAACATCACTACGATCTCCAACAGTTTATCGAGTGGGCGAAACGGGATTGGGAGAGTCAGGGACGGCCAAGTCTCACCGATCAATCCAAGTTGGCTCCGTACCAATTGACCGGTTTTGCCGATGAACCAACCGGAACGATTGCCGCATACTTCAATCCCGAGACTGAACAGATCGTCTTAAACGATGCGCTGGTTCGCGGCGGTCGCGTTGAGTTGACCGGACACATCATGAATACCGGCGGCGGCAAGATCAAGGTGATGGACGGATACGGTCGCATCAACGTCGTCAACGAGACCGGCTACGATCTCGTCGTCAATGCGCTCGACACGGGCGGGGATATCGAAGGGGTTGTGCGGATCACCGACACCGGCAAACGTTGGGACGGTGATCAGGTCGTGCGGGTCTTTGACGATGCCAATTGGCTGGAGAGCGATCCGGTCACTACCGTGATCAGCCGTGTCGGCGGGAGCGTCCAAACCCAGACGTATCGCGGCGAGGAGCTCATGTCTGCACAGGTTGATTCATCACAGGGCCGCCAAACCGCCTACCAGCCGGCCGCTGAACAGCGATTTGTCTGGCAGACAGGACAGGACTACACGACCACGTACGAGGGTTACAGCGAGAGCAGGACGCAGTTTGGGTTCATCCCCGCCGGCTCTAGTAGTTACGACACGTGGGAACGGAAAGCGACGTCCGAGGAGCGTCCGCTCCCCGACGGGATCTTTGTCAGCGGTGACGATGGCGCCGGTCCCTTTGGTTTTGATCAAACGACGCACATCCTCGAGGAGTTGACGAGGGTCGACCGACGTAAGTGGTCCAAGTGCACCAAGACATTGGGTGTGTGCACGGGCCGGATCTACAAGGTAAGGGACACTTGGGAGCAGGGTGAACTTGAGGTCTACACCTACTCGGTGCGGGCAGATAGACCCATTGGTGTCGAGTTCATCGGTTACGACGGGGGAGAGATCAATGTAACGAGCTCCGGAAGCATCGTGCTCACCAGCTCGGTTGGGAATACCGGCGGTTCGATCAGTCTCGAATCAACTGGCGGCGCTATCTCGCAAACGTCGGCGAACGCTCGAGTTGTGGGCGTCGATATCGCCTTGGCGGCGAACTCGGAGATCGGTAGTGCCACGACAGCGCTCTCCGTAGACTTGGTGGGAGAGGCAGGCGCTGTCAGCGCGGTCACCGCCGATGACGCCATCCACCTCAGAAACCGAACGGGCGACCTGCGAATCGGATCCATCGTAGCGGCTCTCGGCTCGGCTGACGTCACCATCAATGCCGAAGGCGACATTGTGCAGGCCGTGGCGGGCGATGCGGCCGCGATCACAGGGAGCCATGTGACGCTCACCTCCCGTACCGGCGCAATCGGCTCCACCGACCAGGCCCTCAACGTACAGGCGGGTAGCGAGCAACCGGCCGGGACTCGACTCGTCGGGATTGAGGCATCGGCCGCGGGAGACATCTCGTTGCGGCAACCGACCGGAGATTTCAGACTCATCCACGTCGAATCTCTGGGTGGCGATGTACGTATTGAAGCGGCCGACGGATCACTGGTGGACGCTAATCCCAACGAAGAGACCGATGTACGCACCGTTGAAGAGCTGGAACAACTGTGGGCTGATATGAAGTTGACTGAAGCGACCGGCGCCGAGGAGAGCCGGGACGCCACAGTGGCCGCTTACCAGATGAACAAGGAGCGCAAGTACCACCAGTATTGGTACGATGTGCGCAACGCAACTCCGACCATCGATGCTGAGAACAATGTCGTCTATACCGTTGATCCGTACGACCCTAACAATCCGGATCCCGAGTACCAACGCCTCTCAAGCGAGTACGGACTGGATAGCTACGATCCGAACTGGGAGTACGTGGTGACGGCTGAAGAGGTCGAGCAGTTGACCGAAGGGGCCGCTTGGACCGAGAACGAGCTCAAGTATGGACTTAGCCGGGCCGTTCTCTTTAAAGAGACGGGATCGACGCAAACGCGAGACGAGGATCCTAACGTCATCGGTCGCAACGTGACACTGATCGCGGAGCAAGGCAGCGTAGGCATCGATAGCGGTGAACTCGTGATCGACGGTTCGGACCCTGCTGCATTCCGAAGTCAACAGACGCTTGCCGCTCTCGCCGCCGCCGAGGCTGACGATGTGATCATGGACAACGAGACGCAAAAGGTGACGATCCTCCAACGCGACTCGGTCGACGTTCGGGCGACCGGGGCCATCGACGCCCGCGGTCTCGACCATGTATACATCGGCTCACGCGAACCCATTTACGTCCGCACGGTATCGAGCGACGGCTCGATTCGGATCAAGGGCACTGAAGGGTTATACAGCGTGACGACGTCGGCGCCGGCCAACATTCAGGGCGGCTCCACGATCCTCGAAGGCGGTCATAGCAGCGGAATTGGGACGGAGACGGATCCGCTGACGTTGGCGCTCGAGGCAGGAGCCGGCATTATTGCTCGGGCGGGCGGCGACATTTACCTGTCGGCTCCGCATGGCGATTTGACGTTGTCCGAGTTGTTCAGCGACGCACGTATTCACCTGAGTGCATTTGGGTCAATCCTTGACGGGCGCGGGGAGCGGACGTACGCGATCGGAAGCGGCGACCTGCGACTCAATGCGCAGCACGGAAGCATCGGTACGTCGGAAACCCCCGTCACGTATGCCCTCAGCTCACAGAGCCAGCTTGACGCTACGGCGCAGGGCGAGATACACGTTGCGAGCCCGACCTCGATCGTTAACCTCGGTACGCTCACGTCCGGCGATGCGCTTAGCGTGACGGCTGCGAACGGCCAGATCGAGCTGCACGGCGACCTGACGGTCGCGGGAGCCGCGGCGTTGCACGCAGCCGGTTCCATTCAGCAGTCGGAGGAGTCGACGGTGAACGTCGACTCACTCTCGACGATCAGCTCTGGTGGTCAGCTCTTTGTCGGGGATAACAGGATTGGTAGGCTCTCCGCCCGCAACATCGCCGGGGGCGATATCCTCGTAGAGAATACGGGCGGAGCACTCACTCTGGGCCGCATCCAGCAAGTGGCCGGCGGCATGATTGACATCCGGAGTGCGGGCGACATTAATCTTTACGAGACGCTCAGTACCAGCGGGGCCGTGCGGCTCGTCTCGTCGGGGGCAATCCTCGAAAGTGAAGGTGGCGCGATCGTCGCTCCGACGCTTCGGACTGAAAGCTCCGGCGCCCAGTCGCTCATCGGGCCGAACACGGTCGGTCACTTCTCCACCGTGAACACGGGTGGGGGGGACGTGGAGTTGGTCAACGACTCCGTGGCTCTCTCGCTTGGCGAGATTGCGCAGTTGTATGGCGGCGACTTCACGGTTTACAACGTTGGCGGCCTAAACGTCACTGCTCCGATAACCATCGTGGGCGACGCCCGACTCGGCGCCACCGATTCCATCAACTTCTCACCAGCCGGAACCATCTCCGCCGCCTCCCTTTCAGTTGAAAGCGTCGGTGGGGTGACCCTTGAGGGCGACCATCACGTGGGTTGGTTTGCCGCCGAAAACCGCGGGGGCGGCACGATCCGTCTCAACTACGCAAACGGACCGTTGACGCTTGGAGATGTCCGCCAGATCGACGGGGGTCACATTGCGGTAACCGGAGAGGATGGCATCGTGCTGACGGGATCGCTGCAGACCGCAGACAGCGTCTCGTTGGAAAGCGGGGCAACGATCTCCGGTGCCGGCTCCGGCCTGATTGAGGCGGCTTCCCTCAGGACACAGAGTGTCGGCGGACTCTCCCTGCTTGGAATGAACCGGGTCGCCGCCTTCGAAGCGACCAATACCGAAGGCGACATTCGCCTGAACAACTACGCTCAGCTTACGGTGGGTGACATTGAGCAGCTGGAGGGCGGTGACGTCGAGCTCGACAACAATAGCTACAAGCTCCTCATGACGGGAGCGATTCGCACGACAGACTCCGTGATCTTAGGCGCTGTCACTGAACAGGTGGGTGACGGACGAGTCGAAGCGACTGCGCTCACAACGTACGGGGGCAACCAGAGGTTAACCGGCGCCAATAAAGTAGCGAGTTACAGCGCCTATAGCGGGAACGGTGGGCTCACATTTACCAACATCGCCCCGATGTTGACAATCGATCAGATCGCTCATACCGGTGGCGGCAGCGTCACGATCACGAATGATGGCGATATCGCCGTAAACAACTTCACAGCCAGCCGCGCCTTTATCGAACTCGATGTGACTGGGTCGATCACCAACGCGGCGCCCGGGTCGGCGTTTAACATCCAAGGTGTCTCGATGAGGCTCTCTGCCGGCGCCGGTCAGATCGGTGGGGAAGGCGCTCCGCTTGGACTCGCGCTAACGGGGACTCTCGCCGCCTACGCGGCCGGAGACATTCACCTTTCGACTGATAATCCGTATGGCACGAAACTTCTCGAGATCGTCTCGACCGATGGCGATGCCGCGATTGTTGCCGACCGAGGGTTCGGGTACGGTAACGTCCGGGCGCACAACGTATCGCTGATTGCGTCCGATGGCAGCATCGGCGACGAAGTGACCGGTTGGATGAACGTGAGCACCGGCGATGGCGGAGTGCTCAGGGCCACGGCTGTAGAGGATATTCACATTGCCAACCCCTGGGGCGACCTCACTCTAGGCGGAGTCGTGGCGGGCAACCACGTCGATGTCGTCGCTCTTGGCGGGATCATGAGTAACGGCGGGGTCGACGGCATCGATGTTCAGGCGCGAAGTATTGCACTGCGTGCCCATCGTGATGGTATCGGTACCGCCGACGCGGCCGTTCAGATCGACACGACGGCTGGCGGCTCGGTGTTGGCTCGAGGTGCGCAAGGCATCTACCTAACTGAACTCGACGGTGACCTGGTGATCGATGAGGTGAGCTCTACCTCCGGGGATGTTCTCTTGACCGCGGCGAACGGCTCCATCGTTGGCGGCGGCTCCGCCGAACCGGCAGCGCTGTGTGGCATCGATTTTTCCTGCTTCCGTCTCTTGGAGGAGGGGCCTGTCGGCGAACTCTTCTTCTGCAGTATCGACGAGAGCTGTGAGGCGTTCTGGGCTGGTGGAACTCCTCCGGTTCATACGAGTGCGTCGGTCAAAGTGACCGGGAACGGTGTGACGCTGCAGGCCGCGAACGGGACGATTGGAACGGCTGAGCGTGCGCTTTCGATCGACGCTTCCACTCAAGGGGATGGCTTGGTTTCGGCGGAGGCTCTTGGCGACGTCTACCTCCAGGAGGCATCCGGCGACTTCAACGTGCGTGAAGTACGATCCAACGGCGATGGACGTATCGATCTTACGACGTTGGGCGACCTCACCCTGGCCGGCGCCGTGCATACGGGCGGCGACGTGAGACTGACGGCAGGCGGAACGATTTCAGAGAGGGACCACGGGCGCATCGTTGGTGCGGCGTCGCTGGAGACCAGGAGCCGAGGCGGTCAAACGCTTACAGGCGACAACTCGGTGGCGGCGCTCCTAGTCCACAATAGTGATGGGGGTGAGATCCGCTTTAATAACGCGGCGGGGACGCTCGACATCATTGGTGTGGATACGAATGCTGACGATATAGAGATTCACAATGCGGGGAGCATACTTGCCGGACCGGTTACCGCGCTCGGTGACAGCGCGATCACGTTGACGGCGACGGGCGACGCGAGCGTTCTTACCACCCGAGGAGTGATTACGAGCGAGACCGGGGAGATTTCTCTCGGCGCGGGGGCCGGTATCGTCCTGAACTCGTTGCTTCAAACGGCGGGTGAGGTTAGATTAGACTCCGGCGATACCCTGACCCAAGCGGCAGATGGTGTCATCAATGGCGCGGCGCTGCTTACGGCTCAAAGTGCAGGCGGTCAGACATTGAACGGCGGTAATCATGTGCAGGCGTTCCGTGCGATCAACCACGGCGGCGGTGACGTGCTGTTCACCAACGCGGCTGACATGCTCACGATCATGGGAATTGAGCAAAGTGGCAGTGGTGACGTCGATGTGCGTAACAACGGCGACTTGGCAGTCTCCGGGCGCATCTCCGCAGCCCTAGAAGGCGACATTGCGCTTACGGCGCACGACGTGCTCCAAAGCGCCGCCATCACGAGCGGTAGTGGTGACATCAGCGTGAGCGCAGACGGTAACGTCGACCTGGGCGACGTAATATCGACGACGGGCAACGTGAACCTGGCTGCTGGCGGATCAGTCGCCCAGTCCGGCAACGGTCGCATCGAAGGCGCGGCGCTGCTCAACACGGTGAGCAGTGGCGGCCAGGACCTCAATGGCGCGAACACGGTGCAGTCGTTCCGTGCGATAAACGAGAGTGGTGACGTTCGCCTCACCAACTCGTCGGCGTCGCTAAATGTCATGGGCATTGAGCAGGTTACCGGTGGCAATGTTGAGATTCGCAACACAGGCGATCTGGAGATTGTCGGTGTTATCTCCACAGCACAAAACGGCGAGGTTTCCTTGACGGCGCACGATCTGCTCCAAAGCGCCGCCATCACGACCGACAGCGGTGACATCAATGTGACTGCAGACGGTAACGTCGACCTGGGCGACGTAATCTCGACGACGGGCAACGTGAACCTGACGGCGAGCGGATCGATCGTCCAGTTGGGCAACGGGCGCATCGAAGGCGCGGCGCTGCTGAATGCCGTGAGCAGAGGCGACCAAGACCTCAATGGTGCCAACACGGTGCAGGCGTTCCGTACAATGATTAACGGCGGTGACGTTCTCCTCACGAACTCAGCTTCAATGCTCATGATCGCGGGGATTGATCAAAGTGGCGGTGGTCACGTCGATGTGGGTAACACGGGTGACTTGACGATCTCCGGTTCCATCCATGTCGCCGAAGACGGCGGGATCGCTCTGGCGGCGCACAACGTGCTCCAAAGCGCCGCCATCACGAGCGGTAGTGGTGACATCAGCGTGACCGCAGACGGTAACGTCGATCTGAGCGACGTGATCTCGACGGCGGGCAACGTGAACCTGACTGCTGGCGGATCAATCGTCCAGTCCAATGAAGGTCGTGTTGAAGAGGCGGCTCTACTGAATACCGAGAGTACGGGCGGTCAGGTACTAAATGGCGCGAACACGGTACGGGCGTTCCGTGCGATAAACGAGAGTGGTGACGTTCGCCTCACCAACACGTCGGCGTTGCTAAATGTCATGGGCATTGAGCAGGTCACCGGTGGCAATGTTGAGGTTCGCAACACAGGCGATCTGGAGATTGCCGGTGTTATCGCCACAGTGCAAAACGGCGAGGTATCCTTGACGGCGCACGACGTGCTCCAAAGCGCCGCCATCACGAGTGGTAGTGGTGACATCAGCGTGAGCGCAGACGGTAACGTCGACCTGGGCGACGTAATCTCGACGACGGGCAACGTGAACCTGACGGCGAGCGGATCGATCGTCCAGTTGGGCAACGGGCGCGTCGAAGGCGCGGCGCTGCTGAGTGCCGTGAGCAGAGGCGGCCAGGACCTTAATGGCGCCAACACGGTGCGGGCGTTCCGTGGAATGAATGACGGCGGTGACGTGCTGTTCACCAACGCAGCATCGACGCTCATGATCGCTGGGATTGAGCAAAGTGGCGGTGGTCACGTCGATGTGCGTAACTCCGGTGACTTGACTGTGTCCGGGCACATCTCCGCAGCGTTAGAAGGCGGCATTTCGCTTACGGCGCACGACGTGCTCCAAAGCGCCGCCATCACGACCGACAGCGGTGACATCAGTGTGACTGCAGACGGTAACGTCGACCTGGGCGACGTGATCTCGACGACGGGCAACGTGAACCTGACTGCTGGTGGATCAATTGCCCAGTCCGGCAACGGTCGTGTTGAAGGCGCGGCGCTGCTCAACACGGTGAGCAGAGGCGGCCAGGGCCTGAATGGCGCGAACACGGTGCATGCGTTCCGTGCGATCAACCACGGCGGCGGTGACGTGCTGTTCACCAACGCGGCTGACATGCTCACGATCACGGGAATTGAGCAAAGTGCCGGTGGTCACGTCGATGTGGGTAACACGGGTGACTTGACGATCTCCGGTTCCATCCATGTCGCCGAAGACGGCGGGATCGCTCTGGCGGCGCACAACGTGCTCCAAAGCGCCGCCATCACGAGCGGTAGTGGTGACATCAGCGTGACCTCAGACGGTAACGTCGACCTGGGCGATGTAATCTCGACGACGGGCAACGTGAACCTGGCTGCGAGCGGATCAATTGCGCAATCTGGCAACGGTCGCATCGAAGGTGCGGCGTTACTGGATGTCGTGAGCAGAGACGGCCAGGACCTCAATGGCGCGAATACGGTACAGGCGTTCCATGCAACGAATGACGGTGGGGACGTACTCTTCACCAACACGGCAGCGACGCTCACGATTCAAGGTATCGTCCAATTGAACGGAGGCAGCGTCGCAGTCTCCAATACAGGAAATGTACTGGTCGACACGATCACAGCGGTCGGTGGACGTGTCACGGTGATTTCGTCGGGGTCGATTCTCAATGCCGAAGGGACCGGTGCGAGTCTCGAGGCAGCCAACCTCAACCTTGACGCTCAAGGCAGAATCGGGAGCGAGGAGCAAGTGCTCCGCATCGACTCGTCGGTCGGCGCCGCAGGTGTGGTCGACGTGGTGGCGAACGGGGATGTTCACATTCGGGAAGTGAGCGGAGACCTGCACCTGTGGCAAATCCTTGCAGGCGAGGGAGACATCGCACTGACCGTCGACGGTTCTCTCTATAACTGGGCACCCGATGGTGTGGTTAACCTTCAGGGGGGTAACGTTTCGCTGACGACTGTCAACGGCGCCCTTGGTGAACCTCGAGACAAAATTGTGGTCCTGTACAGTGGAAAGATTGACGCAGATGCCGGTGTCGGTGGAAAGCACCTCCGGCGGATGAAGAGCCTCAAGAACGGGTTCACCTTGACGCCGGACGATGATGCCGTCCCCGGTGACGACGACGGTAACGACGGTGCCGGGGACAACGGCAACGGCAACGGCAACGGCAACGGCAACGGCAACGGCAACGGTAACGGCAACGGCAACGGCAACGGCAACGGCAATGGCAATGACAAAGGCAGCGGTAACGGTAGCGGTAATGGCAACGGCAAAGGGAATGGCCGGGGGAACGGAAAGTAAGCGTCACGTTCCCCGTGAGTCGGTGTCTAATAATCCCACGTTCGGAAATCCCACGTTCAGAGTTCGATACACGCCCCCGTTAGGGGGCGTGTGAGCGCGTCCAGTGCGTGGCTCTCTTAGTCCCACCTGAGTACCGATCCACTTTAATACTCTGTCACTTTGGATTTGAACTCCGGCGTCCATAGGTCGGGGTTCTCCTCCTTGATTCCATTGATGAGATCGATACGAAATTTGAGATGAATCGTCTCGTCGCGCAGGATGTACTGAAACTACTCGCCGATCCAGGTCATGCGATTTTGACGATGAAACGAGAGGATCATGGCGAACCCGGAATAAAAAAGCCCCCCATGATGACGTATTAGCCGATGAGGTTTTCTAGGAACCTCTGCGCGCCCTCGTGGGTCCGGGTGGTGGAGTTCGGCCGCAAAACATCGGCGGTCAGTCTCATCTCGATGCTCCTACTAGTCGTCGCTTCCCAGGTCCACGGACCGAGTGCCTCGTAATGGATATGAATGGAGTGATAAGCGATGGGGGAACCAAAGGTTGCAATTGTTACAGGAGCCGGCAGCGGCGTAGGTAGAGCGGCTGCACTGGCGTTACTTCGCGAGGGGTACGTTGTTACGTTAGCCGGAAGGCGTAGGGAGAGGCTCGAGGAGACCGCGGCGCAGGTAGGGCCGAACCGATCTCGGGCCCGCGTCGTGACTACCGACGTCACCAACCCTGCATCCGTCAGCGCCTTATTTAAGATCGTCAAAGAGACCTTTGGGCGCCTCGATCTCTTGTTCAACAATGCGGGGATCGGAGCTCCTCCTGTCGAACTGGAAGAGCTCACCTTTGAGCAGTGGCGAGATGTAGTAAACACCAATCTCACGGGTCCCTTCCTCTGCACTCAAGAAGCGTTTAAGATCATGAAACACCAAGCGCCGCGTGGCGGGCGCATCATCAACAACGGCTCGATTTCGGCGCACGTCCCGCGCCCCAACTCCGCACCGTATACCGCGACCAAACACGCGATGACCGGTCTTACTAAAGCGACGGCCTTGGACGGTCGCAAGTACGATATTGCGTGCGGCCAAATCGACATCGGGAATGCGGCCACCGAGATGACAGAGCGCATGAGTGCCGGGGTACCACAAGCCCACGGTGGGCGAGCGGTGGAGCCGACGATCGACGTCGATCATGTGGCCCGTGCAGTCCTCTACATGGCAAGCCTGCCGCTTGACGCCAACGTTCCATTTATGACGGTGATGGCGACCAAGATGCCCTACGTAGGACGAGGATGATCACATGCGACACCCGCGACCCTCGAGTGGGAGCCGGCCGACAGCGCCATAGGGATTCCCTTTCCGTTCGTGGAATACGGTGCAAGTACCTATGTGATGGAGGGAAAGGGCATGAAGGCGCGCTCTTCAAATTCTAGGACTGGAATCGTATCGCGGGGCGTGTTAGGCCTCGTCTATCTGGCCGTCGCTTCCCTACTCCTTGGTTGGATTGGTCGGATTGGGGTTGCCCGCGAATGGTTTGTTACGGTCGATGGGTTAGCGGGGGCGTCCAGGGTATCTCAGGAGGCAACGGATTTTTTCGATCTCCTGGCTGAGGCGGGTTCAACCAGAGGAGTCGTCGTCCTTGCGTTGGTCATGGTGCTCATTTTGGCTCTCCGGCGTCGTTTTGCCAAGAGTCTCATACTTTTTGGCGCCGCGTCCAGTGCCGCGGTCGCCCAAAGTCTGTTGAAAGAGTGGGTGGGACGAGCTCGTCCTGGGGACCTCCTCATGATGGAGACTGGCTCTTTTCCGAGCGGTCAAGCGTTTGTCGCTGTTGCGGTCTATGGTCTGTTTGCTCTATTCCTTGGTCAAACCCTCAGGTCTGGGCAGGCTCGGGGGGTTGTGTATGTGGTCACACTCCTCTTTCTCGGGCTCCTCTCTTATGGCAGGATTGTATTGGAAGCGCATTACGTCAGCGACGTCATCGCCGGTAACCTGTTGGGCCTGGTATGGCTGGCGGTCGGAGCGTGGGTCGGTAGTGGGCGCGACCGCGGAATGAGGTCGCATTCGGGACTCACGTTTGGCGGGCGATAAGGGTGTATCCTGCACGATGATCGGCAACGCCCCCATTCCTTTGCGAAAGTGGCGCGGATGCTCGCGTCCTCGACGTAAACTTGCGTGAGGGGGTGTGACGGATCACACCGGAAGCCTTCATCGACATGATCAAGGACGATGCGCTGGAACGCGAACGAGAGACCGGAATGCCCGCAGCCGTTACGATCGCCCAAGCAGCCCTGGAGACGGGATGGGGGCGGACGCCCTTCGTCCATCAAGTCGACGCTCAACGAGCGCTTGTCAGGCGAGAGCGCGCTCGAGGGGAGTACACGATCCTGCCGGACGGGACACCGAGCTACAATCTGTTCGGCATCAAACGCCATCGCTCCGGTATGCCGTTTGTCGTCTGTTGGGATCACGAAATCGAGGAGGGGCGCATGATACCGGTCCCAGACCGCTTTCGTCGCTACGCGTCATACGCCGATTCGATGGTCGACCGCGAGAAGTTTTTGCGCACCAATCCTCGTTACAGAGGTGTTCTTCACGTCTATGACCCTTTTGAGTTCGCCACGCGCCTACAGGAAGCAGGGTATGCGTCAGACCCCGACTACGCGGAGAAATTGCACGCGATCATGTGCAGGCGTGTCCTCCCGAGGTTGGGGCGTTCACGGTGCAGCGACGGCGGCGAAGGTGCACCGAACTCGGTCTAGAACTTCGCACTAAAACCGGGGAGGGATCGCCGTGCTCGCAGAGCGTTTTGCCAACGAAGAACTGGGGACGAAGCTCATGTCGAGAGAGGAGTTTAAGCCGTATCCAACCGTAGACGAGCGGAGCGTGTGGCAACGTTTGCCCGAGTCCTTACGCAGCGCACAAGTGGCATTGGGTGAGCAGCACTTAGGCTGCGAATGGCCACCCCTTCCTGCGACCCGTTTCATGGAGTTTGAACGGAGGGGTGACCGCAAGGGATATGAGCGGCTGAGCTTTGGCCGGCGCAATGCTCTGGCCGACCTTGTAGTCGCCGAATGTATCGAGGACAAGGGGCGCTTCTTGGACTGCATTGTCGACGGCATCTGGGCCATTTGCGAAGAGTCCTTCTGGGGTGTCCCCGCCCATAACCACTTACACGGGACGCGCGAGCCCCTACCGGACACGTCCCGACCGGCGATCGACCTCTTTGCGGCGGAGACGGCGGGATTGCTCGCCTGGACTCACTACCTTTTGAAATCCCGATTGGACGGTATAAGTAAGCTGATTTGCGAACGCATTGAGCGCGAGGTGGCTCAGCGGATCACTCATCCGTATCTGGAACGAGACGACTTCTGGTGGATGGGCCTTGATGGAACCAGACGCGTAAACAACTGGAATCCTTGGTGCAACTCGAACTGCCTGACGGTCTTGTTCCTGCTCGAGGAGGACGATGAACGCCGTAGGGCGGGGGTCGCAAAGTCTCTTCGGAGCTTGGACAGCTTCCTCGCCGTCTACAGCCCGGACGGTGGTTGTGACGAGGGCACCTCTTACTGGAGTCGGGCGGGCGGCTCTCTCTTTGACTGTCTGGAACTCCTCTGCGCAGCGTCGAACGGGTGGATCGACGTCTACCGGGAGCCATTGATCGGGGAGATCGGACGCTTTATGGTGCGCGCCTACATCAGTGGTGATTACTTTATCAATTTTGCAGATGGTGCCGGCAAATTGCCGGTTTACACGGGAGCGGGATCCGGTTTTTCGCCTGCCTTGATTTACGCGTATGGTCGCCGCATCGGTGACGTGAGCTTGCAGGCGCTCGGGACGGCCAGACACCATCAGAACCGGGAGCGAGCGCTGGACGTCCAAGGGTCTCTGCTGAGACGGCTCCCCGCAATCTTTGAGTTTGCCAACCTGGAGCGCGAGGAGTCCCAACCGCCATTCTTGCCGGACGTGTGGCTCCCTCACACGCAAGTGATGGCGGCGCGGGAGCGTGCCCAGACGGACCGAGGCCTGTACGTGGCGGCGAAAGGCGGCCATAACGCAGAAAGCCACAACCACAATGACGTCGGCAATTTTATCGTGTATGCCGACGGTCTTCCGGTGCTGGTCGACGCCGGAGTTGGAACGTATACAAAACAAACCTTTAGCAGCGGTCGCTACGACCTTTGGACCATGCAGTCCGCTTACCATAATTTGCCGACAATTGGCGGTGTCCAACAGCGTGCGGGCGCCGAGTACCGTGCCGGTAGGGTCGAGTACCGTGTAGACGATGAGGGTGCTAAGCTCACCTTAGACCTGGCTCCAGCCTACCCGGTGGAGGCGGGCGTCAACCTTTGGGAACGCTCGGTGTTACTGCGCCGCGGCGGCGATCCGTACGTGGAAGTGGTCGACACCTTTGAGCTGTCCGGGCCGAAGGACGTGGTGATGAGTCTGATGACCCCGGGAGAACCACGAGTTACGTGTGCCGGCGGTATCGCCTTGGACCTCGATCCTTCCGTCCAGCTCGCCTATGATGGCAGCGTGTTGAACGCAACGGTTGAGCGCCTCGAGATGGAGGACGACCGGCTGCGCAACGTGTGGGGAGCGTCGCTCTTTCGCCTGCAGCTGCGAGCGAAGGAGCGGGTTGCCAAGGGGACCTGGTGGATCCGGCTCACGAGAGGATCTCGTTGATGGTGTACTCCTCGATCCACTCTCGAGTGGCGTGGCAGCGAAAACGAATGCGCAAACGCCCGTCATCCTCAAATGCCAGCAGCGCTGAGTGACTGCCTGGGGACCGCTCCGTCTCGAGGGCTGACACGTTGTACTGGGCAATGGAGCTCTCTGCAATGGGATTCACACGGTTCCACGGATTCTCTTTGTTCCAGACCAGGTCTCCGATGTGGGCATGTCCGTGGAAGTGTGCCCTCACGTTAGGCGGGAGTGGGAGCAGGGCGTCCTGCAGCGCTCCTGCTCGCTGTCCACCTTGAAAGGCGTAATGGGACGCCACCAAGACCGGCTGATCGGATGCGCGGATCGCGTCGCGCAGGCCATTGTACGCGTTGGGGCCGTGTGGGTATGCCTGTGGTTCCGGGCCGTAAACGGCTCCGGCTACGGTTAGCCAGCGCCCATCGTTGTCAGCGTGATCCCCAAGGAAAAAGACGCGATGGTCCGCAACCTCAACGCTAAAGTAAAGGTCGGATAGAGTTTCCATCGTGCGCCATCCCGGCCGAGAGCAGACGCGCTCGTAAATGAGGTAACGATTCACCCCTCCGTGGCGGTAGAGGTCCATCTCGTGGTTGCCCATGATGTAACAAACTGGTACGCCGAGGCGTTCATACAGCTCGACGCTCGTGGCGGCCACCTCATCAAGAGCGGCGAAATCGGTACCGACCAGCGCGTCTCCCAGGCACCAGGCGCCTACAAGGGGTAGCTTTAGGCTCAGGACGTCTTCGACCGCGTTTGACAAGACGGAATGAGCCGTCTCGGGACGATTCAACTGCAGGTCCGAACTAATCCAAACGTACGCGCTCACAAGCTCCTCCAACTCCTTCAGCAACACGCTCGTATGCTCGTTTCGTTTCGCTGTTGCCGTTCGACACACTTCGCCTTCGCGAGGGGGTTCTCCCTTGTTCCCATCCTCGCGGGCCAACAAAGGAAAATGTCCCTTAACGGTTTAAGTGCAGCTGCATGCCATGCAACCCGTGCAGGGGAGCCTTGAGGAGGCATATTGGATGAGACCTTTCGGACAGTTCCTGGATGGATATTACGACACAGCGGATCAGCTAAGGGAGCACCTGCGGCACAGAGCCGACGAGGCGCTGGGTTGGCACAATGCAGTTAAAGCGGCGCTTAGCTCCAAGGAGGATTTCGCCCGACGCACCCTCGGAGTGCAAAGCGAAGCGCTTCGCGCCATCGGCGGCCTGCCCGATCTGCCCGCCAAGGTACAGGGAAGCGTGACCGGGCGCCTTACCGGCGACGACTTCACCGTCGAGAAGCTCCTCATCGAGACGCTCCCAGACGTTTATGCAACCGCGAACCTCTACCTTCCCACTGGGGTGGGCGAAAAGGTGCCCGGGGTGCTCTTCCTTTGCGGTCACAGTGAGGAGGCGAAGGCCTCTCCTCGGTACCAACAGGTGTGTCGCGCTCTGGTGAAAGCTAAAATGGCGGTTCTCGCTCTCGATCCGGTCGGTCAAGGAGAGCGAATGCAGTACCTCGATCCTGAAACGGGGGAGCAGCGGGTCCGTTGGGGCACGGTCGAGCACTCTCACGCCGGCTTTCAGTGTCACATTGCCGGCTTCAACATCGCCCGATACTTCGTTGCCGACGCCAAACAGGCACTCACGTACTTGGCGGCTCGCCCCGAAGTGGATGAGCTGCGGCTAGGCGTCACGGGCAACTCGGGTGGCGGGACCCAGGCGAGCTACCTCACGCTGTTGGACGAACGCCTCCTTTGCAGCGCTCCGTGCACGTACATCACCAGTCGCCAAGCGTATATGGCAACGGGCCAAGCCCACGACTCGGAGCAAAACTTTTACCGCGCCATTACAATGGGGCTTGACTACGACGATTTACTCGCGCCTCATGTGCCTAAACCGCTCTTTATCGGTGCGGTGGCCAGCGACTTTTTTTGCGTTGAAGGCACGCTGCAAAGTTACCAGCACTTGCGTCACGCCTACGAATTATTTGAGAGACCCGAGAACCTAACGTGCGTCATCGCGCCTGGTACACATGGGTACGGGCCGATTTTGCGCGACCGGGTGACGCACTTCTTCCGCCACCATCTCTTAGGAGAGAACGCCGAGCACCGCCCTGGGCTCATCACTCTTGCTGAGGCTGTCGAGTCGCCGCACCGTGGCTATTCGCCGATCGAGATAGAGGAGCCGGGCGTGTTTACGGCCCAAGCGTTGCAAGTGACCGAGACCGGTCAGGTGGCCCTTGACTACCCAAGCGCGAAGCGTGTCTTTGATCTCAATCTCGAGGCTTGGGAGCAAAAGACTTCCGAAAGCAAGAAGAAAACGGGCGCCGAGTCGGTCGAGGTAAAGGTAGAGCGGTTGCGCCGGCTGGTGCTGGGAGAGCGCACGCGTCCACCCATGTGGGTGCGGGAAGTGCGCACGGGCGTGGATGAAGAGACCGGCATCGCTTGGGCGCACCGGTTTGCGTTCTCAGAGCCGCGCATCGCGCTCCCCATGCTCGAGTTGCGACGGGCAGACGTGAATGCAGGGGCGGGAGCGCTCGCCGTCGTTGCCCTCGAAGAAGGAACCGAGGCGGTGGAGGCGCGGCGCGATGATGTGATCGAGTACGTCAACAAGCACGGTCGGGTCCTCCTCGTCGATCCCCGAGGTGTCGGGGCGGCCAGGCAGCGTCCGGTGAACGGTCGGCCAAGCGGCACCTACGATACGACTTACAAGCTGAATTACGACGCGATGATGCTGGGAGACTCCCTGTTTGCCATGCGCTGCTTCGATGTCTACCGTGCCCTCGAGTATGCCCGTCGGATTGCATCGGAGGTGGCCGTCACCGGCGAAGGGGACGCTGGGCTCGTGCTGCTCGCCGCGGCCGTCCTGGATGGCAACGTTCGTTCCGCCGGGTTTCAGGGACTGCTGCCTTCATTAGAGGCCCTCGTCCAAGAGGCGTATTATGAGGCGAGTCACCTTCTCGAGGTGTGCGGTCTGCTTGAGCTCCCGGACGTCGGGGAGATGCTGCGCCAATTGGAGTAGGGAGGACGATACGGCGGTCCCATTTCCGCCCAAGGACTTAGGCGGGGTCGCCTTGCCGCCCGTCCTTCCCCTCTCCGAGGAAGAAGGCTTTAACCGCTGAACCGGGTGGTTGTTCAGCGATATAGAGGGTTCCATCAGTATCGAGGAGCGAGAGCAGCACATCGTCGGTCTGAGGAATCCCTCGGGCAGCCAGTTCCCGTTTAAGCCAAGCCGTGTCGAGTCCGATAGACTCGAGATTCACCTTTTCGACGCGTCTATCGGTGACGAGGGGGACAGGCAACCCTTCGTATGCTGTGTCGATGCCGAGGTCTCGCGGCGTGATGGGCCGGGCCTGCGACTTGGGAATGACGGAGAGTTGACCACCGGGTTCCAAAATGGCGAATTCGACGTCGGCGAGGGTGCGGTATCCTTTGGATCGCACACCCGAGAGGAGTTGATCGACGCTTATTTGGTTCTTAATCAAATTTGCCTTAACGATACGTCCATTTCGCACGAGTAGATCGGGTTGACCACCAATCCAGCGGCCGAGCCAATTGCTCAAGGAGGCCATACTGATTAAGGCGTGCGTCCCTGCCAGTCCGATCAGAGCGATTATGGCATTAACGAGAGGAATGTTCTTGTTTACGATGAGCGCCGCCGACGCCGATCCAATGAGCATCATGACAACGAAGTCGTACGGCTTTTGCTGGAAGGTAAGGCTCTTACCGAGGAGTCGCAGGAGCACGATGGCGAGGATGTAAACGACTATGCCGCGCAGCAGGAGTTCCACAGAGACTTCCCCCGGTGAGTGTAAGGTAGGGGTCCGGAAAGACCGGAGGCCCTACCCCTAGGATAACCCGTCTACTCTCTTAAGATGACGTTCGCGAGTCGGGCCATCTCTTCGATCCCGGCTTCGGGAGCCAGCTCTCCTTGGCGAACCTGATTGAGTAGCGGTGCAAGGACCGGATTCATCGATTGGTAACGGTAGTACGGCCACACTCCGGCGTTTTCAAGGATGCGAAGGGTATTCACGTTGAACGGAGCGATTCGCAACATCTCCGCGACCTCGGGCTCGGAGTATACCTGGTATGCCTCCAAGTACGGGGCGTTTGGAAAGCTGCCTCTTAGCTCTGCGCGGATCTTTTGAAGATCGACTCTGCTCATTGTTTCGATCCATTTCCAGCCGAGATCGGGATTCTCGGCGCCTTCGACCACGGCAAACATGTTGCTCCAACCCACTGTAGAACGTTTTACTCCCGAAGGACCAGGTGGGAAGTCGGTTTGAGCGGCCCGGAACGGAGCGTCTGTAACTGCGGCGGTAGCTGGGATTTGTGACGTCTGCATGGCGATTTGACCGGCATGGAAATTAGAGACGCCTGACAGGCCGCCAAACCGGTGGACCGTGAACAGTTCGGCAAGGAACTGCATGGTCTCACGGCCCTCCTCTGAGTCAAAGGCGACGCTCCCGTAGTCTTCGGTGTAGAAGCGGGCGTTGTTTGAGTAAAGCCATGCAGCAAACACCGGTAGACTAAGCCCTGTATCGAAACCGGCGACCGCCACTTGACCGTCACCCGTCACCCGATGCAGGCGGTGGGCGAAGGTAGTAAGATCGTCCCAGTTAGCCATCGAGTCTGGATCTGGGTTGAGTCCGGCTTCTTCGAACATGTCCGCGTTATAAATAATCGTGGTGGCCTCCATGGACCAGGGAACCCCGTAGATGGTCTCGCCGCTTCGATTGAAGGTGCGTGCCGAGGGGAAGAACGTCAGGTCGCCAATTGGACTTCGGTCCCAGTACTGGTTGAGAGGCGTAAGGAGGCCCATTTCATGCAGGTCCACCGCGTACGCTACGGAGACAATGGAGGCATCCGGGGCGTTGCCACCCGTTGCTGCCAACACGATGGGGTCTGGACCAAAGGGAACATACTGGTACTCGACGGTAACTCCGGGATTCTCCTCTTCAAATACTGACTTTACCTCGTCGAAAAAGAGACCCGTTGTGTAGTGGGCATCGCCTAACCAGGCCTGCCACAAAAATATGGTGACGGTCTCGTTAGCTCGGGTCGGGCCTCCAAAAGCGATAGCGATACACATGGCAAGGAAGAGACGAGTAGCCCAATGACAAAACGAATTGAAATTCATCAAAGCGGTTCCTCCTTTGTCAGCGATACGGGTCTGCATCCGAAGCTCAAGGAATGAGGCTATCTTGATTGTTTTAGCAAAACTCTGAGAATTCCTTGTAAACTTAATCCGATGCATGCAAAGGATAGGGGATTGGCATTATCGCCGCGGATTGATGCGTTTCGGCTGGCGAGTAAGCGGACGATACATGGCGGCCTCTTGATACCAACGATGTCGATTGTCGACAAGAGCGCTGTTTCTAATCATCGAGACGAATTCCCGGGCGATTGTGGGGTGGAATTGGTGACCGCCGCATCGACGAATCTCGTTGAGCCCCTCTTGGACGCTGAGCGGCTCAGCTTGGTAGACCCGTCGCTCGGCAGTCATGGTGTCGAACGTATCGCACAAGTGAATGATTTGCGCTTGCAGGGAGATCTGGTCGCCGGCGATCCCGCGTGGATAACCTGTTCCGTCATGTCGTTCGTGATGATCTCTCACGAACTCAGCCGCTCTTGGAAGGTTTAATTTATCGCGCAATATGCGATTGCCAATGTGGCAGTGAGCTTGAACGATGAGATATTCGGTGGACGTGAGGGGCCCTGGTTTAAAGAGGATCGCGCTGTCGATGCCGATCTTGCCGATGTCGTGCAAAAGGGCGGCGACTCGCAGATCGTCATCGAATACACCCAGTTGGCGGCCAAGCATGCAGGCCAGACGCATGACTCGTAGTCCATGAGCTTGAAACGCCATTAACTTTTGCTCATCGATGACCTGGATCTCATGAAGTAGGCCGTATATATCGTTAAGTGACATTTTGCTTACCACCAATTCTCCCGACGTCACGATAGGGCGATGTCGGTCTCTGGGTGATTCTAAACGCCGCAAAAACGGCGTTGTTGCCTGTCTGGTGAGGTGCACCTCCCCACCTACGAGCATTTACACCTCATCCGAAGTGTATCAACGGTCCTCTTGCCCAGCCTAGTGAATACGGCGCAAGCAATCCCCAAACGCACAACTTCGCTAGCTGGGCTTTAAGTTTGGCGACTTCCACGCCCTCGCTCCGACACCGTCAGCGGCGGCTCCGATGAGCTCCGCCGAGGCGTAAACCGCTGCGAAACGCCGCAAAAACGGCGCTGTTGCCTGTCTGGTGAGGTGCACGTCCCCGCCTGTGAGCAATTACACCTCATCTGAAGGGTATCAACAGCCATTTCCCACAGCCCGGCGGATACGGCGAGAATCTCCCAATAGCGCGCAACTCCGTTAGCTGGGCTTTCGACTTTGTACCTTTCACGCCTTTGATCCGAAACCGTTAGCCGCGGCTCCGATGAGCTCCGACGAGGCGTAAACCGCTGCGAAACGCCGCAAAAACGGCGTTGTTGCCTGTTTGGTGAGGTGCACGTCCCCGCCTGTGAGCAATTACACCGCATCTGAAGGGTATCAACAGCCATTTCCCACAGCTCGGCGGATACGGCGAGAATCTCCCAATAGCGCACAACTCCGTTAGCTGGGCTTTCGGCTTTGTACCTTTCACGCCTTTGATCCGACACCGTCAGCCGCGGCTCCGATGAGCTCCGACGAGGCGCAAACCGCTGCGAAACGCCGCAAAAACGGTGTTGTTGCCTGTTTGGTGAGGTGCACGTCCCCGCCTGTGAGCAATTACACCGCATCTGAAGGGTATCAACAGCCATTTCCCACAGCCCGGCGGATACGGCGAGAATCTCCCAATAGCGCACAACTCCGTTAGCTGGGCTTTCGGCTTTGTACCTTTCACGCCTTTGATCCGACACCGTCAGCCGCGGCTCCGATGAGCTCCGCCGCGGCGTAAACCGCTGCGAAACGCCGCAAAAACGGTGTTGTTGCCTGTCTGGTGCGGTGCACGTCCCCGCCTGCGAGCATTTAAACCTCATCTGAAGGGTATCAACAGCCATTTCCCACAGCCCGGCGGATACGGCGAGAATCTCCCAATAGCGCGCAACTCCGTTAGCTGGGCTTTCGACTTTGTACCTTCCACGCCTTTGATCCGACACCGTCAGCGGCGGCTCCGATGAGCTCCGACGAGGCGTAAACCGCTGCGAAACGCCGCAAAAACGGTGTTGTTGCCTGTCTGGTGAGGTGCACGTCCCCGCCTGTGAGCAATTACACCTCATGTGATGGGTATCATCGGTCCTCTTGCCCAGCCTAGTGAATACGGCGCAAGCAATCCCCAAACGCACAACTTCGCTAGCTGGGCTTTAAGTTTGGCGACTTTCACGCCTTTGATCCGACACCGTCAGCCGCGGCTTCGATGAGCTCCGCCGAGGCGTAAACCGCTGCGAAACGCCGCAAAAACGGCGTTGTTGCCTGTTTGGTGAGGTGTACTTCCCCGCCTGCGAGCAATTGAACCTCATCTGAAGGGTATCATCGGTCCTTTTGCCCATCCTAGTGAATAAGGCGCAGACTATCCCCAAACGCACAACTCCGCTAGGAGCCTGTGTGAGTAAACCGTCTTAATTATGCATGAAAATATCAACTGAATAGCGAAGACGTGTTGTATGAAGCGCTTTCGAGAGTACGAACC
>JAWLDA010000016.1:0-88270 GCA_041686855.1 Limnochordia bacterium
GAATCGGCCTCCGGCTGAGTATCACGAAGCAATCACACGAAAACTTGAGAAACCTACCCCGATCAAGCTATGAGTGTCCAAGAATCGGGGGCTGGACCGAATGTTCCGCTGACGACACCTTCGTTTTGAGAGAGCTCAAGCTCGCGAAGGGCTTCTCCTTTGGTGAGCGTTGCAATGACACGGTCGATATCAAGCGCGTCCGGATCGATCCCGCCTAGGTCAGCAGCCAAGCTTAGTGCGCCCACCTGTCTTCCTTCCGAGCCATCCAACATCCCACCGCAAGCCGCGGCGAAGATGACAAAGATGAGCGCCACCACGAGACGCCAATGGGACCGTTTACCAAACCCGAACCTCGTACATTGATCCATTTACCATCGCTCCTAGACAGTTGAAAAGCCCCGCCAACGAGTGACAGGCAGGGGCTCTTCAAGAATAATGGAGCGCGGGCTCTTAAGAGAGCGGCTTTATTCGCCCTCTGTTTTGAAGTCGCAAAATTTGCGCATGCAAAGACGCGTCCCCCGTTTGACCCCGCACGTATCACGCCAGACGGACAAATCTCCCCCAATTCTGACGAACGGAAGCAATTTCATGGGAAATAGGAGATTTCCTTCTAGGTTGGCAAATTCTGCGAGCTTTTTCCTGACGAACGTATCCAAGCGTGTCGAAGCAATTCACAGTCCTTGCACGACCGTGGTAAGATGAGGTTAAAGGAGGTCGACCTCGTTGCCCTTGAACACTCAAGTAATAGACCACATCAGGCGAATTGCACCGAGTTACGGAATCGAGAAGGTCTCGATTTTCGGATCACGAGCAAGGGATGACGCTGGGAGTCACAGCGATCTGGATCTTCTCGTTGACGTTAGGCCGGGTACGAGCCTTCTTGACCTCTGCCGATTTCAAAGTGAACTTGAGCAAGAACTGGACGTTGAGGTAGATGTCGTCACAACCAAGAGTCTCCATCCACGTATTAGGGATAAAGTAATGCGAGAGAGAGTGCCCATCGTTGAGTGAGCCCCGGGACTACCGCATACAGCTTGACAATATTCTCACGAGCATAGGCAAGGTTCAGAAATACATTCACGGCTTGTCGCTCATCGACTTTGTCCAAAACGACATGCTTATAGACGCGGTCGCCAAGCGGATCGAAGATATCGGCGACAATGTCAAGGAACTCCCCCAACATCTTACCAACGACCATCCTTATATCCCGTGGCGAGCAATCGCCAGAATGAGAGATCGCCTTGCGCATCATTATGCTACCGTGGATCCTGAAATCGTCTGGGCCACCGCCCAAAGGGATCTCGAAGAACTTGCGGATGCTGTTAGAGGCATCCTGTACAAGCTGGACAGCCATTAGATTAGTCGTTCGTCTTGCAGGATTCTGAAGTTCCCCCGATTTCGTGGACAGTTTGACGCTAGGCGACGGACGTGATCGTAAGAGACCACCTTCTTTCGTAATCGATAGGGTTTAGATATCCTAGAGCGGAGTGACGACGACGGCGATTGTAAAAGGCTTCGACATGATCGAAGATGCCTCTTCGAAGCACCGATCGGGACGACCATCGGTATCGGTCGAGCAGTTCCGTTTGCAGTGTGGCAAAGAAGCTCTCGGCCACCGCATTGTCAAGCGCGTCGTCGACGGTACCCAGCGAACCGACGAGACCCGCCTTTTGAAGCGTCTTACCGTATGCGAGGGACGTGTACTGCGCTCCGTGATCCGAATGGTGAATCAGCCCTCGAGCGGGTCGAGCGGCCGAGATCGCCATATCGACGGCCTCGATGGTCAGCTCCGCCGTGGGCCTGTCGCCCATAGCCCAACCGACGACTCGACGAGAAAAGGCATCAATGACGGCAGCCATGTAGAGCCATCCTTCTGCCGTTCGGTGTTGCGTGATATCCGCGACCCAAAGCCGATTTGGCGCCTTCTGAGCAAAGCGGCGCTGCACCAGGTCTGGGGCCGGTGTCCGCCTCAGATCGCGACGGGTGATGCCACGCTGTCGACGACGATGGACCCCTTCGAGGCCGGCTTCGCGCATCAGTCGAGCGACCCGTTTGGGAGAGCATCGAACGTTCAACCCCATACGCAACTCGGCATGAACTCGTGGAGATCCGTACGTGCCTCGACTCTCTTCGTGGATGCGGACGATCTGTTCACGCAACGCCGCATCCTGACGAGCTCTCTGAGACGGTTTGCGATCACGCCACGCATAGTAGCCACTGGTGGAGACACCCAGAACACGGCAAAGCACGGCAACCGCATGATGGGCCTTCTCGCGATGAACGAACCGAAACGCCGTTATCGCCTCGGGTCGGTCTCCTGTGCGAAGAAGGCCGCGGCCTTTTTTAATATCTCTCGCTCTTCCTTGAGCTGGCGATTTTCACGACGCAGTCGACGCAATTCAGCCTGCTCGTCCGTGTTGAGGCCGTTACGTTCTCCCGCATCAATCTCAGCTTGTCGGACCCAATTGCGCAGGGACTGTGGCGCGACGCCTAAGTCCGCTGCGATCTGCGTTAGCGGCTTCTCGCTCTCGCGTACGAGGCGGACGGCTTCCTCTCGAAACTGGGGTGCGTATGGCGGATTGGTTCGTGGCATGTGGACACCTCTTTCTCAGATTACACTGCTAGATCTTAGGTGTCCACGAAAACGGGTGAACTCCAAGTGTGAAAGGGTCGGTTCGAAGCTCCACCCGTGACCCCTATACCAGTAGTGCTTTTATCCTACAATGAAATGCGATAGCGACGCGCCCAAATGTCGGCCACCTAATGGCTTCCGCGCTTTTAGCGTAACTTTGGAATTGCATATCCAGTTTCCCGATTTCGCGTTATTCAAGTTCCTCTCCAACTGAGTAACATAGTCGCATTTCGGATCAATTCCATGAAATTCCTTGAAGGATTTCCCGTTCATCGGCCATTCAGTGTGGACGACAATGGCACTCTTACCGCTCGAAGCGCTCAAGGTGAACGAAAAGCTCCGGCGCGTCTCCCCACGCCCCCAGCGTGTTGATAGGCCCGCCATATAGCTGGCGGTAGGAGGCCGTGGTGTGACGGCAAGAGCCAACGTTGTCACCGATCTCTTCTCCACCACGGCCTCCACGATTTGGCCCCCGCCCACCAACCTCGCAGAGGCGTCACCTGAGCCTCCTGTTGGCTCTGCAAACTGATGGGCTAACGAGGCTCGGGCGACGCCGGGCGAGGCCCGTCCGCCCCCAAGGGGCTCCCACCCAACTATTTGCTGGAACGCCTCTTGCACGCATCCCTGCCGCAAATGACGAACCAAAGCCTTCCTTTGGGCCTCGAATCCCAAAACCCATTTTAGATCTTAGACCCGCTCTGCAAGTTCTGCAAGTTTCCGAAAGCCGCATAACCAAGCCGTTATACCTGCAGATTCGTGAACTCTGCAGGTTTCTGCACGTTTCTCATCGACCAAAACCTGTAGAACCTTGCAGAAGTGGTTACTCTGCAGGTATAACCCGCTCTACATGGGCCATTAAGCAAACTTGCAGAACCTGCAGAGTCGGGTGAGATGTGATCGACTCAAGGCCGGATTGTAACTCCTCGCCCACGATCGCGTTGTACTCGTCAAGAGCACTACAATCGTTCCCCTACAAGTCAAAAACTTCGTGTTACATCATGCACCGGACTCACACCATCAAGGACAGAGACCCTAATTCTCGGAAGAACTTAAAAGTAACTCAAACAGCTCAAAGAGGGGCTCGAGGAGGAACTCAGTCATGGACGGCTATCTCACGAAGAAAGGGAAGACCTACTACCTTGTCATTTATCAGGGCGTCACCCCGGAAGGCAAAGAGAAGAGGAAGTGGCTGAAATCCGGCAAGACAAAGCGCGAGGCGGAGGTCTTCAAGGCAAAGACTATGGCCAACTATCACTCAGGTGGTTTTGTCGAGCCCTCTAGCCTTACGGTAGCGGAATATCTCGGGAGATGGTTGGAAGAAGACGTCCGACTTCGACTACGGCGCAGAACGGTCGAGAGCTACGAACTCATCGTCAAGGAGCATTTGATACCGGCGCTTGGCCACTATCTGCTTTCGAAACTTCAGCCACTCGATATCCAATCGTATTTCCACATCGCACATCGCAAAGACGGCCGGGACGGCGAGTTATCTGATCGCACGGTCCATTATCATTTCAGCGTATTACGCCGAGCTCTAAATATGGCAGTCAAGTGGCAATTGATCTCCCGCAATCCATGTCTGTATGTAGATCCTCCGAAGGCTCGTCGACAGGTCCCGCAAGTCTGGACGCCCGAGCAGGTACTCGTCTTTTGGCAAGCAACCGAAGCCGCGCATCTAGGATCACTGTTTCGCGCAGCGATTCTCACACGTATGCGACTAGGCGAACTCTTGGCGTTAAGATGGAGCGACATGGACATCCCAAATCAAGTCGTTCACGTACGACAGGCTCTTGCAAAAGGCGGAAAGCACCCCCGTTTCGAGCGCCCAAAAAGCGAAGCCGGTTTCCGCTCGATCCCTCTTTCCGATGACCTACTTGCAGTCTTAACCACACAGCGTAGCTCCCAGGCCGAAGATAGTCGCCTCAGGGGGCCGGCATATGAAGATTACGGCCTCATTTGGCAAACAACCAACGGCACCCCCTACATTAGACACAACGTATATCGATCATTTGTCCGTCTATCGAACGCCAACGGGCTTCCGCAGATTCCGTTTCACGCACTTCGGCATACAAACATCAGTCTCATGATCGCCCTTGGCGCCGCCGTGAAAACCGTCTCTTCACTTGCCGGTCACAGCTCTGCATCGTTTACTCTCCATCAGTACGCCCATTTCTTCAGACAAGTCGAAATGGAAACAGCCGCATCGTTAGGCCGCTTCCTAAACAGCGGCGACATCTCCAAATCACCCAACGACCAACCTCACGAGGAAAGTAAGAGTACGCAAAACGTAGAAGACCGGTAGATAAAAGGCAACAACCGACAAACCGGGAGAAAGACGGTAGAAAAAAAGGGCCTCGCCAAGCGATAAACGCTTGCGAAACCCTTTCTAGCTGGTGAGCCCGCTGGGATTCGAACCCAGGACACCCGGATTAAAAGTCCGGTGCTCTGCCGGCTGAGCTACGGGCTCAATATTCTCTTGCTTGCAGGGACGACCACAAAAGCTCAACTGTAAGCCGGATTCTGTAATCGATGGCCATCTATCTCGTGCGACATTTGCCACACGGCCTCTTCGTAAAGAGGCTGCCCCTACCATATTTTGGGTTGCTCGGTGATGGGGGTTACCGCGTTCCACTTTCACCGTCGCCGGTGAAACTCGTCTCTATGGCCCTTTTACAGCTACTCCGAACCACGAGGGTCCGTTTTGCATCCGTCGGATCGCTCCGCCCCGCCTTATCGGCGAGCATCAACTTTCTGCATTTGCCTATCAAGGTAAACGCAGCCGAGTCCGGACTTTCCTCTAACAGCACAGTCAACTGCGCTGTCAGCGACCATCCGTCGTACTTTTGTGCTCTCGCACCTGCAAGAGGTCAATGACACGAAAGGCCATCGACCAATGTATTATAACACAACTAGAAGCGAACAACAAGCTTGGCCTCACCGAGGCTCCGGCTTATCTCCGCATCCTGATTTTCGTCGAAGCGCACCATCGAGTACGACGCCAAGAGTGAAGCGTTCTCTCCGAGACGATAGCCGACACCAAAGTCGGCTCCGGCCCTTTGGCCTTGTTCGACCGTGCTCCAGTGGTATCCGGCCTGCACGGTGCCGTTGCGACCAAAATCATAAGCGACGTCGGCGCCAACCACCGCACTGCTCGACTTAAACGTTCCATCAATTGGCGAAGGGACAAGCTCGTACCCAATGCGCACAGAGGTCGATGCGCCCACTTTCACTTCGCCAGAGACCTCCAATCCGTCCGAGCGATCTGCCCGCTCTTCGGGTGAGAAGGTCGTCGTAGCCTCCCGAAGCTGATCGACGTCAACATTTCTGCGGACGGTTGCCGAAATCCGATTCCGTTCACCTAAAAACGGAAGGCTCATCAACACCTTCTCCTGAGCCTTCTCGTGTTCCCATTCACCTTGATCCAGACGTAGCCGCTCCAACGCCAACCCAGGGGTCTGAGAGGAGCGTCCAGCGAAATCTTCGTCATTCACGCTGAGAGGTTGTGACTCCGTCAGATGTGCAAACGCTGTCGTAGAACCGCCCAAAGCGTTGATTTCGAAGCGAAATTCCCGCACAAGCGCCCGAACATCACTGATCAACATCGACACCAACAACTCACTCTGATCGGACGCCACCACGCCTCGACCCCTCGAGCGCAGGTCGGTCGTGCCGCCAATCTCCTCACGCAGGCGGATCCACTGGCCGATTACGGAGACGATCGAAGGCTCCGCGTCTTGAAGCGCTTCGTCCACCCCAGGAACCGTCGAGAGCGACACCGTCGGTTCGAGCGATTCCGCCGCGTCCATATAAAGTGTGTCCAACGCTTCGCGCAGTGTGGCAACGCTTGGCTCGTTCACGAGATGGCCGGACGTGTCGGCGTCGAGTCGACTGAGGGCGAGCACATCACTATGCAACGAAGCAAGTCGGCCGCGCAATGGGTCGAGCGAGGCATGAAGCGCTCGTTGGACCTGGTTGATGTGTTCTCCAGCCATGTACTGCCCGGGTGACTCAGTGGCGCCCAGCGACTTTCTCTGTATCTCACGGAGCGTCTCTATCTGTCGTTCCGCACGTTCCACGTTTACCTGGGCCCGCACGTACAGTGCTGTCACCGGACGTTCCTCCAGGTGTTTAGCGCCGTTCCCTTTACCGGAGAGCCACTCAAGGAACTCGAGAATCCCCATCACTCTGCGGGCCATCTCGTAGCGGCTACTACTAAAACGGAGAGTCTCGTCGTTATGGCTAAGGCCGTACTTCTCCAGACGCTGGACCGCTCGATGCGACCAGTGATCCGGCGATAGATCGGCCATAAGCGATGCAGAAGCGATCGGTGAGAGGAAGAGACAGGCCGCCACGAGGATTAACACGAATGCTGCGAATCTGCTGCATAATGAGGTGCGGTTAGGTTGGCTGCAGTAACGATTGCGTCTTAGAGTGTAATGTCTACTACGAAAAATGACGTGGCCCAACCTGTCCTCCTCCCCCACCGAGCCGACTGACCCTTGAGGGGTCAGCCATTCACCACTTCCACCGCTCTAGTGTACGCTCCTGCCCAGCTAGAGCCGCAGTTTATGGGAGTGATTCCAAGTTGCTCCCGCCAGGACACCACAGCGGTTACCCCAGACCTAACCTATCCGGCCCGGCCGTTACCTTGCGGACTCACCACGAGTTCAATATTTAATGGGCCCTCCGTGTTCCAGGTATCCTCGGTAGCGACGGCAGCCACGCGCGCGGTGCCTCCCGAGCGTCTCAGAGCGAGGAGCGCCTCCACGAACGCTTCTCCGGCGACGTGCCCCACTTGGCCATCCTCCGTCGTGATCATCCCTTTGACGAGGGCCTGGTGATTCACGTCATCGAGCAACGCCAGTAGCGCGTTTTCGCTATCTTGCCGCCCGCCGTCAAGCACCCGCTCGACGATCACTTCGCCTTCCTCATAGACGAGCGTCTTTGGGTAAAGGTGGAAGTAGGCTTGGAGCGCCTCCCCCTGGACGGTGTTTTGCATCGCCACGACGCGCGCCACCCACTCCCCTTCCTGCGACGTAAGGACGTTTGCCGCTTGGAAGAAGTACTCCTCACGTCCAAGCTCGATAGCGCGCTCCTTCCCATCGATCCGAGCGCCCCGTGCCAAAGCCACCCGGTCTGCCTCCTCCAGAAGATGTAAGAGGCGCTCCTCAACCTTTGTGCGATCCTCCCCTACCGTCAAAACCGTCGCGGCCACGATCTCATCCTTGAGGTAGACGAACTCTCCAGAACGCAGACGTCCCTCGAGAGCGAGGTACTGCTCCGTGAGGGTTGTAATGTCGGCACGCAACCGTGTCTCGGTCACCTGCATTTTTGCGATGGCATCCTCGAGGGTCTCACTGAGCTCCCTCAACGATGCAACTCGGCTCTTCCATTCTTCTAAATCGGCTCGAGCCTGTCCTAATTGGTCTGTCACCGAGTCGATCTCGTCGGTCAACGCCGCCTTTTCACTTCGAGCAGCATCCCGCTCCTGAATCGCTTGGTCGCGCTGCGACGCGATCTCCTCGACCTCTTCTCGATGTCCGCTCAGCGTACGTCGCAAACCTTCGAGCTCACGCTCACTCGCAACGAGCGCCTCGTGAGTCTGGGCTAGATTGGTTTGAATCTCCTTCATGCGGAAGAGAGCGGTACGCACATCATTGGAGACAATCGTCAGCGCACCGAGTGAGAGCGCTGCAATCAACGTACCGGTCAGCACCGTGACAACGACAGAGGAGTGTTTGGGGCGCATGCCAAAGAGCGTCAAGCGCCTGCGTCCGACCCGCATACCGATGCGATCGCCGAGAAAGGCGATGAGACCGCCCATCAGGATGAGAACGACAACGAGTTGCAAGCCGGACATCCGCACACTCCTCCTTTTGTACCGTTTATCGAGCCTTTTTACGAATCATCCAAAGGCCGTATCCACCCATGAGGATGTTTTGCATCCAGGCCGCCAAAAACGGAGGGAGTAGCCCCCCCTGCCCCAAAGCCGATCCGAGTGTCATTAGGACGTAGTAACCAAAAATGATGATAATGCTCAGTCCAAAGCCGATCGACGAGGCAGACCGGTGCGACTGAATTCCCAGCGGGACACCCACGACGGCAAAGAAGAAGCCCGCCAGCGGGATCGAGTACTTCAAATGCTTTTGCACCTCAAGAGATCGGACGTCGGCGCCTTGAGCCCGCAAAATCTTGATGTGCCGTTGAAGCTCGACCAAGCTCATCTCTTCCGGCTCTTTCTGCAGTCGGGCGATCTCGTCGGGTCCCTGTCCTCCTAGATCGACCGGCCGACTGTGTGATGGATAGCGGGCCACGACCACACTCCCGTCCGGCGAGTAGTGATAGGCCACCCCTTCTTCCATTACCCACGCGTTTTCGCGCCACACGATCCGGTCGGCAAAGGCTGTCTGCACGGGTTGATTCGACTGCATGTAAACGAGCGTCGCGTTGTCAAAACTGCGCGTCCGACTGTCGTAACTGTTGGCGTAGAGGAGCCAATCCAGACTCCCGCCCCGCTGCCCTTTCATCACCACGTGTTGCGTCACGGTCGGCAGTTGACTACCCCGCACCTCCTCGATCATCACGACCCGAGAACGCTCGTTAGAGGAGGGGACGATCGTCTCCCCAATGAGGAAGCCGAGCCCGCTCACCGCCAGGCTGAGAGCGAGGATCGGAAGCGCGATCCGAGCCAAGCTCACTCCGCCTGCCCGCATTGCTACAATCTCGCTTGTTGCCGAGAGCCTGCTGAGCGAGAGCAAGGTGGCAAGGAGCATCGACATCGGTAATGTCCAGACGACAACCTGCGGCATCTTGAGTAAGAACACTTTGAGAGCCGGGACGATCGGGGCACCGATCTCGACGACGAGATTAGCAAGGTTTAGCAAGTCGCCGCTCACAAAGAGACTGGTGAAAGCCCCGATTCCAAAGAGGAGTGGACCGAGCGCCTCACGCACCAAGTACCAATCCAGCCGTGTCCACCCCAACTTCACAGGGTGAACCCCTCTCCCAGGTAGAATTTTCGGGCCGTCGGATCGGCCGCTACCTCAGCCGCAGTCCCGGAGACAAGAATCTTCCCCTCGTGCATGATGTAGGTGCGGTCGGTAATCGCGAGCGTCTCACGGACGTTGTGATCGGTGATCAAAACGCCGAGTCCCTTCTCCTTTAGGAGTGCGATAATCGCTTGGATGTCGGCGACTGCAATAGGATCGACACCAGCAAAGGGCTCGTCCAAAAGGAGAAAGGCCGGTTCTGCGGCGAGAGCTCGGGCAATCTCGGTCCGACGCCGCTCGCCTCCCGACAGCGCATACCCTTTTTGATCACGCACGTGAGCGATGGCGAACTCCTCGAGAAGCTCGTTCGCCCTCTCTCTTGCCGCGGCGCCGCGCAGCCCGCGTGTCTCGAGGATGGCCAGTACATTCTCTTCGACGGTCATCTTGCGAAAAACGGAAGCCTCCTGCGCGAGGTAACCTAAGCCCAGCCGAGCGCGCCGGTACATGGGAAGTCGACTGACATCCTGATCGTCGAGGAGGATGCGGCCGTCACCGGCACGCTCCAAGCCGACGATCATGTAAAATGTCGTCGTCTTGCCGGCGCCGTTAGGGCCCAACAGCCCCACCACCTCACCTCGATCGACGCAAAGCGAGACGCCGTCGACCACTCGGCGGCCATGGTAACTCTTTGTTAGGGCTTCGGTGATAATACTCATGTCAATCTTGACAATTCGAGCCACACCGGGCCCGAACCTCTGATGAAATAGTGGTAGAGATGGGTGTTTAGAGGTGCTTTGGCGAATTTGACGTGAGCGCTTGGCGAGCCCGGGCCAGGCCGCCGGTACGCAGGAACTCGTCGAGGTTCTCTTCAGCAGCGCGCAGGGTCTCGATAGAACTCTGATGCACGGGCGCCTCTTCGGGGTCGCTGCGACGCAGGAGGCGGACTTCGCGCGCCAGCCGCAGTCGGAGCTCCAAACGGAGCGCTCTAAGGGCCAGCCAGACGATCGGTTTTGCGTAAAACTTGGCGAAATAGTAGGCGTTTGCCCTGTACAGATCGCGTACGATGGGTGAGACGTTCTGCTTTCGCCCGCCGCCGCCGTAATGGATCGCCTTGGCGTCAGGGTGGTAGTGGAAGACCAGCCCAGCCCGTTCGGCTCGAGTCATCCAGTCCAAATCTTCGTTGTAAAAGTAGTAAAACTCGTCATACTCCCCAATGCGCCGGAACGCCCAGGCGCGAGTGAGTTGATATCCGGTGCCGAGGAAGGTGACGGCGTGAGGCCGATCCGCGTTGCGGTAGGGCATGATGCGGTGAATCGCCTTGCGCGTGCGTTGGGGCGTGCCGTCAGGATTGATCAAGGGACCGCCAACACCTGCCACTTCCGGAGAATGGTCGAGGTGCGTCCAAAGCAGATCGAGGCTCCCCGGCGTTAGAACCGTGTCGCTGTTGAGGAGTAAAAGTGCGTCAGCGTCGAGTTGGAGCGCCTGGCGCACCCCTTGGTTGTACGCCTTCGCCGGTCCGAGGTTGCCCTCGTTGATCAGCATGTGGCATGGAAGGTCGTAAACGCGCTCTCCCTGGTCGCGCATCCACCGTTCGGTCCCATCGGACGAACCGTTATCAACAACGACCACGCTTACACGACGCTCTCCGCCCCTTTCACCGAGCGCTCCCACTTCTCGGCTCAGAGCCTCGAGGGACTCCTTTAAAAGGTCGAGAGTGTTAAACGTCACGACAACCGCCACGACGTGGCGAATGGGGCTCGCGGACTCACCTCGATAACTCATGGCCCTCCTCCTTTCAGCTCTTCACATATAAGGTCGGTGATGCGTTGGACGGCGCCGGGCCGCCCAATCCGGCGCTTGGCATCGACGCTCATCTCTTGCCGCAGCCGCTCGTCGGTCAAGACGCTGTATAGTGCAGCGGCGATGGACTCGGGGTTTGGTGCGACGATTTGCATTCCGTCTCCCAAGAAGCGTTTCTGCGTGCGCACAAAGCGATCCGCCGAGCGGCCTGCCACGACGCCTGGGAACGTAATCACCGGCACCCCGTGACCCCCAGCCTGTTCATGCACCGTTCCTGCCACCCCGACTGCCACGTCTGCCATTTGCAGGAGGTCGCCCACACCGCCAAAGATCACACCGAGTTCGCCACCATCGCGCGCTGCAAATTTCAAGTGCAGCGGCGAAGACGTCTCCTCGTCCACCTGCCACCCAGCCGCCGCCGCACAGGCCCTCACACGCTTGTCTGGCTGCGTCGGCGGCCAGGCAATCACCCACTGAACGCGCCCGCCGAATCGACCGTCTTCGCCCGGTAATTCTGCGAGTCTCCGGTGCACCAAGGGGATCGCCGTCAGAATGGTCCGCAAGTTGCTTTCGATCCCTTCGCGGCTCCCCGGAAAGATCGCGACCAGACGCTCTCCTGACGCCTTTGGCAGGTCCACTAGGCCGTAGGTCAACGCGTCCATCATAGGATTACCTACCGAAATCGCCGACACCCGCCGCTGTCTCAGCCACGCGGCCGTCTCATCATCCCGCACCAACACCCGCCTGCACGCCCAACGCATGGCAGCAATCTCAGGTCCAAAGAACCGGGTCGCAAGCACCGTCTTCGCCGTTTGCACCAAATCCGCTTGCATCCCTAGCCACAACTTAGCCAATACGGCCGGGTACGCATCGCCGACGGCCAACACACGTGTCACTTGGCCGCGCAATCCGCGCATCACTCGGCGCTGCCTCACCAAGTCAGCGATCAAGCCTGAGCGCAAGTCCCGGGTCACGTTCTTCCAATGTTGTGGACGCAACGAAAGGTCTCGCAACACATAACCACCGCTAGGCAACGGAGCCGACGCGTGTACCTTGGGAACATCCGCCCGATCGAAGGCCGTACCCGGTCCGACCAAGGGAAACGCACGCACGTTCACTGTAGGGGTACGCGCTTTGACGGCCTCCGCAATCATGGCGCCCATCATGTCCTCGCCATAACCATTGGTAATGATCAAGAGCTGTCGATTTAGCGCCACCCGGTCGCCTCCGCTACACCCACTGCGGATTCTCCTCCGCCTGTCCCAAACCGCCGGTGTGGAAGAGCCGCGTGTACACGCCGTCCGCCTGCGTGAGCTCATCGTGACTCCCCGTTTCGACCAGCCGGCCATTCTCCAAGACGAGGATTCGGTCTGCGTGTCGCACAGTGGTCAACCGATGGGCTACGATAAACGTGGTGCGCCGCTTCCGGACTCTTTGCAAGGCGTCGCGCACCAGACGTTCCGATTCGGTGTCCAGTGCCGAAGTCGCTTCGTCTAGCACGAGGATACTCGGGTCGCCGGCGATGGCGCGAGCAATTGCGATACGCTGGCGCTGCCCCCCGGAGAGATCAGTTCCACCAGGTCCAATGAGGGTGTCATACCCATGTGGCAACGCCATGATAAACTCGTGCGCATTAGCGAGGCGCGCTGCATCCTCAATCGAGGCGCGGTCGATCCAGTTGCGGCCAGCTGCCACGTTCTCAGCGACACTCATGTGAAAGAGAATCGTCTCCTGGGGTACAAAGCCGATCCACCGGCGTAGCGATGAGGCATCGATCTCAGTGACGTCCCGATCGTCGACCAAGATTCTCCCCGAGCTCGGATCGTAGAAGCGCAGCAACAAGTTGAGTAAGGTACTCTTCCCGGCGCCACTGGGGCCCACGATGCCGATCGTCTCACCGGGCTCCACATCGAACGAGACACGTGCCAGCGCTTCCACGTCATGGGCGTAACAAAAAGTCACCTCATCAAAGGCTACCCGGCCATGTGGGCGTGAAATCTCGCGCCCCTGTCGTCGCCGAGAATCGTCGTCAGCCAATGTGAGCAGGATCTCTAAAATGCGGTCGACGGCTGAGACGGCCTGTTGCAGCAGATTCAAGCTCTTTGTCAGGAATCCGATAGGCCGCGTCGCCATCGCCAGATAAGCCATGAATGAGACGAGTTGACCCGCGGTCATCTCGCCGACTAAGACGTAGCGCGCGCCCCCCCATACCACTAACATCATGCTAACGACGAGGAGGAGCTCGACGACGGGGGTCACCGTCGCCATCGCCTGCGCCGACTTCATGCTGGCCGAAAAGCTCGAACTGTTATCCTCTTCAAAGCGCGCTTCCAAGTGGTGCTCCATCCGGAACGCTTTCACGATGCGGATCCCATCGATACTCTGCTGCAGCGTCGAGGTAAGGCCGGCAATCCGCTCCTGGAGGCGAGCGGTGTACGTGCGAATGCGCGCGCCGTAGGCTCGTATTGCCCAGGCTGCGATGGGCAGCGCCAGCGCTGCGATCGCGGCAAGCTGCCAGTTAAGCACAAAAAGCATGATCAAAATGCCAAGGAGCGTTAGGCCGTGTTGAATAAAGTCGCCGAATCCGGCCGTCACCGCGCTCTGCACCACACCGATGTCGCTGGTCATGCGCGCGATCAAGCTCCCTCGTTCATACCCCGCGTGGCGCGAGACGCTCATGTGAAGCATGCGGCGGTAGAGAGACTGACGCAGCTGATAAACGAGACGCTGTCCGACAAAGGTGAGCAAATACACTTGCCCATACGTGAAAAGCCCCTTGAGTACAAAGAGCCCCAAGCCTCCGACCGCTATCCATGTCAAAAAGGCGAAATCTCGCTCGATCAGCACCTGGTCGATCAGGAACTCGCCAAAGACAAGGGGAAGCGCGACTTCGACTCCGACCACCACGACGATGCAAAGGGTGCCAAAGAGGAGAGGCACTGCCGCACGGTGCACCATCCAGCGAAGCAAGTCGACTCGGGACGTGAGCTCCTGTTTCATGCCTCACCCTCCTCCCCGTTTGAGCGTCTCCAATAAGATGCGGGCCACTCGTTCGCTCGCCCCTCGGGGGCCCATCACCTGCTTTAACGTGTCCCCCATGGTCTCCCGCTCTTCGTCGTCGCGCAAGAGACGGAGCGCCTCATCTGCGATCATCGCCGGTGATAAGCTCTCCGAACGCAGCTCGGGCACCAAGAAGCGCCCCGCCATGCGGTTGGGGAGCGCAGCAAACTCCGTTCGAGCGATCATGCGGCGGACGGCGGCGACCTTGAGACGACGCCCGATCACCGGTACGCCGCTGATGAGGCCAAAGGGGCCGTCCACCGGAATCTCCGCTAGGTGATCGAGTGGGATACAGACGATCATTGGCAGTCCGTGTGCCGCCATTTCGGCCGTGTTGCTCCCCGGGATCGTCAGGGCGAGGTCGGAGACCGACATCACCTGGCGAGGTCCGCCACGTACGATCACCACCTCAAGGCGCTTCCCGTCCAACAAGAACTCAAACCGTTCGCTCGCTGACTGCGTGCCTGTCCCATGTCCTTGAAAGAGCGCGGCAACATCGGCACGCAACACTTCGGAGGGCGCGAACTTGGCCAAAGCCTCCTGCACCGTCTCCTCCCCGATGAAGGGCGATAAGGCCAGCAAGAATTGGGTTGTCGGCTCTTGGTCAGCAATGAGCCGGGCCGAGCGCACCAAGAGCTCCACGGCCCGACGCAGTTCGAACGGTCGGCTCCCCGGAAAGAGTGCCACCCGCTTTGCTTCGTCGGTCAGCCGCCACGCAGTGACGCTCTCGGAGGAAGGCTCACTCTCCATGTATGCCGCATCAACCATCAGGTCACCGACGGCCTCGGCGACCTCCTCCGGAGTGCCGCGCCTAACCGCCTCTGCGCGGGCACGCTCGTGAGGGGTGAGGACGCGCGCAAACCTCTCAGGCTTGCTGATGTAGCCTTCGGTGTAGATAAGTGCGGGATACCGCAGACGCTGGGCAATGCGCGCCGCCAGCGCCACCTCACCGCCGAGGTAGAGCAACGCTCCTCGCGTCCCGGGCCGCCACTCGTTCAAGCCTGTACCTGTCAAAGCGAAGCGCAAACTCTTGCGAGGTGGGAACGCCTCATCGACGCCGGGGATTGAGCGCACGACATCTAGTTCAGTCCCCGATGCGTACATGCACGGTAACACCATGACACTGATTCGTACCCGCTTTGAGTCTGGTTCGAGCCGGCGCAACGCACGCACCGTCGGCGCCAGCCACGTTGCCACCTCTCCAGGACTGTTCACAGTGAGAACGATCTCTGCCGGCTCGCCTCCCGGCGCGACACGACTCCTTGTCACTGCTGATCGCCACCGGTAGCCGGGGCGTCGGTCGACGCGCACCCGTCAGCGGCGGCCCGCAAAATGGCGTCCGCCGCCCGACCGACCGCGCCGGGACCGCCCAAACGACGTTTCACCTCTTCGTATCCTCGCTTCACTTGCTCTTGCCGCTGTGGATCGAGTAGAGCCAGAAGCGACTCAGCCAGCCGTTGCGGCGTCATATCGTCCTGCAGAATCTCCTCCACGATCCCCTCGTCGGCGACGATGTTGGGAAGCGAAATATACGGGCGCTTGTAAAAGCGTTTCGCGATCCAGTAGGTCGATGACGAGGTCCGGTAAAAGACCGCGATCGGCGTCCCGATCAGCGCCGCCTCGAGGGTGACGGTGCCGCTTGCGGCCAGCGCCGCATCAGCGGCGGCTAAGACGTTGTACGTCTGGCCTTCCACTACGGTGATCCCGTGATTCTCTCCAAGCTTCGACTCGATTTGCCCACGGTCGACCGTGTGTGCCAGCGGCATCAGTACCGCTGCGTTGGGTCTCTCTTGACGAAAACGACGCGCCGCACCCACGAGCGGCGTAAGGTGATGATCAATCTCCTGCTTGCGGCTGCCCGGCAAGAGCGCCACCACAGGATCAGCCTCGCCGCAGCCTAGCTCGCGTCGGGCCTCCTCGCGTGAAAGCGTCGGTTTCACAATGTCGATCAACGGGTGACCGACAAACTCGACGTTAGCACCCGCTTCCTGGTACACTTCCGCCTCAAAGGGGAAGACGGCACACACTGTCGTCGCATGCTCCGCGACGCTCTTAGCCCGCCCCTTGCGCCAGGCCCAGGCGGACGGGCTGAAATAGTAGATGACCGGAATACCCCGGTTGTGAGCCAGGTCGGCCAAGCGCATGTTAAACTCCGGGAAATCAATGAGTACGAGCGCGTCAGGCGCCTGCCGTTCGAAGAGGTCCTCAAAGCGAGCAAGGAGACGACGAAACACTTGGACGCTGCGTAGCACCTCGACGAAGCCCATGGCGCTGATCGATGTCGGATTAAAGAGGAGACGCACGCCGGCCTCCTTCATCATGGCGCCGCCCATCCCCATCAGGCGCACTCCGGGATTTCGCTCCAGGAGCGCGTGTGCGAGGTGCGCACCGTGCATATCTCCAGAAGCCTCGCCTGCTACGAGCATGATCTTCACGCCGTTCACTGCCCCTCTAAGCCGGGCGCGTACGCGACCAGCGCGATTCCGTGGCGCTCACAGAACCCGACCATCTCTGCCTGGTCGATCAAGAACGTCTGGTCCGCTTCAAACGCCAATAGCGAAGCCCCGTGCTTTGCCAACGTCTCAAGGGTATCCTTCCCAATGGTGGGAACGTCGAAGCGTTGGTCCTGATTGGGCTTGGCCACTTTGACGACGACGGTTCCGCCCTGTGCGATTTGACTGCCGCGTGCGATGGCGGCGTCGGTGCCATCTACGGCTTCCACCGCGACCACCGCGCCCTCCTTCATCACCACCGTCTGCCCCACGTCAAGGCCCGCCACGGTCTTGGCTACACGGTAACCTGCCGCTATATCCTGCCAGTCTCCGGCAGTGGGCTTGAATGACGTCAACACACCGGGGCGACAACGAAGCGGCGCCAAATACTCCGCCTGCTCGCCGGTGATAATCCCCTCCCGCTCCAGGTCCGCAATAAAGCCCGCAACGATCGCGTCGTCGTTACGGGCGTTCACCGAGCTGAGGACGCGCTGGAAGCGTTCGTCAAACTCACCGTCATGAAAGAGATGTTCACGGGAAATCTTACCTGCTAGATAAACGTTCTCTACATCGTGCGCTTTCAAAGCACCGACGATCTGGTCCCACTTGCCGATAAAGATGTCAAGCATCGTTTCGCATGGAAACACGTCTGAGTGCGGTGCGTCCGGAAGAGCTCGAATGACAACGACACGATCGCCCCGACTCCGGGCGGCCTGGGCGAGTAGCCCGGGCAGTCGCCCGACTCCGGCGATCAGCCCGATCTTACGTGACACCAAGGACTCGCTCCTTCCGTTGTAAAGCAGAGACTAAAAGAGGAATTTCAACGCAAACAGTGCAGCTACAATGGCGTGTACCAACACCGTGACGCTCTCACCTGAGAGTGCCACTTCCATCGAGTACGTTCCCTGTGCGTTGGGGTACGGTGAAAGCCGCGGTATAAGCCGAGGAACACTCTCGCAGTAGCGCTCGTATACCCGCCCAAACGTCTCGCGAAGGTAATCCTCCTCGTGAGGGATTACGGAACTGTAGATGTAGAAATAGACCGAAGCAAAGAGCACGTACGCCGGCCACCAGTTTGCGATCACCGCAAAGCCTAGGCCAATGAAGAAGTTGCCCCAGTACAACGGATTGCGCACATGCGCATAGGGGCCTCCCGTGACGAGTTCGTCCGCGTCGACCGCGCTGACTCGATACTTTTTGATGAAGCCTGCCGCCCAAAGACGAATCAGTTCTCCCAAGAGAACGATCGCTCCTCCGAGGGCAAACGAGACCACCGTTGGACTCGACCATGCAAACATAATGAAAATGGCGGGAACCGGCAACAGTCCCCGCAGGCGAAAGATGACGTCGCGACTAATCCCCGGCGATTTTCCCCGATTCACAGCGCCTGTCTCCATAATTCTTTCGGAAGCCTCCCCACAGCAGCTCCTTTAACCAACATCCGGACGCGAAGTCCAGCCTCTCCTCTAACGGTAGATCCCCCGTTCCGCATTGCGCAGAAAGCGAATGAAGTGATCGATCTCCTCACTCCCCGGAAGCTCCCGTTCCATCTCCTCAATCGCCTGCGAGACGTTAAGGGTGGATCGATAAAGGATCTTGTAGGCCCGCTGAATCTCGATGCGGGTCTCGGGAGAGAGCCCATTTCGTCGCAGTCCCACGATGTTTACCCCGTACACTTTAGGCGGATTCCCTTTGATCAGCGCGTACGGCGGAACATCCTTGGTGATCATGGTGTGCGCGCCGATCATCGCCATGCGGCCAATCTTTGTAAACTGGTGAATGCCGCAGATGCCGCCGATGATCACCTTGTCCTCGATCGTCACGTGGCCGGCGATGCCCGAGGCGTGTCCCAAGACGACCTCATTGCCGACCTGCGAGTCGTGGCCGAGGTGTGAATAAGACATGAACAAGTTCTGGTTCCCTATGCGTGTTTCGCCGCCGCCACCTTCGGTGCCGCGGCTCACCGTGCAATACTCGCGAAAGACGTTATCGTCCCCGATGATGAGGTAGCTCTTTTCACCTTTAAACTTCTTATCTTGTGGCTCGTTTCCGATCACCGCGCCGGTGTAGATGCGATTGCGGCTGCCAATTGTCGTCCAACCCTCGATCATGGCATGGGCGCCGATCACCGTGTTGTCCCCGATCACGACGTTCTCCCCAACGATCGAGTACGGCCCGACCTCAACGTCGGAACCGAGTTGCGCACCGGGAGAGATAATTGCTGTCGGATGAATCTTTGCATTAAAGGGGAGCACCCGTCCTCGCTCGGGCAGGCGTTCTGTTGGGCTCATAGTGTGGCCATCCCTACGTTCAGCTCGTTTAGAGCGGCGGGATGACTCCTCCTCTCTGGCGTTGGCGATCCCCCACGTTCGGGGTCTTACGACCCAGTCGCTTGATCCGAGTCGTCTAACTCCGCCAGACTGAATGTGAGCTCAGCTTCTGCAACGACTTTACCCTCAACAGTCGCTACACTGGCGATCTTGCTAATCGTCGCTCGCGTCCGCAGGATCTGCGATTCGATCCGCAGCTGATCTCCGGGAAGCACGGGATGGCGGAATCTCGCTTTCTCGACCGCTGCAAAGAGCGGTACACGCACATCGTCGGCATCCCCAGTCGAGAGGGCCAGGCCGCCCACCTGCGCCATCGCCTCCAAAATCATCACTCCGGGCATGATTGGGCGGCCCGGATAATGTCCTTGAAAGAATGGCTCGTTGACGCTCACGCACTTGATGCCGACCGCACGCTCGCCGTAGACCAACTCGACGACGCGGTCAACCATTAGCATCGGATACCGATGGGGCAATCGTCGAAATATCTCGAATGCTTCCAACATGGCCTTTCGTGACTCCCTTCGAGCCTGGGCCGGACCGCCCCAAAATCCTTTTTAGCCAGCGACTTTTAAAAGCCTGTCCGACCGCATTCGCAACTCATTGTACTCTCCCATTTTTCCTTGTGTCAAGGAAATGAAAATGGTAGTTCGGTCAAGTACAGACTCTATGACATCGACCAAAACGAGTCGGAACGTGTCGAAATCCTTAGGGGCATAAGCTTTGTGCCAGGCGCGTATTCAAGGCATGTGACGAACGGATGGCAATAATATGAGCGTGGACGAACCCTGCAAGTGCCAAGTCCCCGACCAAATCAAGCGCCTTGTGGCGCGCCGGCTCATTGGGGTAGCGAAGCGGCGTCAGGATCTCATCCTTGCTCAACACCACGGCCATGTCCATCGTGGCGCCTTGTGCCAAACCACGGGCCTTGAGCGCCTCGACTTCACTCAGCCAGCCGATAGTACGAGCCGGAGCGATTTCGTCGACAAAGACCGTTGGGCTCAACTCAACTTCGGAGAAGAGATCGCCGAGGACCGGATGGCCGTGGTCATTAGTGAACGTTACGCTCACCTTAAAACCATCGTAAGGAATTGCCACCAAGGTGCTTCGGCCCGAGCTCACGCAGGTCGGACTGGTAACCGTGACGACGCGGCGTTCACGCGTCTGGGTCACGATCCCCGCAGACAGAATGAGCTCGGCAAACGAGCGCGCGCTGCCATCGACAATCGGCACTTCTGGTCCGTCAATGTCGATTAATACATTGTCGACCTCCAACCCCCGAAGGGCCGACAGTAGGTGTTCGACGGTGGAAACCTCCGCGTCGTCGCAGGCGAGGGTGGTGCACCGGTCCGTTCGGCTGACATGCGCCGCTGTGGCCGGTACAATCGCATCCTTCCCGAGATCGATGCGCCGGAAGAGAATGCCCGCTCCCTCCGCTGCAGGACGCAGTGTCACCGTGTTATGCGTCCCGGTGTGCAACGCCATGCCTTCGAAGCACACCGTCTTCTCAAGGGTTCTCTCTCTCACGTAGGCAAAACCTTTCTTGACCGAGTGGGGATCTGAACCCCTGATACTGGGAGTTCCGCCCGAGATGGGGCAGTTCCTCGAAACAATTGATGACGGTCACTTCTGGGCGCTTGGCGACCATTCCTGCCCGGCTGGGATGCCGGCTCCTGAAAAGGGAGGCTCCCAGTGTAGCGGAGTTCGTAAAGCCGGCGGTACTTGGTCGCAACGTCGCAGGTCGATTCAAACAAGACGTGGCGCGGTTCCCCCTCGGCGACGATCCGGCCGGCGTCCATCATAACCAAACGATCTGCGACGGCCAATGCGAATGGAATCTCATGGGTGACCACCACCATCGCGGTCTCCCGCTGGGTCGCAAGCTCTCCCATGATGCTAAGCACCTCTTCGACCATGATCGGATCGAGCGCGGCGGTGGGCTCGTCCCATAGGATGAGCTCAGGCTCCATTGCTAGTGCGCGGGCGATCGCCACACGTTGTCGCTCGCCACCGCTCATGGCGCTCGGCCGCGCATCTTTGCGTTCGAGCAAACCAACCCGTGCCAACGCGCCGTGCGCCTTCTCGAGCGCTACGGTGCGGGGCACCCCCGCCACACTCGGACCAAGCAAGCAGTTCTCGAGCGCGCTCAAGTGTGCCATCAAGTTGAACTGTTGAAAGACGAACCCGATCTTGCGGCGATACGCTAAGAGCTCTTGCTCCTCATAATCCATGACAGACTCGCCGTCAAACCAAATCTCGCCCGAGTCAACCTGAATCAAGCGATTGAGCGAACGCAACAGAGTCGACTTGCCACATCCGCTCGGACCCATCACAACAAGCGTTTCACCGCGACCGACGTGAAAAGAGACGTCACAGAGAGCTACGTTTGAGCCGTACCTCTTTGTCAGTTTATACGCCTGCAGCATTGCGTTCCCCCCTTATTGGTGGGCGAGCCAAACGATTAAGCCACAGCAAGAGTCCCGGTCGCCCACCTGGGACGACAACACGCCGCAAAATCGCCGCCGTGGGCATCCCTAAACTCGCCGCCGCCTCGAGTTGGTCGAGATCGACTGGACTGACCCGCTCGGCCGCGAAGGCCACGACAAAGCCCACACAGAAGCCTCCGACTGCCAACGCTGTCAGGTAGAGCACAGGGACGCCTCCACCCACCCACGCCACCGTGGTTAGGACGAGAGCAAACCAGGCGCCACCGGCCACGCCGATCCGCCGGCGCAGTGATCGGACGCGCTCCCCCGCGAGGGAGCGTTGCGCCTTCACGAACGAAAGAAGGGTCGACGTATCGAGCAAAAAGAAGAGTGCGGTGCAGAGCAGCGCCGCCAACAGAGCGACCAAATCGACCGCATTGTCGATGACAAGCATTAACGCTGTCCGAGCGTCGGCCTCCACAACTCCTGCCGACCGTACGAACACGTCCACCCCTTCAGCGCCATCCGGACCCTCAAGGACTGGAGCCACTGCCGCGCGAACTGCACTCTGCACATCTCCAAGCCCTCCGGGGCCTTCCGCAAGAATCTCGACACTGCGGCCGTCTGCTCCTTGCGCCCGGATGAGTCGATCCATGCCCTCCATCGCGCGCTGCAGTGCGCCTGCGTCCAGTCCACCGACGAACGCCTCAACGTTGCGTAAGGATGTCGCCAGCTCACCGAAGTCGAGTTCGTTTAGAAGTGCGAATTGCTCAGCCAGCCGGTCCAGGCCCGCACGTAACTCCTCAACGTCCACACTCTCAGTAGGCGGCGTGTCGGAGGCGCTCTCGCCGGCAAGCGATCCGACGAGACGCTGTAAAAGCATGGCGATGAGTACATCCGTAGTCTGGCTCTCAGCGTCGGCACTCTTGAGCTGCTCTGCAATAGAGTTGAGACGTTCCTCAAGAACGTTCATTTGGTCGAGCGCCGCGTAGAACGTGTCGAGTGTGCTCGCAGAGACACCCCTGTCGGCATTCACCGCTGCCTGCTCAAGGGCGTCGGCCACACCGTCGAGTTTGGCGGCGAGCGACGCGTCCGAGCCGCTTGCCACCTGTTCGAGGAGACGGCGCACTTCTACCAAATCGTTGAGGAGTCCACCTTGTGTTTGGCCGGCCCGCAACGCAGTGAATCGGGTTTGCGGGTAGGCGACGCCAAGCTCCTCTTGGATGCGCGTTTCGGCTTGATTAAACGTCCCAGGGTCCACGGGAACCGGGAAGCGAACATCAATGACGGCCATGCGCCCGGTCATCTTCTCAATCTGAGCCCGTACCGCCTCGGTGTGGCTGCGCTCCTCTAAGACTACCCAGAGCGAATTGCTGTGCTCAAAGGCGAAACGGACGCCTTGCATACCTTGGACATCTCCCATCAGACGTTGCCTGACGAGAGGATGGGTATCCTTGACGATAACGCTTGGTTCGATGACAAAGGTGTACCCGTCAAAACCGGGAAGATCCCCAATCTCATCGTGCAACTGCTCAAAAAGATCCGCATCGCGCAACGAGTCCGGGATTCCCACAAAAAGATTCATGCGGCCGGCCAACGTCGGCCCGACCTTGAGGCGGAAACCCGGTGCGATGTGTTCGAAACGGTCGGCGAGCGCGTTGATACCATCGTCGCCGACATCACTCCGCAAATGAACGAGAATATCGTATTCACCGGGCGTTCCGATGAGGCGGGTCACGGCCCCTTCAAAATGGCCCTCTACGGCGCGGGTCAATCCGCCGACGATGCCGCCACCGACGAGCACGGTCACCAAAAAGAGCGCCACGAGATCGCGACCGAAGCCGCCGCGCGCGAGTCCAAGCACCCTATTTCCTCCCTTATGCCCAGCTAGACGTGCTACTCAATTTTAACATAGGCTCTGGGAAGCTCTTGGCGTCAACTGTTGGCGCGCCTGTCATCGGTCGTACAACGTGGCTTAAGCTGCCAACGCTTCCAGCGCGACAGCAGCCATCACTGCGGCGGCATCCGCCAAGACCGCTTCGTCGAACTGAAATTGTGGGGTGTGCAACCCGGCAGTCTCCTCCCCTTCTTGAACGCCCACAAACGCGTAGGCGCCGGGGATGTGCTGTAGGTAGTAAGCAAAGTCTTCGCTCGCCATGGACGGCTTATAATCCTGAACGACGGCCCCAGACCCGAGGACACCCTCAACCGCCCGTGCGTACCGCTCTACCGAGCCCGACTCGTTATAGAGCGCCGGATACCCTTCCCGCCAGGTAAACCTGTACTCGGCGCCGTGCGCCTGGGTCACCCCGGCAGTCACCCGCTCGATCCGTGAGGCCATGCGAGATCGGACAGCCGGGTCAAAGGTGCGGACCCCGCCGGCCAAACGGACTCGATCCGCGATGATATTGGTCGCCGTGCCTCCTTCGATCTCTCCCACGGTGACCACTACAGGATCTTGCGGGTCAACCTCTCGTGCCACAACGTGCTGGAGAGCATCCACCAACCTGGCAGCCGTCACGAGAGCGTCGACGCCCATGTGGGGTGATGCGCCGTGAGCCGAACGACCTAACACTTCGATTTCAAACTCATCAAAGGCGGCCATTGCGGCGCCGTCGATAATGGCAATCTCACCCTTAGGTAGCCACGGCCAGAGATGAAGTCCGTAAATGCTCTCGACGTCAGGCGACTTGAGCACGCCCCCTTCACACATCTCACGACCACCACCGAGCATCTCCTCCGCCGGTTGGAAGATCAGCTTGACGCGTCCTTCCCACTCACCCCGTCTCCCGGCTAGTAAAGCGGTCGCTCCGAGGACGGCCGTCATGTGCCCGTCGTGACCGCACGCGTGCATGACCCCCTCGTTCTCCGACGCAAACGGGAATCCGGTTGCCTCTGTGATAGGGAGTGCATCCATATCAGCCCGCAACGCCACCGTCCTACCTGGGCGTCCTGAATCCAAGAGGCCGACGACTCCGGTCTTGGCCAACCCACGGGTCACTTCGAGGCCATATTCGGATAGAATCTTTGCAACGCGTTCGGACGTCTTCACCTCTTGAAAGCCTAGCTCCGGCCACCGGTGGAAGTCTCGCCTCCACTCAATCAGGGTCGGCAACATGCGCTTGGCCTCTTCATGCAACTGCTTCCGGTCAATCTTGGTCACGGTTGACTCCTCCTTGATCCCATTCAAAACGAACCGGCTCTAACAGCCCACTAAAGCTGAGTTGATCTTTGGTGTAGACGGCACTCGTAGCCCTCACGCGGACGCCGTCATCGTTGGTCCAAATGACGTTTCCGCTCATGTGTACTCTCTCCTCTGCGCTCTCGACCTCGAGGTGATCCGCCTCCACGGTCTGCTTGTCGTAATAGGCCAGAACACGCACGGGTGAGACCAAAAGCTCTTCGGAGCCGTGCCATATCACCTTCTCACTCGTAAGAAGCAGTTCCCCCTTCTCGTAGAACTGAACGTTGCCCTCGAGGGTTAATTCACTCCCCTCGGGCTTCCACTCGCCACGATCGCCTCGGAAGGTAAGGTACTCCTCGCCGTCGCGGTACAATACACCTCGAGTAATCTCTTCCAAGAGTAAGATGCCGGGGCGGTCGGCTCCCGCTTCCTCAATGAGGGCCGCTTCCAAGGACCACTGCCGCTCGCCCTCGTGGTACCCGACGAAGTGCGGGCTCGTGAAGCGAGTCCGGTTCTCCTCAGGCGAGAGAGGCTCTGTCACCGACACCGATGTAAATGACCAATAGAGCGCCGCCCCGATCGCAAGGAGCGAGATGACGGTTACAAACAGCGTTCGGTGATTCATCGTCGGGTAAGACTCAGCTCCTCACGGGGTCGTTGTTCTGGCGCTAAAAGAGTGACGTGATGCTGTCCGGGTCAAACATAAAGCGGTCTCGGGAAGCGCCCAAACGAATGCCGTCTCCGGGGAATGCGTTGATCTTATACTCCAGCCAAACCGCTCCGTCGAGACTGTCAAAACGCAGCCCGATCTCACGACAGCCCAGATCCCGAATAAGGGCGGCATCTCCGCTGATCCAGCCTTCTTCACTATCGTAGTCGGTCGAGTATAAGAGGCGCCATCCCGGCACCCCGAAAGCCAGGCTGCCCCCGAGCGCATCGAGCTGTTGAGTCGCGAAGTCGTACCGGGTCGAGGCGTTCACCTCAAACCCGCTACTTGGGCGAATGGAGACGTTGGCAGCCGCATAGCTCATCCGCCTTGAAGCAAGCGAGTATCCTCCTTGCACCGTGCCGTAAAAGCCGCGACCGCCCCGGAACGTCATCTGCCCCACGACGTCAGAGAAGCTCCGGTTGGCGAAGTCGTAACCGGACGAAAGAATGAGATTCCCCATCCCATACGCGTACTGTAGACGCCCCGAAACGCGCTCTTGATAGCTGAGGGCGTCAAAATCAAACGGTGAATTGTCGCCGATGGGTTGCTGATACGAGTAATTGCTGTACAACGAGAGGCGCGGCGTAAGTCCCAGACGGTACTGATGGTCAGCGCTCACCACGACTCGCCGCTCACCGCTGCTATACGCCTGCCATGCAAGCCCACCGCGTGACTGCAGCCGGCCGAGCCTGCCCAAGTCGAGGCTCATCGGCTTTAGGGCAAAGTTTACGATGCCGCGGTCAGCCTGGACGGTCTCGTATCCTGTAAACGCCCGGCGGACCTCTCCGAGGCGACCGTATGAGAGTCCGATCTCTAAAGGCAACCGCATCGGCGTGAGGGCGTCGACATCAAGGGTTAACGTCGCCTCAGGAAGCCGTGTGCGGCTCTTCCACGACGGGAGTGTACTCGTTCCGCGGAGCCAACCGTAGTGGGCGCGGTTCTCCGCGTCCACCTGTAACGCGAAGGGGCCAAACGAGCGTCGCAACACGTTCGTGTACCCCACGACATCCCGGTCGTCATAACCAACACGCCGCCGAGAGAACGCGTCCACTTGAAGTTGCCATTGCCAATCCAACGGACGGGATCGATGGTGTATCGTGAGTCGATCAGCCCGGCCAGGATCCACATCCCAATACTGCTCCCGCTCCCAGTCGACTCGGGTCGACATGCGGTCCGCTGAATGGGAGAGGTCTAACGCCACGCGCGCTTCCCGTTCGTAGGCGCCGTCACCCGTGGGCGACGCAAGGTAGGCAGACTTCCACGAGACGTTGGCGTCCCTTCCCATTTGAAAGCTCTCATCCCAGCCGAGCCGCCACTCCCGATCACTCTCCCCAAACGGGCGTAGCTGGTACACCGTGACGCTCCCTTCACTCTCCCCTTGATCCCGATAGACGTGGTGAACGCCAGTACCAACGCCGCGGTGCTGCATGACGTCAAGGGCTACCTCGCCGTGTCCCTCTCCCGGCCCGTCGTATCCATACCGTGTCTTGATGTACCATCCGTCCGTCGGATTGTGGCCGATCTCAGGAAAGTTAATGCCGGTTCCCCGGTTGGGATCGAGGGGAATCGACAAGTACGGCCAGTAAAAGAGCGTCATGCCACTCTCGACAAAGCGAACGGAGCGGATCACCACTCGCTCCCCCGGAAAGATGTCCATGCGGCGGCTGATAAGGTAATACCCCGCATCTTGAGGGGGAGTGCACGTCGTCAAGCGTGCGTCGGTCACCTGAGTCTTGCCGGAATCGAATTGAATCTCATCCCCCATGATGTAAAGAGGGCCATCATACTCTTCAACTTCAATCTGCGCCAAGGCATCGGTGATCTGCCCGCTGGCGCTGTGAACATCGTAAGTAAAAGCGGACGCGCTCACCTGACCGTCCGCCCGTGTCACATGGACGTTCCCGATAAAATCGATGCGACCGTCTTCCACTTCGTAACGCATTTGGTCGGCCGTCACCTCGAGTTCGCCTTGAACGAGGCGCACCCCACCCACGGCGACCCAAGCCTCATCGGAGTAGGCCATCGTCCCGTCCGTGGTAATCCAGGCGCGTTCGGCCGCCCACGCGGGCTGGGCCAGCGCGCAAAGCATGAGTAGTGTAATAGCGAACCACCGTTTCATACGCATGCTCGAGGTTTCCACGGGAGACGGGCAAAGCCCTTGTGGAAAGGATTGTACCTACCGATCGACTCGAAAGAGCAGAATAGCGCCAACACACGCAAAGAGGAGATTGGTGATCCAGGCCGCTGTCAGAGGCGGCAGCACGCCGCTCCCGCCGAGGGAGCGAAAGATAGAGGAGAGGACGAAGTATAAAAACGCGACGCCGATACTTACTGCAATACCGAAGAAGCGCCCACTGCGCGTGGAGCGCAGCGAAAGAGGGGCGCCGACGAGCGTCCACAACAGGCCTGCCCACGGCATCGAGCCTTTCATGTGATAGGCGACTTCAAACCGGCTAACGTCAAGGCCACTGCGCTTAAAGAGGTCGATGTGACGCTTTAGTTCTCCCCGCGTCATCTCTTCAGTGGTCTTTTGATTGCCCAGGTACGTCTCTAGATTCTCCGTCATCGGGTAATCGAGGCGCGCGAATGCGGAATCCTCCAAGGTGAAGCCTCGTTCATCGAGCCGCTTGCGAATTCCATCTTCCAGATGCCAGACCTGCTCAGTGTACGAACCGCGCTCCGCCGTAATCATCTGAGGATACGCATCTTCACCGAGTTGGTAGATCAAAATCCGCTTCATCGTGCGCGCCTCGCGGTTCACCTCGCCTACATAAAAGAAACGGTCGCCGCTTCCGCGAAAGAAGACCCCCTCACGCACCGTAGGCAACGGATCTTCAAAGAGGGTTTGGCGAAAAAGGCTCTCCGCCCGATGGTTGCTTTCGGGCACGATGCGCTCGTTGAGGACGTAGGTGCCTGCGCTCACGAGGATGGAGATCAAAAAGAAAGGAAGGATTACCCGAGTAAACGGAGTCCCAGTCCCGAGTAGTATGATGAGCTCACTCTCTTTAATCAGCCGCCCGAGGGCGAGGAGGGTGGCAAAGAGGACCCCGATCGGCAATGAGACGACGATGACGCTGGGCAGTTTGTAGAGTAGCATCTGAAGGATCGTCGCCACCGGCATCTTTTTGTCGACGATCAAGTCCGTCAACTCAAAGAGCAAGCTGCTCAGAAGCATCACCGTGAAACCGGCCACGGCGGCCAGAAACGGCCCGGTAAACTCCCGGGCCGTATACCGGTCCACGATCGTCAAGGGAATCAGGCTAAAACGCAAGCCGCATCGAGACTCCCGCTGCAAATTCCTCTAGATCCATCAGCGCCAGATCGACGGCGACCGACGGCCCAAAGAACATGCGGGCGCCAACGTTCACCCCTGAAGGCACATACTCAGCGAGCAGTGTGGTGGTCGGAGTTGAGACTGACGCCGTCGACAACGTGTAGGCTACACCGGCAGCGACGCCTTTCTCATCGCCGTGAAGGTACCCGGCGTGCAGACGTGCCCGAGGGGTGAGGCGCTTACTGGCCACGATGTAGCTCTGATTTGATTCAAATCCGATGGCGACGGCAGGCATTGATGCACTCTCACGCATCAATTGGCCCTTAAAGAGGAAACCGACGCCCAGCGGTCCGTCAGAGTCGTACGAATTGACACCGATCTCCAGCTCGTCCATGAGCCCGTAAAGTGCCGTCGCTTCGACAGAACCCTCATTGAGGCGCACTCCGATCTCCGCGTCTCCAACAGGAAGCGTATCCGCTGTGGCGAGGGCGATGAGCCCGGTCGCACCGGTGATCGTTCCCGCAAAGGCTCCCGGCGCCATCAAAGCCAGGACTAGAACGAAGGCTGCGAGCCCGACCCAACGTTTGCGTGTGCGAATCACATACACCATCTCCTCACAAGTTCCCGACCCCATTGCAGATGGCCCAGTATTCGTCACCGCATCGGGCGTCCCCTCTTCAACGAGGCGCACGAATGCGTGTTACACTCATGATTCGGCATGGTAACTTTAGGCCGGATCGAGTTGGCCCAGGAGCTCGACCAACTCCTCCCATTCCCCTTCTCGCTCATTGAGCGCGCTGACGATCTCTTTGTGTTCGACGGTCAACGCCCGAGCCTCATCACCTTCGCGGTAACTCGCCGGATCGGCCAGTGCCTTCTCGAGCGACTCCTTGCGAAGCGAGAGTTCGTCGATCTCCGTCTCGAGCTCGGCGATGCGAGTCTGCGTCTCCCGAAGCTGCCGGCGCCGGGCTCTTTCTTCATCTTCCTGAGGAGTGCGCGAGCCGGCGCTTGCCGTGCGTTTCGTTGAAGCGCTCGCTTGGCCATGCTCTCCTTCTCGAGACTGTAACCATGACTGCAGCGCGTCATAGCCACCGTCGATCACGGTGACCTCCCCGTCCTGCACCCACCAGATGGAGGAAGCCAAGGCCGCCAGCAAAGCGCGGTCGTGTGTCACAAACAGGAGCGTCCCTTGGTACTCTCCCAACGCCTCCTCCAGCGCCTCCGCCATATCAATGTCGAGGTGGTTGGTGGGTTCGTCGAGGAGCAAGAGGTTACCGCCGTGCAAAAGGAGTTTAGCAAGCGCCAAGCGGCTCTTTTCGCCCCCGCTCAGCACCCCCACCTGTTTGGCGACATCATCTCCCCGAAAAAGGAAGCGCGCCAAAAAGGACCGGGCCTCTCCGATCTGCTGTCTCTTTTCGGCAAGCGCCTCCTCCAATACGCTCTGGTTGGGATCGAGATCGATCCTGTGCTGCGCGAAGTAGGCCGACCGCACACCGCGGCCGACGTCGACCAGTCCTGACACCGGCGGAAGATCGCCTGCAATCGTCCGCAACAAAGTGCTTTTGCCTGCGCCATTGGCTCCAGCAATACCGATGCGAGCCCCGCGCCGAACCTCGAGCGTCACATTTGAGAGGATTGCCTTACCGTCATAGCCCACGCCCACCGTGTCCAAGGTGCATACGCGCCGCTCACTTTGCACGCCTACGGGCACGGTAAAGTGCGCTTTGGGAGAATCAGGCGGCGGGGGCGCCACCTCCTCCATTCGCTCAAGTTTGCGAGCGCGACTCTTTGCCTGCGCGGCCCGCGTGCCAGCGCTCCACTTTCGCACAAACGCTTCCAGTCGCTCTCGTTCCAGTTGATCCCTCTCGTACTCTTTAAGCAGGCGTTCGCGTCGCTCGGCCGCCTGCCGGCGGGATACCGTGTAATTGCCGGTGTATGCATGAATCGTCCTCGCTTCAATCTCCCACGTTCGCTGTGTAACAGCGTCTAGGAGCCTGCGATCGTGCGAGACGACGATAAATGCACGCGGGTCGCGCCCTAGGAACGCCTGTAACCACTCTGTGGAGGTCAAATCCAGGTGGTTAGTAGGCTCGTCAAGCAGGAGAAGATCAGCTTGGGTGAGAAGCAACCGGGCCAGTTGCGCCCGCGCTCGCTCCCCGCCGCTTAGTGAAAGGTAGGCGCGATCCAACTCAGACTCAGAGAAGCCTAGGCCAAAGAGCGCGCCCCGTGCCCGTGCCTCCTGCTCGTACCCTCCCTGTTCTTCAAATGCAGAGAGTTTGGCGGAGTAGGTACTCATGAGGGATTCAAGCGCATCTTCCGAGAGTCCGGACTCGGCCATGCGCTGCTCGAGTGTACGCAACTCCTCTTCTTGCCGCCGGAGTGCGTCAAACGCGCTCGCGACGTACTCAAAGACGGTGGCCGCAGTCCTGTCGGCGCTCTCTTGGCGCAAGTAACCGACGACCAACTCCTTCGCCCGTGCGACACGCCCCTCCTCGGGGGAGCGGCCGGCCAGGATCTCGAGCAGGCTCGACTTACCCGATCCGTTGGGCCCAATGAGACCAATGTGGTCTCCTGGATTGACGGCGAGATCCACCGGTCCAAAGATATGGTCGGCGCCGTAATAACAAGAGACCCCGGCGAGTCGCAGTAGACTCACCGCCGCTCACCGGTCGCCGGCACCTCTTCTTCGAGGTGTTGGAGACGCTCCTGCAACTCCTGCACTTGCCGTTGCAACGCCGTTAGTTGCTCTGAGAACTCAGGCAGGCGTTGCGTCATAGCGACCACGCGCATCGCCTCACGGTGCGGCCGAGCCGGATAACCCGAGACGAATGATCCAGCGGGCAGGTCCTTCGCCACAAGGCCGCGCGCGGCGAGGACAGAGTCACTCCCGACGTGTACGTGCCCTGCCACACCGCTCTGTCCGGCAAGCGTCACGTGATCGCCCACGCTGGCGCTGCCTGCTATCCCTACTTGAGAGATGATGATGCAGTCCGCGCCGATCTTCACGTTATGCGCAATCTGTACCAAGTTGTCAACCTTGGTCCCTCGACCGATATGCGTCGCTCCGGTCACCCCGCGGTCAATCGCAACCAAGGCGCCAAGCTCAACGTCGTCTTCGACGATCACTGTACCGAGGTGCGGCACCTTGTGGTGCTTTTTGCCCACGGGAACGTAACCGAACCCATCACTCCCTACGACGGTGCCCGAGTGAATGATCACATTCTTTCCGATCTGACAGCCCCGGTACACTGTGACCCGCGGATGCAGGAGGCTCCCTTTACCAATCGTCACGTTGTCGCCAAGGACGCACCCAGCGCCAAGGACCACTCCGTCGCCCAGCACACAACCGTCACCCACGGTGACGTGCGGTCCCACACTCACGCCTTTACCGACCTTGACGCGTTCACCCAATACGGCGGACTCATGTACGCCCTCCGTAAAGACCGGTGGCGTCTCAAAGAACTCCAACACTTGCACCCACGCACGCCTGGGATTGTTGACGCGCAGCAGGGGCACCCCAATGTCAGGCGCGTCCTTGTGAACAATGACCACGCCAGCTTCGGTAAACTTCGCCTTCTCTACAAACTTCGATTCGGCGGCGAACGTTATATGTAGGGGACCCGCCTCATCAAGGGTCGCGGGTCCCTTCACTTCTTGTGTACTTGAGGCACCGTCCAATTCGCCATCGAGCAGACGGGCAATCTCACCAAGCTGCGCCACGGTGTGACCACACCTCCGTACATTCTCCTACGCTTAGATGTTAGGATTGCCAGCCGGCGCACTATTCACCAGAGACGAGGCCGAGGCGCTCTTGAATATCTCGTGTCAAGTCGACGCCGCCCATCACGACGGCCCCTTGGTCAAGGATGACCGTAACACCGTGGGCCTCAGCCGATTCACGGAACGCATTGTCGATGTCATCCATCAATTGCCGAATGCCGATGCTCTCCTCAAACGCCTGGAGTTCAGCTTCGTACTTCAAAAAGAGATTCCGTTTCTCTTCATCGCTCATCTCAACTGACTCTTGATCAAACTTTTCCTGGAGAGCGTCGCGCTCACGAATGACCGCTGCAATCTGATCCCCGGCGTATGCGTCGATCACCAAGTCCTGGTCGACGAATCCGACGGTCGACTCGCCAGTGGCCGACGTCGGCATCAATCCCCACGCGAGTACGCCCACTAGGGCCACTGCAACAACTCCAACAATAGGCTTAAACCATGTTTTCAATGAAAATGCCATCCTTTCGCCCCTCTAGTTCCGCCTCCGGACAAGACTCATTATAACAACCTATTAACTCGTACGAAAGGAAGAGGGGCGCCGCGCCTTGGGCCGCAAGGCGCAACTCCCCCCTATTTCACTTGCGCGTCACACGTTGCTCGGCGACCGCCGACATCTCTTAGAACGACGGGCCCAAGCTGAAGTAGGCGTTGCCGCCATTCTCGCCGATGCCGTAGTCGATTCGAATGATCCCAAGAGGCGTGCCGAACCGAACACCGACACCTGCGCCGACCTTCAAGTCACTCAGGTCGATACCACTCTGATTCCACGCATTACCGGCATCAGCAAAGACGACACCTTGGATGTTATCGTTAATCGGGAAGCGGTACTCACCCTGAACGACCGCCATGCGGTCTCCGCTCATCTCCCCGTAACTGTAACCTCTCACAGTGTCAGCACCGCCAACGCGAAACTGATCTTGCAGCGGCAGTGTGCCCATCCCGTAACCGGCCATCATGCGAAACGCCCACGTCTGGTCGTTACGACCGGCCTTGACGAACTTGCTGAACGACGTCTGAAGTTTGGTGAACTCCGTGTCTCCCCCAAGGAAACGTCCCGCAGCCTCAACCGACATATTGTGACGGAAACCCAATGTAGGGAAGTACAAGTGGTCGGTCGTATCTGTACGCGTGTTTGCAATCACACTACGTGTCCGATTCTCGGACGGACTCACCACACTGCCCGTCGACTCCGGCGTCACCGAGGAATTCTCCGCCTTGAGAGTTAAGAAGCCCCGCGTGAACGGCCCCAAGGGGCGACCGAAGGTGATATCGCCACCAATTCGCTTCTCCGTAAAGGGATAAGCCGTGCCGCCCTCATACTGCTGACGGCGGTTACTCATGTTATATAGGTTGATTCCGGCCGACGTTGTCGTGCCAAAGAGGTAGGGCTCCTCAAAACCTAGGTCGTAGGTGTTTTTGTTACGCCCAAACTCCCACTTCACTCGGGCCCGCTCACCGCGCCCGAGAAAATTGTCGTCGGCCACCTCAATGTAGCCGATGAGACCGTCCGCCGAACTGTAACCGCCACCAAAGGCCGCTCGACCGGTCTTCGCTTCGACAACCGGCAGGAGTACATCGACCATGAGTGGATCGGAGGTTGTCAAAAACTCCGGGACGATCGGCTCGAAGTATCCGAGCTGTCCCAGCTTGCGCAGACCCGTGCGCACCTCGTCCATCGAGAGAATCTCGCCTTCCTCGATGGGGAACTCCCTAAGAATAACAACGTCATTAGTCTTCTCGTTCCCCTCGATGCGCACACTGCGGACCCGCACAGGTGTCACTTCAAGGTGCAACTCGTCGCCGTTGGCGCCGCGAAAGTCGACCGCTGTGGTACGTAAGACGTACCCCAACACCTCACCCGACTGCACAGGGAGCCGATCCAACGCTTCGCCGAATTGCTTTGCGTTGAGGATCTCGCCCTCTGTGACGCCAATGAGCTCCTTGACCTCCTCAGCAGGGACCACGTCGTCCTTCACCGTCACCTCGAACGCTTGTACAACCGGAAATTCCTGCACGACGAAGGTGACCATCACTCCGTCACTCGTCGTCGAAGGGATCGCCTCAACGTTTTCAAAGAATCCCAGGTCAGCGATCCGTTGTACATCTTCTTGCACCTTCGGGCGTTCAAGCTGCCGGCCGACCACCGTACTCTCGACCTGCTCGAGAATCTGGTCGGTGCTCACTTCGACGTTCCCTTGTACAACGACACTGCGCACGATCGGAGCGCTGCTCGATGACTCGTCTGATTGTGCCATGGCACTAGGCAAAAGAATCACCAAGGCACAGAGCACTACGAGTGCTATCACCCGCAGTCGCGCAGCCCTCATGCGCTTTTGAACACTAGGCACGAAAACCCCTCCTGTCCAGCCCCAACGCCGTCCAACTTCGTGTCGGTTGCGGCGCTATCCTCCTGCTTCGCTCGGGACATTTCTAGGGAATACCACCGTCATTCACCGGGAATGGGTTAGAATGGCAGGCGCAGCTCCAAACCGATGTCGGGGCGTTCTTCATCGCCCCAATCGGTCCGCAGACGGACACCGGGTGCGAGCAGATACTCGAGGCCGACTCCGTCATTCCCCGATTCGGAAAGAGAGCGGCGGTACGACAGGTATAGCTCGGGTGTCAAGTACTTCCCCATATCGAGTTGCATCCCGCCGTTTTGGCGATCGGGCTCGATGCGGAATCGGTCTAAATCGAAGGTCCGCTCGAGCGCCCGCCCGAGGTGCCAATAGGCCTCTGAGACGACCTCATCGTCAAGCCAGCCCAGCAGCCCTGCTCCCAGCTCTCGCCAGCCCGTCTCATTGGCGTTCTCATGCCATCGCGGCCCCAGAAGGCCAAGGGCTCCTCGAGAGTCCTCGATCCCGTCGACCAGGAGCCTGAGCTCCAGCGCGTCGGCCGGCCCCTCCACGCGCGCCTCGACGCTCCGACCGTCGACTCGGCCAGTGCCTACGACGCTCAACTGAGGCACAAGGTGACCGGAGAAAGTCGCCGTCGCCTCGTCGATGTCAAATCGAGTTGGACCGTAGCGGAAGAGTCCTCGCCGCGCTTCGACCCGCCCAAAGACAGCCGGTTGAGAAAGACTGCCCTTCACTTCGAGCGCACCGCCCACTTCCGCATCCACGAGCGAGCGCGCCACGAGGTAGACGTTTCGTATGTCGGCTTCGAGGTCGAGGGTGACCCGGGCCAACGCGCCCTCGCCGGGACCGTCGAGCCGACCACCTGCCAAACCTAACAGGTCGATCTCTCCGCTCGAGGTTTGTACACGACCCGAAAGCGTCGGCGCCCCAAGCGGCCCCGTCAAACCGATGTCGTAGTCCACGTTGAGCGCTACGCCACCGTCCTGGAACTGCAAGCCGCGTCCCGTCGACTGGACGTCGAGCTCCCACACGTCCTGCGCTCTCAGTGCCGCTCGCCCTGCCGCCGTCACGGAGCCGCCCAAGAACGGGAGGGTCATTGACTCGAGAAAGGCCTCCCGTCCGGAGAAGGTGACGCGAAATCCGAGTGTGCCCAACTCCCCGCCTCTCCCGTCCGCTTTTACCACGCTGGCTTGCAAGGAGCTCTCACCGTAAAGGCAGTGTACGCACACGCTTTGCAGCTCGGGGTCGGCGGGACCCGAGACGTCCACAGATAGATTGGTAGAACGTAAGCTGTAGCCCCCAAGGATTAGCTCGGGGCTTGAGATCGCGGCGGTGACGTCCCAGCCGGAGCCCAACGTTTTCGCCTCCACGACGCCGGTGAGCGGACCGTACACGGTCGGGAGTCGAGCGATCTCCGCCAGGGCGCTCCCGGGAAAGTCTGAGAGTCGTACCTCCAGCCGTTGTTTCACGGGATCGGGACTCCAGACTCCGTCGAAGCTGGCAATGCCCTCAGCCGCTTCTGCTTTACCGTGAAACGTGACATCGGCAGGTGACTCCATGCGCACGTCACCCGATACATCGAGCGTGGACGACTCCGTGTCGAGGCTCGCCTGGATCGATCCCTCACCCGTCACGTTGCCATCTATCACCTGAGCACTCAATCGACCACTCGTAACGCCGCTGACGTGTTGTATAGCACTCCAATCGACAAGCCTATGGAGCCGCGAAAGCGCGACGTCCTCCCACTCGGCGTCTAATGTAACATTGCGAACCGACTCCCCGTGCGCGGATCCTCGGATCCCCATGAGTTCGAGACGATCGACGCGCCAACCGCCATCGGCCTGCCATAGACCGTCGATACGAAGGGGGGCCAATTGAGTCGAGCGGTAGGACAGCCGATCGGCGTGCACCATGACGGCCGCCTCTAGATGATCGATCGATTCGCCCTGGACACGCACACTCCCGCTGATCCGTCCGCCTACCGCGTGCACGAGGTCTGTCGTCACGCCTACCCCTCGGGCCGCCCGCGCCAAGTCCGGCGCCGCTACATTCTCCACAAGTATCTCTCCGGCAACCCCCTCGGTGCCCATTGTGATCTCAGGCACCCATATGCGGCCCGAACCTATTGGAAACGTGCCGCGCACACGAGTGGCTCCGTCTTCGTGCTGAATGTAGAGGTTGCTGTCGGTGATCAACGCGTCGGCTAAGTACATCTCAGGTGCGCGTAACTCGGCCGTGACGACGAGACCGCGTTCGTCCCCCGCAACCTCGACATTCCCCTCGAGCTCACCCTCAATGTCAGTGAACGTATCGGGCTGATCGCTCACCCATCCCAAAGCTTCCACAATCGGAATGTGGCGGCCACGCACTTCGGACCGGGCGGCCCAGCGTTCCCCAGTGAATGTGATCTCTCCCGACGCGGCAAACCCGCTCTCACCCGGTCCCTCGGCCGCGAGCTCCGTCAGGCGCCATCGCCCTGGGTCGGTTGTAAACTCTCCTGTCATGCGTGAGAATGGGTGATGAGCCACGCGTCCTTCATGCGCCTCGAACTCCCCGTTGCACCGACGTGTCACGCCTTGGCATGAGAAGTCGACTTGGAGCCGCGCGAGTTCGGCGGAAGCTCCAATCATCGACCGCAGATGCACTCGGCCGCGCACAACCTCCCCTTTGGCCGTACCCATAATGGAGGCGGTGCCCTGTGCCCATTTGAGTTCAAGTCGATCAAGACGCATTTCGCCGGAGGAGGCAAACCCATCCAACTGGGCGGTCACGCTGCGATCTCGCGTCTCCATTGACGCTGAGAGCGCGTACCCATTCCCCTCGGACCGAGTGTTAATAAGTGCGTCAAATGTCGGGGCGTCCTCCTCTGCGCTGAGTTGCGCCTCAACGACACGTATCGAAAGTCCGGGGTGTGTCGGCGCCGCGGCGAGGTACTCGGAAAGCAGCGCCATATACTGCGGAAACTCCTGTAAAGCCCGGTGAACGGTGTAAAGTGAGAGTTTGGAGCTCGTCAAGTCTCTTGAGTCCCCTGCAACGCGCGGTTCGATCACGTCGATGCGATGGATACCCTTCAGCGGCCCCTCACGCCAAGCCACCCAAGGGGAAAGGTGGACGTGCGCAGCCTGTATGGCCACATCGCTTCCATGGAGACCGAAGAATGAGAGGCGGGTCAGCGAATCGACTCGCACTCTCTCTACCGAGAGCGCGGGCTGTAACGCGTCGTTAACCACCTGAAGAAGTGCGCGTTCAACATACGAGCGACCTAGAGTCACACCCATGACGAGTACGCAGAGAAGCGCTATGAATACGATACCGCTGATCACACGCCTCTTTGACGTGTGCGTCGGTTCAGGTGAGTGTTTCGGTTCATGGGAGGGGTTCGTATGGGACATCCACCACGGGTTCGCAGTTTAAGCAGACAGTTCCTGCCTGAGAGCACCGCTAACAACCGCCAATCCTTGTCAAAGGGGCTCGGTCAACGTCAGCGTGAAGCTTTTCTCTCCCCGCAGGAGGTACGTGGTAGAGTGAGTTTTCCGGATCGGTTCAACGGAATCCATCGATTCATCCAAAGCGAACTCCGCCTCTGGTTCGCTCTCTTCAAAACCACTCGACGCCTCGTCGTCTTTCAGAGGTGGGTAGAATTCAATAATGAGATCGTTATTGCGCGGTTGCTGCTCAAACTCTTCGATGAGATGCTCAAGACTCTCGACCCCCGCCGGTGTTTCGGGTTCGTACTCTTCGGTCGACTCTCCCCCAGCCAAGGGATCGAGCGGATCCGGGGGCAACGGGTGAAACGCGTACTCCCCACCACGAACCGTCACCCTCACGTTCCCTGTCCCAATCTCCTGCGGAATGTGGAGTCGGACCACTTCACGAATCGGGTCTGATCGGTACGGTCGCAACGTCACTTCAACGTCTATCGTTTCGCCAAGGGCCACCTCCGACCGACTCGGCTCGGCGCGCTCAATCTGCGCAGTCTTCCGAGCCTCCTGGATATGGACGACCAACTCGACACTCTGCAAGTCGGGGTTGATAAAGGCGTTGCTCTGCAGCATCCGCAGCGCCGAAGCGAAGTCGGAGAGGCTGAGCGCTGCCACGTCGGAGCTGCTGTAGTACATGTTCGTGCGGTGTACATCACGCGCTGAATCACCACTTCGAAGGGAGAGCTCAACCGAGCTGGTGCCGGCGCCGATACGATCGATACCGCGATCGAGCCCTTCGAGAGCAGCGACCGTCAGCAAAGAGACGAGCAGCGACTCATCCGCGACGACTTCGGCGGAGAATGCTTGCTGGAGACGTCGATCGCCATCGGTCGTTCGGACGCTCAACGTAACGGTCTGCGCGGCCACCCCCTGTTCCCCTGAGATGCCGGCGCCGCGATCGCGGGCCACCCGGCCGATCACTTCCGTCGGAACGGCAAGCTTAAAGGGGAACGAAAGGCTAGGGATGCTTCGGAGCACTTCAGCCCTGGTTGCTAGGAATTCCACCGCGCCCTTGCGCAGGAAGGGGTGGCCAAACGCCACAAAGTTGCCTTCAGAGTCGACGGCCGTCACCGTACCAACTGCCGTGACGTCAATGTCTCCCCGTACGAGTTGCACCCCGACGGCGTCGCCGGGCTGTAAGGGCCGTGGCGCATTGGCCGGCCGTTTGCTGGAGTGCCCACCCGGTACTGCCGTCACGTCGTAGGTTTCCATGGCCCGTTTCAAGTGTTGTAGCGCCCGCTCACCCAGGCCGGCTACCGTGACGGGCGTTTTGAGTGGTCTCACTTGTGCGCTGATTGGTTGCGGCAAAGTGTGCCCCTGCGGCCCATCAAACGGCGCACGATCAGGGTTCCCTGGAGGTTCGTCCGCGCTCACTTCGGCCAGCAACGCCAACATGCTTTCGGCGGGCGTCACGAGACCAATTCGATGATCCGTCATCTCAAAACCGTATCCTATCGCGCCGACCAATTTCCCATCGACGTAGACTGGGCTTCCACTCATTCCGGCGGCGATCCCTCCGGAACGTTCGATCACGTCACCGCCAACTCGCACCAAGACGAGCGGGCCGACGGGTCCGGCTCCCTCCATGAGGCCGAAGATTTCAACGTCGAAAGCCTCGATCTCACGCCCCGAAACCACAGTGAGTCCGACACCTCGAAGTCCGGGGCGGAGCTGCTCGAGCGGGTATGGCACCAGCCTCTCCACACACGAAGCTGTCATCGGAGTCGCCTGTTGAGGCCGCAAATGAGCCGGCAGGCATGTAAGGTACGGGGTTCCCGCCCCCTCTTCGCCAGCGTGCGCTTGTGCAAAGACGGGTGAGATGATCCATGGTGCGCTCAGGATGATGAGCAATGCCAAAGAGACTTGCAGCCAGAGCGACGACACGCGTCCTAGACGCAGCAAAAGCAACACCTCATGTACCCTCGTTGACAAAGAGCAGCAGACCGTTTCCCACCGGACGTTCCTGCCCGTCAGAAGGTCGGTTGAGTATTCGATTCTTCAAGACAAGTGTACTCGAACCGCCACCGTCGAGATTCATCGCGGTTTCGGCGCCAAGCTCGATTAAGAGTTGCGCAAGCTCCTCGAGTGTAGCGCCGACACTCACCGCTGGGTTGCGACCATCGACCACCAGGAGCAGCAACTCGTCGTCTACCGTCACGCCGACTGCAGTCCGCGGCGCCCGCCCGTTGAGCACGTCCGGTTGAAAACGTTCTCGCTCCCCCGTAATCCTGATTTCACCCTCAGAGACCAACATCGGCCCGCCGCCCAAAGCGTCGTATACGCCACCGGCGTGCCCGGGAAAGAGTTGATGCTGAAACCGCAAAGGGTCCCCAGGGCTGAGCGCGATGAGTTCGGAATGATTCGAGTCAAACTCCACCGCCAGGCCCCAATTGGGCGCATCGATCGATAAATCCGACGGACTTGGGTACGCCCGTCCGTCTTCGATCAGAATCCGCCCGCCCGCCGTCGCGGGCAGTGGACCGTACTCGGGTGTGTAGACGACCACCTCTCCAGCCGCCCGCGCCCGATTGATTCCGTCGACCCAAATGACGCGCCCTTCGGTCTCAAGCCACATCTCTACCCGTTGGTTCCCGATCTGGGCACTGCCGTCCAATCCCAGCGTAAGGGCGGCACGTCCATAAAGATCGGCGCTTGTGAGACGGCCTCGCTGAACGACGAGACCTAAAGGTCGTCCAGACCAGTGGAAGTAACCGCCGTTCACCGCGGCCAGAGCGCCGTGTGCGCTGGCCAGGCTCCGGACGGGGTCGAGCCCGAAGCCCTTCTGTCGTGTGCCGATTCCCATGGAGAGATCGGGATGGCGCAGATCCACCTTGAGGTACGTGGCGCTTACCGGTCCGTGGGCCTCCAGCGCTTGAATCGAACCGAGCCACACCCCGGGTCGCACTTGAAGCTCCTCCGACTCCTTATACCGAACGGGGATACGCAAGGTGAGTGTTGTACCGCGACGCTCCACAAGGGGTAGTGGCAGCGGGTACACCAGGTCGACCACGACTCGCGCACCCAGAGGTCCCCGGACTAGGCGCACATCGCCGACAGCCGGGTCATCCACCGACCAAACGGTGGTTGACGTAGCTTGGTCCAAGTCTGCTTCAACGTCAACCACCAATCTCGCGGGAGTGTGCGAACGCCAAACGCGAAAAGGAACAGAATCGGTGAGTTCCAGATCTAGCCTAAGATGCTCCTCAACGAGAGAAGCGCTTAACGACTTGAGCATTGGCGCTTGCGCAAAGACACTGGAAACGTGGGAGAGCAAAGCGAATAAAAGCCCCAGAAGTGGGGCCCCGATCAAAATACCCGGTCGCCACCAGGGGCGTAGCCGGAAGGTTCGCATTCTGTCACCTCAAGGGAAGAACCGTTACGAGCGACTGCCCACGATAACGCTCTCACGTAATTTGTCGAGACTCTCGAGCACCTTGCCCGTGCCCAAAGCGACACACGACATGGGATCGTCGGCCAAATGAGCCGGAATACCGGTCTCCGCCGTGAGCAGCTCGGTGAAACCATCGAGGAGCGCTCCGCCTCCCGTAAGGACGATCCCTTTGTCCATGATGTCCGAGGAGAGTTCGGGAGGTGTCTTTTCGAGGACGGTGCGGACCGTTTGAATGATTGAGCGCACTGACTCTTCGAGAGCTTGCAGGACTTGCTCCTGGTTGATCTCGACGGTGCGCGGCAGGCCGGAGACCGCGTCGCGCCCCCGGATCTCAAATTTCTTACTTGGATCGGGAATATAAACGCTGCCTAACTCGATTTTGCAGGCTTCGGCGGTGCGCTCGCCAATCATGAGGTTGTACTCTCTACGAACAAAACGCACGATGGCGTCGTCAAATTTATCGCCACCGACGCGGATTGAGTCGGTGACAACCTCTCCGCCCAGTGAGATGACGGCGATATCCGTGGTGCCTCCACCAATGTCGACGACCATATTACCACTGGCTTCGGCTACACTCAAACCTGCCCCAATAGCAGCCGCCATGGGCTCGGATATGAGGTACACTTGCTTCGCGCCGGCCTGCATGGAGGCCTCCAGTACGGCCCGCTTCTCGACGCTGGTGACGCCTGAAGGAACACAAACGACCACCTGGGGTTTAAAGAGAGGACGTCGACCACAGACACGCTGTATGAAGTACTTGAGCATGGTCTCCGTCACTTGATAATCGGCGATCACACCGTCTTTCAAAGGCCGAATCGCGACGATGTTTCCCGGGGTGCGGCCGATCATTTGGCGGGCCTCCTCACCGACGGCAAGGATACGGCTGGTATCCCGGTCGATGGCGACGACCGCTGGTTCGCTAATAACGACGCCGCGCCCGCGCACGTAGACGATCACGTTCGCCGTGCCCAAGTCGATGCCAATCTCTTTGGAAAACATCTGTCCGCCTCTTTCTTCACGTGGCATTACCGCGGGCCACTCCTGCTCTTGCAGAGCATGTAGCTCTATAGCGCGGTAGCCGCACCTTAACGACTGTGCCTCCTTCGACGGAAGAATTGGCGGCTCCTCCTAATATTGGCGGTAGTGGACGGTATGGGCAGTCGACGTGACTATGACGCTTTTTGGTCTACTTGATACTTCAGCCTCGTTGCCTCGCCACCGCGCAGGTGGCGTTCGGCCTTGTTCCGGTCCAACACCCGCTTCACTTTACGGGCCAGCTCTTTATTTAAACGGGGCAGGCGCTCCGTCACATCCTTGTGAACGGTGCTCTTACTGACACCAAAGACCTCGGCTGCCTGTCGGACGGTCGCGTTGGTGTCGACGATATAACGGGAGACGTCGACCACCCGCTTCCGGATATACTCCCTCATCCTCCTGCCCCCTCGCCGTTTTGCTACATGTATATGAGGGGGCAGTACACTTATGCCGCTGGAATCACGGTTTGCCTATGGTGCCAAAACCGGTAGACTCTCGCCTCCAATGAGTGTCTGCGGATCGATGGGCGAACCGTCGCTGATCAACGTGAAGCCGACGACCCGTCCGCTTTCAGGATCGGGAGCCTCTCCGATCACTGAACCTGTCGTTACTTCGGTGAATGAAGCAACGTCCACTGAGCGCAGACCCTCGTACTCGCTGCGCAATCCGCCGTCGTGCTCGATGCTCACTCGCCATAAACCGCCTTCGCGCACTACATCACGTACCCGTCCGGCGAGCGTGGCACGCACGGTCTGTTCGCCCTCCTCTGGAATAAGCGCTACGGAGGCGTCGTGACGCCAATCGCCAAAGACAGGGTGGCGGTACCAGCCAAAGGGGCGAGAGATCGAACCTGAGACAGGCCATACGAGGTCATCAGCATTTTCGAGAACCTCCGCCACGTCGATCGCGTTCGATTCATTCGGTGGACTGATCACCGACATTTGCTCAGGAGGCATTGCGTCTACCTTCGGTTGAAAACCTCGATCATCCGCCTGGCGTTCAACCCGCACCGGAGGCAACTGGGCCGGGGGCGCCTCCACCCGTTGAACAGTCTCAGCCGGGTCGAATACGATCGACTCTGCCTGCTGTGAAGCCTCCGCTGTCTCTCGATCTGATGACTCCGCTGACGCCGCGGCGTCCTCTCGAGAGAGCTGTGGGAGCGAGGGGAAGTTTAACGCCTGTTCCCCATCGGTTCCCCGAGGGTCGGCTCCATCAAAGGGTTGCAAGCCTGCGCTCTGATTGGTTCGCGTGACGACGTTCCAACCTGTGGTGAACCCGACGCCGGCCAAGACGACGAGCAATGTCAACGCGAAGATCGATCGTTGGAGCGGGGTGCGTCTACGATGTTGGGCTGCCATGGCCTGCAGACCTTTAAGCATCCGCCCCCAGCCACCTTTGAGCCTTTTACCGATGAGCCTCAGTGAATCCTTGAGTCTGGACATGATTACGTGTTCACTCCTTTTTGCAAGCCTGGTGCTAAGAATTCCGGGCATGCCCTGCCAAGCGTCCTACCGTTACAGGGTGGGCGTACCCACCTCAACCCACATGCCTTGTCCCTGACGAGAGATCCGGATCGCCACGTTCGTGCGCGCGCCACTCACCTCGTAAGGTGTCGTTGTCAGTCTAGGTGAGTACCCACGGGCCGTCACACCGTCAACCCTAGTGTGAGTGGTAACGGCCTCCACATTCATTTCGTGCATGAGTTGGTCCACAAGACGCTCTACGTCTGTGTCACGGGGTACGGGTCGTCCCTCGACGCTCGCCTCCAGTTCAATTTCCCGCAGAGGAGCACCCACGGCGCGCTGCAATTGGCCCTCCATTTGGTACATAGCAGACCGCATGCCATCGAGGCGTCCCACAAGCTCCCGAAGGAGCGCAACCTCAAGACGCCCGGTGGAGAGCTCGTCCGGCCGAAGAAAGCGAGCCGAAGCCGTCCAAGTTCCCCCTGCCTCGTCGTGCCCGCGATAGTAGACAACGCGATATTGTGGCCGCACTTCACTCCAAAGCTCGACATCACTGTGCTCAGTACGTGCAGCGGCAATCCGCGCCGCCAGTCTCTTTAGCTCCTCCATCGTCACGTCTTGCTCATGACGCACTAAAGCTGTCGCGCGCAGTTGAGTCGCTCGGATGGAGACTCCGGCTGCATCAAGTGCCGCCATCACCGGATGCTCAAGAATTCGCTCGTGTTTGACCAGTCGAATTTGATGCTGCACAAGGAGCACCAGTAAAGCGGTCAGCGTCAAAGTGAGGCTCACTCGTAGCAGAAAACGGCGTAGCTGCGCCATAAGTGTCGGCTGGGCATTCACGACGACCGTCTCTTCCGTCATCATCGGGACTCCTTTCCGACAAAACCCGGACAGTGGACGCGAACGTGACTGCTTTCCATGATGCCCTCCGACTGGTAGGAATATGCACGGGCATAGGAAATCCACGGAGCTCATACATATTGAGTTGACATTGGCTTCAAGTGAACTGAGAAATTGCAGGTCACCAGGTGATGAGGAGGAGGTGCGGTCGCTTGGAAACTGCGTTGACCAAGGCGCTTATAAATTGGCTACATCTCACAGCCGCGATGGTATGGTTGGGAGCCATCTTTACCACACCGCTCGTTCTAACCCAAGTGTTAGCAAACGAGCGCGAGAACATCCGACAGAGGGTGAAGGCTAGATATCACACCTGCCTCTCGCCAGTCGCGTGGGGAGCCCTTGGAGTGCTCACGATCACCGGATTGATTCGGGCGATGAGCCACCTCGACCAAGGTTGGACCGATTTGATCACAACCGAGTGGGGCAGGCTTTTATCTTTTAAAATTCTCTTGATCGGGGTCATGGTGACGGCGGGGGCGTATGCCAGGTATCGACTCATTCCAAGGATCGAACGGAGCGCGGGGACCCTGCAGCTCATCTCGGTAGGCACAGCGGCGCTCGGCCTAGCGCTCTTGTGGGTGATTACACTACTGTAGGACGTCTTTCGATATTGCACCGTAACCTAAACAAATGCCCGAACACGCGAAACGGACCTCCCGGGGAAAGAGCCTCGGAGGTCCGTTAGAGATGCCAGTATTTCATGGGGCGTAAGTTAGGCGCCTGCAGCTTGGAGTCGGTTGACTGCCCGGCGAAACGCAGCTTCGGCCCGAGCGCGGTCCACACCCTCTTGCCGCTGCTGCAATCGACGCTCGGCCCGTTCCTTCGCAGCCATCGCCCGCGCTACGTCAATCTCTCCCGCCAGTTCAGCAGTGTCAGCAAGTATAGACACCTTGTTCTCAGCGACTTCAACGAATCCGCCCGTGATTGCCAGACGCGTCTTTTCAGCGTTCACGCTGCCGTACTCAACGATACCAATACCAAGTCCGGCTACCATTGGTGCGTGACCACTCAAAAATCCGAGTCGTCCCTCTACGCCGGGGACAACGACCGATTGTGCGTCCTCGGTCAATACGGTCCGCTCGGGCGTCACAACCTCGAGACGCAGGTCGGCCATTTAGGCCCCCTCCTCCGCGAGTTGCTTCCCTCGTTCCACGGCTTCGTCGATGCTACCCACCATGTAGAAGGCTCCCTCAGGCAGATCGTCGTGCTTTCCTTCGATGATCTCCTTAAAGCCCCGCACTGTCTCTTCTCGAGAGACGTACTTACCAGGGGTACTCGTGAACACTTCCGCAACAAAGAACGGTTGTGACAAGAAACGCTCGATGCGGCGAGCGCGGGCCACGACGACCTTGTCTTCGTCGGAGAGTTCGTCCATGCCCAGAATGGCAATAATATCCTGCAGCTCTTTGTAACGCTGCAAGATCTCTTGAACCTGGCGAGCGACTCTGTAGTGCTCGTCACCCACGACGTCGGGCGTAAGGATTCGCGAGGTGGAAGCGAGAGGATCGACAGCAGGATAAATGCCCTTCTCAGAGATGCGTCGCTCGAGGTTTGTCGTCGCATCCAAGTGAGCAAAGGTCGTCGCAGGAGCTGGGTCAGTATAGTCGTCCGCAGGCACGTAAATCGCTTGGATCGACGTGATCGAACCCGCCTTGGTCGTGGTAATCCGCTCTTGCAACGCACCCATTTCGGTCGCAAGCGTAGGCTGGTATCCAACCGCCGAGGGCATACGTCCCAACAGCGCCGACACTTCAGAACCCGCTTGAACGAAACGGAAAATATTATCGATAAACAACAGGACGTCTTGTCCCTCAGAGTCACGGAAATGTTCAGCCAAGGTGAGCCCTGTGAGCGCAACGCGCAGGCGAGCGCCCGGAGGCTCATTCATCTGACCGAAGACCATTGCCGTCTTGTCCAAAACGCCTGACTCCTGCATCTCCTGGTAGAGCTGCGTCCCTTCACGGGTACGCTCACCCACACCAGCAAAGACGGAGAACCCACCGTGCTCATAAGCGATGTTCCGGATTAGCTCCATGATCAAAACGGTCTTACCGACACCCGCGCCGCCGAAAAGACCGATTTTACCACCGCGGGGATACGGGGCCAGAAGGTCCACGACCTTGATCCCAGTCTCCAAGATCTCCGTGGCAGGCGAGACATCCTCCACCGCAGGAGCAGGCCGGTGAATCGGTAAAAGGGTGTCGCTCTCTACAGGACCCTGACCGTCAATCGTCTCACCCAAGACGTTAAAGACCCGCCCCAACGAGTTTCGGCCCACCGGTACGGAAATCGGCCGCCCAAGATCTTTCGCGGGCATTCCTCGCTTCAGCCCGTCCGTACCTGACATCGCTACGCAGCGAACCGTGTTGTTCCCCAGGTGCTGCGCGGCTTCCAGAGTCAAGTTGATATGAATTCCTTCGGAATCCGTCTCAATCGTAATCGCATTGTTCAATTCAGGCAACTGTCCCGGATCGAACTCGACGTCAACGACAGGACCCGTCACCTGAACAACGCGGCCCATCCGCTTTGCGTCTTCGCTCATCGCTCGTGCCTCCCTCAGAAGTAGCTGGTACAGAAACTCAAGAACGGCTCACATCAGTGGAGATGCGTGCTCTTAGCCCGATCCGGCCAAAGCCTCCGCCCCGCCGACGATCTCCGCAATCTCCTTGGTAATGCTCGCTTGACGAGCCCTGTTGAAGGTGAGCGTCAGAGCATCGATCATCTCTCCCGCGTTGTCGGAGGCGCTGCGCATTGCAGTCATGCGAGCGCCAAACTCGCTCGCTTTCGCCTCCATGAGCGCACTATACATCTCAGTCTCAACGTAACGCGGCAGCAAAATGTTGAGGACTGCATCGGCGGAGGGTTCGTAAAGGTACTCGCTCGCACTCCCTGAGTCAGACTCCACCGCCCCATCAGCTGTTGCGCCCGCTGGATCCACGATCGGCAACAATTGCTCGAGCTTCGGCCGTTGACTGATGGCACTGACAAACTCAGTGTACAACAGGTGAATCTCGTCATACTCCCGGGTTGTAAAGGATTCCATGAGGAAACCAGCGATCTCTTTAGCCGTTGCAAACTCAATCTCGTCGCCGAGATTCACGTACTCTGCGACCGGCTTAATCTGTTGCTTCCTCAGAAAGTCCCGTACCTTCCGCCCAATTGCGACCACGCCAAACTCACGTCGCTCCTCCTTGATCACCTGGTTGAGCTTTCGAAGGAGGTTGGCATTGTAACCACCTGCGAGTCCGCCATCTGCCGCCACGGCGACGTAGAGTACCCGCTTACTCTCCCTCGCCTCCAACAAGGGGTGAGCAAGCTCGCCGGTCCCTTCTCCCCCTCGAGCAGACGCTACCAGACGAACGAGCACCTCCCGCAACTTACCGGCGAAAGGCCGACTTGCAACGACGCGGTTTTGCGCACGTCTGAGTTTCGCGGCAGCGACCATCTCCATCGCCTTTGTGATTTGCTGCATGTTCTTCACGCTGGCGATACGGCGCTTAATGTCGCGCATCGACTCTCCTGCCATCTTGACCTACACCACCTTTACTGCCGGAGCGTGCTAGGAATTAAAGCCTTCTTTAAAGGTCTTGATCGCCTTCTCGAGGCTCTCCACGATCTCATCCGACAATTCCTTTTGATCCCGAATGGCCGCAAGCACATCGGAGTGCTCCGTATCGAGAAAGCGGAAGAAGTCGGATTCAAAGGCCGAGATGCGCTCGACAGGAATGTCATCGAGATGACCGTTGACCGCTACGTACAAAATGGCGACTTGACGTTCAACAGGTAGCGGCTCATACTGGCCTTGCTTAAGCACCTCAGTCATGCGCTCACCACGAGCGAGCCGGGCCTGTGTGGCTCGGTCAAGATCCGAACCGAACTGCGCAAACGCCGCAAGCTCACGATACTGCGAGAGATCCAGACGCAGACTACCTGCAACCTTCTTCATCGCCTTGATTTGGGCATCACCACCGACACGTGAGACCGAGATACCGACGTTAATCGCCGGTCGCACACCTGAGTAAAACAGGTCGGACTCCAAGAAGATCTGCCCATCTGTAATGGAAATGACATTAGTCGGGACGTAAGCCGATACGTCTCCGGCCTGCGTCTCAATGATCGGCAGAGCGGTCAGAGATCCGGCGCCGAGCTCGTCATTCAATTTGACTGCCCGTTCCAATAGACGTGAGTGCAAGTAAAAGACATCACCCGGGAATGCTTCGCGCCCCGGCGGTCGACGCAAGAGCAGGCTCAACTCACGGTAAGCAGCAGCATGCTTGGACAGGTCATCGTAGACCACAAGCACATGCTTGCCATTGTACATGAACTCTTCGCCCATTGCGCATCCGGCGTAAGGCGCGATGTAAAGCAGCGGTGCAGGCTCAGAAGCCGTAGCGGAGACGACGATTGTATAATCCATCGCTCCATGCTTTTTGAGCGTCTCCACAATCCCGGATACCGTCGATGCCTTTTGACCAATCGCGACGTAGACGCAGATGACGTCCTGCCCTTTTTGGTTCAAAATGGTATCGAGTGCAACAGCCGTCTTACCAGTCTGGCGGTCTCCAATAATCAACTCGCGTTGTCCGCGGCCGATCGGGATCATCGAGTCAATCGCCTTGAGTCCTGTTTGCAAAGGCTCATGCACGTTCTTCCGGTCGACGACACCGGCGGAGTTCGCCTCAATCGGGCGGCTCTTTTCAGTCTCGATCGGGCCGGCGCCATCAAGGGGCTGCCCAAGTGGGTTGACGACGCGACCAATCAAGGCCTCACCCACCGGAACTTCTACAATGCGACCGGTACGTTTGACCGTGTCTCCTTCTTTGATGTCGGAGAACGGACCCATAATAACGCAACCGATATTGTCCTCTTCCAGGTTGAGCGCCATGCCGTACACGCCGTTCTCAAACTCGAGAAGCTCACCGGCCATGGCGTCTTCAAGGCCGTAGATGCGTGCAATTCCGTCACCCACCATCACGACGGTACCGACGCTCTCAACCTTGACATCTGATTCAAATTCTGCGATTTGCTTCTTTAAGATCGCACTGATCTCATCAGGTCGAATCGCCACTCACCATCACCCCGTTCGATTCAGTTGAGCTGCGCCCGTTTGAGCTGTTCCCCAAGAAGGTTGAGGCGAGTTTTCACGCTGCCGTCCATCACCAAGTCCCCAATGCGGGCCACAACTCCACCCAGCAGGTCCTCGTTCTCTCGGGTCGTCAAACGCACTTCCTTACCCAATACCTTCGCTATCCCTTGAGCAATATCGTTCGATTGCTCTTGGTCTAAAGCCTGAGCCGTCGTCAACTCGACCTCAACGATTCCCCGTTTGCGGTCGGCGTACTCCAAAAACTCCTCGATCATATCCGCAAGCGCCGTCTCGCGTCGCTTGGTAACGACGAGGAGGAGGAAGTTTAGGGTAAGTCGCGAGAAGCGCTCCGCGAAGGCCGCGCGAACCAACTTTATCTTGTCTTCAGTGCTCACATTCTCACTTTCGAGAGCTCGACGAAAACCAGCGTTGCTCATCATCTCCAGAACGGAGCTGAGCTCTGCTTCTACTTCCGTCAGGTGACCGCTTTCATGCGCCAACTCTCCGAGCGCGTGTGCGTAACGGCGGGCGAGCTTTCGGCTCTTCAATTGAGCTCGCCTACCTTGTCAACGAAGTCCTTGACGAGGCCTTCATGGTCCTCCTTGGTGATCGTCCGGTTTAGAATCTTACCGGCAGCAGCGACAGCCAAGGTGGCGACCTCATCGCGGATGGCCGAAACGGCTCTCTCGCGCTCAACCTGAATTTCACGCTTCGCCTTCTCCAGGATGGCCTGAGCCTCGTTGTCGGCTTCCACGCGCTTGCGCCTGCCGTAATCCTCGGCATCTTTGGAGGCCTTCTCAATAATCTGTTGCGCCTCTTGGCGCGCCTCTTTGAGTTGCTCCTTGTACTCGGCCAGCAACTTATCCGCCTCTTCTTTTGAGGAAGCGGCATGAGTGAGCGAATCCTCGACAAACTTCTCGCGGCGTTGGATTACGCCGGCAATTGGCTTAAAGAGTAGAAAGTAAAGGCCGCCCATTACAATCAGAAGGTTGACAGACTGAAGGATAAGAGTCCACCAGTCGATCGTAACTGGATTGGCCGCACCACCTGCGGCCGCGGCAAACGTCAAGTTGACGAGCATCCCCGTCACCTCTCTTTAAGTTCGACGTCAAAAGTTCAGTGTAACCGGGTCGGCGTCAATTTCGCCGTCCTGTTCGCGGTGACACCCGGGTCGCTCCAAGCGGACCGACCCGGGACCCACCAAGCACTAGAAGGTCTGCCGATCCTTTCCGGACGCCAAACGCTCCTATTAAAACTTGGTCCAGATAAGGATGGCCATAACGAATCCAAACAGCGTAAGCGCTTCGATAAAGGCCAAACCAATGAGCAGCGTGGTACGAATATCGCCTGCCGCCTCGGGCTGCCGAGAGATGCCCTGCATAGCCGAAGCAGTCGCCCAGCCCTGCCCGAGCGCGGACCCCAACGCCGGGAGCGCAATAGCCAGCGCAGTTGCGAGGAACTCCATGGTTATACCTCCTTCCACTCCTATTTCCACTCGCTTGTTACTCCGGGATACACGCAAGGGGGGGTATATCAACCGACCCCAGTCACGATCCCGGACTTCCCCGCCCAAGGCGCTTTAGTGCCCGTGGGTAGCCGTGGCCAAATAGGTCACAGTGAGCAGGGTAAAGATAAACGCTTGAATGCCACCCATGAGGATGCCAAGTCCCATCAATGGGATGGGCGCCAAGAGAGGCAAGAGGATGAAGAAAATTGTTGCAACCATCTTTTCACCAAACATGTTGCCGAAAAGTCGGATTGCCAAGGAGAAAGGTTTTACAAATTCCTCAATAACGTTGAGGGGAAGCATGGCCGGAAGCGGCTTTGCGAAGTTACCCAGGTAATGCCCAAGACCCTGCTCTCGAATACCCATAATTTGTACGATGACAATCGTCGTAAAGGCCAAGCCCGCCGTCGTCATTACATCGGTCGTCGGGGGGACAAAGTTAGGTATAAACCAAGAGAGGTTAAGGAAGACGATAAAGACAAAGAGCGTGCCGACAATCGGCAGGAACTTTCGACCGGACTTGCCCATCCCGTCGTCAATCAACGAGTAGATGAACTCGACAAAAATCTCAAGGAACGACTGGGCTCCTCGCGGCTTTTCACTGATCCGTCGCGTAAGTAAGAAGATGGCGACAAACATCACCGCCATGACTATCCAGGTGTTGACGACGGTACTCGAGACGTTGATCGGACCTATGTGGAAGACATCGTGTCGAGTGAGGTGCGCAACCACTTCACCAAGCTGCCGTACTTTCTCTTCCATCTCACTTTTCACCCCGCATCGAACGTATGAGGCGCACAGTATCACCCATGTAGGTGATCATCTCAGAGGTGACCCCGATGAGAGCGCCCAGCATCACGTACACACCGAAGCCATATGCAACAAAAAGCGTTATAGCCGACAGAAGCATGCGAACGAGCGAGTACTTAAGGATTCGCCCTTGCATCACTTGGGGACTGTCGCCTTTTGACTGCATCGCCTTTGCCATGAGGTAGTAATTGAACATGCCTACAGGCGAGGCACACAGTGCGCCCCAGGCAATCTGCGAATTGCCAACTGCAAATGCTATCAGTGCGGCAATTCCGGCAGTTGCGCCAATCCACCGGAGGCGCCCCAGTCGGTACCTCTCAGCAAGGATCTGATTCACGACATGTCCCTTTCTCCGCCTCTACCTTGGTTCCTTCGGGTTTTTGTTACTTTTTTCACGATCCATTCCACGGGGCGATTCCTTCTCCACTTCGTCCCCGTCGACCTTGGCATTCTTAGAGCCGAGGAGCTCTAAGATATTGGTAATCAAGGTCTTAATGCTTAGTGCCATGCCGCCGAGCAGCCCTACCAGCAAAAAGATCGGCGCGCTGTCAAAGCGTTGGTCGAGGTAAGTGCCACCTTTGTATCCTAAATAGAAATAAATCGAGGTGGTCAAAACCCACGAAATGCCGATACTTCCGTACTTGGCGTACTCAAAATACCCCTTATTCTTCATGGGCACGGCTAACATTATACTGGATCGATTTTACCATTGCAACACCTCTTCTTGCGCGGATCAAGCCCGGAAATCCCCAGGTCGAGGGCCTAATCCAAAGACGTGTGCCAGCCCTTCACGGACCCTATGGGCCGCTTTGCCGTCGCCGTACGGATTCACCGCCTGTGCCATCTTCGCATACTCCGACCCATCTGACAAGAGCCTGACGGCCGCCGCGTAGATCGCATCAGTTCGAGTCCCCACTTTCAAGCACGTCCCCGCAGCGATACCCTCGGGCCGCTCCGTAGTCTCGCGCAGCACCAACACAGGCTTCCCTAGAGCCGGTGCCTCCTCCTGCAACCCACCCGAATCCGTCAAAACCAGTGTCGACGCGGCCAATAAGTGCACAAACTCGCGATACCCCGGTGGTTCGACCAGCCTGATGCGTTCCACACCGTGCAAGAGCCGATACGCGATGTCCCGCACGGTGGGGTTTTTATGTACGGCAAAAACCACTTCTACATCGTCAAATTCGCGGACGAGACGCAGGAGCGCTTTGTAGATGCGTTCGAGCGGCGGCCCCCAGTTCTCTCGTCGATGGGTCGTCACAACCAGAAGGCGTCGGCCGGACGCGACCGCTTGTGCCACCTGCTTGTCCGAGAAGGCGTACTTTGACGCCAGTGTTTGAAGCAAGGCATCGACAACCGTGTTTCCCGTTAGAAAGATTTGCTCCGGGTCCACGTTCTCCCGGAGTAGATTCTCCCGTGCACCGGCCGTTGGAGCAAAATGCCATGTGGCAAGGGCGCCCGTCAATCGCCGGTCCATCTCCTCGGGAAACGGATCGTACCGATCCCGAGTGCGCAAGCCCGCTTCGAGGTGGCCGACCGGCACCTTTTTAAAGAAGGCCGCAAGCGCAGCAGCAAAGGTCGTGATTGTATCGCCGTGTACCAGCACCACGTGCGGCCGAGTAGCTTCGAGCAGAGGGCTGAGATGGCTTAGTATTCCAGTGACGACGTCCTCGAGGGATTGCCCGTGTCGCATGAGGTCAAAGTCGTAGGTGGGATCAATGGAGAATACCCGCAGGACCTGATCGAGCATGTCGCGGTGTTGGGCCGTCACCGCGACCTCGAGCTCAAACCGGTGGTCAGCATTCAACGCCTGCACAACGGGGGCCATCTTGACGGCCTCGGGGCGGGTGCCAAAGACTGCCAAGCAACGGATCGGCTCCACTCCTGGACCACCTTTCTCCAAGTGCTGCGTTTAACAGCGACGGGTTAAAGCGTGTGGCGAGTGGTTGACGCGGCGACGGCGGAACCGCTGACACGGACGGCAAACAGGGTCGTTGCCACCAGGATTACCGCTAACATCGCCAAACTTCCCCACGCACTCATTTGCGTCGCCAACAGCGAACCGATCCCCATCGCGATGCTCACGGCATAAAGCGCTAGGACGGCCTGCCTGTGACTTAGACCGTGTGCGAGGAGTCGGTGATGCAAGTGATCTGCGTCGGCCTCATAAATGGGTCGGCCGGCTACCAAGCGTCGTCCGATCGACAGACACGTGTCAAAGATCGGCAGCCCCAAGGCCAGCACGGGAACCACAAAGACGAGTGCAGTCGGGCCTTTCAAGGCGCCTTCGACGCTGATCGCCCCCAGCACGAAACCTAAGAACATAGCCCCGGTATCGCCCATGATGATGCGAGCCGGATTGAAATTGTGCGGCAAGAAACCAAGCGTTGCGGCAGCGAGCGCCGCAGTCAGTACGGCGGCGTCGCCACGACCGAGCGCCAGGGCTACGACAAAGAGCGGAACGCACGCGATCACCGAAACGCCGGCGGCCAATCCGTCGAGTCCGTCGATGAGGTTTACCATGTTAGTGAGGGCCACCATCCAAACAATCGTTAGGAAGACGCCCCACCCGCCTATATAGATGGACGCTCCCGTCAAGGGATGCGTCACAAACTCGATCTGCCCGCCCCAGAGTACAAAGAGCCCCGCCGCGAGCAACTGGCCACCCGCCTTTTGATACCACGGCAACTCTCTCGCGTCGTCAAGCAGGCCCAACACCAGGATGATCGTTGACGTGACCCAGAGCGGCCAGAGGTGCCCCAAAGGCTCTACCACCGTAAACGCCGAGAGCCAGAATGCGGCGTAGATCGCCAGTCCGCCTCCCTTGGGCATTGGAACGGCATGCATCCGTCGCTCCCCCGGCTGGTCGACCAGTCCCGTTCGAGCCGCGAAGCGGCGGACGAGCGGCGTGGCAACGAATGCCGCGGTGAAAGCGATACAAAATGTTATGAAGAGATGAGTAGCCACGGCGCTCCTCCCACTTAAAAGTGAATGGACAATTCTACAATTTACATCTTAAGTGATGAGGAAAAGCCATGTCAATGCGCGGTACCAAACAGACGATCGCCCGCGTCGCCCAAGCCCGGGATGATGTACGCATTTGAATCGAGGTGAGAATCGATAGCGGCCACGAAGAGACTAACGTCGGGATGGCGGGCTTGGATCGCCGAGACACCTTCTGGGGCTGCAATTAGAGCGATGAGCGCGAGGTCGCGCGCCCCCTTCTCCTTGAGTAGCCCTAAGGCCTCACCTGCTGATCCTCCCGTAGCGAGCATGGGGTCAATTACCAGGGTCTTTCGGCGCTCGAGCTGCGATGGCAGCTTACAGTAGTAGGAGTGCGGCGCATGCGTTTGGGGGTCTCGCTCTAACCCTATATGTCCCACAAGCGCGTCCGGCAACACCTCTAAGGCGGCCTCTACCATGCCCAATCCCGCTCTGAGGATCGGGACGATGGCAACACTCTCCGACTGGGCTCGAGTCCCCTCGGCGGGCCCCATGGGCGTCGTCACTTTGACCGCTTCGGTGGGAAGGCTCTCCGTCACTTTGTACATCATGAGGCGTGTCATCGCACGCAACGAGGCGCGCCACTCGGCGATCGACGTCTCAACGGAGCGCAGAAGCGTGAGGTGATGGCGTACTAATGGATGGTCAACGACACAAATCGCCATACGACATCACCTCTTGATCGATTCGTTGATTCTCTCGATGCGATTTAGTTTCTCGACGCGCGCGCCGTGACGCCCGCCTTCAAACTCGGCGGTGAGCCAAGTGCGAACGATCTCCTGAGCAAGTCCGACACCGACCACCCGCGATCCCAAAGCCAAAACATTGGCGTCGTTGTGGGCGCGGCTCATCTTGGCTGAGAACGTATCATGGCACAGCGCGGCCCTTACGCTCGGTACCTTGTTGGCGGCGATGGAGATTCCGATGCCGGTTCCACAGATCACGACGCCCCTTTGGACCCTCCCGGTCGCGACGGCGCGACCAACACTCTCACCAAAGTCGGGGTAATCCACCGAATCCAACGAATGGGTACCTAAATCGAGCACCTCTATGTCGAACTCGCGGAGCACCTCCAGTACCGCCTCTTTGAGCGCAAACCCGGCGTGATCACATCCTAAAGCCACTCGCTGTGCCATCAAACATTCCTCCAGCGTCATCACTCAGGCCTACTTATTTAGGCCATGCCTGTCCTCAACCATGGGGCTCCATTTATCTTCGTCACGGCCAATACCTTACCGGCGGCGCTCAGTGGCCAACCGTCTCACGGCGTTTACGACGGCCTTGTCGATCTCGCGCAGTGTTGCCAAATACACCGCGTCGTCCTGACCAAATGGGTCGGAAACATTGAAACTGCCGCTCATCCGTGCATACTCTCTTAGCGTGTATAGATTAGGGGCTGCGTGTGGGTACCTGAGAATGATCTCGCTCTTGTGTGCCTCTGTCATGGTCAAAATGAGGTCCGCAGCCGCCATCTCTTCATCAAAGGGGAGCGCCGCATGACCATCGAGCGAGAGCCCCACTGAACGAGCCGCCTTCACCGCGCCCTCTGCGGCTCCGGCGCCAGCTACTGCTTGCAATCCCGCCGAACGCACCTGTACCTCGACGTCCCTGAGGGCAGGTTCGGCCTGTACACGACGGTCAAAAAGAGCAGCAGCCATCGGACTGCGACAGGTGTTGCCGGTACACACAAAGACTACCTGGATCTTCTCGCCTGATCCCATGAGGCTCCAGTCTCCCAGCATATTACTTGGTGCTACCCTGTGTCTAGGCCAAGGCGCTTATTCACTTCCACGGCAAGGAATCCATCCCTTCTCCCCATCATACTCCCTGTAGGAGCCCATGCAGGGCAATCGCAATAAGTGTTACGCCCCCAACCGGTTGTGCGACACGCCCTACGCCATTGCCAAGGTGTTGGCCCATGAGCAGGCCCGTGACGGAGAGCATTGTTCCCGCCGCCACCATGATCACCGCCACGTGCACGAGCTCGACACCCTCAAACATTCCTGTCCCAAACCCTGCAGAGAAGGCGTCCGCGTTCACCATGAACGCTATCGCCAATAGCCCGCCTACACCATGCCCGACGGGACGTTTCCTTTCCGATCTAAACGAGGACGCAACGAGGTTCACCCCCACAGCCAACAGAACACAGCTGCCGATCATGGCGAGTAACCAGTGCACTTCCTCGTGAACCGCTTCCCAGTAGATCCAATCTGCATGTATCTGTCGGATAAACTCCGTGTGGTGTAGCGCCCAGTGCACCATTGCCGCGATGAGATATCCCATGATAAAGAGCACACCTTGCACCACGCCAAACATTGAGACCGCAGCCACACTACGACGCGACCGCGGCGCTTCGATTCCAAGCCCGACACACACCGAGAAGCAATCCGCTCCCAAAGCAATGGCTAAACCCGCAATCTCCAACGCACCCAAACCGACGGCTCCTTTCATCCTATAGAGGATTGTTCCAGTGTATGGGAAAATAAGGTGGTTTCGAACAGGGAATACTCTTGCGCGAAGGAGGTGTTGTGCACGTGGCGAGGCGTTACTTATGTCCGGCTTGCAGAAGCAATCGCAAGGACTTTGAGATCGTGTACAAGCTAATCCAAGAGGTGCAACTCGATGCGGTCTCCGGCGAGCTTCTCTTCCAGTCGGACGAACTTGCGACCCTCATTCGTTCGGACGGTCGCCCCGACTTAGACGTCAGGTGCGGTCGCTGCAGATATACAGGGTCGGAGTCGAGCTTTAGGAGAGCGGCCGAGCGCGACGATTCGGAGTACCGCCCGCACCAGCCGCTCACATCTCGGCGATCATGATCACCCACTCACCCTGGCTGTCTCGAGTCTTCCCGACGGGCAGGAAACCGAGTTTCTCGTAGAGACGCATAGCCGGCCGGTTCCAAGGTCGCACTTCGAGCCGAACCCGGTGAATCCCCATATCGTCAAACCGGCGCATGGCGTGTGTGACAAGGCTCGTACCAATCCCACGAGACTGCGCTGCGTGTGAGACGGCGATGGAGAGGATCCGCGCTTCGGCCGAGAGATCGCCTCCGACCGACGAGCGAACGAAGTGGAACTTGTCAAGCAAGAGCACCCGCAACGGCGCAATCCCCAGCCGTATGTGGCCTTTTAACCACTGGATCACCCAGCGAAGCAAGTGGCCCTTGCGTATCGCTGTGCGCCACACACGCTTTAGAGATGAAGGCGCGTAAACGTAGCCCTGTACTCGCCCGTCTTTAAGAGCGACCAGCAAGGCATCGGGTTCAGCATCGTAACACAAGCGAAAGACTTGGCGGATGAGGCGCTGCGGAGGCAGGCGGCCAAATAGATGCAGGATACTCTCGCGGAAGCATTCAGCAAAAATCTGAGCACATGCCGACAGATCCGCCGGCGACGCCACGGCGCAAAGACTCGGCGCCTCGGAGATCGCGTCAGTCGTTGCCTCGTCGTTCACCTTTGACGTCCCCCTGGAGGGCACCCGGACATAGTGAAGTCCCGTGCGATCGACCGAGATGCCCCGCGTACGGGTCTCTACACTTACAAACAATCCATTGTGAACATCGAGAAGATCGAGAGGAACACCGACTTCCAGCGATGAGTCGCGGGGACGCACAACCACCTCGCGCATTGGACGCCACATGCCTTCCAAGCGAACGGAGGCTCGATGCGGCGGACGGATTCTCATGTGAATACCCTCACGTCTCGGCGACGGGAAGAGCGATACACGATACTCCACCTCTGCGACCGGACGACGTGCGAGCCCGATATCTAGAGCAAGCAGCGATCCGGCGCGCACAGCATTCACCCACGCGACGTCGGCTGACCGTTCAACTTGCCGGGTGATGGTGTCGCGAATGGGATCGAGAATGATCGGCTGGACGTTCGACCTTCCAAAGGTAGCGCCAAGCACGTGTGAACCGCCGGCGACGCTTTTCACCTGCGGGTAGTTCGGTCGGGCAAACACTTCGTTTTGTCCGACAAAACTGAGTAAGAAACGTCCGACCAGCGGGAACTGACTGCGATACATGGCGATCGCCGCCTGCTTTTGCGCCGCATGCACGGGATCGGCCCGTACCTCCTCCCACACTTCTCCTAGCGCGGCTATTGCAGGGGGCGGTTTGTGCTCCCGATGAGGATTGAGCCCTCTTGGAGCAGGCCATCCACCGCGATGGACCAAGTAGAGGTGTCGCTGACACGCTTTGACCCACGAGTGACCGAGCAGCGCCAACTCCTCCAGAGCGCAGGTCACAAAGGCCGAGCATGCAGCGTGATCTCCGTGGGCGTCTTTAGGGTGAGGGTAAATCAGGTGGGTCGGCCGCACGCGTTCCAACACGTACATTAAATCACTCAAGAGTTGCTCACCTGCGTACGGAGCAAACGGGGTAGCCACGTTTTCGTACGGAGCATAGTTTACCGACGTAAACGGAGATGTAAAAGGATCGGACCGCCTCCAGTGATCGCTCCAAAGAGCAAAGAGGCCACGGTCAGGGTAGCCGAGGAAGGTGACGCTCGTTGGGCCGATGCCGATGCGCGCCAGCGCACGCAAGCTCTCGTGACTGCGTCGGACGCCGAGGTTAAGGCGCCGGGAGCTCGCGCCCATCACCGCCCGCGGCGTGGCCATCACCCCGAATGCGTCGCCGTGTGTCACCAGGAGCACATGGATACTCGCCTGCGCGACTACGCCGGCCTGGAGGAGCAGACCGGCGGCAATAAGCTCGTCGTCCGGATGGGGCGCGACAACCAACACACGATCCGAGGCGTTCAACGGGATCGCGCTTTGGATTGTGCCCTGCCCCTTACCCACTGGGAATCCCCTCAAGCAAGGCACGGAGCGTTGTCCCACGCGCCAGCACCTCATCGGCCTGGAGGAGACTCCCCTCCGCAGCACGCTGCAGTCGATCCGCCACCGCACGCCCTAGGCCCGATCCGTCAATGCCTTCGGCCACTATCACCTCCGGCGCTCCCGCGTCCAGATAGCGCAACCCGGCATACAGGCGACGAGCCACGGCGTCCGGATTGCCGAGTGGCCCCAACACGTAACAGAGTCGATCACTCGGATCGATGTTGAGAAGGTTCGCCGCCTCTTGAGTGAGGAGGAAGCCCGCGCGCCGGCCTTTGTCTTTAGCGTCTCGATAGAGTTGGCTCAGTGCGTGTACCACCGTGCGCCGATCACCGATGAGCACGTACAGAGGAGCGTTCGGCGCGTAGTGACGATACTTCAGCCCTGGTGACCGGACGGGCTGGCCGGTGTCAGTCTCCCGCAGCTTTGTCGCAACCTCGACATCCCCGAGGAGGCGTTCGAGCGACTCGAGGGGAAGCCCTCCCAACCTCAGGACACACGGTATCGGTGTCGTGAGATCGACAACGGTCGACTCGAGCCCCACCCCCGTCTCCCCCCCGTCGAGGATCGCATCGATCCGTCCGGCCAGGTCGTGCCACACGTGCTTCGCACTCGTGGGACTCGGACGACCCGATAGATTGGCACTGGGAGCGGCTAATGGGCCGTCAAAGCGCTCCAGCAAAGCCAACGCCACTGGATGATCGGGCACCCGGACTGCGACGCTTTGCAGTCCGCCGCTCACTTCATCGGGCACCTCGGCGCTCTTGGGTAAAACCAACGATAAGGGCCCTGGCCAAAAGGCGTCTGCCAACATGTGTGCCTGCGTCGCGACCGACTCAGCCAATGAGAATGCACGCGGCGCATCCGCCGCGTGCACGATCAACGGGTTGTCGGACGGTCGACCTTTCGCCGCATAGATCGAACGTAGAGCCGTCCCGTCGCGTGCGTCAGCCCCTAACCCGTAAACTGTCTCCGTGGGGAACGCAACCAGCCCTCCCCGGCGCAAAATCTCCGCCGCTTCGTCGATTGCTTTGGCCGCTGTCGCCAGGTCCGTCGCCGAGAGCATTCGGGTCCTCACGCCAAGCCTGCCTCCATCCTCATCACGGCGATCCGATCCCGACCAGCCAGATCGGCCACGATTCGGCACTCGGCGAACCCGGCCCGCCGTGCGATTTCTTGTACCTCGTCGCCTTGACTCGACCCGATCTCTAAACAAAGAAAGCCGTGGGAATGCAAGTGATTTGGGGCCTGGGCCACAAGTCGCTGAACGGTAGCAAGCCCGTCATCGCCCCCACCGATAAGCGCGACTTGCGGTTCAAAGTCACGCACTTCCGGCTCTAGCGTAACCCATTCTCGCTCGGGAACGTACGGAGGATTGGATACAATGCCGTCAAAGCGCTCGTTGGCCAGGGGCTCGAGCAAGTCTCCCTGCCGAAACTGAATTCGCTCGAACACCTGGTGGGCCTTGGCGTTCTCTTGGGCTACGGCGATCGCCGATTCCTCCACATCGGTCGCCACGATCCGGACCGATGGCGCCTCCAGAGCCAAAGAGACGGCGACGGCGCCTGAGCCGGTTCCGACATCTGCGAGGGTTGATTGAGACTCCGACTCCAACGCCCCGCTCAGCTCCTCAAGGCAGACGTCGACCAACATCTCCGTCTCCGGGCGCGGTATAAGCACCCGATGGTCCACCGTGAGCGCGACCGAACGAAACTCCCGCCTGCCCACAATGTACGCGACCGGCTCCCGGCGGGCTCTGCGAGCGACGCTCGAGCGATACGCGCTCACTTCCGCCGAGAGTAACGGACGATCGTATTGAACGTAAAGTTGGATCCGCTCGAGGTCGAGTACGTGCCCGAGCAACACCTCGGCATCGAGACGAGGAGTCTCCACACCCGCAGTCTGTAAGTGCTTTGTGGCCAAAGTAATATAATCTAAAACAGTTCGAGGATCCGACATGAGTGCAGCACTCACATTTCGTCGAGCCGCTCGGCCCGTTCGTGGTCTGCTAGACTCTGGATTACCTCGTATAGGTCGCCATCCAACACTTCGTCAATCCGGTGGAGCGTGAGACCGATGCGGTGGTCAGTGACACGCCCTTGCGGAAAGTTATAGGTGCGGATCCGCTCGCTGCGGTCCCCCGTGCCGACCTGGCCCTTGCGTTCGGCCGCCAACCTCTCTGCCTGCTCCTGCTGCATCCGGTCGAACAGGCGTGCCCGGAGGATGCGCAACGCCTTATCTTTATTCTTATGCTGGCTCTTCTCGTCTTGACACGAAACGACGAGGCCCGTGGGAACATGGGTGATTCGCACAGCTGAGTCCGTCGTGTTGACACTTTGACCGCCCGGCCCGCTCGAACGGTAGACGTCGATCCTCAGGTCGTTGGGATCAATCTCAATCTCCACCTCTTCGGCTTCGGGTAGGACCGCGACCGTCACCGTCGAGGTGTGAATGCGTCCACTCGCCTCCGTCGCGGGAACGCGCTGCACGCGGTGGACGCCGCTCTCAAACTTTAACTGGCTGTATGCACCCTGGCCATGAATCATAAAAATAATCTCTTTAAAGCCGCCAAGCTCCGTCTCGCTGGCGCTTAAAAGCTCGGACTTCCATCCTTCGCGCTCGGCAAAGCGATGGTACATCCGAAAGAGGTCTGCCGCAAACAGAGCTGCTTCGTCGCCTCCGGCTCCCCCCCGAATCTCAACGATCACATTTTTGTCATCGTTGGGGTCCTTGGGCACCATGAGGTGACGCAAGCGCTCGCTGAGAGCCTCAAGCTCCGATTGCAACGCCGTGCGCTCCTGCGTCGCCATCTCACGCATCTCTCGATCGAGATCGTCAGCAAGCAACTCCTCCGTCTGAGCCACCTCACGTGATAGGCGCAGGTACTCCCGGTATCCCTCGGCAATCTCGGAGAGCCCCGCATGCTCTTTGGCAAGCTGCTGGTACCGTTGCTGATTGGCGATCACGGCCGGATCGCTCAATTCGGTTGTAATCGTATCGTAACGTTCAGCGATCTTCTCCAACTTTTCATCAAACGTTGACATACTCTGCCCCCATCATCCTTCATGGGAAATTCGCGAACTAGGGCACCACTGCGCCCACTTCCTTGTGTCGCTCCACTGCGTCATGTTGCAGAACAACATCGAGTGAGCGAATCGCCACCTCGATTTGATCGTCGTCCGGCTCCCGTGTCGTAAGACGCTGGGTCCACATTCCGGGTAACGAGAGGATCCGTACGATCCACGGGGCGTTTTGGCGTCCCGCTAGTCGGATTATCTCGTATGAAATCCCGGCCACAACCGGAAGGAGCGCCAGGTGAAGCCCGACACGCAACAAGAACGGAGGCCGTCCAAAGAAACTGAAGACGAAGATACTGACCAGTAGGACGAAAATTATGAAGCTCGTCCCGCACCGTCGGTGAATCAACGTGTGCCTACGCACTTGCTCCACGGTGAGCGGATCTCCCGCTTCCAGGCAGTTGATCGCCTTGTGCTCGGCGCCATGGTACTGGAAGACTCGCCGGATATCTTTCATCGCCGAGATTGCAAGAATGTAAGCCACAAACACGGTAATCTTGAATCCGCCCTCGATCATGTTGAGCAGTACGTTGCTGGAGATATACTCCTGAACGAAATTGAGAAAGTAGGCCGGCAGTACCACAAAGAGACCGACGGTGAGCAGCAATGCTACTCCCATTGTCAAAGCGATCTCCTTGGCGCCCAGCTCCTCTTCTTCCTCCTCAGCAAATTGGCTCGCCGAGTAGTTGAGAGCTCGAATGCCGATCACCATGGCTTCGATCAACGCGACCACTCCGCGCACGAGCGGCCATTTCAAGAACGGAAAGCGCGCCGTGATTGAGTTGAGTCGATCCTCGCGTACCACGACGTCTCCGGATTGCTTACGTACGGCAATTGCCATGGAGTTGCGTCCCCGCATCATGACGCCCTCGATCACGGCCTGTCCACCGTAGAAAAAGTTATCCGCCATCGTTTCACCCCTACGTGAATAGCGTCATGCCCAACCTGGGTCTCCTCACGCTTCCAAGCAATAGGCACGCTTTATTGTACCACGTTCCCATCGGCTCGGAAACGCTCGACGCGGGCGGCCAAGGGGCGGGCGATCTCGGCGACCAGGCACACTCCGCTGTCGTCAAACTCCTCGCGCAGGACCCGTCCGTGTTTGTGAATCCACGAAGCGACGTGAGCCTCAGGGTAAGGCACCTTAAACTCCCAACGCACGATCGGGTCAGGCGCCGCGTCTTCGATTGCGCGCAACAATGTGCCGACGCCTTCGCCGGTGAGCGCGGAGACCGCCACCGCGTTAGCAACGCGGCCAAGTAATCCCACCACGTTCCCTTCATCTGAACAGTCGATCTTGTTGAGCGCTGTCACCACAGGCTTCTCGGCGGCGCCCAGTTGGCCCAAGACGTCAAAGACCGCCCGCCCCCGCTCATACCAGTCCGGCGCCGAGACGTCCACGACGTGGACGAGGACATCAGCTTCGGTGATCTCCTCAAGCGTGGCGCGGAAAGCCGCTACTAAGTCGTGCGGGAGTTTGCGGATGAAGCCGACAGAATCGATGAGCAGCGCCTTTCGCCCCCGCGGCAGCTCGACGTGGCGTGTCGTCGGATCCAGCGTGGCAAACAGACGATCGTCGGCGTAAACTCCCGCGCCGGTTAACCGGTTAAAGAGGGTCGATTTGCCGGCGTTGGTGTAACCGACCAAAGCTACGGTGGTCGCCAAAGCGGACTCTCTACCATCGCGCTGCAACGCTCTTTGCCGTTGTACTCGCGCCAACTCACGCCTTAGATCGGACATGCGCTTTCGAATGCGTCGCCGATCGACTTCGAGCTTTGTCTCACCGGGTCCCCGTGTCCCAATTCCACCGCCCAAGCGTGAGAGCGTTGCACCTACTCCACTCAATCGAGGCAGAAAGTAACGGAGTTGCGCCATCTCGACTTGAATCTTGCCCTCTTTGGTTTGGGCTCGTTGCGCGAAGATGTCGAGGATGAGCTGAGTTCGATCGACGACGCGCACGTCCAAAATGCGCTCTAGATTGCGAGCCTGTGCCGGCGATAACTCATCGTCGACGATGACCAGCGAGGCGTCGAGCGCAGTGCATAGTTGCACAATCTCCTCGACTTTGCCACTACCCACATACGTAGCCGGATTGGGTTTGGCCCGGGCCTGGACGACGCGAGCCACTTCAACGGCGCCCGCGCTCTCGGCCAAACTAGCCAGTTCGTTCAGACTCTCTTCGATCGGAAAATCCCATGCCTCCGGCGAATCAAGACCAACCAAGATACACCGGTCGTCCATCGCCTGCTGTTGATTCGAGCCGTTTTCCGCCACGCATTAACGCCTCCATGCACAAATTGCTACGCTATCACAGGGAAACTGCCCCCGTTACCAGAATCAGTTCTGCATCATCTACCATTCCCATTCCCGTGTCGATGACACGGCGCTTTGGTGGGAGGGCAGCCCGTGCGCACCATCGTTCACGTCGATTTGGACGCGTTTTTCGCAGCCGTAGAGGCACTACGACGTCCCGAGTACCGTGGAAAGCCCTTGGTGGTCGGAGGTGACCCCAATGGCGGGCGAGGCGTGGTCGCAACGTGCTCGTACGAGGCGCGCGCCTATGGGATTCGCTCGGCCATGCCAATTCGAGAAGCCAAGCGGCGATGCCCACACGCCATCTTCGTCAGGCCGGATATGAAGACCTATGCGAAGTATAGCGGGCTCTTTCACGAGCTTTTGTCCTCCCTCTCACCACGCGTCGAGCCGCTCTCCGTCGACGAGGCGTTCGTCGACATGACCGGTTGCGAGCACTTCTACTCTTCACCACATGCAATGGCCGCAACTATCAAGAGGCGGATTGAGGAGGCGTGCCATCTCACGGCCTCCGTAGGTGTTGCGCCCAACAAGCTCCTTGCCAAGCTGGCGTCAGACTCTCAGAAACCCGACGGTTTAGTCGTCATCGAAGCAGCGAAGGCGCAGGCGTTTCTAGATCCCCTGCCCATTGAGCGCCTCTGGGGCATCGGGCCTAAGACTGCTGAACACCTTCGCATGCTGGGTATTAACCACGTTCGCGACGCGCGCGCCCGCACACCTCAGTGGCTCGCGGCCCATATCGGACGACGAGCGGCGGCGCACCTGCATCGGCTCTCTCAAGGTATCGACGAGCGCTTGGTGGAGCCTCCATCGGCAGCCAAGTCGATTAGCAAAGAGACCACCTTCGACCAAGACGTGACTGATCCCCAGGTGATACGGCAAACCTTCGCGCGCCTAGTCGCAGACGTGGGCGTACGACTTCGCCATAGCGGTCTCTGGGCTCACAAGGCGACGCTCAAGATACGCTTCCCCGACTTCACGACAATGACCCGACAACAAAGCTTTACGACATCGGTCGACGACGATGACTCAATTTATCGTGCGGTGCGAAAAATGTGGTCTTCATTTAACGTACAAGAAGCGGTACGCCTTGTAGGCGTTGGAGTGGGCGACCTCCATGCGATGAAACAGGAGTCCCTCTTTGAAAGTGACAGGCGCGTCGATCGTTTGAGCCAAGCGATTGATGAAGTGAATCGACGGCTTGGGGACCGGGCGCTGTACCGCGGCCGCGAATTGTGACAAACAAACTAAGCCCTCGGCGACCACGTACGTCGCCGAGGGCCAACGGGATGGACTGAAGAGGTGCGTTAAGCTTGCAGTTAAGCCCGCTTCCTCAACATATCCGAAGTGTCGCGCAGGTAAGGGTAGCGCTGGCGATCAAGTTCGTTGCGGATCTCTGGATTCAAAATCCGCAAGTAGGTCCCCTTCATTCCGAGCGAACGGGACTCGATAACGTCTGCCGACGCCAACTTACGCAACGCATTCACGACGACCGAGCGAGTGATACCCGCCTGGTCGGCAATGCGAGAAGCAACCAAAACGCCCTCGTCGCCCTCAAGTTCGTCGAAGATGTTTTGCATCGCTCGAATCTCGGAGTACGAAAGGCTGTTGATCGCCGAACGAGCCATGCGCTTGCCGACGGCCTCGTCTTCTTCTTCCTCGTCCAGAGCGTGCACGATCACCATCCCAACGATGGTGGCCGCGTACTCCAAGAGGATCCAATCGTCCTCCGGGAAATCGTCTCCGACTCCGATGACCATGACCGTACCCACTCGTCGTCCCGAACCGACTGCCGGAGCTACCAACGAAGGACGGTACCCCGTCAACTTGGCCGCCTCAGCTCCGCTGGAGAGCGCCCCAACCTTGAGGAGGGCAGAGGAGAGGTCTTCGGAGACCTGGCCCGCTTCGAGCCACCGTGCATCAAAGTCGGACTGCGGGAACTCCCCGTCCAGCGAATCACCGAGAATCTTACCCTTCCGGGAGATCACGTAAACCTCGGCCGCCGAGTCGATTACATCGGCCAAGGTCTTCGCAAGGTCGGAGAACGAGATCGATTCACCCTCCCGTTGGAGCAGTTCTGTGATTTTGTTCACTTTCCGAAACAGCATGAAACGCGTCATCCTTTCATTTCCCCGCGCTTGACCGAAGTCCAAGGCATCCGTGAATCCTTGGCTTCCGGCCACATGGTTGAGCAGCTATCTCGTCGGCACGCGCCGTTTGAAAAATCTGTGCCAATGGTTCCTGTCGCAACTTGGCGACAATTGACCACAGGTGAGGCTCGTCCTCGACGCCCCCCTACTCGTCATCGTTATCATTGTACATCGACCGACGTCCAAGTGCAACACCCTAGAGCAGGTGTTCTATACCCTTGACAAGTTACAATCTCGATGGTAGGATGGTGGAGTAAATTCGCGGACGCCGAAGTGGTGGAATTGGCAGACGCGCTGCGTTCAGGGCGCAGTGGGCTTTACGCCCGTGTGGGTTCGACTCCCACCTTCGGCACCAACCAAGTCGGGATCCGCGCTGGGCGGTCCCAAGCGCCTCTGTGGATGACTTCCGCAGGGGCGTTTTTTGTGTTCGCATTTGCCCTGCATTTGCCCTTTAGTTAAGGCACTTCATTTGCACCACTACAGGAGGCCCAAAACCAGCAATGCCCGAGACGTTAGACGCACTGATCGAGATCCCGGAAGGCAGCCGTAACAAATACGAGTACGACCGTAAGACCGGCCGCATTTACTTCGATCGCATGCTCTTCTCCTCGATTCGTTATCCCGCGAATTACGGCCTTATCCCTGAGACTCTGGCCCTCGACGGCGACGAGCTCGACATCCTTGTCGTCACGAGTGAGCCGGTCTTCCCGGGCTGTTATGTCGAGTGCCGACCTGTTGGCGGTTTGGAGATGTGGGATGAGAAAGGTCCGGACGAGAAGATCCTTGCAGTACCGATCGGCGAACCACGCTGGCGCGCTATCACGTCACACACCCAGTTACCGGCGCATATGTTGGACGAGATCGAGCATTTTTTTAAGCGTTACAAAGAGCTCGAACAGAAAGAGACAGGCGTCGGCGGTTGGCATGACGTCGAGTGGGCGGTCGAAGTGATACAAGCAGCTCGGCAACGCTTTAAGACGAAGGGAAGTCCGATTCGTCGATAGGCCATTGACGCCGTTTGGGCGCAACGTCGTGTGCAAAAAGGAATCAGGCGAGAATGGCGGAATTCCTAAAACATGGAGGTCGTGTGTTTCTCTCGCATGCATTTAAAGGGGGTTATCGCGTGAAGTTGATCCTGGCCGTGGTTGAAGACGACGACGCAGCCCGCCTGATGGACGCCCTGATTGAGAGCGATTTCTCCGCCACCAAATTGGCCAGCACAGGAGGTTTCCTCTTGCGCGGCAACACCACGCTCCTAATTGGCGTCGAAGACGAGAGAGTCCAACATGTCCTGGATATCGTCGAATCAACGTGTGTTCGCAGAAAAAAACTGCTTCCACAAGCCTCGTCCGAGATTCCCACGTCCATGAGCCTGCCCATCGAGGTCGAGTCCGGAGGCGCCACGATCTTTGTCCTCACGGTGGACCAGTTCCATAAAGTTTAAATTTCCGAGTACTTCGTGACGCTTTGTTCCTCACCGATGCGTTCCAACAACTTACGCACCGGAAGCGAGCCCAACTCTGCGTTGGGCTCGAGCTCCAACAAAGGCACGAGCACAAAGGCCCGTTCGTGAGCCCGAGGATGAGGCAACGTCAACTCCTCCGAATTCTGTACGACACCTTCCATCGCGACAATGTCAATGTCGAGCGTGCGCGGACCCCATCTGATCGTGCGCGTACGCCCACTCTTCGCCTCGATTGTTTGGCAAAGGCGGAGCAACTCTAAGGGCGTCAACGCTGTCTGACACGCGACAACCATATTGAGAAATGGCGCCTGATCAGTGAGACCGACGGGCGCCGTCTCATACACCGACGAGGTACGCAAGCTCTGAACACTTCCGGAGGTCTGGAGTGACAGGACGGCGGCGCGTAGATACGCGAGTCGATCCCCCTGATTGGATCCAAGGCTCAAGAAAACTCTCCTCATCGGCTCCCAACCCACCTGCCGCGCACGACAGCGTCCGTCATCAGTGCGACGCGCCGCATCGCTCGCACATCGTGAACTCGGACCGCATCCGCTCCGTTGGCAATGGCGAGAGCTACGGTCGCAGCCGTACCCTCTAACCGCTCCGTCACACCAAGGTTAAGCACCTGTCCGATCATTGACTTGTTGGAGGTGCCGACGAGAATGGGAAACCCAAGGGATCGCAAGGAGCGCAGTTGGGAGAGGAGACTCAAATTGTGTTCGAGGGTTTTGCCAAAACCTATGCCCGGATCAATCCAAATGCGCTCCTCCATCACTCCGGCATCGAGCGCCGCCTCACAGCTTTTAGAAAGGTACTCGCGCACTTCCCTCACGACATCCTCGTATCGAGGATTCCTTTGCATGTCACGGGGCGTACCCCTCGTATGCATCAAGACAGCGGCGGCCCCACCGGCGGCAATAGTCTCTGCCATTCGCGGATCGAACTGAAGGCCCGAGATGTCGTTGACGATCGTGGCTCCAGCCTTGATCGCCGCGTCGGCGACCGCCGCTTTATATGTATCAATGGAGATTTTAACGTCCACTTCCGCTGCGAGGGCTCGGATTACCGGCACTACTCGCCGCAGCTCCTCGTCAAGGGGAACAGGGTCCGCGTTAGGCCGCGTGGATTCGCCGCCAACATCGATGATATCGGCCCCCTCTTCGACCATTCGCATCGCCTGCTGCACAGCCTGCTCGACTTGAGTGTAACGTCCCCCGTCGTAAAAAGAGTCCGGGGTGACATTAAGGACGCCCATCACCAAGGTCCGGGAAACATCTGATTGCAAGACCCGCGTCATACCGGTCAACCCTAAGGTCTGCGCTAGCGCACGGCGATGCGCCTCATACTGCCTCGGAATCCGCTGGAGAGCCGAACGGAAGCTTTCGAGAGGACCCACCCATACAGGGCCGTCGTTCCAAAGGCCCTCACAGCCGAGAATGTGAAGGAGAGGCTGCGGAAAGGCGTCGACCGCTACGGCGACCACCCGCCTGTACGAATCGCCTTGGGTATCGAAGCGTAGCTCGACTCGGACATCTGTAGAGTCTTCCGACTCCGGCATCGATGATCCCTCCAAACACTTACGTTGAGCCGACGAGGACGGCTGCGATGGCCACCAACGCGTTAACGGCCGCGTGGGCAACGATGGGAATCGCCAGTGAGCCTGTGCGCTCGTAAATGAGCGTCAAAAGGATTCCCAGAGCAAACACCGGCAAGAAGTTGATGACGTATAAGTGTACTCCAGCAAAAAGCAGCGCGCTCAACCACACCGCGTGCCCTTTGACGTAATGCTTTAATACGGGGTAAGCATAGCCGCGAAAGAAACTCTCTTCGACGATCGGAGCGAGTCCGACGGCCAAAAAGACGACAGCGCCAAGGTAAAGGGGGTGCGCGTCGGGGTTCAAGAGTGTACCCACCGCGGACTGCTCTCGACTGAGCAAGCCGGCCGTCGCCTCTGCGCCTACAGCGTTGCCCAACACCCACAGGGAGAACTGCGCCAGCAGACCGTTAAGGAACAATAGCCCCATCCCCCACCACAAGCCGGCGCCCAATTGTTGAATGCTCTCGATAAACGGCCTTAGAGCGCCCCACGACGATCCGGCCCGCTTGAGCCGCCAAATGGTAAGCCCCAGGAGTACACTCTGCTGAACCAGAAGACCAGCGCTCATAAACGCAGGATGCTCTGCTAGAGCAGGTGCGGCCTGCGCCAACCCCCTAAAAAGGATTGGGGTCGCCACCATGGCGACCACCAATACGCCCAAGAGCACATCCAGTCGTTCCTGTAACGGCGCAACTTCGTACGTCGGTTGGGACACCTTCACGTTCTCCTACACACGGTGCGCACGCAACGACTACACTGCATAGTTCGGAGCTTCTTTGGTGATCTGCACATCATGGGGATGGCTCTCACGCATGGAGGCCGACGTAATACGGATGAAACGGCTCTTCGTACGGAGATCGTCGACAGTGCGCGCGCCACAGTAACCCATTCCAGCCCGGAGTCCTCCCACCAGTTGGTACACAGTCTCTGAGAGGGGACCCTTGTAGGGCACGCGACCCTCGATCCCTTCGGGAACCAATTTGCGAGCGGACTCCTGGAAGTACCGATCGCTACTACCAGCTCGCATCGCGCCGATGGACCCCATGCCACGATACACCTTGTAGCTGCGGCCTTGGTAAATCTCCGTCTCACCCGGGCTTTCGTCAGTGCCTGCGAAAAGACTGCCAAGCATCACGACGTTGGCTCCTGCAGCGATCGCTTTGGGAATGTCGCCCGAAAAACGGATCCCTCCGTCCGCGATGACGGGAATGTCGTACTCCTGAGCCACTCTCGACGACTCCCAAATTGCCGTAATCTGCGGCATCCCGATGCCGGCGACAACGCGAGTCGTGCAGATGCTACCGGGTCCAAGCCCCACTTTTACGGCGTCAGCGCCCGCTTCAATCAACGCTCGGGTCCCTTCTGCTGTGCCGACGTTACCCGCAATGATGTCGATACGTCCGGAATACTCGGACTTGAGCCGCTCTAGCGCGTTCAGCACTCGCCGCGAATGCCCGTGAGCGGTGTCCAACACCAGTGCATCCACGCCGGCCTCGATTAGCGCAGGCGCCCGCTCCGCTTGGTCCGCATCACCCACGCCGATCGCCGCCGCCACCCGCAGCCGCCCTTTGTTATCCTTGGCCGCATTAGGATACTTGCGCGCTTTCTCAATGTCCTTGATGGTGATGAGCCCTTTGAGATGATACTCGTCGTCGACCAGCGGCAACTTTTCGATGCGGTGCTCATGGAGGATTCGCATGGCCTCCTCCAGCGTCGTGCCGACCGGCGCAGTCACCAAGTTTCTGGAAGTCATCACGTCGCCAACCCGCTGGTCGTAGTTTTGCTCAAAGATAAGGTCCCGATTGGTCAATATGCCGACCAACTTTCCGGTCTCATCCGTGATCGGCACCCCCGAAATGTGGTACCGTTCCATAATTGCTAGGGCGTCGTGAATGAGATGGTCGGGTGAGAGAAAAACGGGGTCCACAATAATTCCGCTCTCGGAGCGCTTCACTTTGTCAACTTCGCCGGCTTGGTCCGCTACACTGAGGTTGCGATGGATCACACCGATCCCGCCTTCGCGAGCAATGGCAATCGCGAGGCGCGCCTCCGTGACGGTATCCATACCGGCGCTCATCAAGGGGATGTTCAGCGAGATCGAACGGGTCAGTCTCGTCGACGTCTCCACCTCGCTAGGCATGACCTCCGACAAGCTGGGTATCAGCAGCACGTCGTCAAAGGTCAAGCCTTCACTCCCAAATTTCTCCTCAAATGTCACCCGCCATATCCCCCTTCATACCGCCGAATGCAGGGCATTAGATCCGAGTCTCGATGTTCTCGCAATCATACCAAATGGGACATGCTCAGTCAACCGGCTCCCAACTGCGCGCCCGCTCCCCCAGGGACTTCACGCAATAGGGAAAATGTGGTACACTGTCCACGGGATACGGAGCACCCTCGCGGGACGGAATTTGTCCCCGAAGTGGTGCGGGGGACGTTTTGGTGGGGGCAATCACACCTTTATAAGAAAGGGCGATACTGATGTTCTGCCCACTTAAGAAAAGGAACATTAACCCAAGCCGTTGCCTACTCTGCGAACATTTCGGCGGTCTCAAAAACCAGGGCGTCCTTTGTTACAAGGCGAATCGCTGGATCCCCTATGAAATCGTACGCCGCAACTTATAATCGCCCCAAAGAGGCGAAGCGCGCCGGAGGTATGTTGGTGATTTCCCTCGACATAAGCTTGAGTTAACGTCATACTTAAGAGAGTCGTCGTCTCTGACGCAGCTAAGTCATAGGATGGGGGAAGCTTCGTGGAACTGGCGTCCGCAACCCAGGTGACGTATGGCTTCGCATTCCTCGCCGGCGTGCTCTCGCTCCTCTCGCCTTGCGTTTTGGCCCTCGTGCCGGCGTACATCGCCTACATTTCCGGAGTCTCCGCTCAGGTGGGAGCCGACACGTCCGCCATCAACACCACCCGAGTGCGCGCCCACGCCCTATTATTCATCCTCGGTTTCACCGTCGTCTTCATCCTTTTTGGCGCCTCTGCGACTCTGTTAGGGAGACTACTCATCACCAACCAGGTCCTCCTCGGCAAGATCGCCGGAGTCCTCGTAGCAGGGTTCGGGCTTCACACCCTTGGTCTGTTACGCATCCCCGGACTCGACCTTCAAAGAGGTTGGACGTACAGCGGCCAGTCCGGCAAGCTTCATCAGTCGTTTCTGATTGGAATGGCGTTCGCCACTGGGTGGACGCCGTGCGTCGGCCCCATCTTGGGCGGCATCTTGGCTCTCGCGTCAGTGAGTGCCACGTTGTGGCAGGGTATCACCCTCCTCCTATCCTACGCGGTCGGGATGGGCCTGCCCTTCCTCCTCATCGCCGTCACGCTGGGACGATCCGAGAGGATCCTGACAGTCATTAAGCGACGTCACCGTGTGATCGAAGTCGCCGGCGGCCTCTTGCTGATCGTCATCGGCGTCCTTCTTTACACCGATTCATTTTCACTCCTGGCCCGTTATTTCAATTTCCTCATCCTGCTCTAACGGCAAAGTTTTAGACACCGTACGCTACCATGAGGACCCAAGCGCGCTATCTGCCAACCGGCTGTGTGCGCCCAAAGGCAGAGAGTATTCGAAGCGCCTCTTTCACCTCATCGACCTCCCCGGCAATCGTGAGTACGTCGCCTATCTTGAGATTGGTATCCCCACGAGGAATGATGTGCTCCCGTCCACGATGCACCGACAGAATGAGCGCGCCTTGGGGAAGCTGAATTTCGCGTACCGTCACACGGGTAAGTTCCTCGTTGTCTACCAAAAAGCGCTCAAGCGCAATATCCTCGTCCTCATGAGTAAGTAGCGCGAATAGATCGGGGTGGCGGGCTATATTCTCCATGACCAAGATCGTGGCCAAAGAGGGAGAGACGGTACGAGCGCCGAGGCGATTCATCGCCTCGGAGGCACCGGGATCCACAGCGTGAGCCACGAGGTTTTTCACGCCACCTGCATCACTGAGCGCTTGGACAACCGCCAAGTTCACCTCATCGCTCTGCGTCGCTACGACAACTGTGGACTCCTCATCGACCAAATCAATGCGGTGCCACTCGTCAACATTTGTCGCGTCGGCGCGGACCGCCTCGAAGCCCCGACTTCGGACGCTTTCAATGCGGTCGGGGTCCTTATCGACAAGGACCATGCGCTCCCCCATATCCGCCAGGCGCGTGGCGAGAAGCACTCCTCGCTCGTTGGCGCCCACCACGACTAATCTCTCGTTATCCTCCTTAACCGGAGTGCGCGGCACTAACTTCTCAAAGAGAATAGGTGAAATGGCGGCCGTTAAGATCGCGAGGAGGATCATCGCCGAGTGGGTTGCGGACGATAAAAGTTCAAGGCGGAATCCGATCTCCGCGGCGGCGACGGTGAGGCTGAGCCCTGGAGTAACGAGTATGCCGATCCCCAAGGCCTCTCGGACTCCAAAACGCCGCGCAAAGAACACGGCCGGCAGCCCCTTGACGAAATACGCTACGACCACAATCGAGAAGGCTAAAAGTAAGGACTGAGGCGATGCGAGGAGAGCGGCCACATCAAACTCGGCGCCTACCATAATAAAGAAAATGGGCACCAGAAACCCAAAGCCGATAGCATCCAACTTGAGGTGTAGCGAGGTCTCATCCGTCTCCGAGATGAGTGAGACGATCGCGCCCGCCAAGAATGCGCCGAGGATGAATTCGACCCCGAGGCGTTGCGAGAGGTACGCGAAGATAAAGATGAGCATAAATGCGCCGCGGACACCAATTTGCGAGGTTGCATGCGCAAGCTCCCGGGCAAACGCCTGCTCACGAAGTTTTGACCCCACCAAATACGTGACAAAGCCGCCGCCAAACAAGAGAACGATCAGTGCAAGTCTACCCGGATCCTCACCGGAGACCAACGTGACGAGCACTGTGAGCAAGAGCATTGTGGCGAAATCCATCAGCACGGCGGTGACCAGAATGGTTTGGCCCAACTCCGTCGGTCCCATGGCCCGCTCTTTTAAGGTGGGAAGCACGACCCCCACCGAGACCGTCGTCAAAATAATGGCAACCAACCACGGATTGTGTACCAAGCCCATGCTTGTAAAGGCAAATCCGGCCACCACCGCCGCGACGAGCACACCTACAAAGTAAAGGGTGGTCAGAGAGAACACCTGTCGTCCGCTGGTACTGGCCGACATCCGTCGGAGGACCCGGAAATCGATCTCAACGCCCGATAAGAACATGAGATATGTGATACCGAGTGTGGAAAGGAAGACGAGCCAATCCTCAGATTGTACGATATCAAATCCGCTGCGTCCTATGATGATCCCGACAATGAGTTCCCCTACCACCACCGGGATCCTCACCCAGCGAATCTTGTTCACGATAATGGGAATTAGAAAAGCTGCGGTCGCGATGATGACGAGTGCTGTAAACGATGTTTGTCCGTGACCGTCCATGTCCGTCTCTCCTCACTTAAGAGGGGTGATTCTCCTGGGATCCCCACACCATCCCCCCGGAGAGGATTACCTTGAACGCTGCTTCGACAGACATATCGAGCGGAACGAGGTCTTCCTCCGACACAATGATGAGGAATCCTGATGTGGGATTAGGGGAAGTGGGAACGAAGACGCTAGCGACATTGGGCGGTAGCGAATCTCGCTTCACACCGTCACCCTTCGATGTGACAAAACCGATCGACCATGCGTCCTTGCGGGGATACTCGACGAGTACAGCTCGACTAAAGCCCGCACGACTGTTGACGGAGAATGCATCCAACACCTGCTTCACGCCAACGTACACCGAGCGAACTACCGGAATCCTCGCCAGAAGAGTCTCTGTGAAATGAATTAAGCGGCGTCCCACAACGTTCGTGGCGATCATGCCGGCGAGGACCGTCAAAAGTACAGTTAGCACCGCCCCGGCGCCGGTAACGTGGTGTCCAAGGAGTCGCGCCACGACAGAGCCAAGAAAGCGGTCGAGAATTGTAAACCCGCTCGTCAGAATATACACGGTCACGGCCAGGGGAGCAAGCACTAATACACCGGCCAACAGGTATCGCTTGAAAAGAATGCCGAGTCTGCTTCGGGCCACGCTATTTTATCACCTCCAAAAAAGCTCTTTCGACCGTAGGACGGCTCACCCTCCAAAGGCTGGTAACCCCGTGTTATAATGTGTTACAGGATCTAACTTTCGACGCGCCGACCACTATCCTATAGAGGATGCGTACTCCCATGAAGCTCCAGATTGACGACCGTAAAATTCTCTGGTTGATTCTGCTGGTCGGCGCCGTCTTTCTGCGCCAACCGCTCATCGCGGCTGCGCTACCGTTTATCCTCGGTGTATGTTTGGCGGCGCTCATCGATCCGCTCGTTAACCTCTTGGAGGCACGCGTCCGCCTACCTCGCTGGATGGCTACGACTCTCAGCCTCGCCGCAGTCGTCTTAGCAGGTGGATATTTATGGCTCCTTGTCACAACCAAAGTCTTCTCAGAACTCATCCAGATGGGCGCGCTCCTCCAGCGGTACCAGCACATACCCGTCGACTTGGCAACCCGGCTTATCGAGAGCCTCAACCGGTTGAACGAAATCGTCGACCAGCGCCAGCTCCCCTTGAGTGTCCAGGAGAACATTCTTCAAGCTGTCGACGATATCGCCAATGCCGGCTTTGGCCTCATTACACAGGGGATCAACATCACGCTAAACGCAGCCGGCAAGGTCCCATCGCTCATCATCGTCCTTGTCATTGCCCTCCTGGCCACGTACTTTATGCTCAAAGATCGCGACGCACTGTCCGATTCAGCCCTGTCCGTCCTGCCGGCCGGCGTACGAGAGAAAGCGCGTGCCGTCCAGCGACGCATCGTCGCTGACTTGGTCGGCTTTATTAAAGCCCAGCTCATCCTTCTCACGTTAACGACCATCGTCATCGGTGTAGGGCTCATCGCCATTGGCATCAATTACTGGATGACCCTGGCCATCATCGCCGGGATCCTTGATATCATTCCCGTCCTCGGCCCGGGGTTTTTGCTGGTCCCATGGGCCATCGGCGCTTGGTTGCTTGGCCAAACCGCCCTTGCGACCAAACTCCTGTTGATCTTCGCGCTATCATTCCTCATCAGGCAGCTCTTCCAAGCCAAGATCCTTGGGGACTTTATCGGCGTCCACCCGCTCCCCATGCTCATCGCGCTGTACGCCGGCATTCACTTTTTCGGCATCTATGGCATCGTGGTCGCGCCCTTCATCGTCATCGTCGCCAAAGCACTTTACATCTCTACGACGCGCTCGTGACCCCTGAAAGTCCAAGGAGGTCCGGGATCCCGCCGAACTTCAGGCGACCATCGACGTACTGAAAGCGAAGTCGAATCGGAGCGCCAAGTTGGAATTCATCTTGCAGCGCAAGGTCGAAGCGCGCATCGGGACCCGCGGTCGTTCCCGAGACGGCGATGGTGCCAACCACTTCCCCGTCGACGAGCAATGCGGGAATCGACAGGCCGTTCTCGCTAAGCAACGTGGAGAGAGAGGCCCCTCGCACGTTCACGTTCAAGTCGATGGCCGGATCAGGCTCCATCCACCTGTTGATTGAGCCCGACAATTGGTACTCTCCACCTCCCAAAGCCGTCACCTCGAGGTCGTCGAGGAGAACCTGCTGGGTGTCCAGCGTGACCGAGCCGTTGGGATTCGCCAGTTGCCACCGCCCGACGCGCACGTCACCGTCGGTCAAGCGCCCGGTAACGACAGGCGTTTGGACGGTGCCACTCACCATCCCCTCGTAACTCACCCAACCGCCGATCTCCTCGTCACTGAGTCCGTCTTGGGGCATTGCCGCGAGGTCCAACGGCCACCTCGCCATTGCGACGCGAAATCCCAATTCATCCCCGGTCAGCTCACCTGATACAGTTGCGGTACCCCCTCCAAGCTCGGCGACCGCATTGCTGAGGGTGAGGCGCGAACGCTCCCATCGGAAGGCTCCTCTGACACCGTCGAGTGGTTGGTTCCAAAGGCTTAGCGCCCGTCCTTCGATTGAGCCGCTCACGTGCAAATCACCGACGAGGCCTGCGACGAGAAGGTCTCCATCGACCTCACCCTCAACATCAACGCCTTCTTGCCCGAGAGCGGCCAAAATCTCCTCCGCTCGCCCCTTTTGGCTGGTTAGCTCGATCCGAAGTTGGTCGGCCGGCTCACCCTGTTGCCACTCCCCTTTGAGGCGGTATCGTGATGATCCGCGTTCCAAAACGGTCTGCCCAAACGTAAAGCGCCCAGTCTCTAGGAGAATCACGCCTTCCCCGCGATCAATGGGCCGATGCCACACGGTACCCGAGGAGACGGTGAGCCGCCCCGAAAGCTCCAAATCGTGAAGCGGGCCCGCGAGCACACCTGAGAAATCGGTCTTTCCTGAGAGTCCGTATCGGGAGAGAAACGGGATCGCCGCGGGCAGCTCAAGTCCGCGGGTGTACACGTCGAGCTGTATCACCGGATCCGTGGAGTCTGCATTCGCCATCTCCACTCGCCCGGAGCCGTGAATCACACCGGTCTCCTGCGCCACACGCAACTCGTTGATGATGACATCGGAGCCGAGTTCTCCTGAAAGGGTGAGGGTGTCAAACGCGACGGTCTCCTCAGGCGACTTCCCGCCCCAACGTACATCCCCCGACGAGACCTCAAGGTCAAATGTACCCGTGAGAGAGGGCGAAGTATCCACAACTCCAGAAGCCACAATCGCTCCCGCCAACTCCCATCCAGTCTGTTCCAGCAGGGCGTTAAAGAGGATGGCCGGCCCCATGGCGCGCCAGCGCCATTGACGCTCTGCCTCTCGACCTTCCAGACTCACTTCGATCTGAGTCTGGCGGTCGAGCCCCTTCAGACGAACCTCAGTCAGAGCCAATGACGAAGAGCTCCCTGCGCCCCCCACCGAAAAGGCGCCGTCAATCAGCCACGCTCCGGTCGGATCCACCACCCGGCCTTCCACAAGTTCTACAGCCAGTGAGATACGACGAGCCTCTCCGTTCGTTTCCCCCTGTGACGCCGGCGCGTCCCCATGCCGCTCAACCGTCGCCGAAGCGGGAATCCCCGGACGAATGTCAGTGAGTGGGCGTGCGAGTTCAATCTCCGGAGCCACCCAAGTCATCTTTCCGGTAGGTGCATCACCGCTATTACCAAGGAGGAGTTTGATCGGATTAACGCTTACGTAAACGGTCGGAGACTTCGCCGTCCGAATCCAATCGGAAGCCTGTGCGTCGGAGGGTACGTTCACATCGACGTCAGAGAGAAGCAATCGCGTGGGCGCGACAAACTCAACCCGCCCGACCGTCATCTCCCAACCGGTCGTGCGCGCTAATGTCCCAGCGACGATCTTGCCGACTCGCTCTGGGATCGAGCTTGAATTGAGGCCTACCATACTCACGCCGACCAAAACCAAAATCACCGAGGCCACGATGACAACTCGCCTGAGTACTTTTGGGGGAAATGGGCGCACATTGCATCCCTCCGAATTGCGTCCTCGTATGAGACTTCCTAATCATTCTGTTTACCAGTGCGGGGAGGCAACCCTCTTGGGAATGTGCTGCGAAGATGGAAGGACTAGAGCCCGTAGGCTGGAAATGGGTGCTTAGTCGGCCTACGCGAAACGAAGCGGTCAGAGATGGAGGTTTTATCGGTGTGTCGCGAACCTGGTATGAAGTGCTTGCTCATTCTTTGCGCACTCCTGGGCGCCACGCTCATTTCTACACTTAGCCTCGCGGCTGAGTCGGTGACCCAGGGAGAACACTTCGCCTTCGAACCCGAAAGTTATGTGGGACGAACATGGCCATACACGCTCACCACTACGGGTTCAATCGAGTTGCCCGGTTTCGACCCATCCGAGCAGGAGGCTACCGTCACCCTTGCCGCCAATGTTCAACTCTCCGTCTCACCGCAGGAGGATTCCGGGCAGTTCTCGTTCTCCCTTACGTTCGTCAACGCGCACTCCGAAGGATTCCCCGAAGATCTCGGTCGTACGCTCACGGGTACAGTGTTGCATGGCCACCTGGACGCCCGAGGTCGCATCGATCGAATTGAAACACCCGAAGCCCTCACCAACTTGGGTATCGACAGTATGGACCTCTTTTGGGGCCTTGTCGTCCCCATACCCGCTGCAGAAGACCTCGGGAAGAGCACCTGGCGAGCAAACGTGACGCGGGAGAATCTAGGCCCGCAACGCACCCGCATCATGCGCCTAAACGCAACGTACACGCGGCAAGGTACGAGAGTTTGGAGCGGTCACTCCCTTGAGGCAGTCACGGCACGTCTGCGCGGAAACACCTCATTTCGGGATGGCACGAGTCACACCGAGATTCAAGAGATAGGGCACGCGCTTTTCTACGTCGATCCGGCGACGGGAGTTACGCAGGTCTCTTCGGTGAGCAAAGTCACCTCGGTCGACATCATTAATCCCGGTAACGAGACGCTCAGGTTGCGAAATTCGCTGACGACAACCCTCGAGATCGATTCAGAGAAGCGCGCTCAGGTCTCGCCATCCGAGCCCGTTGACCGGTCAACCGAGCCGCCCGTAAGTACGGAGGATGAGGTAGCCTCTGTGGATCAGGCCGAAACCCAGCCAAGGTCGGTAGATACGGATACACCCGCGTCAGGAGAAGCGATCTCAGCTCCAGCCGATCCCGACGCTTTATCGGCCGGCGACGAATCAAACTGGTCGTACCGGGATCCCGCCGGCCGTTTCACGCTCAAGCTACCTGCAGATTGGGAAGAGGCCGATGTCACCCTCACCCTTCGTAGCACGAGCCTCTCTTTGGACGAACCCCGGCGCAGACTCGATGTGTATGTCGTCTCATTGCCAAGTCCCAGTGCCAGTGCACAGAGCATCGCACGCTCGGCGCTCACCACGTACCAAGAGACACAGCGCGGCTTCACCCTCATACAAGACGCGGTCCCGACCACGCTCGACGGCGAATCTGCCGCGTTAGCGCACTACGAGTACGAAACTGCGAACGCGGCGGAGTATCGTGAGTGGAGTCTCTTCGCTCGTCGGGGCGAGCGGGCTTACTACCTGCAGTACGCTACGCCATTGGAGGTCGATCCTACCCTCGCAAGGGTTGAGTTCGACCACATCGCTCAAGCGTTTCGCTACGGCCCAACGCCCACAGGAGCCGTGAGCCCCGATCTGCTCAAAGGGAGCTTGCAGAGGTACGAGGATCCCGAGGGAGCTTACTCCTTGCTCGTTCCCTTCCTATGGCCACTCGTTGAACGGAACCCAGAGAGCGGAACAACCTCCTTTACCGAGATCGGTGGGAACGGTTATCTAAATCTCTTTGCCCAACCTGGGGCTACCGGATTCAGCGCCGAGCAGATCGTTGCGGCATGGAAGGAGCAGTGGTCCGAGGAGGACGGCTTCCAGCTCATTCAGGACGTCACCCCCAAGCGCGTAGCCGGGCGTGACGGCGCCGAATTGGTATACCAGTGGCGACCGGACCAAGAGCGTGAGTGGACTCGTCGACTCCAAGCGACCGTCATTGGTGACACATTCTACGCAGTGGCGCTCGATTATCCCTCGTCTGGTTACGAAGAGCGACTTACCACATTTCGCGACATCTTCTCAAGCTTTAGCGTGAAAGACGAACAAGACATGATGCCAGATGTGTCTGAGACCCAAACGCCCACGCAAGAGTCAACCCAGACCCCGTCAATTCCCGAGGCGAACTCTACACCTGATGAGCCTCAAGAGCGCATCACCTCGTCGGAGCAGCTCATTCCCGATCCACTCAGTGAAGGGCACACGCTTCTTCTAGGCCGCCTTCTCACCCGATATCCCGGCGAGAGCGGACGCGAGATTGAGGAGCCTGCGAAGCAGGTCAGGGTGTATGTCACCACGGGTGGAGTCGAGACGCTCACAGAGTCCACTGACAGTGACGGCTTTGTTTTCCTTCCCAACCTCCCTCCGCTTGAAGACGGGAATGAGTATCGGATCACCCGCATCGAAGGTCGCGTCTTCGGCTTCACTCAGGATGTTGCAGTCACCTTTGAAAACCTTACACAAGAAGTCGGCAAAGAAGGGCTCGTCAATATCGGAACAGTCATCCTGACTTTGGATGCGAGTCGCTCCATCACCGTCGAGGTAGAGCGCGGTCTAAGCGTCGTCACCGGACGGACCTCCCCGTTGGAGCGCTTTATCTCCACGTATCCTTCGACCGCATGGAGTCAAAGGGTCCAGCGAGCAATCGATCATGAAACCAACTAGACGTGCACGCTCCTTCCTAGTCGCTACATACTATGCGGCGTGCAGTAACATAACGGGAGGAGAAATGGAATGACAACTCCGAAAGGCTTTACTGTGTGGTTTACTGGGCTCTCTGGAGCCGGAAAGTCAACCGTAGCCCAACATGTGACATCGTTACTGGAGGAGCGCGGGCGGCTCGTCGAGGTACTTGATGGTGACGAGGTCCGTGAGAACTTGAGTAAGGGACTGGGGTTCTCCAAAGAGGACCGCGACACCAACGTTCGCCGGATTGCTTACGTCGCCAAGCTTTTGACGCGCCACGGCGCTGCGGTCATTACCGCAGCGATCTCACCATACCGGGAGACACGTGAATGGGCTCGAGAGCAAATCGGCAACTTCGTTGAGGTGTACATCGACTGCCCTCTCGAGGTGTGCGCCGAGCGCGACGTAAAGGGACTTTACAAAAAGGCATTTGCCGGCGAGATCGAGCAGTTTACGGGAGTCTCCGATCCGTATGAGCCTCCTGTCAATCCCGAGCTCGTCCTCGAGACCCACCGCGAGACGCCGAACGAGAGCGCTGCCAAAGTGATTCACACGCTTGAACGGCTCGGATATCTTGAAGGATCCCACAACCCGACATCAAAGTCCGCGGTCACCTTGGACAGCTAGACGTCACGGTCAGGGCCGCCGGTCCCCTTGACAAACGAGCGATCCTAAAGTAAAATGTTCAAGTGTTGAGAATCACTCGATACGCTTATGGACGCTCGTTTGGGCCGTTAGCTCAATTGGCAGAGCAGGGGACTCTTAATCCCAAGGTTATAGGTTCGATTCCTATACGGCCCACCAACACAATACTTGCAATAAAGCCTATCGCTTTTGGCGATAGGCTTTATTTTTACTCGTATTCATGGTCGTGCTGGATGCTTGCCGAAACGAGACGTCAAGCCTTCGGCTCTTCTGGGATCAAGCCCTCGATTCGATTCAGGATGAGCCGGAGCACCTCGATATCCGACTCTGGTCGTCGTTGAGCGTTTGGATGGGGCTCATTCGTCAAGGTCCAACCTCGCAAGTGCAAGAACTGCGCCGCGGTGTGTTTGTACGAGGGAGTCGGGTGCCTAAATGCGAACTCTCCGAGATACTGGAGGACGTCGTTCACCTGGTAAAATCGGGAGTCGCCCTCCTGCCACAATTGATCACGCCACGCAAACGTCTCAGGCGCAAACGTCGAAAGCCCCAGGAGATAATCACTCCCGTACACCACCATGTCGATTGCCAGGTCATTCCCCGTAAAAATCTTGAACTCGGGGCGAATCCGATCCCTCAGGCACAAACGCCTCCACTCCACCTGCCGATCGAGCGAGGAGTGCTTGTACCCCACAATCTCTGGAATCTCCATGATTCCTTGTGCCACCTCATCACTCCAGATGGCTCCAAACGGCGCAAACATCTCGCCAAGTTCAAAGGCGAATAGTGGGCCGTTGTCACGTGCAATCTCCTGGTATAGTTCGACCAACTCATTGGTGGTGAGTCCCTTCATTGCGCTCGACTGAAAGATAATAGGTGTGCCACCAAATTCACGAATCTGGTCGATCTCATGTTTATACAAGTCCACAGGGGCGCCGGTCTTCCCCTCTATAAAGGCACCGGCAATAAACGGTCGCTCCTCCCCTAAGGCAGCCCGCGTCGTACGCAGCACTGTACGTCGTTCATCATCCGAGAGCAGGTTGACGTAACCCGTATCCATGTTAACAGCGGGCTTAAGTCCGGCCTCCGCGGTCCGAACCACGTGGCGGACCAATCCCTCGTAGTCCGGGGTGCCACGTTGCGTAAAGGGCAGTAAAATGGCCGAGTTCCCATCGATCTTTCGTCGGGGTACGACCCGGCTCAAGATCTCGTCGACCTTAGGTATCGGCGACGCGTTACCTTTCGACATTGAACATCCTCTCCTCTCGATTGCTTGACCGCTTGCTCGACGCTCGTACGTTGAGGGTGACACCGAGCGTGATCGGCCGGCTCGGTGCCTGACGACCGTCGATCAATTGCAGTAATACGTCGGCAGCCGTGCGTCCCAACTCTTTCAAAGGGAGCGAGACGGTGGTGAGCGGGGGATCAACGTACACAGCGTTAGGTATGTCACCGATTCCCGCAACGGCAATTTGGTTGGGAATGAGTACTCCCGCTTCCCGGACCGCTTTGAGAGCTCCAATGGCCATTTGGTCATTGGCCGCAAGGATTGCGTCCATGCGGGTAGGACCGTCCGTCTCTATGAGGCGCTTTGCCGCCAAGTAACCGCCTGCAGGCGTGAAGTCTCCCTCGGCGTACCTGGCGGGGCTGAGAGAATGTGTTTCCAGAACTCTTCGGAATCCACTATATCGTTCGTGAGAGACAAGTAAATCGTTGGGGCCATTTATGTAGCCGATGCGGTGGTACCCTTCGTCGAGTAGATGTTGCGTCACGGTGGCGCCGGCCCCCTCGTTGTCGACAGTGACTGAAGGGACGTTCACTTCATAGCTGCCTACGACGACAATCGGAGTGTCCAGATCGTGTAGACGCTCAAGTCGCCCCTCGCTCCCATCGCCCGATCCCGCGACGATGAGCCCGTCCACCTGGTGAGAGACGAGGGTGTCGATGGAGCGTTCCTCTTTATGAGCTGAACGATCGGTATCCGCTAGTACGACGGTGTAACCTGCCTCAGAGACGACCCCTTCAACCCCTTTGGCGATCCCGTGGAAGTAGGGGTCGGTCAAATCAGCCAACACCAAGCCTATCGATCGCGTTCGGCGGGTGACCAGGCTTCGGGCGATTGCGTTGGGACGATACCTCAAGCGCCTAGCCGCCTCTCTCACTCGCAACTGGGTCGCTTCACTGACAGGTCCTTTCCCGCTGAGGGCCACGGATGCTGTTGATATCGATACACCGGCCAGGCGAGCGACGTCTTTGATGGTTGCCACGAGCGTCCCCTCTCCGAAGCGAAACGTTTCGACTCCTCGGTAATTCAATGCTGCGGCTGTATCTTCCTTCCGAGGAACGTCAACGAGAGCAGGTACGATAGTCTCACCGTAGCCATATTCAAGCGTCAAGCGCACTTTGCGACTAAAACAACGTCGACGCGCGAAAAAGCCGACCAACATGTGGCCGGCTTTTTTCATGTGGCTCCCCGGGCTGGACTCGAACCAGCAACCACTCGGTTAACAGCCGAGTGCTCTACCATTGAGCTACCGAGGATCAAGCGCTGACATCAAAGATTCTATCGTACTCTTGGAGGAATGTCAAGGCCTCAAATCGAGCGTTCACTCCTCGGAGTTCGCCACTAAAATCATCCCATTCCATGGCCCAACCGTCAGACTCACCATGCCATCGGTTATTGCGTAACAAGTCTCGCGTAGTATGTCCCTCGCTGTTGTCGAACTCGTCCACTCTGTCGGGCAAAATGCGAGCGCTCGCGGCACCTCGGAGTTGTTGACCAACACATAGGCGGATTGCTTGCCGCTCCCGCGCTGGTAAACATAGACGCCCGCTTCGTCGAGAGTAAGGATGCGGCGGTAATCGTGTGATCGCAAGGCGGGATGCTGACGCCTTGCCGTGATCAAACGAGTCACATACTCATGCAAGTCAAGGTTCCAAAAATTATGATCCCAAACCATCGCGCTGCGGCAACCGGGATCCTTTCCCCCGCGCATTCCGATCTCATCGCCGTAATAGATGACTGGTGCTCCCACATACGTCATCTGATAGAGCAACGCCAACTTCAATCTCTCGACTCGGTTGTCAGCGACAGTGAGAAAGCGAGCGGTGTCATGACTTCCCAACAGATTAAACATTGCTAGGTTAACTGAGGTCGGATGGCGTTCAAGGAGTTTGCGTATTTCCACGTCAAACCTACTTGCGACGATCGATCGCTTGGCGAAGAAGTCCACCACTAAATCCCGCCATACGTAATTCATGACTGCGTCGAAGTTGTCACCTTGCAGCCACGGCGTGCCGTCACCCCATATCTCACCCACAATGTAGGCATCTGGGTTAATTCCCTTGACGAGTTTCCGCCACTCTCTCCAGTACTCGTGGGAGACTTCGTTGGCCACGTCCAGGCGCCAACCGTCAATCTCCGCCTCTTCCATCCAGTATCGGGTGACGTCCCAGAAATATGCCCGTACGTCCGAGTTATCGTTGTTAAACTCCGGCAGACTGCCAATTCCCCACCACGACTTGTAGTTCGGCTTATCCGGTCCCGAGACTGGGAAACTCTCAAAGTGGTACCAATCTCGATAACGTGACGCGGCACCCTTTTGCACCACGTCGGCAAAGGCAAAGAAATCTCGGCCACTATGGTTTTGTGAGATGTCAAGGATAACCCGGATTCCTCGATTGTGTGCTGCTGCCACAAGTTCTTTCAGTAGCTGATTGGTGCCAAAGTGCGGATCGACTTGCTTATAATCCCGGTGATCAAACTTGTGATTGGATCGTGCTGCGAAAATTGGGTTGAAGTAAATCGCCGTAACACCCAACTCTTTGAGGTAGTCGAGGCGGTCTAGGACCCCCTGGAGGTCACCTCCCATAAAAGCCTCTGGCGTGGGCGTAGACGCCCAAGGCAGGCAACCTGGGGGATCATTTGATGTATCCCCATTAGCAAAGCGCTCCGGGAAGATCTGATAAAAAATCGCATCGTGCACCCAGCCCGGCGTTTCAAAGTCTGGCAGCATCACATCGTCCCCTCCGCATTATCGTCACCAATTGGTGCGATGCGGATTCGCCATGGAGTCATACTATCGACTACCAATACGAGGAACAACAAATGGGGCGCCGGGGCAACCCGGTGGCGGCCCAAAAGAAGGGAGCCCCACAAAGAAAGGAGCCCCACATCGCTTTGATGTGAGGCTCATAAAAGTGTGTCGGCAACGAGCTACGCTCCCACCGGGTTGCCCCGGCAGTACCATCACCGCTGAGAGGCTTAACTTCTGTGTT
>JAWLDA010000017.1:0-88060 GCA_041686855.1 Limnochordia bacterium
CAGGTCACCAAGCGATTCACCTTTGCTGCGATCTCTAACTGCCGACAGACCTGGGCCACGTAACCACTCGCTCCCACATGCAACGGTGTGATCTCCGAAACTCCCATAACGACACCTCATCCACACTTTGGATGAAGGAAGATTCGCGGATTGGAAGCTGTTCCCTGCACCTTAGTAAGAAAACCTCTTCAACCTAGGCGCCGAGGGTGCGGAAAGTGAGTTTCGCGATTTGTTTGAAGTTATTAATCGAGTCGCGCTCATTCGCCTTCGCGAAAACGCGAACAGAAAGTAAACAGGCTTTACTTAGCAAAGTTGGTAGTTTTCGGCTGAGGAGTGGCTAGGGAAACCTAGTGGAGTAGAAGAAAGCAAACAGTCGCGAGCAAGAACACCAAAGTGTCTGTCGTGGATCAGAACGGAGGACCTGGAGTTGCCGGTGACCATTCGGGATATTGCGTCTGCGCTTGGTGTCTCTCCCTCAACAGTCTCTCAAGCGCTCAACAACAAAGGGAAGTTACGCGCTCAAACACGGGAGCGAATCCGCACGATGGCGGTTAAACTGGGATACGATATTCCGTTAGACCCCATTGGTCCGTTTTCCGAGTTGGCCGGCCGATTTGCCCGCATCGTGTTGTACTCGTTGAATCCAGAAGTCAGCATTGAATCCGCCTCAAGCTTTGCCATGCCGGTGATTCGAGGTATCGAAGAGGGGTTGTCCTCATATAAAATCGTTCCAATCCTGTGCTCGGAGAGCAGCCTTCAACAGGAGGGTCCGCGAGATCTTGTCGGGACGTTCTGTGTGGGCGGCGTCCTCTCTGATGAGAGCCGTCAGTACCTCGAAGAGTCGGCTCTTCCTACGATTACGGTGGGTTGCCAATCTTCGTCAACCACCTTCGCAACGGTCGAGCCGGACTACGTGTTAGCAACTCGCCTAGCCGTCGACCATTTGGCTGAGTTAGGACATCGGCACATCGCCCTGTTGAACGGCAACGACGAGAAGGATTCTAGTGATCACAAATTGACGGGTTTTCTTCGCGGAACGAACGACTGGTCGTTGCCGATTCGCTACGTGTCGCATCCCGAATCGTCACCTGACTTGCGTTCACACCGACCCCACGAAATCGAAGAGCTGCTTCAAGGCGAATGGCGCGACGTAACCGCAATCGTGTGTGCCTATGAGCACACGGCCTTGCGAACCATCCAGTTGGTAAGGGACCTGGGCTCCTCAGTTCCCGAGGATCTATCGATCATCAGTTGCCACGATTTTGGTAGCGTTGACACGTCAACGCCCCCGATGACGACAGTCGCGGTACCGCCATACCAGCTTGGAAAACTCGCCGTGTCACACATGCTCTCCCTCGTCTCCAACCCGGGCATGCTCGGGACGCGACTGGTTGCGAAACCGTCGCTCACCGTCCGGGCGTCCACCGGCTATCCTCCTTGTCACGATTAAATAACTCGACGAGATCCGCCGCTTGACGATCGTAAGCTTCCTGATCCGTCCAGGTCTGCCGCGGATCAAGCACGTCCGCAGTCACCCCAGGAGACGAGGTGGGGACAGCAAACCCAAAGAACGGGTCGATCCGCATGGGTACCTCCTCCAAGACGCGCTGAAGGGCCGCCTTAATCAAAGACCGAGTTATCCCCAAATCAATTCGGCGGCCAACACCGAACGGGCCGCCCGTCCATCCGGTGTTCACGAGGTACACGTTGACGCCGTGCTCTTGTATTTTGGCACCCAGCAAGGACGCGTATCGGTAGGCCGGCAAAGGGAGGAACGGCGCGCCAAAGCAGGCGGAGAAGACTGCAGTGGGACGGGTCACCCCGCGCTCCGTCCCCCCTAACTTGCTCGTATACCCGTTCAAAAAGTGGGCCATCGCCTGCTCGCTGTTTAACCGAGCGATTGGCGGCAGCACGCCGGTGGCGTCGGCCGTAAGGAAGAAGATGTTCCGCGGGTGTCCGCCGACACCGCCGGAGACGGCTCCAGGGATGTGGTCGATGGGATACGCTGTCCGGGTGTTCTCGGTATATCGAGAGCTGGCAAAATCGACCACACCCGTGTAGGGGTCGACGTCCACGTTCTCCAATATCGTTCCAAACCGAATTGCGTTCCATATCTCGGGCTCGTTTTCTTGACTTAGACCGAGCGTCTTCGCGTAGCAGCCCCCTTCGAAATTAAAGATCCCCTCCTTTGACCAACCATGTTCGTCGTCCCCGATCAAAGCTCGATGGGGATCGGTCGAAAGGGTCGTCTTCCCTGTCCCTGATAGACCAAAGAAGAGCGCGATGTCTCCGTTCACACCTTGGTTTGCGGCGCAGTGCATGGGGAGGACTCCACGTTCGGGAAGCAGGTAGTTCATGAACGTAAAAAGCGCCTTCTTCTGCTCACCCGCGTACAGGGTTCCGGCAATGATGCCGGCGCGTCGCTCGAGATCGAGCATGATGACGGCTTCACTGCGCGTCCCATCTCGCTGGGGATCACACGTAAATCCCGGCGCGACGAGCAGGGTGAATGGCTCCTCGGAGTGAGCCCCGTAGCTCTGCGGCTCTCGAACCAGTAAGTGGCGCATAAACAAATTGTGCCACGCATACTCGTTGATCACGCGTACCGGGATTCTGTATCGAGCGTCAGCGCCGATGAAGGCGTCAAGACGAAACGTCTCTCGTTCGTGCATGTAATCATGGACGCGGGCCCACAATGCATCAAACACATCGGGCGAGATCGATTGATTGTTCTCTCCCCAGCGAACTGTGTGACTCGTCCGCTCATCCTTCACAAAAAACCGGTCGAGGGGAGAGCGCCCCGTGTACTTCTTCGTGTTCACGACGAGCGCGCCTGACGCAGAGAGCGTACCTTCGCTCCGCCTGATGACCGCTTCGACGATCCGAGGCACTGAGAGATTTTCGTGCACACGCGTCTCTTGCAAGGCAACGGCTTCCTTTCACAGACCCATCTCCGTAACTAACCGAGAACCTCTATATCCTTTTGGGCGTTCTCCGCTCCGTACTCGGGCTCAATCCCTCGAGGTTTAGGGTCACCACTTCGTTCCCCAAAATATACCCATTCGTCCCGTGGATCTCCCAGAGTCGTCTCCCCTCTGATTCGTTCTCGTCAAACCAACTTACCCGCAATCACCGTCTGCTTAACCTGCAAGTCCTCCGTGAGAATCGCTAGGTCGGCGTCGTACCCTTGGCTGATACGCCCTTTGCGGTGGTCCAAGCCGATCGTCCGGGCGGGTACAAACGAGGCCATATGCACAGCGTCCGCCAGGGGAATCCCCCATGATACGGCGTTCTCAACGGCTTTGTCCAATGTGAGCCGGCTGGCAGCCAGGCGTCCGTCCACCAACCGACAACTGCCGTCGGCCAGAACAAACTGCCTCCCGTCTGAACCAGTGTAGTGCCCATCAGGGAGCCCCGCCATCGAGCTGGCATCCGTGATGAAGGCGATCCCGTCAGGCCCCTTGGCGCGGTACGTGAGCATGACGAGGTCGGGATCGACGTGAATGCCGTCGGCGATCACTTGAGCTACCAAAGCCTTCCGAGTCAACGCAAACGTCGAGACATCCAAGGCACGCACGCCTGCCTCTTTATAAAACGGCCCCCCGGTCGCGTTGAAGAGGTGGGTCACCATTGTCGCGCCCGCGCGGATTGCGGCGTCCATCAGCTCTGGCGTTGCGTCTGTATGCCCGATAGAGACCCGGACACCAACCTCCGTCAACGCAGCAATGGCGGGCAGGGCTCCGGGGAGCTCAGGGGCTATGCTGACCATCTTCAACGAGCTTTGGGACGCCTCGACAAGGGCCAACACTTCCTCGACATCCGGACGGCGCATCGTCTTGGCTGATTGCGCGCCACACCACTCGGGGTTGTAGTAGACGCTCTCGACGTGGACCCCCAAGATCTGCGCGCCACCCTCCGGGGGATGCGGCAATCCGGAGCCGATGGTCCGCAACGCATGGAGTACGTGCTCAAGGGGCGCGGAGCGGAGACCCGCCAAAATCCCTGTCGTTCCGTGTTGACCAAAATAACGTGTGATCTTGGGATCAGGGCCTTGGAAGAAATCTACCCCTAATCCCCCGTGGGCGAGAAGATCGATGAAGCCGGGTGCGATATAGCAGCCATCGACTCGAATCTCATGACGCCGCGCAGGATCGAGGGGTTCCTCGGGGGCGAAGACCCCCGTAATCTTACCTCCGTCGACGCAGACGGTGGCCGGTTGAATCACACCGTCGGAGATGACCTTGCCTCCAGTTAGTACGAGTCCGGACATGTCAACAAGACTCCTCTCAACCGTTTGACTCCAGATCGGCGATGCGCACTTCTCCCCCTGTATGAAGGGACTGAAACGCCGCTTCCGCCACGGTAATCGCCCGCAGTCCGTCAGCGATCGAGACTCGGGGCTCCCGATCCTCCTCGATGCACTGAAGAAAATGCGTCATCATTCGGTGCCAGAAGGGGTTCTGGGCAAACTCGATCGCCTCTTCCGTCTCTGTCCCGCGCCGCACTCTGAGGATCCCGTTATCGTTGATCACAGAGACGTTTTGAGTCACCGCGCCACCGAACTCGCGGGAGACGCGGCTCACCCAGGGCGTGCTCACGTTCCCCACGGCTCCATTGGCAAATCGCAAGGTGACAAAGAAGCCATCAGCCACGTCGCCGTCTTTGAGGTTGTATGTATCTCCCGCGGCGTAGACGCTCTCAACGGGGCCAAACAGGCTCATTAACGCGTGGTAGTCATGGGAAGCGTGCGAGAAGACGGGCCCCTTCCCCTGGGCTCGTTCAAAGTACCATTTAGGCGGAGCGTAGTGCTCGTCACGGCCTTTGTCGTAGGCAGGCTGGTCATCGGACAGGTAATGGGATCGAAACGACCATGCCATCGCCGGACGCCCGGCGGACTCCTCGTTGATGATCCTTCGCATCGTCTCCAAATGGACAGTAAACGGCCGCGGGTATCCAACCATCGACTTGAGCTCAGGGTGGCGCTCGGCACATGCCAAGATCGCTCGGCCATCTTCCAAATTCGTCGCGAGCGCCTTTTCAAGGAATAGGTGCTTACCCGCCTCGAGGGTATCGATGCTAATCTCACGGTGTGCATAGTCAGGCGTGCAGACAAAAACGACATCGACCGGTGCGTCCAACACCTCGCGATAGTCCTGGAAGGCCTTGGCGCCCACCTCGTTTGCAAGTCGTTCAGCTTTCTCCAGGGTAGGGTTGGACACAGCGGTGATGGTGACATCGGCGAACGACTGCAGTGTTTGTGCATGGAAGCGCCCCATAAGACCGGCGCCTACGATTCCTACTCTCAACATCGAAGGGCCCACATCCTCGCGTCATTTTTGCTATCGGTCTACTTCTATCGGTCTACTTACTGATTTGGATTTCCTTTGGAATCGCTTACTTAGGTCATCCTGCGGCGACGACACCGCCCAAATCCTGACACCGATACGCCTTGGATCCCCAGTCCAACCCGTCTAATAAAACGAAACCGCCACCACCCACCATGCCGCCACCGCCAAGCACGTGCTCGATCACCTTGCGGCGCAAGGTCGTGTCTTTGGGGGCTTTAGTGAGATCCTCCGGCGGCTCCCCAAAGATCCACCTTAAGGCCGACTGCGTCGTACCACGGGTGGGGAAGCGATAAAACTCCTGCAAGAACCGGACGAGGTTGGAGCGTTCCGGGAGCATAACTTCGAGCTGGATGTCGAGCAGCCATGAATCGCATGCGAAGGCCTTAAACCCATGCTCTGGGAAGTACTCACCAAAGAATCGCTCAGCCTCCTCGAGCGATCGACCGCACGCCGCAAAATCCATCGGGCTGCCCCCGGGGATGTGTATTTGCAGCACAGCGTCCCCCGGACCGAGTACGCACTCCCACTCTTTCTTGCTCAGCGTGATCGGTTCTGGCAATCCCTTACCGAATGGCCTGATCGGGTGAGCCGTGACGCTCTCGTCGGTCTCGTTCCATGACGAGGTCCACACGCCGTCGGAAGTGTCACCCCGACTCTCGAGGTAAAGCTCACCGTCCCGGCGGTAGACGATGCCAGGCTCAGACAAAGCAACGGTAGCGCGGTCAGAGCTCCTACGATACACCTTGAGCCGCCCCCTGAAGGGGTTGTAATGAAACTGGAGCCTGCCCACCTGATACAGTTCGCCGGCAAACATGAGGCGAAGGTAATTAAAGGAGGGCACACCCAAGCCGTACTCGCCGTGCTTGGCATGGTACGTCTCAATTGCTCGGACAAAACGATCTAACGTGAGGTTGACGATCTTGCCAGGGATTCGCCGGCGAGCGTGCGCCGCTCTAAGTTTTGGGTAGGCCCCCAGTGAGACAACCACGTAAAAAAGATCACCCGGCGCCTCGACAATTCCTTTTAACGATGGCCATTGCGAGATTGGCCCTCGGGGCGGGTCGGCCTCAAAAGCCATCCAATAAGCGTGCCAGGCGAGCCTCACCAAGTGTCGGTCGCTGGTGATTCTCTCGGCCGCCTGCGCAATCGCCCGGGATACATCGTCACTCATGCGTAAGTCGCGACACGTTTGGGCGACGTACTCCGATTGCAAAAAATGCGGTGTTTCGTCAACCGCCGCTGCGGCCGAGACGTCCCAACCCACTGAGATCGCTTCGAATGCGTGCATCAGATTTAACGCGCGGCAAACCTCATCAGCGGTAATGTCGGATCGCAAATCGCTCATCCATCCATGTGCTCCTTTGCGACACCTGAGTCTCTAAGATCTGGACGCTCCCAAGATTAGATCTGAACGTTTTTTGAATTTGCGGCCGCTAAGAGACCTGAACGCTTTTGCGACCGAAGAGCCTGCCTAGGAGCTCCCCGGCAGCGCTTACCAGAATCCCCTCAGCGCCCGGCCCCACGGGCGCCCCAGTCCGCGCCCATGTTTCGTACCCGCCCTCCTCAGCAAACGCCCGATCGGTCGGGATGTAACCGAGGAAGTCGTTGGCAATCCCCACAACGAACGTGTTCGGGACGGGAGAATCGTCCTTGATCGCAAGCCCGATCTCCGTGAAGATCTCGCCGGGAAGGGCGACCCAAGCGCTCTCACCTATTCGCAGCACTTGGACTTCAGCAGGAATCCGGGTCGGCATCTGGGCAAGACCGAGGACATGTTCGGAGTAAATGGGCCACATGGCCTCAGGGATTGGGCTCCCAACGACGTAACTAAACGGACCGGACGGCTCCCCGGGTCTATCGCCCTGCAGAATGCGCCGAGCCATCGCCACATCCGCGTCCGTGATGCGTTTTCGCGTCAGCTCAACCGTCATCGATGCGACGGCAAGGTCGCAAGCCTCCACGAGCGGTGATCGGGCAATCACTTTAAGCACTTCTCCGGCCAAGGCCGTGGCCACTCGCCGTGCCTGACGGTCGCCGCGCACCCCGGGTTTCCCCATTCGGTTGCTATTGATGATTTGTCCGGACGTACCGTTTAAGAGGAGTGGGACGCATTCAGGCCCCAATTGGCTGCGCATCACCTCGGCAAAATAACCGTAGTAGTCGGCAGAGACGGCATTGGAATCGTCCGTGCCGACATAATGAAGGCTAAACTGGGCCACCACAGCGAGCGGATTCCCATGAATGTCTTGAATGTAGAGGACTCCGACCGCCGGATCGATGGGGCTCACCGGCTCAACGATGTCCGGGTCCCCAAACTTGGGGTTCATCCGTACCGTCCCGTCCCGCATGCGGAACCTGCGACAAAAGCTAATGTCGTGCTGTTCGCCTCTCCCCCATGAGATGCGAGCCGGCTGCACACGACGCAGCGCGAGACGGACGCTGTCGGCCGCGCGGGTGACCACCCAATCGATGTAGGCCTCATCTCGTTTCATGGAGCGAATATCTCGCGTCAAGGGACCCGTGTGCGTGTGGGTGCATCCAATCATGACGTGCTCCGGCGGAATATCGGTATGTTCGGCGATCCTTCTCCTAATCTTTTGGACTTCCTCGCCCATAATCGCAATGAGATCCAGGGCAACCAACGCAATCCTCGTGCCTTCGCTCTCGATGACGACCGCTTTCGCCAAGAGCGGATCGTGAATATCCTCCGCTCTCCGCTCCTCAAACGAACCTGCAAGGAGCGTGCCTAGTGGCGGGGTGATATCCAGCTCCGCAGCTCCGGCCTGTAACGGGTGATCCAACACCTACTCCTCCTCAATTTCCGAGCATGCACTATGCAGGCCGGCGCAACATGACGCTGCGCCGGCGTGACGTCCGCGTATCCCTTGGGCCCCTAAACTCCTAAACGTTGGCACTCAGGCAGACCTTGTGTTATGCGCTCATTGTTGTGCGCTAGTTGTTGTGTGCTTCTTACTGTTTGAGCGCGTCGTTTGCGAGTCGTTCCGCCTCAGCCAAAGCCGACTCGGGAGACATCTCCCCGCGCGCGACCTGGGCGAACAACGGTTGAATTCGACGATTGATCTCTCCCCACTTCTCCTGAGGAAATGGACGGGCGTTATTAAAGGTCTCATGCGTCGTCATCAAGTACGGGTAGTCATCGAGCGCGTCCCGGAACGCGGCGCTGGTGAGAAAATCAAGCCGGGCCGAGTTGACGTACGAGCTGCCCCAGTGAACAAAGCGTTGGACAGACATCTCGGCGTCCAACCACATTTTAATGAAATTCCAGGCGAGGTCAGGATTAGCCGCGCCGGTAGGAATCACCCACTGGTTGCCGTATCCGGATGAGGCGGAATGGGCGCCCTGAGGGCCTGCGGGGAACGGAGCCATCTCCAACCACGTGGCATAGTCTTCGGGACCTTGTGCGTGAAAGAGCGGGACGCCGGAGGTGTTCCCGACCACCATGGACGCCGTCAGGTCAGAGATGCCGTACCAACTGGCCCCCTGTGGTGCGACGTTCAATTCACTCGTGAATCGGCGCATCATTTCAAGCACTTCGGCGCCTTTCGAGTTGTTGAATGCGACACCTGTCCCATCGGCGTTGTAGAAGTCACCACCGTTAGCAAAGAGGTACGAGGCGAAATAGCCGAGGCTTGTGGGGAGGATCAAGCCGCTCCTCGTGATGTCTCCGCTCGGACTTTGCTGCGTCAATCGCTGCGCGTAGTCGGACAGGTCGTCCCATGATTGAAAGACCTCAGGTCGATGGTCGAGTCCCGCCTCGATCAGATGCTGCCGGTTGTACATCAGGTTGTAGGCAGCAAAACTGTAGGGATATCCGAATATGATGCCGTCCTTCTCCCCAAGGACGACCGAGGTTGGGAAGAACTCCTCCCTCGCCATATGAGGCGTCGACTCCACGTACGTGTTGAGCGGCATGAGGAGACCGGCTTCGTGAAAGTCGTACAGGGTGCTGGTATTCAACAAGCCCACGTCAGGCGGTGTTCCGGCGACGGTTGCGGTCAACAACTTTTGACTATCTGCGTTTTCAAAGCGGAGGGTGGCTCCAGGATTCTCCCTTTCAAACTGTTCAGTGACGATATCATACCACGATAAGAAAGGTTCGGATGTGTAGACAGAGGTCGAGAAGACCCAGACCACGACCTCTGTCTTCTCCTGTGCCTGAGCTGGGCTCCCTCCGGCCCCCAACGCACTGAGGCAAAGGATCGCAATCATCGCCAGAGTTGCTGTAACGCGTGTTGTCATTCGTGCTCCCTCCCGTTTTAGATATAACTTCAAACTTACCCTCTTGCCTGACACATCCTTTCATTCCGACTCTTTTGCCGCTTCGACCGCAACGTACATCGCGGCAGACATGCCGATCATGATCGAATGACACCATGTCTTGATTGAGACTGCCATGGCGCCCATTATTGGAAACGTTTATATTCGAGGTTAAGATCGCCCTTTTATACCTATTCACAACAACCTTTTAGGGGCGAGACGGGAGGCTGAATATGATCAAGAGAGCGCTTACAATCACCTTGGGTTTACTCGTCGGCATCATGTTGGGAATCACCGGTACGCTGGCGAAGACGTCCGTTGTCCACTTGAGCGCCTCGCACGGCACTCCTTTCCACGACTACTTGAGAGAGCGGGCCGAGGCCTTTGAGGCGCTCCACCCCGAGATCGACATCGAGATCGAGGTGGCCACCGGCAATTACACGGAGGGTGTACAGGTCCGATTGGCGACCGACGTCCAAGTGAACGTGTTGGATTCGACCCATAGCTTTATGGTGTTTGCGATTCAGGATCGGCTGGTCGACCTGCGCCCTTACCTCGAGCGCGAGGGTGTCGACGTCGAGGGCTCCATTCCACCTTTCGCGCTCGACGTCTTGGGAAACAACAATGCGATCCTAGGGCTTCCGAGCCAGATCTACCAGATCAGCGCGATCTACAACCAAACCGTGCTCGAAGAGACGGGATTGCCCGCGCTGCGCACCCTCGGCGATGATTGGACGTGGACGTGGCTCCAATCCGAAGCGCGCAAGCTCACCCGGGACACCAGCGGTGACGGAGCGACAGATCAACACGCCGTCTCCTTCTCCAACAGCTTTATCAACATGGATCCGTTTGTTCACCAAGCGGGGGGAATGTTTTACGACCGCTACCTCGGCCCAACCGAGAGCCGCTTTAACACTCAAGCGGTAAACGATGGCCTGGCGTTCGTCGTCGACCTGTACCAAAGCGGCTTTGCTACCAATTTCAACGTGAACACCTTCTTTAGCGATCGTTCCGGGGTCATCACACTTTATGGCGTGCCGCCGTACCTCACCTACATGCGCGACTCGATCGACAACTTCGAGGTTGTGCCCCAGCCGCGCGGGCCTGTCCGGGGCGGCGGCCACACGTTCTTCGGGCCCTACCACGTCCTACGGAGCGGTAACAGCGCCGAGGACGAGGCGGCGTATCTGTGGGTCAACTTCCTCGCACTCGACGCCGAGTCCCAGGTGGGCATGATAGAGGCGACCGGTCGTCTCCCCGCCTACATGCCGGTCCTGCGCAATCTCCATTCATACCTCGATGCGTATCCCGAGGATGAGCAAGCCTTTATGGTTGACTTCGCCATGGCAGCGACGGACCCCGACAACTTCCCGCATTACTTAACTCCGGCCGAGGGAGCTATCGCAAGTGAGTTCAACCCCGGCTTCGCCCGAGTGATCGCAGGGGAGGAATCGCTCAACAACTTCCTAACATTCATGCATGAGCGAGTGCAAACGGAGCTTGATCGGTAATCGCAAAACCGAACAGCTAGCATTGAGGTGTGACCCATTTTCGAACGATGGGAACTCTCCGGATGGGGTGAGGCGACCTGTGCAGCCGACTGGCGTCTCACCCTCGAACAGGTCGTCGACATCCGACTTGGATTTATTCTCGAGGGTCGGGCGATCTGGCAAATGAACGAGATTCAATATACGGTCGGGCCCGGTGACATCGTCATCGTGTTACCGGGTTCGTACCGTTCCGCCCGCTCCTGCGGGCCGTTCCGCCATGCCGCCGCCCGCCTCCATTGGGTGCGCTCCGATGGCGAGCGCCATCTCGTCTCTGCGGTAGAGCTACCCGAATGGCTCGTCCTGCCCGGTCGCATTCACGTCGGACTCCCAGCCATCGAGGAGCTCCTCGACCTCTTACGCCAAGCCAACGTCGAGTCCGAGCTACGTCGCCCCGGTTCACACGAGATGGTTGACGCCCTCTTGCGTCAGCTTCTCGTGCACCTCTACCGTCACGCTGGTAAGCAACAGACCGCTGGGGCCCCAGATCAGCACGGCGGCACGTATGGCCCCGTTGGGGTGGACGAGGTCGACACCCAGATCGGCATGCTTAATCGGGCCCTTGAATACGTCCACCATCACCTGCACCGGTCCATCTACATCGCCGAGGTGGCGCAAGCCTGTGGCTACTCCGAGCCCCACCTTCGCCGCCTCTTTCGCCAGCACGTCTCGATGACACCGACGGAGTACATCACCAGGGCACGCATTGAACGTGCCCAACGCCTGCTACACACGAATCAGTTCACGATCTCCCAAGTGGCAGCCGCCGTCGGTTTCACCGATCCGTTTCACTTCAGTCGTAAGTTTAAGTCGGTCGTTTGCGTGCCGCCGCGGGCCTATCGGACTAAAGAAGCCCGTGCGAGATGATCGAATCACCACAGATTCTGTCCTTTCTAGCTATGGGAACCTGTAGCTCGAGCGTGGCATAATGGGCAACACACTACAGCGCGCTTTACAACATCCGAGGTGTCGAGATTGCGACGTTACATCGTGGGTGCGACGAAAGAGATACCGCCGGGGAAGTCCAAGATCGTTAATGTGGGGAACCGATCGATCGGCGTCTACAACATCAAAGGCGAGTACTTTGCGATAAAGAATGTTTGCCCACACCAACAGGCCCCCCTGTGCCTTGGGGAAGTGACGGGCATGATGCTCCCCTGCCGCCCCGGAGAGTTCATCTACGGGCGCGACGGAGAGATTGTCCGCTGTCCTTGGCACGGTTGGGAGTTTGATATCAAGACGGGGCGCTCTGTCTTTAACCCGCACCGCGTCCGGGTTCGGTCGTACGAGGTGACCGTTGAGAGCGGTGGAGGAGTCGGGAGCGCCGGACGCAGCGAGAGCAACGGAAGCAATAGCCGTGATGAAAGCAGTGGTGGGAGCCAGGTAGGCGACGCTCAACCCGACTCAATGCTTGAGCCGGAGGATCCAAGCGTTGAAACCTACGAGGTGACCGTCGAAGAAGAGATGGTCGTCCTTCATTTGTAAGCGAATCGCATCCCAACTGATTCGTCTTCCAAAAGGATTCGTATCCCGAGAGGAGCGACGTGACGTTGAGCCCAAAACCGTTCATTGTCGATGCTGATGTTCACCATGTTCCCCGTTCGGCGGGTGAGCTGGATATGTACCTGCCCGAGGCGTGGCGCAAGAGCCCCAAAGGCGGACCCGGGCACGGGTATGTCAATCCCGTCGGAGTGATGCGCCGCGACGCAATTCCCCCTAACGGGGGCTCGCCCGGCTCGGACCCCGAGACCCTCGTGCGCCAACTCCTGGACGAATTTGACATAAGTTACGGAATCCTGAACTCCCCAGGGTTCATCGGAGTCTCCGCCATGCCGAATCCGCACCTGGCAGCGGCTCTCGCCTCCGCGCACAATGACTGGATGATCGACAAATGGCTCTCCTACGACCGGCGACTCTTGGGCGCGATCGTGGTCGGCAACCAAAATGCCTCGCTCGCCGCGAAGGAGATCGAGCGGCTGGCGAATCACCCCAAACTCGTCCAAGTGATCATGAGCGGCGCCTCTCAAGAAGCGTACGGGCGAGCGCGCTACTGGGAGATCTTTGAGGCGGCCGAGCACCACGGCCTCCCCGTTGCGGTTCACCCCGGGTCCGAAGGCGCCGGCATCACTGCGGCTCCCAGCGCGGTCGGCTATCCGGGCAGCTACCTCGAGTGGCACACGATGCTTCCCCAAACGTTTATGACGCATCTGGTCAGCATGGTCTGCGAGGGCGTCTTTGAACGCTTTCCCAAACTCCGCTTCGTCTTTGTCGAAGGCGGCTTTGGGTGGCTCCCCCACCTGATGTGGCGGCTCGACAAAAACTATAAGGCCCTGCGCTCACAAGCGCCTTGGCTCAAACGGATGCCGAGCGAGTACATCCTGGATCACTGCCTGCTTACGTCTCAACCCATCGAGGAGCCCGAGGATCCCAAGCACCTGATGGCGATGCTCGATATGATCGATGCAAAGCGGACGCTCATGTTTTCAAGCGACTACCCGCATTGGGACTTCGATTCGCCCATGCATGCGTTCCCCAAGCTCCCCGAGGAGTTGCACCGGAGAATCTTTGGCGAGACCGCTCGTGAGCTCTACAACCTTTCGGACCTGGAGGAAGCGGAAGGCGGAGCGGACCAAGAGGCGGCGCAGTCATGAAAGCGTGCGCCGCAGCTCAGGCACACCCGACAGCCGCAAAGGAGACACATTTAAATGAGTAAACAGACACCCCCGTCCCTCCGATCGCATCCTGCGCTCCTCGCTCTTTGGGACTTTCAGGAGGTGAGCGGGGAGCCGCGGCTCTCACAAGGACGGGCTCGATACGCGCTTCGTGAACGTTCAGGGCCCATCGCCCGGATAGAGGGCGGCGTGCTGGGGCCGTACGCAGCCCGCCTTGACGAAGGCGATTGGTTCTCCATCACACGCCAGGAAGCACCTCTCCTCAACATCCACGGTCCCCAGGCGCAGATCTCCGTCGCAGCGTGGATCCAGCGCGGCCGCACGGCTACCGACCACTGCGAGGCTATCGTCGGCATGTGGGACGAGACGCGACGTAAGCGCCAGTACTGCCTCTTTCTCAATTTGAGAATATGGGAGAGTCGGCACCAGGTGTGCGGTCACGTCTCCTCCGTCGGCGGGCCGACCCCGGGTTACAAGTACTGCATGGACGCAAGCATCGGAGCGACGCCGGTGCCGTGGGATCGCTGGCAGTTCGTCGCCTTCACCTACGACGGAGAGTACGCCCGTTCGTTCCTCAACGGCAAGCTCGACGCACGGGGTGACCGCAACCCCTACCGATACCCAGGCGGTATCTTTGACGGGGGCGCCGACGGCTCCGACTTTACCGTTGGCGGCGTCTCACGCTCCGATGAAATGGGGAATTGGTTCGCCGGCGTCCTCGGGGGGCTGGCCATCTTTGACCGGGCGCTGAGCCCGGCGGAGATCGAAGCGCTACATCGGGAGGTTCCTCTACCCGAGTAGACGGGTCAAGGAGAGCCAAGACCTGTTACCCGGTCTCTCCCCGGCCCGTGGTCGCCAGGCGTTGCACCTCGTCCTCCGGCAGCGCCCCTCGAAAGATCCGCACGTCCCGCATCATTCCATTAAAGTGATCTTGCGGACCGTACCCGATCGTCAGCGGGCGCTCATTCCCAATATCCATGGAACCGATCTCCCCGGCGTCAAGCGAGGTCACCTTTTGTCCGTCGACGAAGAGCGCCAACGAGCTCTCCGAACGGCTCGCCGCAATATGCCGCCATCCGGGCCGAAGCGAGTCGTCGTGCGTCACACACTTCCCCGCCTCCATCGAGATCACCCGACCGGACGGCAACGTGCCGCAGTATAACCTGCCTGCGTACGTCGCCATCGACCACGCCCGGCGATACCGCACATTCGGCGTCAGATCGAGCTGCTGCAGCCGCGTCCACTCGGCGTCGCCGTCGTAGCGGTAAATCTCCGCCAAGGGGAGCGTGCCGGCGTACAGTTTACCGTTGTACACCATCATCGCCATCACTTCTTTCTCCTCGCCCATCAGGCCACGATCAAGCCAATGGCGCCGGCCGTCGTACTCGTACACCCGCGCCTGGGGCCATGCGCCGATGTGCAGGCCGCCGTAGTGAGGCGCAAAGGAGTAGATCTGGGTCATCCCTTCTTGAAAACCGCACGCCTCCCACGACCGGTCGCCGTCGTAGCGAAAGACGCCACCGCCCTCATTGCCAGCCGCGTAGAGGTGACCGTTGTGGACGGTGAGCGACATGAGACGGCGGCCCGGCGAGCCGCAATCGCGCCACGACGTTCCGCCTTCGTAGCGGAAAACGCCCTGACTGTAGATGGGAATGGCGTATAGCTCGCCTCGATACACAGTGAGACAGAGGACCGAGTCTGCGCCCGGCAGTTGTCCACAGTCAATCCACTCCTGCCCGCCTGCGTAGCGGTAGACGCGGCCCCCGGGATGGGTGTTGGGCGACTCGGGTAGCGAGGAGCCGCCGGCGTTATAGCGCATCACACCCGCGTAAAGCGCCCCGTCGTGTACCGCCAGCGCGGCCACGGCGTTGCACGGATCGGGGCTCCCACAGTCTTCCCACAGGTCCGCCGACGTGCCGACCGGAGCGCCGCTCGACCCATTTTTGGCCGCCGTTCCCGAGGCATCTCCCGCCATGTCCGCGCCGCGGTAGCGGTAGACGTGGCCCGATTCACCCAAGTTGGTCTCAAAGGTGCCTGCGTACAAGCTGCCCTCAAAGGTGGCGAGCGCCATGACGTAGACAGCATTGCCTGGGCGGCCACAATCCCGCCACACCGGCTTACTTCCGGCATCGATCCCAAAGTAAAGGTTGCGGTAGTTGGGCTGATGCGAGGTGACGCCGTGCGCGTTGATGATGCCGAGGTTGAACCCTCGCCGCGTCGTCGGATCGTACCAGCTGAGCAGGTCGCCCAGTACGTCGTCGAGCACAGCCTCCGTGTGGACCCACATCGCCACGGTGAACGGATCCTTCCCGCCCAACGGAGGCTGCCGCACGCTCACCTTGGAGCGCCGGCCGTCGAAGCGGGCCGCCTGCTCACCGCCGTCACTTGAGGCGTAGGTGAGGTATGAGGCTGTCACCAAACCATTCGGCATTCCATCCAGGTCGCCCGCCGAACCATCCAACCGCCAATGTGCCAATTCCGTCACCTTGTCCACCCCGCGTGCCTCCCCATGCAACGAAGACTAAAACCTCATCACCAGGGGGTTCGGCGGCTGGGAATAACGTCCTTTCAATCTCAGGGCTCGCTTAACGACGCCCCCGTATACTGGCCGTTACATAAGCATGATTGCAAACGCCATTGCAGGCGTTCAAATCTACGCGCAGAAAGAGTGAGTCGTTGCCGAAAATTGGGTACACCGCACTCTTTTCGATCGGAGGTGTTACAAATTTGAACATCCAGCTCGATGGGAAAGTTGCGTTGATCACCGGCGGATCTCGGGGCATTGGACGAGGATGTGCGCTGGCCATGGCCGATGCCGGCGCAGACGTCGTCGTCAACTACCACTCCCGGAAAGATGCAGCGGATGAAGTGGTCGAGCTCATCGAAGCGAAAGGGCGACGCGCCCTAGCTGTCCAGGCCGACGTCGCCGACCGCTCCCAGGTCGAAGGGATGATCGAGGCCACACTCGAGGAGTTTGGCCAGATCGACATCTTACTCTCCAACGCGGTCAACAGCACCCGGCAAACGTTTTTGGAGACCGATCTTGAAGCGTTGCAACGGACGATGGATGTCGGCTTTTACGGCATGTTTCACGTCTGTCAGACGGTCGCCCGTCAGATGGTGCGGCAAGGGGACGGCGGCAGCATCATCGTGATCGGATCGCCGCACGCAATCTATCCGCTAAAGATGGCGTTCGACTACAACATCGCCAAGGTGGCGGTCCACCACATGGCCATGATTATGGCGAACGAACTCACCGAGCATCGCATTCGAGTGAACCTCCTGGTCCCCGGGTGGATCGACACGCCCGGCGAGCGCAAGTGGCTCTCCGACGAGGAGCTGCAGCGCCAAGGGGCCATGCTCCCTTGGGGACGCCTCGGAACGCCGGCGGATATCGGGAATGTGGCGACCTTCCTCGCGTCCGATGCCGCCGATTACGTCTCCGGCTCGGTTTACCATGTCGACGGCGCTCTCTCAGTTTCCATGCCTTCGGGCGGTAGCAGCAAAGCCCGCGAGTAGTCACAGATTCAGATATCCAAGGTGGTGGATGGTTTGCAAGTAGGCTTTAGTGAAACCCTCATCACGCCCCCGCTCGGTCTCGAGATGGCGGGCTACTTCTCCAACCGCATCGCCGACGGGATCAAGGACGATCTATACGCCCGAGCCATCACCGTTTCGCAGGGCGATCAACACGTGGCGCTCGTGGTCGTGGATCTCATTCACGTCCAGCTGGAGGACGTTGCCCGGGTCCGCTCGATCGTCGCCAGCCGCACCCCGATCCCGGCGGAGAACGTGATGGTTGCCGCCACACACACCCACACCGGTCCCGTTACCTCCAATCGACCGGGCTTCACACGGGACGAAGCGTATATGCAGACCTGGGCCGAACGCTCGGCCGACGCAGTCTGCAACGCCTTTGCCAAACGTGTCGAGGCCAAAATCGGCGGAGGCCTCGGCGATCTCCCGGGCGTCTCGTTCAATCGACGTTATTGGATGAAGAACGGGCGCGTCCACACGAATCCGGGCGCCGGCAATCCGGAGGTTCTTCGGTCAACCGGTCCGATCGATACGCAGGTATCGGTGCTGCGCTTTGACGACATGGATGGGAACCCGATCGGTGTACTCACGAACTTCGCCTGTCACACTGACACGACAGGGGGAACGGAGTACTCGGCCGACTGGGTCGGCTACACCGTCCGTTCCATTCGCCAGTTAGTCGGTGAGCTGGGCGCGGTCAACAAGGGCGCCGACGCTTCCGACTTTGGTGTCGTCGTGCTCAACGGCGCGTGCGGCGAGATCAATCACCACGACGTCTTCTCCCCGGGCCGCAAGAAGCGCTGGCCCACGATGACGCGCAGCATCGGCGTCGGCCTCGCCGCCGAGACGGTCCGCGTCCTCCTTGGCATCGACCCTCAGGAGTCTGAGATCGTCGGATCCAAGTCGACCCAGGTGACGCTCGGCCGCCTCCCCCTCGATCAACGTATCGCCGAATGCAAAGAGGCGCTCGCCGACGAGCGCACCGGCCGGATGGAGCGCACGCGAGCCGAGTCGTTCTTAAAGTCAGCGGACAAACTCCCCAAGGATGAATCGCTCACGGTCGACGCGGAGGTGCAACTGCTCCAGATTGGACCCGCCGCGATCCTCTCGCTTCCAGGCGAGATCTTCTCCGAATCAGGCCAGGTCTTTAAGGAGCAAGCGCCCCAAGCGTTCCCCATGATCGCGAACTTGGCCAACGGTGGCATGGGCTACATTCCTCCATATCGCGCGTACAGAGAAGGCGGATACGAGACCCGCTCGGCGTGGCTCCAACCCGGCAGCATCGAGGAGATGGTGGCCGCCGGCGTAAACCTCGCCCGCATTCCCTTGGACGCAACGGAGTGACCACCTAAAGCGACCTACAGCCGACAACCAATCGACGACCAATCAAAGGAGACTTTTAACGCAAAATGAAGCAGATGAAGCCCACGAAGCTGCACATCATTGCGACCATGACGCTCCTCGCACTCCTTGTCGCCTTGCCGGCGCTCGCTAAGACGACGATTCGCTACCAATACAACTGGTACGCCGTCGCGAATCAAAACGCCGCGTTCCAAGAAGCAATCGACGAGTTTAACCGTTCCCAAGATGAGATCTTCGTCGACGGCTTTGTCGTCTCGGGCACCTACGACCAACTCCTCACCTCCATCGCCGGCGGCGCCCAAGCCGACGTGGTCCACTTTGAGGCCTCGGCCATCATTGAGTGGGCCGCCCGGGGACTCCTCGAGCCCATCGACGAATTCTACCCCGGTGAGTCGCTGACGCCGGAGCTGATGCGAGAGTACTTCCTCACCGCCGACGCCGACGAGGTGATCTGGCAAGATCGTGTCTGGGGAATTCCCGGTTACACGAACGCCCGCGGCATCTTTTGGAACATCGACCTTGTCAACGAGATCGGCATGGACAGCAGCCGCGCTCCCGCCACGATGGAGGAGTTAGAGGAGTTGGCCCGTCGCGGTCTCATCACTGACGGCGACGGCAACATCACTCGAGTCGGGTTTGCGCCTTGGGACGGCTCCTTCGGCTCCGCCGGCTGGATGTGGGCCTTCGGCGGCGATATTTACGATCCAGCCACCGGCATGCCGACGCTCAATCGCGACGAGAACGCCCGTGCTTGGGAGTGGATGCAAGACTGGGCTCAGCGCTTCCCGCCGAGCCAGTTTAGCCTCTCGTACGCAGGCCCTTCGGCCAGTGCCCACGGTCGCTTCATGGGTGGCTCGTACGTTGCAGTCACTGCCGCGGACAACTCCATCGCCAACTTCCAGCGCATCGCCCCTGAGCTCAACTTCGCAGCCGGGGAGGCTCCGCACCCCGCAGGCGGTCGCAACGGTTCGTGGGGCGGCGGCATTGGACACATCATCCCGGTCGGCACCGAGCATAAAGAGGAAGCGATCACCTTCCTGCGCTGGATGTCGACAGAAGGGCAGCGCATCCTGTACAAGCACCACGCCCAGTTCCCCACTCGGCGTGAAGTGGCGGACGAGATCCGCGCCAACATCGATCCCGAAGACCCACGCGTCCCGCTCTTTATGCAGATGGACAACCGCAACCCCCGGCCGCCGCTCTGGGCCAAGGTGATCGGTCGCCTCAACAGTCTGCAATCGAGCGAGATTATCACGTTGAACCAAAACCCCAGGGACGTGTTGGAGAACCTGCAACGCGAGTTTGGGCCGCAGTACGAGATGTTGCTCGGCGATCGCTAAGCAGCGCTAAGCAGCGCCGAGTATCGGACCACCACAAATTCGGATTCACCTAGGCAGGCACAGACCGGCTCCTTGGGCGCGTCACGGTGCGTCCAAGGAGCTTTGCCCTTCGCAACACCCGACAATTGCGCGTGTAAAAGTGAGGCGGAATGATTCGTAATGAGTGATCCTCAGGCTGAAAACGGTTGGTTGACTCGGGATGTGCGCTCCTTTGGCGCCGTAGGCGACGGGATGACCGACGACACGGAGGCTATTGAAGCCGCGTGCCACGCCCAACAGGGCAGCGTCACCTTTCCTCAGGGAACGTACAAAATTACCCGAACGATCTTGATTGATATGGCGACGACCGGGCGGATTGCCCTGCGCGGTTCAGGCGCAACGATCCGCCACACGGGCGCGGGTCCAGCGTTCCACTTTATCGGTCACCATCAGGGCAGTGCGAGCCCAGACAGCGTCGTTCCCGAGGTGTATGCCCAAAGCGTCATGCCCCAGGTAGACGGCCTCGCCATCGTCGGCGAGCACGACGAGGCCGACGGCATTTGTTTGGAGACCACCTTTAAGGCGACCTTGACCAACCTCCTTATCCGCGACTGTCGCCACGGCATCCACATCGTCAAGCGCAATCGCAATGTGCTCATCAACGGGGTGCACATCTACCACAACCGTGAGGTGGGCATCTACCTCGACAACGTCGACCTGCACCAGATCAACATTCAGGGCTCCCATATCAGTTACAACGGCGGCGGCGGCATCAAAGTCAAGGAAGGAAACATCCGCAACATCCAGATCACCGGGAACGACATCGAGTACAACTACGGCGCCGGCGGTAGCGACGTCTGGTTTATTGCCGGCCGAATCGGTATCCGCGAGGGTGCGATCACGGGGAATACGATTCAGGCTGTCCCCCGCCCCGGAGGCGCCAACGTACGCATCGACGGGTTTAAACCCTTGAGCCCACTTAAGGCCGGACTCCTCTCCATCACCGGCAACCATATCTCCAGCCAAAGCATCAATGTGCTGATCAGCGACAGCCGTGGAATCGTCGTCGGCAACAACACGATGACCCGTGGGGCTGAGCGCAACATTCACGTCACGAGATCCGCCTTTGTCGACGTGAACCACAACATTCTCGACGATAACCCCGACTACGGGGGCGACAACATCGGCGGCATCTACCTGGAGGAGTGCCACGATTGCACGGTGCAGGCCAACACCCTCTCCCTGCCCCACGGTGGTACGGGCGAGCGCGGCGGTAGCATCGAAGCCGTGCGTTCCCACGGCATTAACATTGCGGAGTGCACCCTGGCGGGCCCCAAGTATCGAGGGGTCTGGCTTGAGGATGTTCAGGAATCACGCGTCTCTGGCTGCATCGTTCGCCGCACCCACGAGAACGACGACCTCATCGCGTCGATCACTGAAACCGGCACGAGCGACCGAAACATGATTGTGGGCAATCTCGTTCACGCCGGTCGCGATGAGGCGATCCAAACCGCGGGCGCGCACACGCTGGTTGCACAGAACGTAACGACCCGGTAAGGTGTAGTAAAAGGAGTGAGGAGCGTGAGCCCTGACCTGGTAACGGTGGACGATATCTACGCCGCCCGCGATCGGATCGGCACAGCCGTGTTACGTACACCGCTGCTCGAATCGCACACGCTTGGGGAGCTGTGTGGTAGACGCGTCTTTTGTAAGTTTGAGAACCACCAGATGACCGGCTCCTTTAAAGAGCGCGGCGCCCTCAACAAGCTCCTCCTCCTTGACGACGGCGCGAAGGCCCGCGGAGTGATTGCTGCTTCCGCGGGCAACCACGCTCAAGGCCTGGCCTACCACGGGCAGCGCCTCGGCATTCCCGTCACGATCGTCATGCCGGAGCACACCCCGTTGGTCAAAGTGGTCCACACGCAAAAGATGGGGGCTCGTGTCATTCAAACCGGAGAAGGGTTTGACGATGCTCTCACCTACGCGCTAAACCTCGCCGCTGACGAGGGGTTGACAGTGGTTCACCCCTTTGACGATCCTGATGTGATCGCCGGTCAAGGGACGATCGCGCTTGAGCTCCTGGAACAGTGTCCCGAGCTCGACTCGGTGCTTGTCCCTGTGGGCGGCGGCGGGCTCATTTCAGGCGTAGCGATCGCCTTGAAACACCTCCGCCCGGAGGTACGGGTGTACGGTGTCGAGGGAAGCCACTACGCCGGTATGACGGCGGCGCTCGCCGGAGAGCCCTTCGTGCCTGCCGGTCGCAGCATTGCGGACGGCATCTCAGTGCGCGATGTGGGCCAAGTCACGCGTGCCCTCACGCAGAAGTACGTCGATAATGTCCTCTGCGTCGACGAAATGGAGATTGCACACGCCGTGCAACTTTTGCTTGAGATCGAAAAGAGCCTGGTAGAGGGCGCCGGCGCGGTCGGATTGGCCGCCCTCCTCCACAAGGGCGAGCAGGTGCGTGGAGAGCGGAGCGTCCTGCTCCTCAGCGGCGGCAATATGGACATTACGATGTTGGCTCAAATCATTGAGAAAGGGCTGGTAGCCGACGGGAGGCTCGCCCGCCTCACCGTCAGCGTGCCCGACGTCCCCGGAGGACTGGCTGCCGTGACGGCCTGCATCTCCCAAGCGAAGGGGAACATCCGCGACGTCAATCACCAGCGGGCCTTTTACGACGCGCCCCCGGGAACCGCCTGTGTCGAATTCACCATTGAAGCCCGCTCACGGGAGCACGTCGAGACGATCAAGGCCGCACTGGAAACGGAAGGTTACCCCTGCTCGCCCGTTCCAACGGCCAAGGCGCCTCGTACTCTGCGGCGTTAATCGGCAGTCTCCGCTCCCGGGGGCGGCTGCAACGAGCGCGGTGCTTGCTCCGTTTGTGCTGTCGTTTGCGCTGTCGTTTGCGCTGTCGTTTGCGCTGTCGTTTGCGCCGGCGTTTGTGCAGAGCCTTGAGGCTGGCGGTACACCCACGCCTCGCCCCCGCTCTTTAGGGAGACCCGTGCCCGCTCGTAGCTGCGTCCTTCATAACGATCCACGCGCCTAAGTTCCCGGCGATTGACTCGGATCACGCCGCCTTCGATGGATTGGTCGGGATCGGGGACAGCAATATAATACGTCGTCCCACCAAGGGTGATTTCGCCCTTGCGATACCCCTCCAACACGTCGGGACTGCTCGGCGTCGTTCGGCCGATCACTCGCTTTTGTACGTCCGGATCCAAGAGCGTTCCATATGAGAAGATGGGCTCTGTGTACACGTCCTTCCCACCCCACTGAGCGGCGTCATCGTGAGAAGCCGCCTGGACTTCGCCAATCTGCGCCAGCAAGAGAAGGAAGACGATGAGGACAACTCGCATCGCGTCACCTCTTCTGGCTTATCGTTTGGTCGTCGGGGCAGACGGTTCCTGGTGATACAGTTATTCTCTGGAATACCAATTGCTGTTAGTTCAAGGCGCGTGCCTTTGGAGGCATCACCGGTAGGTTGTCGAATATCCGCTGGATGAACCTTACTTCCGGAGGTATACTCATATGATTCATTCTCTCTCCCCGCCCGAATACCGCAGGATGCGTGTCGAACCTTCCCTTCTCGTCAACGCGGACGGTCGTAGGATCGAGAGCCTGGAGGCGTGGGAGGAGGAACGGGGCCGCTTGGAGGCAGATTGGCGCGCCTACCTGGGCGCCTCGCCCTTCCCCGATCTCGAACATAACGTTCAAGAGCACGACGAAGAGGACCTCGGAGAACACATCGGCCGACGTGTGAACATCCAAACGGAGCCCGGCTACTTTGAAGAGTGCTACCTCTTGGTTCCCAAAGAGCGCCGTGCAGAGCCGCGTCCTGCGGTCGTCATCTTCTACTATGATGTGGAGACTCCCGCCGGCCTTCCGCGGGACGGCGCGGCTGAAGTGCGCCAGTTTGCTCGGCACTTGACCGACCGTGGCTACGTCACGCTCACACAGCGGTGGTTTCACGAAGGGTATGTCAATCGGCCCCGCGGCGGGCAAAGCCTTCAAGCTCGCTACTCGGAGAGTGTTGCCCGCTTCCAGCGACTCGCGCCCAATTGGAAAGGACTTGGCCGAGTCGTATGGGACGCTACGCGCTGCGTCGATTACCTGAGCACATTGGAGTACGTAGACCAGAATCGCATCGCGTGCATGGGCCACTCTCTCGGCGGCAAGATGTCTCTTTACGCTGCAGCCTTTGAATCCCGCTTCAAAGCGGTCATCGCCTCAGACCTCGGCATCGGCCTGCCATTCTCCAATTGGGAGGCGCCTTGGTACCTTGGACCCGAGGTGCAAGAGTCTTCATTCACCAGGGACCATCACCAACTCCTCGGCCTCATCGCGCCCCGACCTTTTTTACTGATTGCCGGGGAGAGCTCAGACGGCAAACGGAGCTGGCCGTACCTAAACTCTGCTCAAGACGTGTACCGGTTGTACGGCAACGAGTCCGCCATCGCCATGTTTAATCACGGGACGGGACACACCCCAACCCAAGAGTCCATTGATGCGGCATACGCGTGGCTGGACGAGCAGCTTGCTCCTTAGCTGTCTCTATGATCCGCTGTATCAGGTGCCCTTAAGGGGCGAGCTCCGACAAGTTTTACCACGTCTGGTGGAGGATCCCAAAGTGACTTCTCGAAGTGGACCTCAGTACAAAACCAAGGGTAAGTAGGAGGAACCTGTCGTCTCATGTCAACCAAAGTTTTAAAAGTACTTGCTATGCTAACGCTCACCCTCTGCTTGTGCTCTGCCGCTGTGCTGGCTCAAGGGGCAGAGGAGATTACACCTGTCGTCGAGCCGAATGATGCGGGTCCCCAAGTCGCCATCAACGTACCCTCTGACGGGGTCCTATACAATGAGCGCGGCGAGCTCGTCGTCAGCGCCACTTTGAGTAATGTGGGCAACCAAGCCGTTCCCCCTCTCGATGTCGTCGTCGTCCTCTTAAACGACTGCATTTTGACGAATGTGCCGCAGACTTGCCGGTTTGCTGCTTTCGGTAGCTTCGAGGGCGTCGCGCCCAACGGCATCTCGCCCGACAACTCGCTCTCGTGGGTCTTTAACTTTGGTCCTTACCCGCGCCTCGACCTCGAGCGCTGGACGGTCATTTGGTACCCCGTTGTCTCTGCTCTTGCCACGGCAGACGCTGAGTAAGTGACTTTCTGTTTGTAGCACGGGTGTAACACCCGTGCAGTAACCATCTCGTGGTTCGCACGCTACAAGTAGGGGGATCCGATCCCCCTACTTGTACACTTCAGTCACACACTCCGCTCGCCGCGCCTTCATTCCAACCCCTCGGTCTCTCCCACGATCTCCTCCTTGCCCTCCTCCACGACCTTCCTGCGCTGCTTCACTTTCCCATTGTTTCTAACAATAATCTCCTAATGAGACTTCCGACTTCCAAGTGTTAATCTAATGACAGGCTTCTCCTTGCGTTCCAGCAATCCAACCATTTCGACATTTTCACACTCAATACGCCAGATAATGGGGGAACCGATGCGAAGCAACGTCAGAGTTCATCATCTTTTTTTGGTCCTCGTCCTGTTGGTTTTTAGCGGTTGTGCCATCACTGGGCCGTCGTGGAATTCTGGAGGTTATGCCACCATCCAAGGTGCGATTCGCGACGGATCCGGTAAGAGCATTGAAGCACCAGTCACAGTCTCGCTGGGACGCTCGTCCGTCACTCCGACTGACGGAGCCTATGCCATCGGTTGGGTTGCACCAGGGAAGTACATTTTGCGGGCGTCGAGCCCGGGGTATGAGGAGTATCAGCAGATCGTCTCCGTCCCATCCGGCGGGGAACTGACACACAACATTACGCTCAGCCCGGCCGGTATGCCTGCGGGCTCCTCCGGCACGCCACCGGCCAATTCCGGCACACCCGCTAACAACTCCGGTACTCCAGCAACACCGCGACCCGGTTCGTCGCTGCTTCCGCTTGCCGGCAAGACGATTGTCGTCGATCCCGGGCACGGCGGGTTTAATCCGAGTCTTGGGGACTTTGGCACATCCGGCGAGCATGGAATCGAAAAGCACAATGTCCTCGCAATAGCGCTCACTCTACGCGACCTCCTTGAGAGTTCGGGCGCCCACGTCATCATGACGCGCGAGAAGGACATCAACCCCAGCGTCGGCACCCGATTTGAGACCGATCCATATGGACAGCTCAAGGCTCGGGTCGACCTGGCCAACCGTTCCGGAGCCGATGTTTACGTGAGCATTCACAACGACTGGCATAGCAACACAGAAGCCGCTGGAGTGAAAACCTTCTATTATAGTGAGGTTGGCCGTGAGCTCGCTAAACAGGTGCAAGAGGCCGTAGTTCACAGCCTCGGCGCCACTGACCGGCAAACGGAATGGGGGCGGTTTCGGGTGATCCGAGAGACGACGATGCCGTCGATCCTCATTGAACTCGGCTTTTTAAGCAACCCCCAAGAGGATTACCTGCTCTCCACACCGGAGTATCGAACGAGAGCCGCCCAAGGACTGCACGATGGGTTGGTTCAGTACTTCGAGACACGTGTAAGCTAAGCGAGTTTGCGCTGTTCGCAACCCGGGAATTATAGTTGTTCGTATGCAATTCGGAGTGTTGCAATTCACCGTTCCCTAAGTTGCGAATCCAGCAAAACCGGACTTGTTGCTTGCCTGGTGAGGAGTGATTCCTCTTCAGCGTGGAATCGATCCTCACCAGAGTGGCAACAACCGCCAAATCGCTGCGACAGGTGGCATCAACCCTAAACGGGTCGTTTGGACCATCGCTTGTAGCTGGCCTTTACGCGAGACGCTTTCGCGTCTCTTGTCTGCCGGTTTCAATTCGTCGGTTCCAAGCCGCGAACAACGCATGGAATCAGCGCAAATTCCGCCTTGTTGCCTGCCTGATGAGGAACGATTCCTCTTCAGTGTGGAATCGTTCCTCATGAGACTGGCAACAACCGCTACATCGCTGCGGCAGGTGGCATCAACGCTAAACGGGGCGTTTGGACCAACGCTTGTAGCTGGCCTTTACGCGAATCGCTTTCGCGCCTTTTGTCTGCCAATTCCAATTCGACGGCTCCATACCACGTACAACCCGGGAATCAGGGCACAAAACCGCCTTGTTGCCTGCCTGATGGGGAGCGATTCCTCTTCAGCGTGGAATCGTTCCTCATCAGACTGGCAACATCCGCCACACCGCTGCGCGCTTTGGTCAAGCTCATTGGCCAGTCAATTAGCCGCTGTAACCCGTGTCCTCAATCGGCATGACCGAAGCAACGTCTCCCCGGCGTTGACGGGGAGAAACGTCCGAATGCGGACGACCCGTCCATTCACCTCTGTTGTGACCTCGCTGAGCGCGTCTCCTCAGGCGTCGAAGTCGCGCCCCAATCGGTCACCGCGCTTCAGCCAGGCTCCCAAATCGACGTCAGGCCCAAAGGCACAGCAATGTGAAACGGTGTGACCAGAGCTGTACTGAACTGAGCTGTGCTGACCGGTCCCGTCCTCCACCGTCTCCCCTAAATAAGTAGAGCCATGAGTTTGAAACTCACCACCAATCCTCTCCAAGAAGGCCATCAGTCGCAACAGACCCCGCCGGTTTCCCACCACCCAATCTACCCCATCGCTCGCGAATGCCCTTGCCGGGAGCTTCCCCTAGGGGTCTGTACCTCCAGCCCGGATCGCCTCTATCTTACGTTATGTTGGCCCGAGGGTGACACTGGGCGGCCTAGTCGACCGCCCAGTTCCTAGGTACATTACTGTTGCAGAACCGCGTTAGCGATCCGCTCCGCCTCTGCAAGCGCCGCCGAAGCAGCTATGGTGCCCCGTTCAACTTCTACGAGAAGCGGACCCATCTGGCGATTGATCTCGGAGAAGCGAATGTACGGATACGGCTTCGCCGTGTTAAATATGTCCGGCGAGACCTCCATATACGGATAAGCGCGCATGGATTCTGCGAATGCGTCACTTTGGAGCTGTAACGTGCGGCTCGATTATTTCAGGCATCCAGTCAGGAGAGAGCGAAGTTTGTCAACGCTTACACGTAGCAAGCCTCATTCGTGCGCGCTCCGTCGATGCGCGCCAAGCAAATGTATATGAGCTATTTCAGACGGCCGTAGTAGAAAGTGGGGCGGTGATCCACCGAACTTCGGAGTATCTTGGAACTTCGATGGGCTCATCGTGGGTGCAGCTACCGCGGGCCCTGACCACCTCTGTCACGTGTACCTCCGCCTCGCAGAAGGAAACCTCTCCCCCAGGCAGCTCGACTTCTAATTGCAGGCGAGCGCACCGCTTGTCATCATCAACGCTTAGAAGCTTTCCTACTTTGGGATAGTCGCTCCACGCCCAGCCTTCACGCATCAGGAGCGCTGCCTCTGCTACCTGCTCAAACGGCGTTTTCAGTCCCACCCAACCTCGGTAATGAGGTCGCAATGGTGCGAACGAGTCGGATCGGTTCACCAACGGCTCGAGAGACTCAGGTGAGAGGTGCCCCCAATACCGCCCTTCCGGAAAGTCGAGGAGCGTCGGCGCAAACCGGTGTCCACCGAAATGACTCACTCGCCAGACCCGAATCGACGGTGAACCCGAACTGCAGTACGACTCACGCAGCGTCTTGTAGATCGGAAAACCAAACTTGCCGCAACAGGCGTCGACACTGCCGTGCGTACACACCAAGAGGTCACGCACCCTGCCTCTCTCACCGTCACCATCCGCGTTCTCACGGTATGCCTCGAATCGCTCGAGCCTTTCCGTCTGATTTAAATACGCAGCGACCAACGGTGCAACCATGCTCTGGGGTACTGCATACTCGTGGCGACGCAGTACGGAGAAACGCCCGGACGGCCGACTAAAGAACAGAACACGACGATGCCCGCTACGGGAGTATTCCGAATCAGGAGCGATGGCCAGTGGACGGAAGTGAACGCCTCGCGTACGAGCCTCCTCCATCACGTGTAAGAGATCCTTTCCGATCCGTCCCGTCTCCTCGAGTAGACCCGGCCACGGCAACGAGGTTTCGATGATGGCGTAGTGATCATAACTCGTTGCTGTGCCGACGGGATCGTCATGAGAGGCCTGGGAGATCAGCGAACACATCGACGTGTCGATAGGAGGCACATCCTTTCAGGTACCATGGGAGCATGGGGGCAGGGTACAAAGCGCCAGTCCCTGCCCCACCAAGCCACTCACTCTGCGACATACTCAAACAAGTCGTCCACAATCAAGTTGGCGGCCGTGATGCCGAGCCCGCTCAGCCACGCTTCCCAGTCGACTTGGTGAACACGGCCATTCTTGACCGCGTCGAGCTGCGCCCAAAGTGGGTTGGTTACAATCGTGCGCTGCAGGAGCGAGTTCTCCGGATCACGACTAAACCACAGGATTACGTCGCCGTCCATCTGCGGGATGCTTTCGGCTCCTAAGCGCTCCATAAAGGAGTTCCCACGCTGCGACGGAGGTCGAGGAAGGCCCGCATCCTCAATGATGCCTCCGCTAAACGATTGTCGGAGATAGGCGCGTGTGTGGTCGGATCGTGCTCGCAGCACCGAGATCTCCGTTGTGTTTAGACGATCTCCTAGTCTGCTGCGGAGCTCCTCAAGGCGAGCATCGTACCGTGCCAGCAACTCTTCGCCCTCGCCAGGAATTCCAAGGGCCTCAGCCTGGAGCGAAAGGTTCTCCTTCCACGTGGCACCAAGGGTTGGTACGAGGACTGTTGGTGCAATCTGCGAGAGTGCATTGTAGATCGCCTCGTGCGTATCTCTGGATCCCAGGATAAGGTCAGGCCGTAACCTGGCGATGCGTTCGAGGCTAGGTTGATCAATGGTGCCGACGTTAGCGATTCCCTCGACGTCGTATGCACGCTTTATGTAGCTCGGAAACGGATCATCATTAAAGACGGTCGTCGCTCCGACCGGCTTAATCCCCAACGCCAGCACGTTGTCCAAGCCCCCATTGTCCAGAACGACCACACGCTCCGTGGACGCGGGCACGATCGTCGTACCCATGGCGTGCGCAATAACCCACTCGTTCAGGAAGAACGCGAAGAGGTCGTCCAGCATACGGTTGGCCGAGAGGATACCGCCGCCGAGGTTCCAGTTGATCTCGTTGACGTGATGCACGTCTCCGGAACGGGCCGCCTTGAGGCTTCGCCAAAGCGGGTGGCTCACCCACTTCTTCTCGAGCTCCGATCCACCCTCTGGCCCGGACCACCAATCGGAGGTCATCACAAAGATGACGTCGCCGTCTATCTCGAGGATGCGTTCCATGCTCTGAAGCGTGACAACTTGAGGCGATGAGTCCCAATCCGCGACCTGCTGGGCTTTGGGCCGCTTCAAACCGGCTTCACGAATTACGGAACCAGGGAACCCGGTTGTGTATATGCGAACCTCCCCGCCGCCAAAGCGGACAATCGAAACCTCGGTGGATAACCGATCGCCCATCTTGGCTTTAAAGTCGGCGATCCGATCCTCCCAGGCCTGAAGGATTCGCAGACCCTCTTCCTCCTTCCCCATCGCGTTGGCGTACAGAGGGAGGTTCTCTTTCCAGGCCATCCCAATCGTCTCGGCAAAGACCGTAGGAGCGATTGCCGAGAGTTGGTTGTAGATCGCCTGATGCCGCAGTTTACTTCCGATAATCAGATCGGGCTTCAGCCGGGCGATGGTCTCAAGATCGGGTTGCGTCTCACCTCCGACAAGCGTGACGCCATTCATCTCGTCGGCAATTTGGGGATACCAGGGATCCCCGACCCACGACGCAACGGCCCCGACCGGCGTGACACCTAGAGCAAGGGCAGCTTCTGTCGCACCTTGACCCAGTGTGACTACACGCTGAGGTGTATATGCAACCGCAGTGGTGCCCATTGCATGCTCAATGACCGCAGCGGATGTCGTTCCAACCGCAACAAACATGAGGGTGATCGCCATGAGCGTAGCGACGACCACATTGGACGCGTGAGAGTTTCGAAGTGACACAGGCACTCCTCCTAATTTACGTGGCGAGAATCACTCGCCGAGAAAGATTTCGTAGAGGTTGTCGAGCATGACATTCGCAGAGAGAATGCTGCCGCTAAGATTCCAATGCGTCTCGTCGACCGCGTACACAGCTCCCGTCTTAACCGCTTTAAGGCTCCTGCCCAATGGGTGGTTTAGCCAGTCGTCACGCATCTGGTTGCTTGCTTCTTCTCGCCCGCGAAAAGCATCGGCAAAATAGAAGAGCACGTCGCCATCCATCATCGGGATCTGTTCCCTGGTGATCGTAATGTGTTGTGGAGCGGTGGCCCAATCCTCCACCTGCTGCGCCTTGGGACGTTGTAAGCCCGCGGCTTGGATCACCGATCCGGGAAAGCCAGTCAAGTAAATACGCACGCCGTTGTTCCGGAAGCGCACGATGGAGACCTCGGTCGCCAAACGCTCACCCATTTGGGCTTTGAACTGGGCGAGTCGTTCATCCCACGCGTGTAAGAGTCGCTCCGCTTCTTCGACCCTCCCCAGAGCCTGGGCGTCCGTGACGAAATTCTCACGCCACACCATCCCGGCCGTTTCGTGAAAGATCGTCGGCGCAATCGCGGCCAACTTGTCGTAGATCGCTTGGTGCCTGCTCTTGCTGCCGATAATGAGGTCGGGCTTTAGGCCAAAGATGGTCTCTAGCTCTGGTTCCAACTCCCCACCGACGAGTGTGACGCCTTTCATGCGGTCGGAGATGAACGGGTACCAAGGCTCTCCTTTCCAAGAGCTCACCGCACCGACCGGCGTGATCCCGAGGGCAAGTACAGCTTCTGTTGCATGTTGTGTAAGCGTGACCACACGCTGCGGTGTGCCTTGGATCTCGGTTGTTCCCATCGCGTGCTCAATGACCGTAGCTGAGGCTTGTCCAAAGAGAAGGAGCATCAGCGAAACGGCGATGAGTGCAGGCGTGACGCTCCTACGACGAACTGCGACTAACTTAGGCATGGTGAATCCTCCAATCCACAGACCATGAGTGGAAACAAACATCAATTTCGCTCGGTGGTCGCTTGGTTAATGAGCGCTTCAACCTGGTGGCGTGCCTCCAACCGCTTGAACGCTTTGCACACCGGAACGCACATCGGGGTGTCGGAAATAGGATCTTGAACGACGCAGCAGTCCAGGCCGAACACCTCGCGAATCACCTCTCGGCTGATCACCTCGCTGGGTTCCCCTTGGGTAAAGATACGGCCCTCTCGAATCGCGACGAGATGGTGGGCATACCGACACGCCTGGTTGAGGTCGTGGAGGACCATGACAATCGTGCGCCCTTCGGTCTCTTGAAGCTCGGAGAGGAGGTCGAGCACTTCGACCTGGTGAGCCATATCAAGGTACGTAGTCGGTTCATCGAGGATCAGGATGCGGGTGCCCTGAGCCAATGTCATCGCAATCCACGCCTTTTGGCGCTGACCGCCTGAAAGCGCTTCCAGCGACCTGTCGGCCAGCTCCGTCATTCCGGTAAGCTCCAGCGCCTCTTCCACCATCGTTTGGTCGTCGTCGGACCACTGTTCGTACCAGCGTTGGTGGGGGTACCGGCCCTGCGCGACCAGCTCTTTGACCGTAAGCCCTTCGGGAGCTGCCGGTCCTTGCGGCAAAATCCCAAGACGCTTGGCCACCTCTTTGGTCGACATACGGACGATCGACGCGCTGTCGAGGTACACTGCGCCTTCTTTGGGCTTCATCAGCCTGGCAAGCCCGCGCAGGAGTGTTGATTTCCCCGACCCGTTGCTCCCAACGAGAACCGTAATTTTACCGCGGGGAATACGCAGGTCCATCTCTTTCACAATCGCCTTCTCCCCGTAAGAAAGCGTCAGCTGTTTTGTCTCCAACTCGTGCTCCATCACTCAACACTCCTTTGTGCAGGCTGTTACGCTTTACGTGTGCGGTAGAGAAGGTACAAAAAGTACGGCGCCCCAAGAGCGGCCGTGATGAGCCCGCAGGGGATTTCGTACGGCGCGAAGAGGACCCGTCCAAGCAGGTCGGAGCCGACGACGAGCGCTGCTCCCACGAGCGCAGCGGTGGGGAGTAGCCCCTCATGACTCGGCCCGCTCAGACGGCGAGCGATGTGCGGCGCCATCAGGCCGACGAACCCAATCGGACCGGCGACGGCCACCGAAGCTCCGGCCAAAGCGACGCTGCACAGCAACAGTAGGCCCCGTTGCCATTCCACCCGGCTGCCCAGCCCTCGGGCGACGTCGTCGCCCAAATGCAGCGCATTGAGGTGCCTGGCAAGTCCAAACGTTAACGGAATGAAGAGCGCCATCCAAGGGAGTATCTGCCTTACGTGTTCCCAACTCCGGCCGTATACACTGCCCGACATCCATACCATGGCTTGGCTCACAACGTATATGGGGCCGAATGTAATCAGCGCAGTTGTAATTGCGCCTGCCAACGACGCAATGCCGATACCGACAAGAATCAAACGCATCGGTGAGCTCCCTTTTTTCCACGCGAGGGTGTAGGCGAGGAGCGTCGCCAAGGCGGCGCCGCCGAACGCCGCGACAGGAAGCCACTGGATGGGCAGTGACGGAACCAAGACCAAGAGAATGACCGCTGCCAAGTTCGCCCCTGCGTTGAGACCAATCACGCCTGGCGAGGCCAAGTCGTTGCGCGTCAGTCCCTGAAGAATCGCTCCCGAGAGCGCCATACCCATCCCGACCAGCGCGGCGACTACGGCGCGAGGCAAGCGAAGTGTATTCACGATAAAGTCGTGATCACTCTCTCCTCTCCCCAAGACTGTCTTGATGACCTCGAGTGGCGCTATGGGATACTCGCCGACTCCCACGTCGACCACCATGATCGCAAGAGTGACCAGACTGAGGCCCACCAACACTGGCGGGACACGCCGGTCTAAGCGGAAGGAGACCGGGAGAACCCTCGAACGAACGGCTATCCACCCTTTCATGAGCGCTTCACCTCCCGCCGAGCAAGGTAGATGAAGAAGGGCGCACCGAAGGCTGCGGTCATCACGCCGATGGGTAACTCTTGCGGGTTGATCAACCAGCGGGAGGCGACGTCGGCAATGAGGAGGAGGATCGCCCCAAAGACTGCCGCATGCGGAATGATGCGCCGATAATCCGTACCCACAAGCGATCGCGTGATGTGCGGAACGGCAAGTCCCACAAAGCCGATAGGACCAGCAATGGCAACCGCGCTCCCGGAGAGCAAAACGACAGTGACGAGCGCGACGGTCTTGAGCAGAGCCGTGTTTTGTCCGAGGCCCCGAGCAACGTCCTCCCCAAGGCTTAGGGTGGTTATCTGCTTGGACATTAATATCGCGGCCAATAAGCCGATCGCAACATACGGTAGGACCTGCACGATCAGGTCCATCCCACGGCCTGCCACCGATCCGGCAAGCCAAAAACGGATTTCGTCAAGTGTTCGTTCGTTGAGGATGAGAAGTCCCTGTGTAACGGAGGTGAGAAGCGCCGTGATCGCGGCCCCGGCCACCGCAAGCTTCATCGGTGTGAGGCCGCCGCCCAGCGAAGCTAAGACATAAATGAGGAGCGCACCTGCGGCGGACCCTAGGAACGCAAACCAGACGTTCACCGATAAGGAGGAACCACCGAAGAGAAAGATTCCAAGCACAACAGCGAACGAGGCGCCGGCATTCACGCCAAAAATGCCTGGCGAGGCGAGAGGGTTGCGGGTGAGCGCCTGCATGAGTGCCCCGGCCACCGCGAGTGAGCCACCCACCACCATGGCGATGAGCGCCCTAGGCAACCGGACGGTACGGATAATATAATGACTCGCGGATCCATCAAACGCCGTGAATGACTGAATCACATCGGGAAGGCCGATGGACGTCACCCCGTAGGCAACGCTCAAGGCGAAGGACCCAAACAGCAAGAGGAATCCAAGTGAGACGGAGATCAGCATTCGACTCATGGGCGCAGACGCTCAAACCTTTCGTTCCGGGATCCTTTCCCGGCATGTTAGGTCGCCCTAACACCAAGGAAACGGTACCACGATTAGGAAAGGTTTGTCAACCCAGGCCGATTTATTTAGTCGAAAGCAGTTGACCCGTGCCCTTGGCTAACGGTGGGTGTCACCAACCTCCGTACGGGACTTTCATCCAAAAACTAAATCCAATGCCAGGCCTACAATTGGAGCGGGCGACCCCGGTAAAGGAGGCCGCCCGCTATGAAGACGAAGCATTCACAATTGATCTTGGTTGAATTGTGGCTCACGAGCTAGAAGTCACGCTGGACACCAAGGCTCACCGTTCCACTTGACCCATTGGTCGGGACATCTTCATACCGATAAACTACATTCATGAGCCACCCAGTAAGGATCTCGAAGTCGACCCCGAGTTCAAACGAGAAGGACCGCGAGTGCGCCCCTGGAATCACGACGTTAAAATTCTCTGCCAAAGGAGCTTCGCGGAAGTTCATTCCGGCGTTGGACCCCTCCTCGTACGTCGCCCGGAACTCGCCTTGCCAGAACGGCCTGATCACACCACGTTCGGTCTTGATATTGACGTTACCGGCCAACCCGAGTGACGTCGTCGCCATCCTCAGGGTTTGAGTATCGTAGGTTAGGTCATAAAGACCCGCACCTGTTTCCTGGTACTCTCCTAAGGTCGAATGTGCCGCCTGATATCGTGTAAACGGAGAGAAGCTCCACCGTCCAGATTTGAAACTATACCCCACCGTGAGTGTGCCGAACTGTTGACGACCACTGCGTGTCCCACTGGCAAAAGCCGACGACTCGGAGCTCCATCGCCTATTCTCGACGGTGGCCAATCCGTAACCGAGCATTCCGTCGACAAACAGACTCGCCTCAGCCCCGTCCCTCCACCATGTTGAGTAAACGATACCTGCAGTTTCACTAGCATTCGATTCTGAGCCTGAGTCGCCGACATCCGTTGTGCTTCGTCCAATGCTCACCGCAAAACCCAGAACCGCATCGTCACTCAGCACATTTCGATCGGCGCCCAGAGTAACTCCGTCAGTATACAGCTCAAATGAACCATTTCCGGTCGAGGTTTGTCGTCTTACGTCAATCGAACCCGATGACCATATACTCCAAGCTCCTGCGATGCCTTCACCACCGAGCGGGATTAGACGGCCATCCCCTTCAACCGCGTCACCCACATCGATAACCAGACCACCTAAACCTGGTGCTTGCGGCGTTGCACGAAGTCGACGCAGACGGTCCGCTACATGTGTCGACTGCGTTGCAATAAAGCGGCGACTCGTCTCGGATTGTACCGTGAGTAAGTCGAGCACATCCTGATCGGTCGTGGGGTCCGTTCTGTTTGTGGACCCTGTAAACTGCCGTGTGATAGATCCTACCGGATTTGAAGCCATGATGACAAAATCGTACACTTCGACACGCACTGGTGTTCCCGTAATGGCACCGGTCACCGTGTCGAGCGCCAAACCGGCGGGGAGAGCCCCTGAAGAAATCGAATATGTCGGCGCCGGATTACCGCTTGCCGTAACGCCGTCGTCATACGGCATACCGACTGTAAACGCCGGCAACGCCTCGTCAGTCCATACCGGTGTGAGCCCCGTCGAACCAGTGAAATTTGCCGCAATCGCACCCACTTCATTTGTGGCCGTGATCGTAAAGTCGTAGCTTTCCACTGTCGTCGGCGTTCCGGTAAGTGCCCCTGTGACCGCGTCCAGGGCCAAACCCGCAGGCAAGGCACCCGCTGTGACGGAGTAAGTTGGCGATGGGGTACCGCTTGCCACTACCCCGTCCCCATAAACTTCCCCGACCACGATGGTCCCAAGCGCGGAGTCGACCCACGCTGGGGAGTCCTTCACCGTTATGTCAAAGTCAGTACTTACGACATGGGGACCGCTCGTCGCTTGAATCGTGAAGCTAAAGTCACCTGTTTGTGTCGGCGTTCCCGTAATGTTTCCGGTCGCATCCAGGGTCAATCCTGGGGGCAACCCTCCAGCACTTACGGAAAATGTCGGAGCGGCACCCTGGGTCAGGTTTACCGGCGTTGGTACGGGTCCAGCTGCACGGGTGTTGTCCGCACTTTCAACACCCATAGAAATGGAGTAAGCGGTCTGCCACGCGGTAGCCACGCCATCAACGAAGGCAGTATTCAGCATCGGATCTGCAATGAGGTTATCATTCCAAATGAGGCCGATCGGATTTCCAATTCGATCGATTTCAATGTCAAACAGGCCGCCACCAAGACCGTCCCAATCGTCCATCGTGCCGCTAATTGTGAATCGTGCTTCTTGTCCGCGGACGACAAAGCTATACTCATTGGCAGGCGGCGAGACACACACCGCTCTCGTTGGATCCTCACAAATCGTTACGTTGGCGGGAACTGCCTGTGATAGATCAAAGCCGACCGGGAATACGATGACGACATGAAAGAATCCCCCAGTTGTCGCGGTCGTTGACATACTGCCACTAAACGTGTACTTTGTCTCGACACCTAACTGTGCATCGTCGGGAACCGCCGTTGGATTCACAAGGTGGTTCGCATGAACAACTCCAACACTACCTATCAATGCCATGATAACAACTACTAGTGTCCATCCCCTAAGGATACTGGAACGCGAAACTCGTCCCACCCCCCGCATTCATGACTCCCCCTTTGTTTTGACTACTCACTGGCGAGCTACCCGTCTTTGATCCCCGAAACGGGCAACAGGTTACATAATAATGGAATGCAAGGGAAAGTCTAGAGTAGCACTACTCAACGTGGGCGGATCGGGGAGAATTTCTAAATACCGAAAAAGACTCGACAGTAAGAGTGTCGGCCTGTGGCTGAGGACCGTCCGTATGACTTTCGCTGAGTTGTTATGCCGGAAGCGCAGTGGGCATTCAGCCCCTCTGCGGGGCGCCTGCATCTATTAAAGATCGGCTGGGGTAAATACCGACGAGTCGCCGGCCGAGCTCTGTGCGAGCGTCAACGAGCCGTGTAATCCGCCTCCAATGGAGTCGCCGGCCCCACTTGCGCCATCATCGCGATGCGAGCCAGTCCGTGCAGTAAGAATCCCGGACCCATCTGCGCGTCGTAGTAGTCGATCCCCGCCGCTCCTCGAGGTAGCGTAGGGGACGGCGACGCTTCCCCGTCTATAGTCCCATCAGTCTCATCGTCAGTCTCATCGGCGCCAAAGTACGTCACGACGGCCTCCTCGGCCAAGTTCATGCCCACGTGCAACCACGTCTGGGCCCCCGTTAGGTTGTAGAGGTCCGCCAGCAAGCCGATACCCAAGCCGGTATCCATCGCTGGGACGTGTACCTCATGAGGAAAGGACACCCGTGCGTGCTGCCGTCCTGCTGCCTCCGCCCAGTGAAGCAAACGAGGATCCTCGGTCAATCTAAAGGCACACAGGCACGTCAAGGCAACGTATGAGACGGGCCACACCCCGTACACGCTCCCCCACACGGGCATCGCCTCGGTAACTGCGTCCTCCTGGCTGCTGAGACTGACAAACACGCCTTGATCAGGGTCATGAGGGGCGGCAAAGAATCCGTCGATGTATGCGTGCGCTCGCCTGCGCATCTCCAAAGCGACAGACGGGACGTGGGACTCGAGTAGCTGTGCCGCCTCTAGCAGACTCGCGCCCAGCGAAAGCGTCTGCGCGGGCGCGTTGATGCGGTGAAAGCGGTTTGCCTCTGCCGGTGAGCGACTCTCGATCATGAGGAGGTTGCGCTCATCCCGCTTCTCCCACCAGTAGTCGAGGGCCGTGGTGATCTGGTCGAGAAAGTCCTTACGCTTGGTCTTGGTGTAGGCGAAGGCCCAGTCAAAGATGTAGAATCCCGAGTGCCGCGGAAAGTCACAAGATCGAGGGCCCCGTCCAAACCCCCGGCGTTCCTGGATGTGGGCATGCCGGATATACTCCCGAGGCTCGCCCTCCTGCCAGTGGTAGGCGAGCCCCTCTGCGAAGCGTTCGACGCACGTCGGGTTAAACGCGTGCAACTTCTCCCACAGCCACAGAGGCGCCTGCCGGAGATGGTCGTGGACCGCTCCAATCTTGCGGTTGGGGTTTGCAAGGAGGTAGCTGTTGCCGATCCGATCGTCGCCAAGGTGCCAAAAAGCGTGCTCGCCCCATGGAAAAAGGCCGGTCGGCGTATTCGTGCAGTGTGTGGCGAAGCGCTCGAGGTACGCATCGGCTCCCTCGACAAACTCTCGCCTTCCCAAGTACTCCCCTAGGGCGACCAAACACTTCAGGGTCGCTTCGTCGTGAATCAGGTTGCTGCCGGGGTAAGCCCGATCCGTAATCCGCTGCCCTGGAATAGGATCCGGAATCTCCGCAGGAATCGATCCGCTCCGCCGCTCCAGTATGGAGGGCATCAGCCCTCCATACCTGTGTGCCGCTTGCAGCAATGCCTCACCTGCTCGCGTTACCGTGGCGAGAATGGTCGCTGCATCGCTGGCCATCGGCTTTCCCGGCGTTCTGTGCGCTGACTCCATCACCGCCTGTTCGCCTCCGCGAGCACCCGTTCCACCTGGTCCCGAATCGACTCAAAAGCTTGACGGGCCGGGCGATTCCCCTCGACCACTTCGAGTAAGACAGGTCGCACGACGTCATTGCTCACTTCCACGTAACCTGGATAGTGGAAGGGCGGAATGACCACGCGCTGGGGTAGGTTGAGTAAGGGCCCCATCACGCGCTCCGGCGTATACCCGGGAGGTAAATCGAGCTCGCTTGCCATAGCGCGCAAGCCCGCCAGCGTCTGCGGGTATAGCCCGGCTTTGGAGAGGATCGCTTCCGCCTCCTCGCTCGCCCAGAAGAGGACGAATCGAGTCGCTTCCTCGGGATGCTCGGTTCCTTGAATGACGGAGACCGAGTGGCCCCAACCCAGCGTCGTCTGCGGGCCCCGCCCCGCGGGCCAGTAAGCCATGGACCAGTCCGAAGTCTCGTGGGCGTTTAAGCGCACAAACTCCGGAATCGCCGACTGCCACTCCCCGACCATGCCGAAGCGGCCGTCGATGAACGCCTGGCGTCGATTCATGCCAAAGGTACTGCGCGAGGCGACTTGCTGGACGTTGATGATGTCCGACACGTACTGTACTGCGTCGTAGTACGCCGGCGTATGCACATCGGTCGTCCCTGTCACGGGGTCGACAATCTGCGCGCCGTGCATCATAAAGAGTGGCTCCTCAGGGCTCATAAAGCCGGGCCACAATCCGATTTGATCGGCAGTGCCGTCGGAGTCGGCATCCCGGGTGAGCTTCGCCGCCGACTCCGTCATCTCGGCAAGGCTCCAGTCAGGCGCAGGCACTGCAAGACCCACCTCGTTAAACCGAGTCTCGTTGATCATCAGGTTAAAGAACCCGAAACCCCAGGGTAGGCCGTAGATCCGCCCGTCCCTGGTGATCACGTTCTCTACCAGACCCGGTATGTACGCGTCCAGCGATATGCCGGTCCGCTCGACCGCTGCCGTGATGTCGAGCGCTACATCAGTGAGGATGTGCGCCTGGGTCACACCGTTCACAATGGAGACGTCCGGAGGTGCGCCGGCGGCTACCATCGTCACGAGTTTTTGGCGGGGGTCGCCCTCCAGTTTCGTTACACGAATGTCCGGGTTCTTCGCGTTAAAGGCATCGATCACCTCTTGCTCGATTTCGGCGCTCGTCCCGCCGTACCAGGACATGTACGTGAGCTCCACCGGTTGCGCCGCCACTCCAGCCGCGACCATAAGGAGCGCGAGACACAACACTCCCATCCAACTGACAAGGGACCAACCAAAGACTCCAATTCGCTTCTCATGGTGCATAACCCAATCGCTCCTTTCGTACTGCGACATCACCTTCCCTCAATGTCCCACTCTTCCTTCTTCTACCCACAATACGGATTTATCTGACCGGTATAATTAGGACTAACCCGCCTCTTCAAGCAGGTTATTCCTAATTACCCACCGTAATCTCACAACTTAAGACCCGGCTAATCGCCGCAATAGCCACAAGGATGTGTTCGTATTGGGGAAAAACGCGATTCAATCAGGGCAGCACCTGTTTCATTTCCACTCAAGTGAGACCCACTTTTGTGCGGCTGCCCAGCGGTTTATTAATGAGGGTATCCGAGCCGGAGCCCGTGTCCAGCACAGGCTTTTCCCACACCTGAGGGACGCGCTTCTGAGGCGCCTGAGGGAATCGACCCTGCAGTACCCTGAAGATGCGTTTCGGGAATTCCCGGCTTGCGCGCCACATCCGGACGTGTTTCGCGAGCATGTGACAACGCAGCTACAAGACGCGCTCATCTCAGGGTTCCGCGGCCTTTGGCTCCTATGTTGGATTCCGGAGATATTCTCTCATTACGAGGCATGGAGGGAGATCGAGCAAGTATGTGGGGACCTGTGTAACGATCACCCGATCACGATTATGTGCTGTTTCGGCGCGGATAATCAGGAGACGATTCGTCGTCTGGCCGACATCTGCGACTCCCATAAGGCGTACCATTATAGCGGTGGAATCCCTGTTGAACTGGGTGAATCCATTTTGGCCCCAGGCCGCGTCAGGCCCTAAGCGCCTCTGTAACCTCCACAAGGTCGACGAGGGTATACTGCTCGAACTCAGACGCTTCCTCATCGCGGCAACTGCCGAAGCCCACGACACGACCTTGCTGGATCACTTCGGCTTCAAAGGCCCTCTCTGTAACCCCATCGGGAAGGGTGTACGCGATACGGACTCTGGCACCGGCCTCGTCCTCGTCCAAACCCTCCGCCAATCCAGTACACGGGAGCCTTGCGAGCTCCGCGCCAAAGCGCATGAGGATCTCGCGCTCCGCCACCTGCTCAAACGGCGTTCTGAGCCCCGCCCACCCGCGATAATGGGCCCATAAACGCTCGGTCGATTCACTCCCATTCACCAAGGGTTCAAGGAGCTCCGGCGTGACCCGTCCCCAGTAGCGCATTTCGGGGAGATCCAACAGCGTTGGCGCAAACCGATGTCCGCCAAGGTGGCTCGTCCGCCACACCCGGAGATTACCGCTGTACGCGGAAGCCCATTCGTGTCGCAACAGTGTATAAATGGGAACACCTAGGTTGCCACAGCACGCATCGCGCGACCCATGCGTGCATACAAGGAGGTCCCGGGTGCTCGTCTCCTCTTGGCGGTACTCGTCAAAGCGAGATGGCGGCCGTTCCGACTCCAAGAGCGCTTGGAGCAACGATACCGCCTCATCGTGAGGTACCACATACTCCTCACGGATGAAGCGGACAAAGGGGCCGGAAGGCCTCGTCAAATGGATGATGCGTCGGTAGCCTGAGGGCGAGTACTCGGGATCTGGTACAACACCTTGCACGCGCACACCGTGGGTGGGCGACTCGGCCGCTTTCACCATCTGAGCCAGTTCCGGTGGAAAGGAGGCACTCTCCACGACATTTCGTTTCCATGGCAAGGGTGTCTCCACGATGACGTACCGGTCCCAGCGGCCGGTCGCCGTGCCGATCAAGTCCTCGTGATTCATTTGAGAGACGAGCGAGCAACGTTGAGACTCTCCACAGGGGCGATTTGCGAGGAAACGTGACATGGTAGGTCGGTGCCTCCTAGTCGGACGATTCATTAAATCAGGATAAACCGTACCACGCCGATCATGGGGTGTCAAACGTCTTCGGCGCAACGCTCGTGAACGAAAGGGCTCGAAGGCGCCAGCCTCAATGCAGATTATCCAAGTCGGGGCGGAGGACGACACTCTCCTGTTCATTCGGATCAGTCCTGGCCAAAACGGCGACGACAGACTCAGTCTCGCTTGGATTGTAGGGGAGATGGGGCACGCCCGCCGGAATGTAGAGAAACTCCCCGGCACTCACTTCCATGTGATCTTCGAGGCGCTCACCGTACCACATCGCCCCGGTACCTTGCAGTACGTATATCGCAGTTTCGTGACCCTCGTGCAAATGCGCTTTGGCCCGTCCTCTGGGGGGAATTGTCAGCAGGTGCATGCACAAACCTTTTGCTCCTACGCTCTCTCGGGAGATGGCAGCGACGTAATCAAAACCCTGTTTCCCGCGGTACGAGTCGTCGGCCTTAACGACCTTACATTGCGCTCTTTGAGCCACCGACATTCTCTCCTCTCTCACGCCTAAAGGGTATGACGGCGATGAGGGACGCAGACTGGCTTACGGAGGGTTGTGTGAGAATCTCACGAAGGGACGCCCTTGTGTGACTTAAGAACGCCCTGAGAACCGCTTTCATAAGATGGGGGGAATGCCTTCCCTATCGATGAAACTGGATGAGGCAGGTGCGAACGGATGCCCCCCACTTTTGCAGACACGTCAGCTCAGATACACACGGTCAACGCCTGGAGCCGACCCATACCATGGTCCGCGGCGACCTCGACGCCAGGACGAACCAAACGTGATGCGACAAACGTTGATTCAGAGCACAGGGCGGAAATTCCTCGACCGCTACAACCCACGACCAAAGCGCGAGCACTCTCAGTTTTCCAAGGTCCGTCCATAACTGAGTTTGATGTTGAGATCCTTGGGACGTCTGCCGAAGGGGGCATTTTAGGTCGAGCATCCGGTCCAATCATTGATGAGCTCGGCGGCGTCCCTTCTGGGGCGAGCGGGAGCCCCGTATTCCTGGACGGTAGATTGATCGGGGCGATTGCACTTACCTTCGGGGATCCTACACTCGTGGGCATCACGCCCATCGCTGAAATGCGAAGTCTTGCGAGGGAATCGATCAGTCCGTTGAACAAGGAGCCTGGGGTCTCTAAGACTCCCTCCGCGACCAACTCGTGTAGCCTCCTTGCAGCTGTTGGTTTCCGCGCTTCCGCGTCACTCCACCGTCTCGAGGAACACTTTCGGTCGCGACTTGTCGCTAGTCCCGCCCCCACCCACCGTACCGAGTCCGCACACACCGCAGCTGCGCTGGAGCCCGGCAGCGCTGTCGGTGCCGCTCTCATCACGGGGGATCTCCGTCTTGGTTTCATCGGAACCGCTACCGAGATCCAAGGGGATCGACTCCTCGCCTTTGGCCATCCCCTGCTCTTTACAGGTCCTACCCAACTTGCGTTAACCCGAGCGTTCATCTTCGTTACCGGGCGCGAGTCCTCGCGCAGCCCATCTGAGAAACTCGGGGACTTCGGCGACACGATCGGTACGGTTGTACAGGACCGCTCTGCAGGTATCTTGGCACGGATCGGGACGCGTCCCAGATTGATACCGTTCAAACTGAGCGTCACAGATAAAGACAGATCCGTCACCGAAAAGCTGTCGGTTCACGCTGCGCCACTCCCAAGCGAACTCTCATTTCTCATGTACGCTACCACCGTAGAGGCCTTTACCCGGGCGATGGATCGCTTGGGCCAGGGAACGGCTACGTGGAAATGGAGCATCTCCGTGGCACACCAGGAGGAGCCCATTGTGCAGGAGGCCCGCGCGTTCGATCTCATCAATATCGCGGATGTAGCGGCTTCGTCCATCTTTCCCCTCTTGGACCCGCTGCTCGAAGAGGGATTTGACGTCCAGGAGGTTTGCTTGAGCGCCTCTGTGGAAATGAGACGAACGGTTGAGGCATAGTTGGTCAGTGTGAGGACTGGAAAACCGGAATCACGGCGAACGCCTCCTCACTCGCACTCATACCAAGCAGAATGACGCTCTCGAAGATAACTCCGGAAACGATCAAACGTATTATCAGATGCACCGACATACGGCGACCGTAACTTCAAGGGAAACTCGGGTTGATGGAGCTTTGCAAAGAGTTTGTCGAAGGCCCCATCCATGTGGAAGCCCTCGGTAACCGCCAACTCTTGCAGGGACGCGAGAACAGCGTCAAGTTGGGATTGATAGTAGAGAAGTTCTTTTACCCGACCCGCACACGCCGCCTCGAAGTAGGAGCGCGCCGCGTTCCAGTTGGTCGAGGCATACGAGACCAACAGGCCGACTTCGGCAAACAGACTTACGTATGCAAAACCGGGCTCCGTCACAAAGTGCCGCAACGTTGGAGCGTGCCGCGCCAGGGCTGATAGCTCAAGCGTTGAGCTCGTCGTGATCTTCGTCGCAACCAAGTTGGGATGTCGTTCGGCCAGTCGACTGTATTCCACATGGGTGAGCTGACGTTTGGCGCGCGCGGTGTTGTAATGGAGAAACTGGCACTCGGGGAAGGAATTGCATATTTCCGCAAAGAACCGATCGACCTCTGGATCTGACAAGGTCCCCCATGATGGAAAGGAGATTTGAAACTGGTTTACCCCTTTCACCGCGGAACGCTCGATTCGTTCGAGCATTGTAGATAGACTGAGATCTACAATTCCAACCATGGGTTCGGCTCCGTGCGCACGCATCTCCTCTACAAAGCAATTAACAATTTCGTCAAACTCCCCTGCGCCGACCGCGTACCCTTCGCCGGCAGTCCCAAAGATGTACAGATGGCGGGTACCCTGTCGTAACAAGATGCGAACGTGTCTCCGAAAAATGCTCTCGTTGAAATGCTCATCGTGATCCCAAGGGATACAACACGCCCCTAGAATGCACCGGGGGAAGCGAATCGTTGATGATATTTCTCTGTTTAGGTGACCGCTCACTTCGAGCTCTCCTCAATCCCACGCTCAGCAGACTCAACAACCCTAAGAGCGTATATATCAGCGTCCCGCATTACAAAACGCAATCGAATCGGGTCATCCCCAAGGGGCAGGAGGTCTGCTCGCTCTTTCCACCGCACGCAACCATTGATCTCGTCTCCCACTAAGGGCGCGGATGCATCGAGCTCGTACCCTGACTGGGGTCGACCCAGCTCATCCTGAACTTCAACTCGAATGAAGCCGCCCGCTGAGGTGGAGTAATTGAGACTAAGGAGCTGACCGTGAAAGGTGAATGGGCGCGTGGTGAACTCGCCCATTCGGTAACCAGCGCGCATCGACGCGAAGCCGTGTTTACGCACGACTACTCGGCGCATCAGCGGATAGTCGAACTGGTGTGTAATCGACGGTTTCCTCTCGCCTCGAGAATGAGTGCGACTGTGCTCAAGGACGTACAGGGAAAACTCTCTAGGGGATGTTTCGACGATCCCCCATGCCGGGCTGTTGATGATGTGGTCCCCCCAGTTTCGAGGTTCGCCGGGGCGCATCCACGCCTGCATAAAGCTCCGATTCCAATCAACACCATTACGACTTGTCATAAAACAGATGTCCGAGAATCCGCTATGCTCCCGGTTGAACGGATTGAGAGTCCCTGGCGCCGAGAGATTCCCGGCGCCAGCGGGTGGAAAGAACCTGCCCGGACAGGAGATGAAAATGTGTTCCGCACCGGGACACGGCTGCGTCGTGTCAGTGTAGAAGTGTTCCATGGGGACATCGTTCGTGTAACGGTTTGGACGTGGCTCGCTCCAGTGAAGAAAGTCTGTAGATATCGCATTTTGAAACGCTCGTACAGTCCGGTATCCGCCGGCATTCGGACTCCGTTCGGGAAACGACGGGTTGCGCAAATTGGGTCGTGTAACAAAGGGGAAAGGGTGTCCATTTGCGTACGGTTCGTAGTATCGGGTATAACTACGGTACAGGCCGCTGACGCCATCCCAAAAGACAGGATTGAGCGCGTCAAAGTATCCCTTCACAAGATCGGGACGATCGGCACAGCGTCGCCACGTCATCCCATCCGGTGATTCAAACGCGATGAGACCGGAGAATGGGCCTCCTTCGACGCCGTGCATACCTCCCCACGCTTTGTACCGAGTGTCAGGATCAGCTTTAGGATTCGCGTCGAGAAACGGAGTGAACGTGGAGGCCTCCGGCCCTTGAAAGACGGCGTTGTTACGCTTCGATCCGTCGATCTCAAATCGACCAATTACAGGCCGCTCGAAATGAACGCCATCGGTACTCTCGGCATAGAGAGTCGTTCGATGATGTTCGGGCGTGACGTACGGTCCACGATAGTAAAGGCGAATTCGTCCCCTGTCGTGGATTACGGTCGAATATACACCGGGCTCCCGCAATCCCTCAGCGTGCTCCCAGGGTTGATCAAATACGATGGCCACCTCACGTCGCTCAGGGTGCGTCAGCGTGAGCGAGACACCATCCACCTCGGCGAGCAGCCAATCGTCGACAAACATCTCTGTGCGGGAGCCGATATCGACGGTGCCTTTCCGCCAGTTTACTTTCTCCTTCGTCCAACGAACGTCTCTGTATCCAAAACCTGCATATCCTTGTTCGCCTTGAATCTGCTTTTGAAATGCCACGACTCCTAAATCACCTCATCGAGAAAAGACGTTCCGCGTCGCATCCGACAAAAAAACGGCCGACGCCAGCCCCGTCGTCGGAGGGCGCGCCGGCCGTCTTCCCGAGTCGTTGACCAATACCTTAACGGGTCGCTTCTTCCTTGAGAATCGCGTTTACTTGAGATGTGATCATCTCATATCCCGTGGCCGGATCAAGCGTGCCGTTCCATATTACGTCGCGCGCCACGCCATTCATAATTGCTCCAATCTCACTCGCGCGGGGTGGAGCCGGAGCGAACGTCGTATGACTCATCACGTGTTCGGCCATTACCTTCAGGTTTAAGCCCGGCAGAGCTTCGTAGTACTCTGCGGAAGTAAGAATCTCACGAGCCAGGGGAGCTCCACGCAGAGCACGTGCAATGATCCATGCCCCCTCACCGGCAGTCACCCACTTGACGAAATTCCAGGCTTCTTCGGGATGTTTGGTTTGCGCAGAGATCGCTGCTGTGATTAAAGCCAGATTAGTTGTACGCTCTTTACCTTTGGGCAAGGGGGCGACATCCCAGTCGAACGGGAGGTCTTGTGAGCGCATACCCAAGAGGCCCGAGTTGACGTTGTACATCATTCCGAGATTGCCGTCGTAAAAGGCCTGCGTGTAGTCTCCACCGGAGTAGAGGGACGCGTCCATGCTTCGATCTTCCTGCGTCAGCGCCCGCATGAATTCAAGCGCTTCAAGTGTCTCTCCGCGGTCGGGGAAGATCTCGGTGTATCCATCGGTATAGTGGCGGGCACCGCTCTGCACCACTAGATCACCCCAGCCTCCAGCAATATGTGAAGGGCTGAAGTGGACGCCACGTCGATCAAATCCCCCGTCAGCGTTCCTACGGGTGAGAGTTCGGGCAGCTTGTCTCAACGTCTCCCAGGTCCAGGTTTCGTCTGGTTCCGCTACGCCGCCCTCTAGGAACAACTGCTTATTGTAGGCAAATACGGCGTTGCTCCCCCACCAAGGTAAGGTATATGTATGACCGTTTGAAGTGACGAGGTCCGGTTGGTTTGCCCATGGCGCGATTTCAAATCCATCCCGCTCGATGAATTCATCGAGTGGCAGGAGGTTGCCGCCCTCCATCAGAGGCCTGCCGTAGGTACCCCAATACATCACATCGGGAGCTACACCCCCGGCAATCCGAGTGGTAAGCGTGTTCCAATAACCCCCAGTTGGTGACCAAATCAACTCTACGTCCGGGCGCACTTTCTTGTATGCTTCGGTGATCGCCTCTCTAGGACCGTCCGGCATAATCGCCATAATGTCCAGTTGCACAGTCTCTGCAAATACCGAACCACACACGACAAGAAGCAACACAAGGACTCCTGTCAGTATTCTCATATTCACCTTTAGTGATATCTCCTTCCAGCCAAACCTGTTTAATGATTAGATTGTATGACAGGTATGACTTCTATGTCAAACAGCATTAACCCATCAAGGGTGAAAATGTTGTATTTTCTAAGTGTAAAATATATGCCATTTCCACTATGTGAGGTTCTGCCGAACCGCTCTGGAGTTGGGAGAAGGATGGAGAAACCTTGAACGAAAGGCGAGTCGACAAGAACGATGTCGAAGTGAGCGTAGGTACACGTGGATGCGATGGATCAGACGATACTTCCATTTACGAACGACGCTTACGGTCGACGGTTTTTCCATGCCTCAACGTGCTCCCGTATGATCTGCTTGGCCTTCGCGACATCACCCCTGCGCATACACTCGACAAGGCGACGATGTTCTTCGACCGGCCCTCTCATCCTCTCAGGATGGGGGGCTTGTCGCAAGAAGAGATGGATCATGCTCTTGAGGTAGTGGCCCCAAAACATATTTCCGGTCATTTGGACCAACGCTTCATGGAATCGAAAATCAAGGCGAATCATCTCATCTACATTCCCTGAACGCAGGGCTGATTCCATCTCGAGGACGATCCGGTCTAAACGTTGAAAGTCCTCCTCCTTCCCGCGCTCCATCGCCAACTCGACAACCGCAAGCTCAGTGTAAAGGCGCACTTCGAGTATGTGTTCGAGCGACTCTGGCTGGATGGCTTGATAATAACTCATGTACTCCTGAAGGTATTTCAAGTTGAACGGACAGACAAAGGTGCCTTCACCAACGCGTACATCGACAATACCCAGCGTTGAAAGTATCTGGAGCGCCTCGCGCACCACCGGCCGACTCACACCCACGGCCTCGGTGAGTTTGGCCATACTCGGAAGTCGATCACCGGGTTTAAGCCCGTTCTCGATGATGTACTCCCTAATATAATGAGCAGTTTGATCTGCCAGACTCTCCTTGGTCACCTTCGCGCTTGGTAATAGCATCCACTTCTACTCCTCTTTAATCCAGTGAACTGACGATCATAGCCTATGGTAGCCTTGATCGGGCTGTCAAATCGAACGGTAGAACCAATCGATATCAACCAGCGCCCCTTTAAGAGACATGCGATCCCTTCCCCACCTCGTCGGTGGAGTGGAGCGTTCCATCTTTGACGTGAAATACGTTATCAAAGCCTTGCCTTCACTCGTATACGAACAGGCGGGGTTGCTGAACTCGCACGTCGGGTCGTCTTCCAACAACTTCACTGACCCCCACGTTGTGCCGTTGTCATTGGAGACAGCGCATGCGAGAGGAGAGCGCTTCCCTGAGTGCGTATGTCGAAAGTCGAACTCAGCATTGTTCCACACGAGGAGCAGATCGTCACTGTTTGGGATTCGGGTGAGACTCGGCATCGACTCTCCCGAGGTGAGCCCTGATGTTTGGGGTTTCGACCACGTCATCCCGCCATCATAGGAACGAGCAAGGAACGGTGAGCCAAGTTGTGTCCGGACCGCCATCAGCAAAGACCCGTCAGCACACTCAGCGATGTGATTCTCCATGGCACCTCTTAGGGGAAGCTCGACCCACGATTGAGGTGGGGTCCAAGTGTGACCGTCGTCATCGCTCACGAAACAGCCTGATCGGAGATAACACTGAGGGTAATTTCCTCTCGGTCCTACCATCTCCTCAACGGACTTGAGAATACGCCCCGTGGAGAGAAGCGTAAACGTATGGTTTGCGGGCGAATACGGAGCGTGATCCCAGATGCGTGTTGGCTCACCCCAGATGTGTCCCCCATCAGTCGATCGTACAACGTATCCGGATGCCGAGAGGGGTTCGTTCGAGATTAACACGTGGTACTTAACGTACGACAGTAACACTTCGCCGTTGTTGAGACGCAGTAGACTGGGATTGAACACGCTTTGGTCACCGTCTTCGGGCGCAACTTCGATGCGCCGGTCACACCAGGTTCTCCCACCGTCGTACGAACGCATCGATGCAAGACTTGACGGCGCTTCATCGTTCCCCTCGAGGTCGTTCTTGTGCATCTCTATCCAAATCATCAAGAGCGACGCATCGGGAAGCTCGATGACCGTAGCGGAATCGTGCCGAGGATGGCGTTCGGTCGCATTCATGATGGCAATGTACTCTACTCCAGGTGTCCGGTGACGCCCCTGCATAACCCATCCCTCTTCGCCATTCTCCCCAGGCAACCTATACGATTTAAATACCAACAAATGGATGACAAGACGCATTATACATTTACGCGACCAGATAGTCAAATAGTCATACCTTCTTAGGTATCTCGTTCGGTGCATCCCACGGATGGGCGATTCGGATGAATGCCCCGATCATTCGTGGTCGAAGCGCTCTTAATTTGTGTCTACCGTAAGAAGCAGTTCGCTAGACACTCAGTCGATACCGAGATACTTGTCGTTGCGATGAACACTGCAGCGGCAGCACACGAGGCCCAACCGATCCCGTCAGCAACGTTGCATGAGGGCCTCGAGCGCTAACACCAATTGGTCGATCTCCGCTTCCGTATTGAACGGCGCTGTAGAGACGCGAATGCCTTGGGGTTCACCAAAAAGGTGGCACACGGCGATGCGATACTCGTTCCACAGCGCCCGGACCACCTCGCTGTGATCTTGCCGGTCCAGCCTAAAACTGACCAACCCCGAGGAATCCTCCCACGCGTCCGGCGTCAGTAGACGCAACCCATCAAGGGATCGCAACCTCTCTTTGAGTCGATCGCTGAGAAACTTGATACGGTTGCGCAAGGTGTCGATGCCAAACGCTTGGAGGAAGTGAAGCGAGCTGGCCGCAGCGATGGGTCCGAGGAGATCACGGGTCCCGTATTCAAAGACTTGCTCAGCTCGCACGAGGCCCATTTTTCGCTGTTTAGGCTGGACGTAGACGGCCTCAAGATCAGCCAACCGCTCACGGCGCACGTAGGCCAGACCCGTGCCGCGCGGGGCAAGCGTCCACTTGTGACACGAAGAGACCAGCGCGTCGCATCCCCAACGCTTAGGGTCAACGGGTACTTGGGTCAAGGATTGGGCGCAGTCCAACACCGACCAGGCGCCGATTTTACGGGCAAGCCTTGCCACCTCCGCGACGGGAAGACGCGAACCTGTGGTGTGGCTAACGTGGCTGATCATGATGATCCGAGTCCTCGGCGTTATCGCTCTCTTTAGGTTTTCAAGAACGCCACCCCCCTCATCGATGGGGATTTGACGCACCTGAGCCCCCGTGAGCCGCGCTACGGATTGCCAAGGCCATATGCCGCCACCGTGCTCCTGGTCTGTCGTAATCACCTCGTCTCCATTTTGAAGCCCCACGCCCGCAGCGATAAGGTGCATCCCTTCCGATGCATTGGCAGGGAAGCCGATCTCACTTGCGTCGACGCCCAAAAAGCCGGCCACTTCAGCGCGGGCGTGCGCTACCTGATCTAAACGGGTCGCATTCTCGACGGGATCGAGGTACCCCGACATGCCAAACTTTGTACGTAGGCATTCGACATCACTTAGTACCGGCGCAGGGGTGGGCCCGATGGTACCGGGGTTTAAATAGATACACTCTTGCACCGCGGGAATATCGTCCCGAAGTTGGTCCAGGGGTCGGCGAACCGGCACCGTCATCGGTTGACACCCTTTCTTATCCATTCATCACCTGAACAAAGGGAGCACCACGGAGGTCACAGACGTCCAACCGGTTACGCCTGGGAGGAGACAAGACGTACCAATGGCCCCGTCGAAGTAGTACACCCGCTGATAGTCGCCAGTCGTCATCCAGCCGACACTCACAGAAGCCCTAATCCGATCGTCTAGGGCAGCCAGCACATTTGTGCGCCAACCACCTCCGGAGAGGAGCTTATTCATAGTAAATGTTGTCGGGCCAATTTCCGTCATAGGTGTTGTGGGTGTCGGGTTTGTCGAGGGGGTTACCGTCCAAGTCGAGTACCTGGGAAGTACTGCTGACCCAAACCGCCCCGCCATTCGACTGTAACGAAGTGTTGGATCGAAATTTATTACCTTCCATGCGGAGCGTCGAGTGTCGACTCATCCACACTCCACCGCCGATTTGAGCAGTATTGCCAATGATCTCGTTGTCTTGGAGAATCACGTCGGAGAACATGCTTATGTGAATCCCCCCACCGTTCCCTGGAATTGACTGGTCCTTGATCGTATTGTCACGAATTGTTGCTTTGGCGTAACCGTTAAGAACCAGACCAAACTCATTATTTCCTTCAATGATATTACCTTCAATTGCAACGTCCACATTATTGTACGTCACAATTCCAGCCCGGTTGTTAGCAATCACATTGTCCCGAATCAACACTGCTTTCCCGTCGATGCAGATACCCGCACCCGAATTAGACGCAATATAGTTCGACGTGATTTCAGGGTTGGTCGAGGAGAAGGTCCCGCCGACCCAAAGCGCGCACAAGCTTCCGTTTCCTGTGATGACATTGTGAGAGATGGTCGGCGAGGCACCTTGCGCGACCTGGATTCCACTACCGTCCCAGAGCGCCCCACTCGAGGATCCATTTCGGATCGTGAACCCCATGAGGCTGGCCGTAGAGGGTTCCTGGTTCACAAATGATACGGCAGGACCCTCAGAACGGCCGTCAATGATGGTGGAAGCGACTACCTTTTCGTCCTCCGGGGCGGTGCTCTGCACGACGATGTTCTTGCCCTTAAAGTCAATCCGTTCGTAATAAGTTCCTGCTGGAACGACGATCACGTCACCGTCGTCCGCTTGGTCGATTGCCAATTGAATAGAAAAGAGTTGTTCGGCGGTGAACGCAATTGGGGCCATCGTGATATCCACGACCTGTGAGACCGGCGAGAATGCCCAACCATCAAGCTCCGGCGTTATCTCAACACGCCCTTGGAGCCCTGCCTTCTGCCAACCGCCATCGCTCGCTGTCGTGACGGTGTCGGCTATCCCGCTAAACCGTATCGTGACGCCCTCGATACCATTTCCGAGGGCATCAACCACAACTCCTGAAGCTTCGTAGCTTGTAGCGGCGGGCACCACACCCGAGAAATTTGCTTCGGGAGCGTCCTTTGATACATCAAGGCTAACTGGTGAAAAGTTCAATGTATCACTCACCGGGATGACGCTCACCATGCCCTTCAGGCCCTGTTTAACCCAATTCCCGTTTTCGTCGGTGACCGCAACCCCATTTTCACCGCTGAAGGTCAACGTAACCTGAGCGATTCCGTCTCCGTCTTCGTTTACAATTCGCCCATATGCGGTAAAAGTGGAAGGAGGCGTTTCAAGTGGACCGCGTCCCATGCATCCTGTGACAAATACGATGGCCACAACGAAGAGCCAAAAGACCACCAAGGGCGTTGCTACAGAAGAGCGGATCTTTTGCACGTAAAAAATTCACCTTCGGTCCTCGTCTGTGAGGAGGCAAGTATTACTATCTCTTTTTCCCCGGGGACCTTTGATCCTGGCTCATCTCAAAAAAGTGGCGTCGGTTATGCGCGCAGAGGTGCCTCATCGACCCGGAACCAATTGCCCCGTGGCCAATATGATAAACCACATCTTTCAGGATCTATAGAATCGAGGTTGGAACTACATTGCAGGGAAGATGGAATGTCGGACCGGTCACCGAGAGTCGTCACTCCGTGGCTTTACCGCTCGCGCCCGTGTCTCTCGAAGGATGCCGGCAAGAGCGACCGTCAGCGACTCACGGACCACTGCCTCAGATGCGCATGGAGTCAGGCGACAGAGGCTCGTGGATGATTGTCAACGATAAACAGTGCGGCCCTTCGCTGGTGCTTGTAATGAACCAAGAGTCTCGACTACGCGTTGAGCAATCGGAGACGACGTTACCCAGACCGGCGCTTACCCAAGCGTTTTTCGATCTCACCAATGAGGCCCGGATCGCAAACAACCGTCCTCCTCTCTTGAGGGAACCGAGGCTTATGGAGACCGCGGAAGCCAAGGCGATCGACATGGCCGAATTTCATTATTTCGGCCATGTCAGTCCCCGCCTAGGCGACCCGACGCAGCAGTTTCGAGACAGATGGGGATTCGTTCCCGCGGGCGGAATCGGCGAAAACATTGTGTGGGTAAGTCGTTTGGATGATGATGCTGCCCAGGCTATGATTGATGCACTCTTGGCCAGCCCGAATCATCGAGAGAATATCTTGCTGGACCGATGGGAGCATTCGGGCGTGGCGGTCGTCGAGGACACCGTACAAGGCAGACTTTATGGAGTCCAGCAATTCGCAGGAGCCAACTAGTCACGATCGTGCAAGCGTCCGCGTTCCGCCGGGCGATAGGCGGATCTCTATTACTCCGTCGGCCCACGGATCCGCTAAGCGGAAGAGACCGCCTACCTCGCTGTACACTCGGACAAACGCCACTTCACCAGCCGAACGCGCCGCGTCAACAAGGAAGGCTCCTGCCGCACGAATTCCCTCAAAGGAGACGTCGCGCCAGTGGGCCGGAGCTCCCGCGAACACGTAGTGTACACCTCGACGACTGTGGAGGAGCATCTCCAAGATTGCACCGACCGCTCCCATCCCCGCATCCATCTGCATCTTTTCGTCGGCCCGATCGGGATGGGTCATGGGTCGGCTTCCAATCAAGGTGATTCCGGGAAAGTTGGCGTCGTGCAAAGTGCCCTGCCCCTCGTTGGTAAAGACCCGCTGCCACAGTTCAAGTAGTAGCTCGGCCGTCTCGGCGTGCCCGACCATGGTATGTAGAATTGAGGCCCACGGCATGCACCACCCGCTCCACATTCCCATCCCCTGCTTGATCCAACGGTCGATGGAACGGCGCACGACCGGCTCCCACTCGGGATCGTCAATATCAATGACGTCAAAGGGGTAAATCCCGGCCAAGTGACTGTGGTGTCGGTGACTCTCTTCGAGCGGGGTTCCCTCCCAAAGGTAGATCTCCCCGGGATCCCCTACGACGCATGCTTTGGGCAAGTCACGGAGGATCTCTCGCCAAATCGGTCGGGGAACTTCGTTTAAGGCGACGGATGCCTCGAGTAGACTCTCGGCTAGGGCGTGAATGCAGGCCAATTGAAAGCTTGCGTTCTTCCCCCAGGCGTCGAGTCGGCTCCCGCGATACTCCGGTGAAACGCTGACTGGCAGGCCCAATTGGCCCTCACCGTCGGCACTTTCGCGTTCGAGCATCTCCTCGTGCACCCGCATGGCGCCGACCATAAACGGGTACGCCTTCTCTCGCAAAAACTCGAGGTTCCCTGAGTACGTGTAATATTGATACATCATGTGAGCGACCCATGCAGTACACCCGTGGTCTACCGCTCCTGACCAAAAGCCGCCCATACAGGTGCAGCGATCGTCCACAGAGTGGGGCAGCATCAGACCGTCTTCGATTCCTAAGAAGAGCCGGGCGTTCTCCTGCAAGCTCTCCGTCCAGGAGTGGATCATATCAAAGAGGGGGAGTAAGTGGCGAAGTCTATTCCCTCGGTAAGCCGGCCAGTAACACTCTTGTACGTTGATGTTGAAATGGTAGTCGCTCGACCACGGGGGAAACCGATGCTCCTCGACCCAGGGACCCTGCAGTGTGCCGGGCACGCCTTCCGGATGCGTCAAACCGGCGAACTTGTACATTCCATACCGGTACAAAAACATGAGGGTTGGGTTAGGAATGTTGATCGTGGGCACATCCGCCCAATACGCGTCCCACCAAGCCGAGGCCGATGCCCGAATCCTCTCGTATCCGTTGTCGAGCAGGTCCGCCACGTCCCGACCGGCGCTTTCTTTGGCATCCTCGACTGTTCCGCCTTTTGCGACGACCACAGCGAACTCCTGTCCTTGGCGAGCCCAACCAACTGCGACCGGTGGGTCCGCGGGCATAGGCTGCACCCAGCCTGTCATACGCCCAGTCTCAAAATGGACCGGGGGTTCAAATCCGATTTCTCCAAATTGCTCTCCGATGAGGTCCCAGGAGGTGACCGCGCGCACGACCATGGGCTCGGTCACCCTGCGATCGGGAAACCGGATGATGACCCCTGCCCCTTGCATCGGCATCTGAACTTGGATGTGCTCTCGCCCCGCAGTCTCGTGGTGGATTTCGATCACCACCTCGCCCGTCGAAGGATTGAGGGTACCGCTCGTCAACTGGGTCATCGGACCGAGGTCAAACTCAAGCCGACCCAGGGGCAAGCGACTTGGCCGCCGGGGCTCACCCGGCGGTGGTTTCTCCCCTTCAAACCGCTCCCGCAGATCGGCTTCGTCGCTCGCTTCCAAACTGGCGCGTAAGGCAGCGTAGTTTACCTTCTCCGTCCACGCCAGGCCGCCGCGATGATCCCAAAGATCGGCGCGATTGAGCGTCAACCGCAGCGTCTGCCCCTCGCCCCAGATCATTGCGCCCAACAGGCCGTTTCCCTGGAGAATCCCCGTGTGGGTCCGGGGAAGCGGAAACGCCCACCGAAAAAGCCCCTCGTCGACTGATACTGAGCTTCCATGCAACGTCCCCACAGTAAACGCCTCCAGAAATGCGTTTCTCCGTTCACTTCCAAGCGTGTGTAACGGCAGCTTCACCGCTCGCACAAGGAGTTCCTGGATAAGGCAGCCAAAAGGAACAATCGAGTCGCTTTTCCTGGTATATTGCAGACCACACTACAGCTAACCATTTCGAAAAGAGGAAGTCCCGTTGCGAAAACGTACCAGTATCTGCATCATCGTGTCTTTGCTCCTGCTTAGTATAGGTAGGTTTGGGAGCACCGCGATATCGGCCACTGAAAAAGCTTCATCGGTTCAGCATCTCTACGTGTTTTACGAGGCTCAGGGTAGCTCAGACGGCTCAAGCCCTGCGAACGCTGCTTTTTTCCGGGATACAAAGCTATGGGACCAGGTGCGAAGCAGCCTGGAAGTTGCTCCGGTCACTGTTAACTTCTTGCCGGGGGAGTATATCTTCAGCTCAAATCGGAAGGATGGCCAGTTTCGAGGTACATTTAGACTTGAAAATATCGGACATCCCGAGCATCGATTGGTTATCCAAGGACTCAATAAGGAAGGCACCATCTTTAGAACGGACCCGGACGATCCCATTGACGATGCACTCGCCTTCGATATGTTTATCTTTGATGGCACCAACGCTCTCATTCGCAACTTCCATTTCACGGGTGAGCAGTACGTAGACTATGTTACCAAGTTATACGGCTCCCATGTCACGTTAGCAGACTCCACCTTTATCGATATGCCTCACGTCATCTATGGCGCCACCGGAACGCATTATGAGGATTCCGAGTATATCACCGTGCGGGACAGCGTGTTCATCCGCATCGGTTTTGATTCACATGCCCACATGATGTATAACGCCTACGGCCCTCAACATGTGTATGTGGTCAATAACTACTTCGAAGACAGCTCCGGTGACTATGTTCGCTTTCGCGACAGAACCGACTATGCCGTAGTCTTTGGCAATACGTTCAAATCGACGGGAACCTACAGGAATACGAACAGAACCTTCATTACAGTGCCGCTGTTTAACAACGACGATCCTGAGAACCCGGGCCCCAATGCGCGCTATGAAACCTTTGGCACACACATGCTGATAGCCAACAATACGTTCATTTACCCTGACGACGATTCACGTGGGTCACGTCAGACGTTTTACTTTCTGAATCAGGGTTATGACATTCCCCAGCGCCAGTATCTACTCAGTGTGGACGATGCCCACACCCTGATTCGCGGTACGGCTGAAGAGAAGAAGACACTCTTAAAAGAGCAACTCGGCATTGACGCCGACACAGTGTTCTATTACGGCAACAAGATTCGAGGTCGCCATTTCACTAATTCCGTAGCCTACTATGCTTTCCCATCCTATGGAGCAGTAGACCGCGGCTGGGTCGATCCTATTGATATCACTGATGTGGTCGTTACCACCTCGGTGGCAGAGACAACTGAGGAAGCATTGGCTTTTTGGGACGAGTTCATTGAGAGCAAGCGCTTATTTGCAGCACCGCGAGAAGATTCTGCCTTAGATCAACCTGAGATCGCTGTGCAACTAAAGACGCCGGCTTTTACCGTGCAACAGGTTGCATTAGAGTTGGACGGCCAACCCCTGTACGAAGGTGACCAGATACCTACCAACGTGTTCTTGCGGACGGCTGAGTTGACCCCTGGGTCTCATCGACTCTCTGTGACCATGACAGACACCGCAGGCGACACCCATTCAGACGAGACTGTATTCTTTGTGGAGTACTACGGCCTTACCCACACCGACCACACCGGTGTATCACATGATCACTATCGTGATATTACATGGGTCCCCAGGGTGAAAGGTGCGATTGCGCTCAACTTCGCCAGCTTCATTTTGCCTGAAGAGTACAAAGGAGTCACGGTTCAAGTTGTGCCCCTCATTGGCGGAACACGTGGGCAAGCGACCACGATTTTCACAAGTGACTCATTGCCCCAGAGTGTGAGCCTCGATACCTTGCAATTTGCTGATGGCGCCTATGATATCGACATCCTCACCACTACTACATTGGGAGCAAGCGACCGCCGCACGGTGCGCTTCGTCTTTAACAACTGGAGCATCCTAGAAGATCAGATTGAACCTCCGGCCACCCACTCTTGGTTTGGGCCATCCGACCGGCTCTTGGCGGTAGATCGCTCTGCAGGTTGGCAGTTTACGTCCCAAACTCCCGAAGCATTTTTCGGTGATGTCGACCGCATCAAACCGCACGCCAACTCCAGTGAGTATCTCACGTGGGAGCTCACTAATCTACACCACTTTGCGTTTACCGTATACGCCCACCCAGTCAAACCGGAGACCGGCATTCACCTATCAGTCTCTGACGATGGACACACCTGGACCGACGTGCCATACGCCGTCAATTCACAGGAGCAACCAGGTGCCACTTGGTCAAAACTTCTATTAGAAGGTGTTGTACCGGCGGAGATTGATGCCCGGTTTATCAGGTTCAGCGTATCTACCGATGCCAACGCAGATGATGCTGTTGAACTAGGCCATGTCTTGCTATACGGCCATGTAAACTAGGATCCAGAACCCCGCTCTTGAATCATGGTCAAGTACGAGACTCTGCAAACGATGGCGTAGCCGTAATCGCTCATGGTTCGAAGTTTGTGGTGGGCTTTTAGGAGGAAGATGGGCATTACCGGTGTGCTTACGCTAACCCTTGATGGATGGAGTGCCTGCCCGCACTGACGAGGCCTATAGCAAGTGGCGGGAGTAGATGGGAATCGAACCCACCGGTCGACGCATAACGCCGACCCTGCGGTTTTGAAGACCGAGGGGGCCACCAGGCCCTCATCTACTCCCATGTGTGGGGTTTCAAGCTGCGCATCGAATATCATTAGGATATCCAGAACACTGTGGGAGTACGGGCCACCCACGGTGTTCTTGGCTCGCAACCTTCATTATAGCACACAATTCAACCATGCAACGCCCGGCCGTTGCTCGAATCCCGTTCCCGTGGTCCTACTTATTTCAACCCCACAAACTTCACGCTCCCAACCTGGACGTCCACTCCTGGCGCGGTCCCCCGGAGCATGAGCCGGAAATGGGTCACCTCCGGCCAGTCGAGAATTCCACTGTACGTGATGCGGTACCATCCCCCCGCCGAGCGTTCGCCGACCTCCGTGACGAAGGGGAGCGTCGTCCACTCCTCACCGTCGGTTGAGGCACTCAGACTCACCACATCGTCGAGGGAATCCTGCCGTGCGTAAAGCGTCACCATGTACTCCCTGAGACGAGGCGTCTCCCACACGAGATACTCTCGTGTCGTGCTCTCTTGACGCACTTTCCGGTGGTGGTCCCCAAAGAAATCAGACGCATTCTCCGATACATAAGTCCACCCTTCCGACTCTTCGCTGGTCTTGGAGAGGTCGACCGTGCCAAACCAACCGCTCGACACAATCGGCGCACGCACCTCGTCCAGTAGGTCCCAAAAGTTGTCTGTCCGAAACGTGACAACCTCTTCATTGCGGTTTTCGAGGCCACTTGCGTGAACCGAGTCCACCACGACCTTAAACTCATGCATCCCGTTGGGAAGGGCGAGCGTGTCGTAGCTCACATCCTCCGGACTCGGCAACGCGTCTCCACGGTAGATGCTCTCGTCGTTGATCAGGAGCTCCAGACGACTCAGGCGCCATCCGTCAGGGAGCACCAGGTCAAACTCAGGGGTGAACATCCCACGCAGAGTTACAGGGCGCTCGGCCTTTTGGGGAACGTGTACATGCACTCTCGGAGCGGCGGCCGGCACCTTGGCCCGCCACTCGTCCAGCCGGCTATTCCACGTCTCCAAGGGGATCGTGATCGTGGTCGGCCTGCCAAAGGCGGCAAGCAGATTCCCCACGTTAATACCGTCGAGGTACACGTTGTCTTGGGGTCGGATACCCTCAAAATAGTAATCACCACGGCGCACATCATTGTCGTAGATCTCGTAATCGTGCAACCAGCCTTTGTAGAGCTCGCCGTGCCGGTCATTGCCACCGGCCCACCGGCGCAAGGCGATCCCCCACGCCGACGTATCAACGACATTGCCCGAGATCACCCCGTGCCCCGTAAACATGTGAATCCCACGAACTCCGTTGACGATCGTATTATCCTGAATCACGACGGCGCCACTCATCTCCTGAGCGTGCTGAAAGATCATGCCGATCCCCATGGGATTCTCATTATCAAAGTGTGAATCATGGACGTAGTACGAGCCGCCCCGCGAGTCCATCGAGTGTCGATTGCGGTAAAATTTGCTGAATGCAACCTCGGCGTACCCGCCTTGGCCCAGAACGACCCCGTAGCCCAAGCCGGTGCGGACGTTCTCCCCAATGTAACTGTGATGGACGAACGCATCGGCGCTGGATCCGTGGACGAGGATCGCCGCGTAGGGGAATCCGGTAATCGAGATATTGTCGATCTCGGTCTTATGTTGAATCTCAATGCCCCGCGCCGTCGGCTTGTAGTACGCCGTCGCAATCGTCTCGCCGTCCTTCTCGATGAACCCCGTCAAGGGACCCGTCTCCGTGTCGGGACCGATGATGGTGAGTCCGCTAAGTCGCGTGTTTGGCCCCATGGTGATTAGCCCAAACGTCGAGAGCGCACTTGGAACCTCGTCAATCGGTAAGGTCCGCAGGATCGTCTCGTCCCTCAAACCAAATAGCGTCACACCTGCAGGCACAAGAATCATCGACCGCGATCGTCCGTACATCTCAGGATCGTCAAAAAAGTACTCTCCGGGAGGAAGATAGACGAGGTCGCCGGGCTCGGCCTGCTCCAACGTGTCGAGGAGGGACGCCACACTTCCCGGCTCGACCACGTGCGTTGCGTCGGCGGGTTTGGGCGTCAACGTGTACCCTTCCCCTCCACCCATAGGCAAGGCCTCGCCGAGCCGGGGATCCATCTTGGGCGTGGGCAGCGGGTACGGAACGGAGCGGAACTCCTCAACGCTCACGTCACCGTTCTGCCTGTCTCTGTCCTGAACGTCTCTGTCCTGAACGTCTCTGTCCTGAACGTCTCTGTCCTGCACGCCTCCGTCCTCGATCCGTACAACTCGTTCCGCCGGCAAGAATGACGTCTCCGACTTGGTCGGAACGAGTCGGTACTCTCCCGCGGGAACGCCGCCAAATCGGAACGTGCCATCAGCCGCGCTTTGCGCCTCCCGGCGCAGCCCATTCCCGTCCAGCAAGACCTTGGCGCCCTCAACGGGCTCACCAAATTGTGTGAGCGCTCCTGAAACCGCAAATCCCTCAGCCGCAACGACACTCCCTACACCCACGAGGATAAAGACTCCCACCAAAAGCGTGATCGTTGCACCGAAGAGGTTTTGGCCGACCTTCATATCGATCCACCTCGTCTCTTTCATCCTATTTGGAAATAATAGGACACGAGACGCCATTATCCTTCGTTTACCTACGCCCTCGAGTGCGCCGTGTGGGCTCTGCCGTCAACGGGTCCTCGGGCCAGGGGTGCTTAGGATACCGGCCCTTTAACTCCTTGCGCACCTCAAAGTACGCCTCTCGCCAAAAGCTCGCAAGGTCTTGCGTCACCTGAACCGGTCGCTGTGCTGGGGAGAGGAGCTGGATGCTCAGCGGGACCCTCCCCTGACCGACACCCGGTGTCTCCTGAAGCCCAAACAACTCCTGAAGCCGTACCGCGATGGCAGGTCGCTCTGGGTCGCTGTAATCGATCGGTATGCGAGATCCGCTCGGCGCTTGAAAGTGGGTCGGCGCCCATACTTCAAGCCGCTGCCTTTGTTCCCAACTCAATGAGGCCTGCAGAATATCCACCAGATTGAGGTGCTGCAGATCCTCCTTACCGCTCATTCCCACAAGGAAGGGCCCGAGCCACTCGGTCAACGTCCTGGTGAGGGCGGCATCCCGTACGTCGGGCCAATCGTGCTGCTGCGCGTGCATAAAGATGAGTCGCTGTTGTAGCTGACGCGCGCCCTTGGTCCATGGCAAGATCCCCAGTCCTTGGGAGGCGATCCCTTCGAGCAACGCCCTCGAGACGGCGTCAGGCTCCGGATCGGTGAGCGGTTTCTCATTCAAAACGAGCGCCCCGAGGCGCTTGAGCCTGCGGGCCCGCACTGCTTGAGCGGCTGAGTCCCACGCTACGTTGCTCTCCACCTCGATCTGCTTTTGGAAATGCTGTTCCAGCGCCGTCAAGGTGATCGGAGCAGCAAGCACGATGCGACTGTTGGCTCCGCGGTCGTCCAACTCGGCGACCGCAAGGTACTCACTCTCCTGCAGCGGCTGCTGTTCAGACACGATGGCGCCCCGCCCGTTGCTCAGGAGAAACCCACCTGCGGGCCGGCGCTGCGCGATACGATCGGGATAGGCGAAGGCCACCAAAAGTCCGCAGTGAGCCGGCTCGTCCCCGTGATCCCCATCGAGTTCAGCCCCCCTGGCCTGCCGAGGCAGTTTCTCCATCAGGTTCTGGGCCTCTGCCAGCGTCGCCTGTCGCACCGCCGGATCAACCCACGCCATTCCCGTGGCCGTCCGCACCGTCTCGCCCCGACGACCTGCGTGAAGCGCCTCTAAGCGCAGGCGCATGTCCACGTCATCGACCCGCGTCTCACTGCGCAGGAGGTCACGATTGGAAAGGAGCGCCGCCAACTCACACGCCGCCCGGCCCAGTCCCAGCGGAGCTGAGCGCAGAATCATGTGCGCCAACCGGGGGTGGAGCCCCATCGCCGCCATGTTGCGTCCGTGCTCCGTTACAGCGCCGTCCTTTGTGAGTGCGTCGAGCCTGCGCAGGAGCTCTACGGCCTGTTCGTACGCCGACCGGGGCGGTGTGTCGATCCACAAGAGCTCATCTGGATCTCTGACTCCCCACACGGCAAGTTCAAGAGCGAGCGAAGCCAAATCGCTTTGGAGTATCTCTGGAATGGAGTGCCCCGGTCGCGCTCTGTGCTCGCTTTCGGTCCAGAGTCGGTAGCAGACGCCAGGTCCCAGGCGACCGGCCCGCCCCCGCCGCTGGTCAGCGCTGTCTGCCGCCACCGGGATCGTCTCCAACCGCGTCATGCCGGTCCGCGGGGAGAATCGAGGCACCCGAGCCAACCCACTGTCGATCACGACCCGGACGCCTTCGACGGTAAGGCTGCTCTCGGCAATATTTGTTGCGAGCACAACCTTGCGCTCGCCGGAAGAACTGGGTGCAATCGCCGCGTCTTGTTCGGTTTGGGAGAGGCTGCCGTGCAGCGCTGCCAATCGCACACCCTTGAGGGCGCCTCCCATGGTAGCGGCGAGGCGATTCATCACCCGCCTAATCTCCCCCATCCCCGGCAGGAAGACCAACACATCGCCGCTCGTCTCCTCGAGGGCGTCCACTACAGCACTGGCGACGACTCCCTCTAGGCGCCGGTCACCGGCGGGCCGCTCGAGGTAGTGGGTCTGGACCGGGTAGCTTTGCCCCTCGCTCTTGATGACCGGGACTTCGCCAAGGACGCCGACGACGGATTCGACATCGAGGGTCGCAGACATGACGAGGACTCGGAGATCGTCTCGTAGGATGGATTGAGACTGTAACGTAAGGGCCAGACCGAGGTCAGAGTGGAGATTGCGCTCGTGGAACTCATCAAAGATGACAAGGCCCACCCCCTCGAGGGCGGGATCCGCCTGGAGGAGGCGCGTCAACACCCCTTCCGTCACTACTTCCACCCTCGTCCGCGGCCCAACGCGCGTCTCCATCTTGACGCGGTAGCCAACGCTCTCCCCTACGCGCTCACCGAGGGAGGCAGCCATAAAGCGGGCGGCGGTCCGAGCAGCCAGGCGGCGGGGCTCCAGCATCACGATCCGCTGGTCTGCCAACCACGATTCTTGAAGAAGCGCCAAGGGGACACAGGTGGTCTTACCGGCTCCGGGGGGCGCGACCAGGACGACGTTCGACGAAGTGTGTAACGCGGCGCTCAACTTTGGCAGGACCTGATTGATCGGTAACGATACATCTCTCATGCCACATGAGTTATCCGCCGGATACAGTGAATTCCTCTCATCTTCGCTATGCTGGCTTGATTTGGAGGTAAAATTGCCTTCGCCGTGAACTTTATGCATCTGGTAGCATGAAGCATCTGGGAGGGATCGTCGTGACCGTCACGCTGAACGCAAAAGAGACTGGGTATCGCGGGATTTGGTATATGAACCAACCCTCCAACGACGAGTACGTCTATAAGTACAGCGGGGGGCTCGGCACCTACCCGGCCAACCATCAACCGTTCGCCGTCTACCGGCCTGAGGTGAATAAGACTTTCTTTTGTTACGGTGGCACGACCGCGTCCAGCAACACCGAGCTGGTGCACATGGTCTCCTACTACGACCACGATCGCGGCGTCGTTCCCCGACCGACCCTCCTCCTCAACAAGGAGACGTCCGACGCGCACGACAACCCCGTCATCTCCGTCGACGCCGACGGGTACGTGTGGATCTTCTCAACGTCGCACGGCCTAAGTCGCCCATCCTACGTGCACAAAAGCCGGCGTCCTTACGAGATTGACGCCTTCGACCCTGTTGAGGCCGTCTACGTGGACGCAGAAGGACGGGAGCTCCCCCTTGACAACTTCTCGTACATGCAGGTGTGGCCCACAACGGACGGCTTCCTCTGCTTTTTTACAAAGTACAAATTCCCCGCCGACCGTACGACGGTCTTTATGAGGAGTCGCGACGGCGTCCACTGGTCCCCGTGGCAGCGTTTGGCGGCGATTCATCAAGGGCACTATCAGACCAGCGCCCTCGGCGACCGCCGAGCAGGCACCGCTTTTAACTACCACCCCAACGGCCTGGGGCTCAACTACCGGACCAACCTCTACTATTTAGAGACAACAGATGGCGGCGAGAGCTTTCAGGCAGCCGACGGGACACCGTTGGAGCTCCCGCTCACGGAAGTGAAGAACGCCGCCCTAGTGCGCGACTACGAAGCCGAAGGTCTAAAGGTGTACATCAACGATGTCGCCTACGACGAGCACGACCATCCGGTGATTCTTTACGTAACCAGCACAGGGTACGAAGCGGGTCCCAAAAACGATCCACGTACCTGGACGTTGGCGCGCTGGACGGGTGAGCGTTGGGAGTTCCACGAGGCCGTGACCTCAGACAGCAACTACGACATGGGCTCGCTCTACATCGACGACGGCATCTGGCGCATTGTAGGACCAACCGAGAAAGGGCCGCAACCGTACAATCCTGGTGGCGAGGTCGCGCTGTGGCGCTCCTCGGATCAGGGCCGGAGCTGGAGACGCGAGAAGCAGATGACATCGGGGAGTGAGCGCAACCACACCTATGTGCGACGACCGCTCAACGCCCACCCAGACTTCTACGCCCTGTGGGCTGACGGCCACGCACGCCAGCCGTCGGAATCGTGCCTCTATATGTGCGACCGAGCGGGGACCGTCAAGATGCTGCCTCGGGAGATGACGAGCGACTTTGCAGAGCCGACGCTGGTTTGATCGACGGGTTCCTACACACTGAGGAGGCAAACGAATTGCGGTATCGTCCTCTTGGCAATACAGGGTTAAGCGTCTCTGAGATCGGCTTGGGCGCGTGGCAGATCGGCGGAGCACTGCGCGGACACTTTGATTCACTCGGATGGATCGCACATGGCTGGGGCCACATCGATGAGGCCGATGCGATACGCCTCATCGCTACTTGTGGTGAACACGGCATCAACTTCATCGACACCGCCGCCGGATACGGCGCCGGCCGCAGCGAGCGCATCGTCGGCAAGGCCGTCCGTTCTCAGCGCGATGCGTGGGTGATTGAGACAAAGGGCGGCGAAGCATTTACGGACGACTTTCACAACGTAAAGGACTTCTCGTTCGGCGCGTTGATGCGCCAAATCGACGAGAGTTTGACTCGCCTCGACTCCGAGTACGTCGACGTCTATTTGCTGCACGGCCCCTCACAAGAAGACATCGGCAAGGGCGAGTGTCTCGATGCTTTACAGCGAATGAAAGAGCAAGGCAAGGCCCGATTTGTCGGCGCTTCTATCGGAGGCGAGAAGATGGGTCTCGACCTCATCGCCTCTGGCGCCGTCGACGTACTGCAAATTCCGATGAGCATCACCGAACCCAAGTTGAGCGAGCGCCTCTTACCGGCCGCCGCCGAGGCTGGAGTGGGCATGGTGGTGAGGGGCGCCTTTGGCGCCGGTTTCTTTGTGGGAACAATCGACGAGACGACTTCGTTCGCAGAGGACGATCGGCGCAGTTGGCAGTCGGCCGACGCGAAGCGCTCCCGCGCCCAAGTAGCAGAGAAGTTTCGCTTCCTGGAAATCCCCGGACGGACGCTGGCCCAGAGCTACTTGAAGCACCTCCTCAGCTTCGAAGGAGTATCCACGGTGATCGCCGGCTCCAAGGACGAGCGCCACATGATCGAAAACGCCGGCGCCTCTGTTGCCCCGGACCTGACACCCGAAGAACTCGAAAGGATCCGAGCGCTGGTTTAGGAGCTCACGCTCCCGCGCCCAATCCCCGGATCATCTCGTCCGACGTGACGGAGTACCCGAGGAACATCTCGATCTTCTCAATCGCCGCGTGCGTCTGTCCCAGCGTCGGGAGGCTTCGGTAGCTCTCCATCGCCGTCGTGCAGTCCCGTACGACGATTCCGGTGTATCCCCGCTTGGTCATTTCACGCAGTCCATAATCGCGCTCAAGGATACAGGCGTTGGTGTTGAAACCGACATAAAAGAGGAAGAGAATCTCACGCTCTCGACACACGGTGTGCAACTCATCCCCGGTGGCGATGACAACATCGTCCGAGTGCGGCTCTACGTCAGGGTGCACCTTTAGATTGGCGCGCAGGGCTGTCAACTCTGGGTCACGGGGCTCCTGAGATCGCGCGTAGGCAGCATACGGACCGCGCCTGGCTCGAAAGTCTCTCGGCGGCCACTCGTTCTTCGCCCCCGGCTCGCGCCGGGCGCTCTGCCATTGAGTCTCCCCTTGGGCGTCATTCCTGCCCACCCACTGGGGGTATTCCTGCGCCTGTAAAGGACTGGGGGCATGAATCACGGCGACCCGGCGCTCCCGGCACACCTCGACGAGCGGTTTGAGCTTCCCCCGGATGATCACCTCGGCGCGACTCTTCGTCTCCCCCAAGTAATGATTGTCCCACACATCTACGAGAACGAGGGCACACTGTGAGACCGGGATGCGCCACTCTAAATGAGCATGGCGCGTGTTCGCTTCTGTCCACTCCACTCCCGGGTCGACACCCCAGCGGTAGTAACGGGGACGCACCTTGAGCGCGCCGGCCCTGTGACCAGGCTCCGCAACATTCTTCACTTTTTACCGCTCCCCATGCACTTTTTGGAATGAAAGGCTTCGCCCCGTCGCAATAATGAGAGTGAAGGGGTGATCTCTCGTGAAACTGAGTCCAGAGGCACGCTCTCTCCTGGCGACCGGCCGGCGTCTGCAACAGGCCCGCTCAGCGCCGTCGTCCACCGACCCACGGGCGACGTGCGAACGCCTCGACCAAGCGATCGCCGCCATCGACCAACAGCCCCACCTGTCGCCTCGTCAAAAAGAGCGAGGCATTGCCGCCCTCATGCGGGCAAAATCACGCCTGGCGGGCCTTTAATCCCAGCACGCGCGTATCGCCCACTCGGCGCGTCACCTCAATTTGATCGAGCCACTCCAACAAAGGTACCGCGTACTTGCGTGTCGTTCCCAGCATATCCCGCATGTTGCCAACGTCGATCTGGCCCTCGGCCTCGATGTGCTCGACCACCTGGCGCCGGATCTCCTCACATGCGTCTGCCGAGAAGACCAGCCCCTTGGCGACCCGCACCACCCTGCCCTGTTCGACCAGCGTCCCCAGAATCTCTTCCCCATCCTCGAAGCCATTGATCAGCTCATCTGTCGACGGAGGCGAGTAGGGTGCCGCCTGAAGACTCGTCAAGATACGCTCCACCGCTTCCTGCTGAGCGGGAGAGTACGTCACTTCGTGGTCAGTCAAGCGGACTCGAGCTCCGGTTGAGACAAGCACCTCTTCGTCAACCAGGCGTTCGAGCAATTCGTCAAAGAGTTTCCAGTCGATGCCGAGATGGCTGCGGAGCGTCTCCCGCGGCGTGCCGGAACGGAGCGGGAAGTTCTCATGGTATTCCCGGACAAACCCGTGCGTGCGTTCACACAGTCGTTCCCACGCCGGCTGCGAAAGGACGAACGTCTTGAGCGCAACGACCTCATTGCGGGCGACGGCGGCCTCCAACGCCTTTACCACGCTCTCCGGCGCCACCGGAAGGAGCTGCAGCAGCTGGCCCCGCTCGATCCACCCTTCTTCACGAATCACCGCACGGACGAAATCCTCAACCTCAGGGCTCTCCCGCAGACGCAGTAGCTCGAGGTCGAGCCGCTCAGGCACCCGCTGACCGACCAACACCCGGTGCCGCTCCGATTGGTTCGCTCGGTGGAAGCGGTGGTCGCGCCCCCGCACGCGGCGCGCCGGCGCTCGGAGGATACGGCCGCCTCCGATCGTCTCCTGATGAGCGGGGTCCCGCAAGACGAACCGATCCTGCCACTGCGCAGCGACCGGGTGGTCCAACACGATTTGGACGAACGCCTGCTCATCCGCGCCGACTCTCTCCTTATCCAGCAGCTTCACCTTAGCCATGCGCTCCGCGCTACCAACATGCAACTTTAGCTCGGACTCGCTCTCCAGCGGTCGTTGCAGACTTGCGACAGTCCGAATAACGGCGTCCAAACAGTCCCCGACGACGAGGCTGTCCGGTTTTACCAAGGCGTTGCCCCGAACGATCCCGTCCAGCTCGGCGCCGGCCACGTTGACGGCGAGACGCCCACCCGCGGGCGCCTCCTCGAGCTGCTGGTTGTGAGACTGCAGAGCTCGCACTCGCACCCTCCACCCCCCTGGGAGTGCCTCGAGTTCATCGTCGAGGCGAATGGAGCCCCCCTGGAGCGTCCCAGTCACAACGGTGCCGGCCCCCTTCACGGTGAAGACGCGGTCGATCCAAAGTCGAGGACGCCCCACGTCCTGCGGCGAGGGAACGTCACTCAGCGCCTCCTCGATGGCGCTACGCAACCGATCGATCCCAGTACCCGCGGTTCCCGAGACCTGCACCATCGGGGCGTTCTCCAACACCGTCCCGACGAGCTTCTCGCGCACCTCTTCTTCAACCATCTCAATCCACTCCGTCTCGACCAGATCCACCTTGGTCAAGACGACGATACCCCGTTCGATGCCAAGCAAATCGACGATCTCCAAATGTTCCTGACTCTGTGGCATCCAGCTCTCCGTCGCCGCCACCACAAAGAGCGCCAAATCCACCCCGCCGACCCCGGCGAGCATGTTTTTCACAAATCGGTGGTGACCCGGCACGTCGACGACCCCCACCACCTGCCCCGACGACAACTCAAGGAAGGAGAACCCCAAATCGATGGTCATTCCCCGCTCCTGCTCCTCTTTAAGACGATCGGGATGGGCGCCGGTCAGTGCCCGAATCAGCGTCGACTTCCCATGGTCAATGTGACCCGCCGTGCCGATCACGTACACGCGTCATCGCCTCCTTGGGGCCACGTGCGTCCGCCGGGCCCTGGCGTCACCCGTTGGTGCAGCGCCGTTAAAGCAGCCTGTACACTGAGCACCAGCGCCTCGTCCTCGCGAGGGAACACCGTGCGAGGATCGAGTAGCAACCGACCGTCTTCAATGCGGCCCACGACTGCGGGCTCCTGGCGCCTCAGTTGCTCTGCCAGTGACGCCAGCGTCCACGACGCTCCCTGCGCCGGTTTCAAAGCGACGACCCAGGTGGGCAAGGTCTCACCCGGCAACGAGCCCCCACCAATTTCTGAGCGGCTGGACTCGATCGCCACGTCCACGTCACTCCATGCCGCCGCCTCTGCGCCGACAGCATCTTGGATCCGCGATGCGACTCCTTCGGCCCGCTCGCGCAGCGCTTCCAGCTCCCACCCCATCATGCTCCAAATGGGAATCTCCTCCGGATTCCCACGAGCGTAAGCCTGTAGCGTCGCGTGGAGCGCGGCGAGCGCCATTTTGTCGACGCGAACTGCCCTCGCCAAGGGGTGTCGGCGACACTGCTCCACCAGGTCGCGTCGTCCTACAATGATGCCCACCTGGGGACCGCCGAGCAGCTTATCTCCGCTAAAGGTGACGATATCCGTGCCCGAGGAGACGGCCTCCTGCACCGTGGGCTCGTGGCGCAGACCGTACGCTTCGGTCCGCACAAAGACACCGCTGCCCAAGTCCTCGAGCAGGTACACCCCGCGCGCACGAGCAAGATCGGCCAAATCTCGAGCCGAGACGGAGTGCGTAAATCCTGTCACTTGATAATTACTGGTGTGCACCTTAAGGAGAGCAGCCGTCTCCGGTCCGATAGCGCTTTCGTAATCACGCACATGAGTGCGGTTCGTCGTGCCTACCTCAACGAGGTGTGCTCCGCTTTGGGCGAGGACGTCGGGAATGCGAAACGCGCCTCCGATCTCGATCATCTCACCCCGGGAGAGCACCACCTCTCGCCCGCCGGCCAATGCCGACAGAACGAGGAGCACCGCTGCCGCGTTGTTGTTGACGACCATCGCGGCTTCCGCCCCACACAAGTCGACTAACAGTGCCTCACCGTGGTCGTGGCGTGAGCCCCGGACTCCGCGCTCGACATCGTACTCCAAGTTGCTGTAACCGCGCGCGACGGCTGCCACCGCCTTAGTGGCTGCTTCGCTAAGGGGAGCGCGTCCCAAGTTGGTGTGAAGGACCACCCCGGTCGCGTTGATCAGCGGCTGCAGGAGACGGCGCGCCTTTTTGGCTAGGGCCTCTTCGAGGCGGCTCGTCCACGCAGTTGCACCCTCTTGGATGTGAACTTCCAACGCTTCACCAGCGAGGATGCGCTGCCGCGCGGACTCGACCACGCTCCGTGCCGCCGCCCCCACCTCATGGGGCGAGAAGCGTGCAGCCGCCTCCCTCGCCACCGGAAGCGCCAGCAACTCGTCGATCCGGGGCAACGAACGCAGGAGCTTCCGCTGTTCGGGCGAAAGCGACCTCGCGCTCATGACTCCACCCGCCCCACCGGTGCCGACGCCGGCTCGAGATGACTCGCCTTGCACCACGATTCAAGCGACGCCAACGCCCGCTCGGACTGGGCCTGCCGCCGCTCCGCCTTGTCACGAATCCGCTGCTCAAGAGGGGGAAGTAAGCCGTAATTGGCGTTCATCGGTTGAAAGTGTTTGGGATCGGCCGCCGTCACATAGTGGGCCAGAGCCCCCAGCATCGTGTCGGTCGGCAATGTCAACGGTTGTTCGCCCCGAGCGAGACGCGCCGCATTGAGCCCGGCGATGAGGCCGGCACCGGCTGATTCCACGTACCCTTCGACGCCGGTCACCTGTCCGGCAAAGAGAATATCCGCTCGAGCCCGGCTTTGATACGTCGGCAGCAGCACCTTGGGCGAGTTGAGAAATGTGTTGCGATGGATCACACCGAAACGGACAAACTCCGCGTCGTGCAACGCCGGGATGAGGCGCAAGACGCGCTTTTGCTCTCCCCATTTCAGGCGTGTTTGAAAGCCGACGAGATTGAGTAGCGTCGCCCCGATGTTCTCCTTACGCAACTGGACGACGGCGTATGGACGTTTACCGGTCCGGGGGTCTTCGAGGCCGACAGGCCGCAACGGACCGTATCTCATCGTATCGGGGCCGCGCCGGGCCAACTCCTCGATGGGGATACACCCCTCAAAAAACTTGAGCTCCTCGTCGATATGTCCGTCGTGGGTCTCGGCAGTGAGCAAGGCAGCGTAAAACGCTTCGTACTCTTCCTTGTTCATGGGGCAGTTAAAGTAATCGTCACCGCCCTTACCGTACCGAGCTCCCCAATAGCCAAGGCTCTCGTCCAGCGACTCAGCAGTCATGATCGGCGCCGCCGCATCGTAAAAGTAGAGGTCCTCCGAGCCCGTCAGCTCGGTGATATGTCCCGCCAGCGCTTCACTTGTCAACGGGCCAGTGGCGATCACTCCTACTCCCTCGGGAATCTGAGTCATCTCTTCACGCACCACGCGGATGCGGGGGTGTCCCTCCACGGCGTCACTGACGGCGCGTGCAAACCGCTCACGGTCAACTGCGAGCGCGCCACCGGCAGGTACACTGCTCGCGTCAGCGCTGTGAATGATGACCGAACCGAGCCGCCGCATCTCCTCCTTGAGCAACCCCGGTGCGCTATCGGTCAGTTTTGACCCCAACGAGTTCGTGCAGACGAGCTCCGCAAGGTGTTGCGTGTGATGCGCCGGCGTCATCCGCGTCGGCCGCATCTCGTAGAGAAGGACGTCGACGCCTTGGTTCGCCGCCTGCCAAGCAGCTTCTGACCCGGCGAGGCCGCCGCCGACGACGATAATTGGCTCACTCAATGGGACGAGCGCCTCCTAGAAACTAAAATTCGCCAGTCTTCCTTAAACAGCAATGCTTTCCCACTAGCATACCGTCTATAACGACATTCTGGCAAGGTGTGGGAGGCGCTCGCCCCGGCTGCGAGCCTCTTCGCCGTGAGGCTCGAGTCCATCAAGGGCTTAATGAACCGTTCCGGTGGATGGCCGCGCGCCGGGTCGGGCAATGCCACGCGCCTCGAGTCCCCGTGCAATGAGCAACGCGGCCACTGCCTTGAGAAGGTCGACCGGCAAATATACGATCACCCCGTAGTAAATGGCTCGCTGCAAGGGGCTGAGATGGATGGAGAGAATGAGCGCGCCGGGGATATAGATGGCCAGCAATCCCGCCAACATGGCGGTAACGCCTCGCCAAAGCGACACTCGCTGGGCCCTTTCCGTTAGCCGCCCAACGATCCAGGCTGCAAGGACAAAACCAATGAGGTACCCGCCGGTCGGGCCGACGAACTCCTGCAACCCGCCGGACCGCCCAGCGAAAACGGGAAGCCCGACACCGCCCATCACCAGATAAATCAACTGACTGAGCGCTCCGGCCCGGCTGCCGAGGACGACTCCAGACAATAGAGAGACCATCACCTGCAACGTAAAGGGAACCCCGGTGGGCATCGGAATAGTGATCAATGCTCCAACCGCCGTCAACGCAGCGAAGAGTCCCGCCATGGCGATCTCCCGCGTTGTAAATCTCCTCCTACTCCTGGGGCCGGATGAGTGACTCTGGTTCATGACTGCTGCCTCCTAATCAATTCAACGTTAACCGTAGGATTAACGACATATGTCAACCACTCCTGCAAAACCACTTTACATATTTGGCGCAGAAAGCCGATTGCCTAAGAACGCTGTATGAGGAGGCCACGCTGATTCGGCGCACGCCGCGCCTAAATTCTCGGCACGGACACGACGTCAGAGGAGACACACTCGGAAGAATCGGATACCATACGTGTTATAGAAAGATATGTACCGACGACTAAAACGCTTGGTGCCGGAGGTGAGAGTATGGAGAAGAACACCGAGACCAACCCAGAGTGGAGTCTGCTTGGCACCGTCGCCTCAGAGGTGGAGGCCCACGTCTTGCGCGGCCTTCTCAAAGCACACGGTATGCCGGTACACCTTGAGGCCGAGAGCGCCTCACAACTCTTCGGCATCACCAACGGCGCACTGGGCGGTGTTCGCATTTATGTACCGAAAGGTATGCTGAAGGAAGCGGAGGCGCTCCTAGCCGCCGACGTCAGCGACGAGGAGGCGGAGGGCGATTCGCAGGAGGCGCCGCCTACGTAGCGCATACTGAGACCTCGGCGGCGTAGACACTCCGCACGTCGCCGTCTGCGGTCTCGACGAGCAGTGCGCCGTCCCGAGCAATATCGCGGGCAAAACCGTCCCAGGCTCCATCACTCTCGATCACTCGGACGGGCCGTCCGAGGGTGTGGGTCCTTTCACGGAGCTCCCCGAGGATATCCCCAAAGCCCTCACGTTGCATACGCAGGTAGAGCGGCTCAAGGTGATTGAGGAGCGCCGCGAGCAGCCTGCTCCGATTCACCGGCTTACCCAACTCAGCCTTGAGTGACGTGGCACTCTCCCGCGCCTCCTTAGGAATGGCCGTCTCTCGCACGTTTGCGTTGATGCCCACCCCCACTACGAGGTAACGCACCTGATCGATCTCTGCGTCCATTTCAACAAGAATGCCGCACACTTTGCGGCCGGAGACCAGGACATCGTTTGGCCATTTGACACTCGCCTCGAGTGTTGTGCACTCGTCGATGGCTCGTGCCGTGGCAAGCGCCGCCACTAGCGCCATTTTGGGCGCGTCGTACGGCGAGAAGGCCGGTCGTAAGATTGTGGAGCTCCAGACGCCCTCGCCAAAGGGGGAACTCCACGAACGACCGCGCCGGCCCTTCCCCGCCACCTGCTCTTCGGCGACAACGACGAGCCCTTCCAGCGCCCCCTCTTTCGCCAGCGACTTGGCCAAGTCGTTCGTCGAGTCAACACTCGGACGGTACTCGATGGCGCGCCCCAGCGCCGCCGTCTTTAGGTGTCTCGCGATCTCCCACGAATAGAGTCGGTCCGGCGTGCCGATGAGCGTGTAACCCCGCCGTGGGGAAGCGTCGATCTCGTACCCGTCAGCACGAAGCTCTTGAATCCACTGCCACACCGCTGCCCTGCTCTTGCCCAGAGAGCGACTCATCTCTTCGCCCGACACGGGCCCGTTACCGGCGCACAGCAGCGCCAAAACCTGCTCCTTCGAATGGGAGCTTCCCGCCGTCTTCATCGTTTTGTCCCCTTGCTGTCATACTTTCGCCACACTTTTTACAGGAGAATTCAATCGCGTTATAATGTTTGCAGTTAGGAGGTTGAGCTACCATGCGAGAACGACTTAAACGCTTCATCCCCATTCTCCTCGTCGCGCTGTTGGCCTTCGGAGCCGGGACGATGGCGATGAACAACACCACGTCCGGTTCGGCGGGAGATGAACGCGCCTCCGCAACCGCCTTTGCGGCCCCGTCGGTCACGGGTGACCCCTACCTGATCGCAGAGATTGCAGAGCGCGTCACGCCGGGTGTTGTCTACATCGAAGTGACCCACCCCGTGCGCGAGAGCAACCGGCGCAATCCGATGAGCGACCCGTTCTTCCGCGACTTCTTCTGGCCGTTTAATCCATGGCCCGATCAGCAACGGCCTCAGACCTCGCGCGGCACGGGCTTTCTCATCGATGACGAAGGTCACATTCTCACCAATCAGCACGTCGTCGGCGACCCCGGCGCCGGGCAGAGCATCAAGGTGAAGATCGACACGGGCGACTTTAAGGGCGAAGTGGAGGCCGAGCTTCTCGGAGCCGATTACCAGCTCGACCTTGCGGTCCTCAAGATCGAAAAGCCCGAAGAGCTCGAGGCTCTCCCTGCGATTCCGTTAGGTGACTCCGAGGCGAGTCGGCCCGGCGAATGGGTGATCGCCATCGGGAATCCGTACGGCGAGCAGTTTGAGCACACCGTCACGGTCGGCGTCCTCTCCGCCACGGGGCGCAAGATTGAGATCTTCGACCGTGAACGCAACCAGGTGAAAGAGTACACCAACCTGATGCAGACCGACGCCGCCATCAACCCGGGTAACTCCGGAGGTCCGTTGCTCAACATTCGCGGCGAAGTGATTGGTATCAACACAGCGGTGAACGCACAGGCTCAGGGTATCGGTTTTGCCATCCCGATCAACACCGCGCTCGAGGTGAAAGATCAGTTAATCACCGAAGGGAAGGTCGTGCGGGAAGCCGGCCCGTTCCTAGGTGTCGAGCTCTCGCCGATTGACGAGCGTATTGCGCAGGCGTTGGGTGTACCCGAAGCGAGTGGCGCCGTGATCGTGGGCGTCGTTCCAGGCAGCGCTGCAGAACAGGCCGGCTTGCGGGTGTACGACGTGATTCAACGTTTCGATGATGTCGAAATCGATAGCCCCGACACGCTCATCGAAACGATCGGCGCTAAAAAGCCGGGCGACGAAGCCCTCGTGCTCGTTTGGCGTCAAGGTCGTAAGATCCCGATCCCGATCGTCCTGGGCGAACGTCCGCAAAACTAATCACCGGTCGATCCACATCGGTTCTACGGTCTCCACAAACGTTAGTCTGTACAAACGTCACAGTACAAACGTCAGCACAAAAGGAAACCGGGTAGGTTCGGAATGTACAGCGTCCGAGCCTACCCGGTTTTTCAATTTCATTTAGGCGTTCAATAGGTGTTTAACGTTACGTGTTGACTAGACGAGTGCGTGACCTGACCGTAGGTCCTCCGGAGTCCTTTCGATCTCAACCTCCACACCGCCCGTGATGCCACCGATCGGAACGTGAGGCTTGCGCACGCGCACGACGACACGCTTCAACTCATACGCCGTGAGCAATTGATCAGCAATCGCACCGGCCAACCCTTCGATGAGGTGGAACTCTTGGTCCTCTGCCAACTCCTTGACGATTGTGTAGACGTCGACGTAGTTGACCGTGAGATCAATGTCATCCGCCCGGGCAATTGTGTGCAGGTCGAGGTGGAGCTCGACGTCCACCTCGAAACGCTGCCCTAGCTCCCGTTCGGCGTCGAAGACGCCGTGGTAGCCGTAGAAGACCATATCCTTAACAAGAATGCGGTCCGCCATCGTCAGTCTAGCTCCATTGCAGGTTTAGGAGTTTGTCCCTTGGAGACGCCCTCTTTCTTGGGCATCGAGCTGCTGCGTGCCTCGTCGGACTCACCGGACGTTCCGGTTTCGCGGGCGTCCGTCTTCTGAGCGGCCTTCTCCGCCTCGATGACGGCCAACTCCTCCCCTTGCATCAAGCGCTCAAACACATCGCGATTGAGTGTCTCTTTCTCTTTAAGGGCCTCTGAGACCAGATCCACCTTATCCCAGTGCTCTTTAAGAATAGCGTACACTCGGTCGTACGCGTCCTCGACAAGGGCTCGCACCTCTTCGTCGATATCGGCCGCAACCTCCTCAGAGTAGTTGCGGCCTTGCCCAATGTCGCGGCCGAGGAAGACGTGATCCTCCTCGTGGCGCCCGAATGTGATCGGACCCAAGCGCTCACTCATCCCCCACTCGGTCACCATTTTTCGAGCGATCTTGGTGACGCGTTCGAGGTCGTTCTGCGCACCCGTGGTGATCTCGTCTTTATTGTACTTGATCTCCTCGGCTGCTCTGCCACCGAGAGCGTATGCGATCATATCTTTGAGCTCTGCCATACTCTGAACTGCTCGCTCCACTTCAGGGAGCGTCATGGTGTACCCGCCGGCCATGCCCCGACCCACGATCGTCACCTTGTGAACAGGGTCGCAGTGCGGCAAGTAGTACGCTGCAACGGCGTGGCCCACTTCGTGGTAGGCAAATACCTCTTTGTCCTTTTCGGTGATGCGACGGCGCTTGCGCTCCGGACCCATCAGCACCCGATCGATCGCCTCTTCGCACTCGTCCATCGTGATCACACGCTTACCGCGGCGGGCAGAGAGAATAGCGGCCTCGTTCATAAGGTTCTCAAGATCCGCCCCGGAGAAGCCAGGTGTCCGGCGAGCCAGCACCTTGAGGTCGACCGAATCGTGCAGCGGCTTGTTGCGGGCGTGAATGCGCAGGATGGCCTCGCGGCCTTCCAAATCGGCGCGATCGACGATCACCTTGCGGTCGAAACGGCCCGGTCGAAGCAGCGCCGGATCCAACACGTCGGCCCGGTTGGTGGCCGCGACGATGATGATCCCGCTGTTGGACTCAAACCCGTCCATCTCCACCAACAGTTGGTTAAGCGTCTGCTCACGCTCGTCGTGTCCGCCACCCAGCCCTGCGCCTCTCTGGCGGCCAACCGCGTCGAGCTCGTCGATGAAGACGATACACGGGCTGTTCTTTTTAGCCGTGTCAAACAAGTCTCGCACTCGGGATGCGCCGACACCGACAAACATCTCGACAAAGTCCGAGCCTGAGATACTAAAGAACGGCACCCCTGCCTCACCGGCCACTGCTCGAGCCAGGAGGGTCTTACCGGTGCCCGGCGGCCCGATCAAGAGGACGCCTTTGGGAATCTTCGCACCGAGCTCTACAAACTTTTTGGGGTGTTTGAGAAACTCGACAATCTCGACGAGCTCTTGCTTAGACTCGTCGAGCCCGGCGACGTCGGAGAAGCGCACCTTGGTCTTCTCCTCGGTGTGCAACTTCGCGCGGCTCTTTCCAAAGGACATCGCACGGTTGCTGCCGCCCTGCATCTGATTGAGAATGAAAAGCCAGATTCCAACAAAGATGACCAGTGTGATAATGTTGGGCAGAAGGGCCACCCACCACGGAGGCGGTGGAGTCTTCTCCGCCTGGACCTCTACGCCACGTTCGATAAGGCTGTCGGCCAGGTTGGTCGTGCCCGCGGGAATGATCGAGCGAAACTGAGTCCCATCGACGAGTTCCCCTCGGATCTCCTGATCTCCGATCATTCGCACTTTAGCGACGCGGCCTTGGTCGACCCACTGGTTAAACTCGCTGTAACCAATCTCTTGGGTCGTCTCGGGTTCCGACGCGATGTTGGTCACTACGGTCACCGCCAAAATGGCGATGAGTAGGTAGAGGCTGATTCCTCGTAAGAATCGATTCAAAAAAACGCGGCCTCCTCTCAAGGATTGCACCTGTATCCGCTGTCGGCCGCTGGGAATCTCGACATGCCACCGACAAAAATAAAGCGGGCCATAGAGCTGAAGCGTCTTCGGCCCCCCGGCACACGCAAACTAACAACATCGTAAAAACGGTGATAATGGCTCTATGGTTGTCGTGCTATTATACCACAGGCGTTCATTCAAAGACAACGTTCAACACCGCCTTTAAACGCACAAGGCGTCGACTCTTGGCCGTCACCTGCGCACGCTCGTCTAACGCGTGGCCGACGACCCACACGATTCCGTGTCGGTCGCATACGATTGGAATCTTTCCCCGATCCCACCGAGGCACCTTTGCATCGATCATCAACTCTTTTATCTTTTTGCGCCCGCCGAGCCCGAGGGGGCGCATCGCATCGCCGGGCCGGCGCGCCCGTACGGTGAGCGGCGGTGCAATGGCGTCCAAATCGAGCACCGCCTCGAACTCATCGCGTGCGAAGGCCGACGTACCGATATCCGAACCCTCGTCAGGCGCCTCTACGACAGCTGACAGCAAAATTTGGGCCCAAGGGAGGTACAGCTCACCACTCGAGGCATCTCGGGGCAACAGTGTCAGCGCCTCCGGCGGAGGCGCATCCTGTGCGCTCCCCGGGCAGGTCTCCAGGGGATTCCCCAGGGGGAGCACCATCAACTTTTCGTACTCCCGAATGGCGCCAACCATCGCAGCGCCCCGCCATTCAGCGGTGCCACGTGTCGACTCGAGGAGGCGCAGCACCGCTTCGACATGCTCAAACGCTGGTGCGTAGGCGCTGTCCGAAGCGATGACGCGACACAGCGCCGTTCGAATAACCCTTCGTCGCAACGCGAGGGAGAGCGCGCGCAGCTCGCCGACATCGAATGCGAGGCCCGTCCGTCCTCCGCTGCGCGCCGGGCGTGCCAGGCGTTGCAACTCCGACTCCGCACTCGCATTGAGGTGCGCCTCGTCGGCCCGTAATATCTCTGCTGTGCGCGCGAGCGCCTCCTCGATGCGCGGATTAAATTCCGCCATCAACGGCAAGAGGGTGTGCCGGACTCGATTGCGCAGGTAGATGTCGGATTGGTTGGACGGATCCTCAAACCAGGGGAGTTCGTTCGCTTGACAGTAACGTACCGTCTCGGACCGGGTTACATCGAGTAAAGGGCGGACGACGAATCCATTTTGGTACGGCATCCCCGCCAGACCCGCCGTACCCGCGCCTCTGAGAAGTTGTAACATAAGGGTCTCCGCCTGATCGCTACGGGTATGCCCCACCGCGATGCGGTCGGCGCCGCGCCTGCGGGCCACAGTGCGTAGCGCTTCATAACGCAGCTCTCGTGCCACTTCTTGCACGGAGCCACCACTCGCCTCGAGGCGAGCGGGAACGTCGACCCGAACGACGTCGAAGTCGGCCCCGACCGAGTGCGCCACCGACTCTACCACCTTACGCTCGGCTTGAGTCTCCCGCCGAAGTCCGTGATCCACGTAGACGGCGGTGCACTTGAGATCGAGACCTGTGCATGGGCCGGCCAACAGGTGCAGCAAGCACGTCGAATCCGCTCCACCCGAGCAGCCTACCACGATGCGTGCTCCGGGCGCCAAAAGGTTGTGCCGGCGAATGGTCTCCATTGCAGTTTCCGCGGTCCCATGTGACATGATGGAGAGGTTCGGGGACGTCGTCGTCCACTCCTTGTGGGTGCGCCTTATTAACCCGGGACGCACCTTCCTCCCTCATGAGGAGGCTCGGGGTGAGGATGCCAAGGCTCACCCGGTTCGACTCGTCGCATCCGCGTACTCATCAACACTCAACCAGTCCGTCTCGTCGGCGCGCGCCCGACGCTCTTGGAGGCGGGCGACGATAACGGTCATGTCATCGTCGATCTCCCCTTCAGCCACCTGCTTGGCCCGGTCGACCAATAGGCGAACCAACTCCTTGGGATCCGTGCTCTCCACGCGACGCAGCAGTCTGGCAATCCACTCCTCTTTATCTGCCCGATCCGGCAGTGCGTCAAGGATGCCGTCGGTCATCATGACTAAAACGTCCCCGGACGCGAGGGAGCGGGTGTTGGCACGCAGATCTATCTCACTCAGTATACCGATCGGCAGCGAATCCGATCGCACGATTTCCACGTCTCGCTCTCGTTTGATGAAAGTGGGCGCCGAGCCCACCTTGAGGAATTCCAACTCGCCCGAGAACTCATCGATGACGGCCAAGTCGAGTGTTGCAAACATCTCTTCAGTGGAGCGCAAGAGAAGTACCGAATTTATCGTCCGTACAGCGAAACTGCGATCAAATCCCGCCCGCATCATCTTCTCCAGCATGCCGACGGTCGCTCGGCTCTCGGTGGATGCTCTATCGCCGGAGCCCATACCGTCGCTGAGCATTAGCGCCGTCTTCCCCCCTCCCAGTTGAACGTGAGAGCACGTATCTCCTGATAAACTCCCCCCTCCTTTCGCCAATCGGGCGATCTTCACGTCGAGCTCAAAGGGGTGCTCCGGCGCCAAACGGACCCGGCACGTCTCTTCGAGGCCGGATCGACACTGCAGCTCACAGGTGTACGCTTCGTTAGTCACCCGCTCAATCGCGGCGAGCAACGTGACGGCACACTCGCCGTAACCGTCACACTCCCCAGCGTACTCCACCTCGATCTCCGGATGCTCGCCGTGCTCCGAGACCGTAAGGTGGCGGACGTCGATGCGCCGGAGGGCGAACTCCTCCCATACCCGTTCCTCCAGCGCCTCGGCGCGGCTCGATTCGAGGCTGATTTGATCAGCGACGCGCTCCACGAGCTCCGCTGCCCCTTTGAGCTGGTAGGGAACAATGTCCATCGCCTGCTCTCTCTCGAGATGCCAGTTGCCCCCTGCATTCGACTCCATCGAATCGTTGATGGCCGCCACAAACTCGTCATGAGCAATGCAACGCTCCCTCATCCCTTGCGGCAAGTCGTCGACCGTTGCGCGCCCCTTGCGCTCCGCTACCGCGATGAGATCGACCGTCTCCCAAAACGAGTTATAAAAACTCCGCTCCCAGCACTCCTTAAACTGGGGGCACGACTGGCATCGTCGGGTCCAGGTGTCCTGCACAATGGCGTTTACACCTTCCTCAACGCCTTGAGGATCAACGCCCTGGCGCTTGTTGGCATTAAAGACGTCTGCGAGCTCTGCGAAGACGCTGCTCACCTTTCCGAGACGATCAGAGATTGCAGCGCGCAGCCGCCGCTCACGCAAGAGCTGTAAGGCCCCTGCAGCGTCCGATCCCGGAATCCCGCGGCGCATTCGTTCGACCCAGCGCCGAGGCACGAGTAAGAGGAGTGCCGCGGCAACTCCTGTATGCCCCGCACCCCACAGAATTTCGCCGGCACCAGTAGCGTGGATCGCCACCACCATGTGACCCAAGACAAATCCCACAACGGCGCCAAACTTGCCGCTGCGGGCGAAAAGGCCGGCAAAGAGACCCGATACACCATATAAGCCCATGCCCCCTAGGGGAATCCAACCGGTGAGTGACGTAAGCACACCGATCGTCGTTCCCATAGCTGCGCCGCCCGCTGCCCCCGCGATCAGGGCAGCCAACAAGATCACCCATCGATTCCACAACTCAGGGAGCAGCACCCACCCCCATTGGACATCCTGTAAACCCAAACCCGCTACCGCAGTCGTCAAGCCCAGCGCCAGGAGGCTGCTGCGATCGTAGCGGCGCCGCTCAAACCAGTTCGCTGCCGCCGCGGGTGCCAAAATGAGGGCTACAATGGCGATCAGCCCTCCCTCTACCGCGACGGAGACGCTGTCAAACCACGACGCTCCATAAAGCCACCCTGGAGCGGCCCGCCCCACCCCGAGCAGAGCCGTCACAAAGAGGAGGTTGATCACCGCCCGTTTTGCGGTTCGGCGCCGAGACGCCTTCCGCTGCGCTCCCACTGACGCGACGAGGGCGAGGAGCATCGCCCCTGAAAAGAACGCGACATCCATAGGCGTCATGACCGTGAGGCTGCCCAAAGCAACGCTAAACGCCGCCGCGACGCTGCGCTTGCGACTCCCACTCACCAAAACGGCCACAAAAAAAGCCGCTCCAAAGGGGTACAACTCCCCGAGAACGGCCGCACGGGCTGCCAGGAACGCCAGTACATTTTGAAACCACAACTCTTTAGAGAGGAGCAGCGACTGTACGATTTTAAGGAGTGGTTGAGCCCTCCTGGCGCGTCGGGAGCTTCGCGGAATCGGTACGGTTTGGTCTAGGGAGGCGGTGGCTCGCGGTTGCATTTGTTAAAACACCTTTCATGTCAAAATGCGGGTAAGCCCCAATCTATCAATCGGCTATGCCCGCGCATGTCGATTTGTGCCGGGACCCGTTCAGGGGTGTTCGAAAGATTCCCCGGTTAATCGATGGCTCGCAAGGCCGCTACAAGCGACGCCACATTCTGACATAGGGGAGGAAAGCTCCCACGACCGTCGAACGCTTTACGGAAGTTCATATACAAGGCGCGAGGTTCGCGCTTACGGCCTATCTAACAGGCGGTAAACCAGATCGTCCAAAAGGGAGGTATTGGTGTGGCGCTCAATTTCGAACACACCGATCGCGTTCTTGAAGAAGGACGCGTCTTTCACCCAAGCCCAGAAGTGGCTGAACAAGCAAACGTAACAGAGTACGTGAAAGAAAAAGGCTTTAAAGACTGGGAAGAGCTTTATCAGTGGACGATTGAGAACCCGGAGGATTTCTGGGCCGAGCAAGCCGAGAAGCTCCATTGGTTCAAGCCCTGGGATAAGGTTAGAGAGTGGAATAAACCTTACGTCAAATGGTTCACCGGCGGCAAAACCAACATTGTTTACAATGCTCTCGATCGCCATATGGGCACCCCCACTCAGGACAAGGTCGCCTTTTACTGGGAAGGTGAAGCCGGCGAGCAAAAGGCCATCTCCTATCGGCAACTCTACGCCGACGTCAACCGCTTCGCCAGCGCTCTTAAGAAACAGGGTATCAAGAAAGGCGACCGGGTCATCATCTACCTGCCCCGCATCGCCGAACAAATCATTGCGATGCTGGCCGTCGCCCGTATCGGTGCGGTCCACTCCGTCGTCTTCTCGGCCTTCACCGCCAACGCGCTGAGGCAGCGGGCCGAGGATGCCGAAGCCACCGCATTGATTGGTACCGACGGGTATCAGTACGCGGGCAAACTGGTTGAAAAGAAGCCCGATATCGACGAAGGAATCGAGGGCACCGGCGTCAAGACGGTCATCATCGTGCGCAATGCCGGTCTCGACATTCCGATGAAAGAGGGCCGCGACGTCTACTATCACGACATCATCGCGGACGCGGATCCCTATTGCCCCTGCGAAGAGATGGACGCAGAGGACCCCCTCTTCACCCTCTACACGTCAGGGACGACGGGCAAGCCCAAGGGCGTCGTTCATGTTCACGGCGGCTTTATGGTGCAGATCTACTCGACCACCTACTACACCTTTGATATCAAGCCCAACGACGTCTACTGGTGTACGGCTGACCCCGGCTGGGTGACCGGACACAGCTACATCGTTTACGGGCCCATGATGGTCGGCGCCACGAGCGTCTTCTACGACGGCGCTCCCACCATCCCCGACCCCGGTCGCCTGTGGGCCGTCGCCGAACGTTACGGTGTCACCTGCCTGTACACGGCTCCCACCGCGATTCGTGGCTTGATGCGTTTTGGGGACGATTACCCCAACAAGTATGACCTGAGCAAGCTGCGCCTCCTAGGCTCGGTCGGTGAGCCGATCAACCCGGAGGCCTGGATGTGGTACCACACGGTGATCGGCAAAGAGCGTTGCCCGATCATGGACACGTGGTGGCAGACGGAGACCGGCGGTCACCTCATTACGCCCAACCCGGCGACTCCGCTCAAGCCCGGCTCGGCGACTCGACCCTTCCTTGGGATCGAAGCCGACGTCGTCGACAAAAACGGCCAGAGCGTCCCGCGCGGGAAAGGTGGCTACCTCGTTATTCGCCAGCCCTGGCCATCGATGATGCGCACGATCTACAAAGATGCCGAGCGCTACGAGACCTACTGGAACACCATCGATGGGCTCTACTTCGCCGGCGACTCAGCGTTCCGGGACGAGGACGGCTACTTCTGGATTCAAGGCCGAGTCGACGACGTGATCAACAAGGCCGGCCACCGTCTGGGCAGCATGGAGATCGAAAGCTCTCTGGTGGAGCACGACGCGGTCGTCGAGGCGGCCGTCATCGGCAAGCCCCACGAAGTGACCGGCGAGAGCATCAAGGCCTTCATCATCTTGGCCAAGGATGTTGAGGCGAGCGATAGCCTCGTCGACGAGCTTAAGAAGTTCATCCGCAAGAACGTGGGCCCGATCTCCGTGCCCGACGAGATCGAAGTGGTCAGCGCGCTGCCTAAGACACGCAGCGGTAAGATCATGCGCCGCCTCCTCAAGGCTCAAGAGCTCGGCCTCGATGTCGGCGACACGTCAACACTCGAGGACTAAGCCCGAGGATTCACCACGATCAATCGAGAACCGCCGACGTACGTCGGCGGTTCTTTTCATTGTAACGCCTGTTCTTTCAATGTAACGCCTATAGATGACTCTTTCGGTAGCACAACGATCACAGCTGCAATCCCCAAGGGATGAATTCTCCGAGTCTTTGGATTCACCGGCGCACTCCATGATTCGAAGCCTTCCATTCACCGCACATACGGTGTACTGGCGCTCTCCATGCACCGGCAGCCCCCCACAGACCCCATCCACCGACGTTTTCCATGCATCGGCCCACCTCATCAACCGACGCTTTCCATGCATCGGCAGCCCCCCGACAAACCCCATCAACCGACGCTTTCCATGCATCGGCAGGCCCCCCGCAAACCCCATTAACCGACGTTTTCCATGCATCGGTCCACCTCATCAACCGACCCTCTCCCACCACGCGCTATATTCCCCGACACGGCGCTGTGATCGTTAGGGCCGGGTGGCGGACGAAAGAGCGAAAAGGAAGCGCATAGGCAGCCCATCAGAGAGAAATTGAAAAGAAAGGTGCGTTGTTGCTCCGTATATGAGGCGTACCTCCCCGCCAACGAGGAGCAAGGCCTCATTTTCGGCGCAATACGAGCCGTGCGACGGTGGCGACGGGGATCTGGGCTCACCTCTCAAAGTTGCCTAACTCATGTAGCTGGGCTTTGCGTTCGGATCAGCGGACCCATCTGGCTCCACGACGCGACACCGTGATCTTTCGTCGTCGGGCCCCCGGGCAAAGGTCCGAAAAGGGAGCGCATCGGAGCAGAAAACAACGTTGTTGCGCCGAAAATGAGGCCTACCTCCCCGCCCGCGAGGAGCAAGGCCTCATTTCCGGCGTAATAGCAGCCGTGTGACGTTGGCGACGGAGATCTGGGCTCGCCTCCAAAAGTTGCTCAACTCATGTAGCAGGGCTTGCGTTCGGATCAGCGGACCCATCTGGCTCCACGACGCGACACCGTGATCTTTCGTCGTCGGGCCCCCCGGGCAAAGGTCCGAACAGGGAGCGCAACGGAGCGCATCGGAGCAGAAAACAGCGTTGTTGCGCCGTATATGAGGCGTACCTCCCCGCCAACGAGGAGCAAGGCCTCATTTTCGGCGCAATACGAGCCGTGCGACGGTGGCGACCGATATCTGGGCTCGCCTCCAAAAGTTGCTTAACTCTTATAGCTGGGCTTTAGCGTCCCGAGCAACGGTACTGTTTGCAGTCTAAGACGCGACACCGTCATCGTTAGGCGCCGAGTCCATGCCAAAGCCCGAAATCCGAGCGCATCGGGGCAGAAAATAGCGTTGTTGCGCCGTATGTGAGGCGTACCTCCCCGCCAACGAGGAGCAAGGCCTCATTTTCGTCGCAATACGAGCCGTGCGACGGTGGCGACGGGGATCTGGGCTCGCCTCCAAAAGTTGCTTAACTCATGTAGCTAGGCTTTAGCGTTCGGATCAGCGGACCCATCTGGCTCCACGACGCGACACCGTGATCTTTCGTCGTCGGGCCCCCGGGCAAAGGTCCGAAAAGGGAGCGGATCGGAGCAGAAAACAGCGTTGTTGCGCCGTATGTGAGGCGTACCTCCCCGCCAGCGAGGAGCAAGGCCTCATTTTCGTCGCAATACGAGCCGTGCGACGTTGGCGACGGGGATCTATGGCTCACCTCCAAAAGTTGCTCAACTCATGTAGCTGGGCTTTGCGTTCGGATCTGTGGATGCCCTTGCACGCTCCGTCGCGGCACCGCGCCAGGACGCAAGCAAAGCGCCAAAAACGGAGCGGATCGGAGCAGAAAACAGCTTTGTTGCGCCGTATGTGAGGCGTACCTCCCCGCCAGCGAGGAGCAAGGCCTCATTTTCGTCGCAATACGAGCCGTGCGACGTTGGCGACGGGGATCTGGGCTCACCTTCAAGAGTTGCTCAACTCATGTAGCTGGGCTTTAGCTTTCCGATCAGCGGACCCATCTGGCTCCACGACGCGACACCGTGATCTTTCGTCGTCAGGTCCCCGGGCAAAGGTCCGAAAAGGGAGCGCAACGGAGCGGATCGGAGCAGAAAACAGCTTTGTTGCGCCGTATATGAGGCGTACCTCCCCGCCAACGAGGAGCAAGGCCTCATTTTCGGCGCAATACGAGCCGTGCGACGGTGGCGACGGGGATCTGGGCTCACCT
>JAWLDA010000018.1:0-87134 GCA_041686855.1 Limnochordia bacterium
TGTGGATGTCACCCTGAGCTTGTCAAGGTGACAAGGTCTTGACTTTCTTTAGGACCCTTTCGATCATCCACGCACGCTGTTTAGTTTTCAAGGTCCAACTTCAACTTACGGTGTCTCACCCAGCGTCGTTTGCCGACGCTTTTCAAAGGGGCGACACTTTGTGATTTTAACATCTTTCGTGACCTGCGTCAATCTCCAACTTTTGGCGTTTCACTCACCCGCCAAACGTGTCGGGGGAAATCTCTCCCGCCGCCGCATCGGAGCGACCTAGTTATAATAACACCGATACAATTGCGCGTCAACTCCAAATCCTGGTTAGACCAACCTGTTCGCATGAAGCAGCATGAAATTTACGGCGCTCTATTTAATGTAGGAATCGGAACGGAAGGTCGAAAGAGTTTGCTCACGAAAGTTGGATCCACAATTCTCTACACCATGGAGACCTTCGCCCGCTCCAGCGCATGCGAGCGAAACTTCACAAAGGAGTCGACCCGAGTCGTGAGTTGGACGTTTGAACGCGTAGCTGGTCCCTTCTCGTTCGCCGAGGGCCCAGTCTGGGACGGCGAGGCCGTCCTTTTCACCGACATTCCGACCAGCCGCATCATGCGCTACCATCCGAAGAGTGGCACGTGCGAGCCGTACCTGACGCGGACCGCAGGAGCAAACGGACTGCGCATGGACGCCACCGGACGCATTTATACATGCGAACACGCGGGCAGACGCATAAGGCGCTTCAATCCGGATGGCACGTCCATTGTTCTAGTCGAAACCTTCGATGGAAGACAGCTCAATAGCCCCAACGACCTCGACATCGACTCTCAAGGGCGGATTTGGTTTAGCGATCCTTACTACGGCGGACCCGCATACGTCGATCACACCGGCTCTCTCGAACTAGATCACCAGTCCGTCTACCGCCTGGATCCTCATCCCAACGATACTTGGCACATCTCACGCGTTACATTCGATACGACCAAACCAAACGGATTGTTAATCTCCCCCGACGAACACACTCTCTACGTAGCTCAAAGCGACAAGGCTCCCGAGCACCCCCGCGAGCTTCGAGCCTACCCCATTCTGCCGGATGGATCTCTTGGCGAGTACACATGCCTTTACGATTTCGGCGCGCATCGTGGGATCGATGGAATGACCCTCGACGATCGAGGCAACATCATAGCGACGGCAGGTTGGCGCGAGAGTGGTCCGGGACCAATGGTGTACGTTTTCTCCCCAGAAGGCCGAGTCCTCGGAGAACACCCCTTCCCCGAGGACACACCGACCAACTGCACCTTCGGCGATGCGGACCTGCGCAGCTTATACGTAACGTGTGGAGGCGACGGCTCGTTGTACCGAGCACGCACAGATCTTAAAGGGTTCATTCGAGACGGTGTCCGGTGACGTCTACGGTGAAAGGAACTCCCTAGAAAAGGTACACGTACCTCAATAGTACCATTACGTCTTTGTCGTCGATATTCTCGAGCTTGTCCACGATCCTTTTTGCTCTGAGTTGCGCCGTCCAACGTGAGACCGTAGTGGGGAACAGCCTCAAGACGAGTGAGTACGTCTGAGTTTGGGTATCCAGATTGAGCCCTTTGGTTTGACCCAGGACAGTGCGAACTTCGGCCTGGACTCGGTCGAGGCGGACTCCGGCGACGGTGATACGACTCCCACTCCAGGCGGTGCCCAGATTCACTGAGGGGCTGCTTACTGCTGCGCCGATGGCGTCGACCTCCCTCTTAGACCCAGCGCCCAGTTCGTAACTCCACGGATCACGCCTAAGGATCGTCGACACTCTGGCTGTCGTCGTCGCCTTGTCATTGAGGCGATTTACAAGATCGGCAAAATCACTCTGACCAAGACGTAAATTGATGCGTCCATTAAACGACCCAAGAAGATACCGTAGATTGCCCACCCGCACGCCAACGCTATCAGTACGCGTCTTGTTCTGATCCGCAAGAATTTGGTGCAGGGAGCGGTCACCGTTCGTCTCCTCCCGCTTTCCTGTCACCTCAATATACACCTGACCCTCCGTACGCAAATTGACGCCTCCGGCAATCGTCGTGAAACGGCTGCGCTCCCTTCCCGAGGGGGCTGGGCGGCCTGCCAACGCACTCAAGAGAGACTGCACATTATCCTCAAAACTCTCGTAACTCGCTGTCAGCCGCAGCGCTCCGTCCATGAGACGTTGTGACGCCCAACGGGCGCTGTACCCCTCCCTATCCGACGTCGCCGCACCGGCTATCGTGCGAAAGTCGGGACCGATCCGAAAGTAGCGCGCCGAGAGTGTCGAGTGCGGAAGAGTGGTACGTGCGTTCATCTCAAATCCTGCATCCAGGTAGGGTGGGTCGATAATCCAATAATTGGGATGGGGGAGTGGCATGTAGGGTCTCAGCCCAACGGGGACGTTCCCCAGATATTCAGCAATCCGATCGTATGGTTTTCCGGATTCGGCGAGTTCGTCAAGGGATTCCCACACGTTCCCTCGAGCGTTGGGAAACGTCAGACTGGCACCGGCTTCGACTCTTACTCGAATTCCCCGAGCCTCCGTCGCGCCGTCCACAGAGAGAACGTAGTTTTGTTGCGGGTTCATTTGGATACCTGGGACATCGTCGTCAACGAGGCTGACGGCATTCACACCAAGTTCGGCCGCGCCGAATTCAATGGCTTGGCGTGTACCGAGAAACTTGCGAGCGTACGCCTCGGCCTCAATCGGCTGTGCGCTGATCCCGCCCGCGAGTCTCGAATCAAACACTCCCAGCTTGAGCTGCGCGTTGTAGCCTCGGTGCGAGTAGCCGTTCGCCGACAAAGGCGAAAGTGTCGTGAATACGTCGCCCACGCTCAGTTCGAACGGGCGGCTCTCGTAGACGAGAGTGAATCGGTCCTTAGGTTGATCACTCTCCTCCCCACCTACGGATTCGCTGCTGCGCACCTCCCCGTAGGCGCTGAACGCACCCCATGAGGCTCCAAAGTTGACGACTCCGTTCAAGACGGGCTCCCCGTTGTTGCTCCCCACCTCAAGGGAGAGGTCGCCACTCACCAGAGGTCGTTGATAGATCCGAAACATTCGCACCGTTTCGTTTCCGGCCCGGTCGGACACCCGCACTTGCAGCGAAGAAAGGGACTTCACCTCATAGGCTTGAGCAAGAAATCGCGCGGCCCGTGCGCTGATACGGGCCCGACTCGTAACGTCTCGCCCATTAAAGATGAGACGCACTGAGTTGGGGTCTACGTTATCTCCGGCGTCCGCAAAGACGAGCACGACAAGGAACCCTTCGTCTCCCACTGAGCCAACCGGGCCTCGAAGGCTTACCGACGGAATCGTATCGTCCTTGGACACCGCAACGCGGTAGGGATTGCCCGACGCCGCAACGGCCGGTGAAGTCGCGATGTTTCCGGATGTATCGATCGCCTCGATGTAGTACTCCAGAGTCCCGACCGTGAGAAGCCTTGCGGGAATCATAGCGGCATATTCGGTGGCATCGAACTTCATTGGTATCGCATAGTAGCTAATCGTGCCAGCCGCTCGCACAAAGAGCGTCACGCGGCGGACACTTTCATTGTCGGCCACGCCGGCACTCACGCGCAACGCTGTGTCGGATATACCTTCGCGAACTGGTATGTGATCGATGTGCGGTCGTGTCGAGTCAGCCGCTCTTGCAGATCCGACTCCGACGAGCCAAACGACTGTACTGAGAACGAGAGCGAGTCCGCGCCTCCTCAACCGTTTCATGAACCGGTACTCCCCCATATCAAAGAAGGGGGGCACGCCCCATGCGCGCCCCCACCGTGGTTGATCGAACAGGTTCTGGCGCTATTGGTTTTTCACTGTCTGAGTCACATTCACCCTGAGCGCTTCAGAGGCATCGGAAGGATTCGCGATCTGGACCAAACCTCCATCCCCAACGGAGTCGTCGTAGATTAGCATCTCGATCGACTCACCGGGATCGAGCCAAACGAAGTGCCCCGGTTGGAATTCGAATCCGAGGTCGTCGACGTTCCGAAGCCGCATGACCAACCCGGAATTCGCTCCTCCACCGCGTCTCACTTCGACCCCGCTCCCGTCCACGTCGGCGAAATGCACAACAGTTGCGATTCCCTGGGGAGCTCCCGATTGCTCCTCACGGTCAAAGACTGTCACCGTCACCTGATCGCGCTGGATCCCGTCAACCAAGAGCGAAATGACATGCTCGCCTGCTTCAAGCTCGCCCGTGAGGCGGACTTCCCCACCAGGCAATCGGTTGAGGGACCCTGCAATCTCTCCCGTCAACGAAGAGCGCCACACGACTGTCGCTCCGTTTGGAACGTTTGAGGCGACAAAGCGTAACGCCTCGTCGGCGATCACCGTTTGATTATCCATGGGCTCAATAATGGCGGGCTGGAGGAGTTCCCCTTCAGGCGCGGCAATGGTCACTTGGATGGACATCTCATTCATTGCGCCGTACGCATCCCGTGCCCGCACGGTTAGCCGGTGCGCACCGGCATTTGTGAGTGTGACCTGTACGGAGGAGCCGCTGGCGATGGGTTGGCCGTCCAGTAGCCATGTGACGCTGACCCCGTGTCCCTCGGCGTCTGATGCGAGAGAGCTCAGAGTGATGGGTTGACCGTAGGGTAGAGTTGCCCCAGGTGCGGGATGCTCAATGGCCACCCTAGGAGCGGTATTCTCAGCGACGCTCACCGCGACCGCCGCTCGTGCAACGTCACCCGCCATGTCGACAGCGATAGCCTCAATCTGGTTCTCGCCAGCCGATGTGAAAGCGTAATCGAGCACGTAAGGCGATTCGGTCGAGAGTGCCACCGTCTCCCCATTAACTCGCCACGTCACGACGACCTCTTCCTTGGTACCTTCACGGACCAGATCTGGATCGCTCACGGTAGCCGTGAAGCTTTGTGCCACGCCAAATGGGACACTGTCACTGGGCGGACCGACAAGGGTCAAACTGGGTGGCGTGTTGACACCGCCCTCTTCACTGCCATTGGCGCTCACCATCAAAGTGACCGACGCAGATCCTACTCCACCCCGGCTGTCGACCGCGCCAATCGTGATGGTCATGGGTCCAGTCTCTGTAGCGGCGCGGACGAATCTGACGAACTCCCCATCTTGCTCAAAGTCGGCCAATGGCTCGCCGTTCAGGAGGATTTGTTCGATTGCTTCGCCGTCCGGGTCAGTGATTCGCACCGCGATGGCCACGTGGTCTCCCTGCCGAACGACACTCCCGGAGACAGGCTCATTGATGGTAACCGATGGGAGGGAGTTCGCCGCCACCGGAATCGATATTGAGTGCGTCCCTGTAAGGCCCAGTGAGTCAACAGCACTCATAACGAGCGTGTAGGTGCCGGGCTCTTCCACGCGAAAAGCGACGCTCCCTCCATTTCCAGGGGCGACTTCGCGACCAGTCGGTCCACTCACTCGCCAGCCGACGTCGCCCCGAAGACCGTCTCCGTCAGGATCGCGCGCCTCAATTGCAAATTGGACCACGTCGCCCACGAGGTAGCCTGACTGCAAACCTCGCACGCTAAACACCGGCGCAAGGTTTTGGACCACCGTTACGTTGACGCTATCGCTTCCTACGGCGCCAACATCGTCGATCGCCGAGACGATAATGTTGTACGCGCCGACACCGAGGCCGCCAAGGTTAAGCACAGTGTCATTCTCCGCAAGCAAGGTTTCGGTGGCCGACTCCCCGTTGATCAACCATTCGATCCGAACGATCTGATCATCCGGATCCACCGCGACGGCGTTCACCGCAAACGTCTCGCCAGTACGCATCTCCTGGGGTGCACCCGAAAGTGTCACCGTTGGTGTCTGGTTCTTGGACGAATTCGCCGCTCGCGGATTTTCGGCGTGAACGACGACCTGGGCATCGCCAACGGCACCGTCAGAGTCGGTAGCAATGGCGCGCACCCGGTATGAACCCGTTCTTGTCAGCGTGTACGTACCGGTCGTTACTTCTTCTCCGTTCACTTCGAATCGCAATCCGAAGTCGTAGTCATCGGAGTCGAAGTCATCGTGGACCGTGGCAGAAAGCGCGATTTCTGCGCCCCTCTCAAACCGACCAGCAGTCGGAGATTCGAACGACACCACCGGCGGTCGGTTGGGCAAGACGTTTATGAAGGCAACGGCACGGGAGACGGCGCCACGAACATCTTCTGCCAAGAGGGTCACCTTACGCTCTTGGGGTGTGTTCAACTTAAAATTGATTGACTCGCCGGTCCCGATCCTCCGCCCGTCTGCTTTGGCGTTCGCCGCGACAATGAACCACTCGATACGCCGTAGGCCCTCGCCTTCAGGATCGACGAGATTGCCCGCTTGAAAGCGAATCACTTCTCCACGCCGGTAGAGGCCCCCGTCGACCGGGGTTGCAATGGAGACGACGGGCGCCTGGTTGGGCGCCGCTACAAGCGTGAGCTCCGCAACTCCTACTGCGCCGAAGCTGTCGGTCACTTCGACACGAACGACATACTCCGTCTCCCCGTCCAGATCGACCGGGAAGGTGTAGCCGATTCTGTCGACTCCGCTCGCTATCGGATCACCGTCCACGTACCACTGAACTGCGAGGTTTCTGTGGGGATCGCCGTCATCATGATACGTGGCCGTCACTGTGGTTCGGTCGCCTGCAATATAGTGAACCTTCGGTACAGAGAGGCTCACCAGCGGAGGTTGGTTCTCCAACCAAAAGGTCGCCTCAGGCACCGCACCGCCGACCGTGCGCCTGGAGAGGTCTCCCACCAAATTCACACTCCAGGTGTATCGGCGTCCGGTGACTAACTCCGGAAGCGTCTCGCCGAGGTCATCGCCGTAAGTGAACTCGGCATTGTAGTCAAAGTCCGAGTGCGTAATATCAATCGACTCAACCCTGCCCGTTACCCGGTCCTGGATCTTGAGTTTCGATGTCGCGGCGAATCCATCAGGAAGTTCGGGCAGTCTCCATCGAAACTCCAACTCGTCAACGGGGATACCGGCAGCGGGATAGTCGAGCGCTTCGCTATCCGGGAAGAGTAACCGGACCGCCTCGGGGTTCGTCACTCTCCACGTGACGTTGGACGTCCGCTTTGTCGTGACACCGCTCTCGGGATCCTTGGATGTAAGCTCGATCGAGAGGGTGTACGTGCCCGCGGGGAATTGCAGCGCTCGGATGGTTTCGATCAGTTCGAGCAAACCCGCGTCATCCAGATCGCCCACGCTGTCCCAATCGAAGACGTTCCGCTTAAGCCACGCTTCATCGCCGTACCAGTCGCGCAGAGACCATTTGGTGACTGTGCCCCACTCGCCGGAATCGTTCACGTCATTGAGGATCTCTTGGCGACTCGCCCCGTCTTGCCAACTGCGGACGACATCGACGATTAATTCATTATGGGCATCGCCGGTGCGAAGGTTCCAGATTGACTCTCCTGGAGGAAGGGGAACGGGATCGGTCTTTAAGTAACCAAGTTGTCGTCCGTTATAGGTTAATGAGAGGAAAAACGTGCCGTCCACGGCGACCGTGTTGGGATTACCAACCCGGATGTGCAGAAGATCTTCCTCCGGATCGGTAACTAAGTCGTTGACGAAAAGCGATGCAAACTTGGTCAAAGCTACTTTGGGTTCGCTGAGACTGATCCCACTGTCGGCTTGAAGGGTGAGAGGTGCAGCTAACCCACTCGCGGAGAAAAGGAGTACCAGCGTGACCGGGATGATCACGGTCACGGCCCATCGTATCTCACGCATTTAAATTCCTCCTTAGGTTTCAACGGCCCCCCGACCCGGTAATCAGGAGTCACGCACGACCCAAGGGCGACTCTAAGTGCGCAGTGTCCTTCTCCCTGCAACGTGAAAGCCCCTCTCAATCTGCAAGAGTTTCCCCCAGTTATATGCATTTTTTCCCATTATCCCTAGAACACCGGGACGTTCGGACCACAACGGTGCGCGCTGGGGTTTATGAGGGTGAATCCGCCATTCATCACCCAACCTGAACCAAGTCTGACTTCTTCTCTACCTCGACTTCATGGCTCCGGTATGCTCCTCGTTGCTATACTCGTCCATGACAGCGACGTCACCAACGCGAAAGGAGGCCAACGAAACATACCAGTGCACGTCCGGCAAGCCAAATCACACTACGAAAGGGCGATGAATGATGAAATGGAAAGTTACACTGACTGTCGTAGCACTAGGGACCTTCCTCTCGACACCCGGATTAGCCCAGAATCCGCAACTCTCCGACCACTGCACCGAGCCATGGAAGAACCACGGTCATTACGTTTCTTGCGTTGCCCGTGCAGTCCCAGACGATGATTCTGAGCATCCAAGCGTTGCCGATGCCGCTCGAAGCGACGTCGGCAAGCCCGGAAACGCCGTTGACGGCGAGGAGCCCCAAGCCTAATCCAAAATAATCAGTCGCAACGAATAGGGTCGGAGGAGGGGTTACCCCCTCCTCCGACCGTCAAACCGTGCGTGCGGATCTCCCGCACACGGCTTTCCTTGAGCGTTGCCCCGTTGCAGGGGGCCTCTAGGTGTCCCTCCGTTAGCGAGGGACGTAGCAGTCCTGAAGAAGCGAGACGAGGCCCAGTCGGGTGAGTTGGTCTGTCGGAAGACGCCAATTCCACTCCGGTTGGGCCTTTTTACGAAAAGCCACGCTACGCACTCGCATACGGACCCATTGGTCAAGGATCTCGAAGAGCCCCTTGACGTGGCCCACGCCGAAATAGCGACCCCACCCTCGTAGGAGGGCATTGAGCCGGTGGATGACGGCCGAGAGCGGCCGCCCGCCTTGGCGGGGGGTGAGTTCCCTCACTTTGTCCTTGAAGCGCCGCTGCGCCTTCTTTCGGGGTCGGAATAGGAGACGACCAAAGGCCTTCATCACATGCCAGCCGAGAAACTCAAATCCCTTGCTGACGTGGACGATGCGCGTCTTCTCCGGGTGAACCGTAAGGTCCAGTTCCCCTTCGAGGATCTGCGCCATCAGGCCCTTGGCGGACTTAGCACGATTTTTGTTCTCGCACAGGATCACAAAGTCGTCCGCGTAGCGGACGACTCGGTACCCGTATTCCGTCATCTTCACGTCGAAATAATGAAGGTAGACGTTTGCAAGAAGTGGACTCACGACTCCGCCCTGTGGGGTACCGGTTTTGGGATACGCGATGCGCCCCTCGTCCATGACTCCAGCTGTCAGCCACGCACGAATGAGACCGAGCACCGAGCCGTCGGATATCTCTTCCGCCACGAACGCCATCAGGCGCTCGTGCGGAATCGTATCGAAGTACGACTTCAGATCGGCGTCAACCACCCACGTGTAACCCTCTTCAAGGTGCGCCTTAATGCGCCGCATGGCCATGCGGGCGCCACGTCCAGGCCGGAATCCATAGTTCATGTCGAGGAACTTGCTTTCAAACACGGCATGTCGGTCCAGCACGTTGAGAAGGGCCTGTTGCACCACCCGATCTCGGACCGTCGGAATTCCGAGCGGCCTGAGACTGCCATCGATTTTTTCGATGTAGTGGCGTCGCACCGGTGACGAGGTTTACCGTTTCTCCCGCAGTTGCCGTTCGATCTCTACCAGATTCCGGTCGAGTTGTGCGCCAAACTGCCGGATGGTCTCACCATCCACCCCGGCGGCCCCTCCGTTGGCCTTCACCTTCTGCAAAGCGTTAACGAGGTTGGAGCGTTCCATCACTTGCCCATAGAGGCTGTACCACTTGCGCTTCTTCATCTCTGCCCTTTCCTAAGCCAACGAAATCCACCTTAACGTCTTTAGCGCAGTGATTCTATGCGCTAAAGACTCTGTTGAAATTCCGTTGGCTCCTAGCCAGCCGTCCCGCCGCTCCGTCGGTCTCCGCCTTCAGGCATTCAGCGTCCGCCTTGCGCTGTGCTAGGCTCATCGCCAATCTCACACCGGCCTCACGCCTACTTCCCTGGGAGTCGCGCCCTGGTGACCTTGCGGGTCTCCCCAACTCGGTGTCTGTGCTCGGTCGCGTCGCATCGGTTTCAAACTCCCGTCGGTCGGTCCGTTCGGTTCGTCGTTTCAGATTCGCTCAAGCTGGACCCCTTTGCTAAAGCGGCTTTCCCCTCCGACCTGTCGCCAGGCTTCATTGGTCCGCTCATCATCGCTCGTACGGGTCCAACTGCCATCTCACGCAGCGTCGCTTCGGCTTTCCCTCATCGGGTTATACCTCCCCTACCTGCCTGGCGGCAGGACCACGTGAGACTTCCCTCGGTCACGCAGTAGGCCGTTCCTCTCCATTCCGACCCTAATCACCTCTGCAGTCCCTCGCCGGTCATTGCCCAGTTGCCTGCTTTCCGGCGGGTTGCGCCTTCTCGGCTGCAAGGCTTCCCCGAACGTCTGGCGGGTCGCCGACTGCAACGGCCACCTCTGGTTCGCTTGCGCTTCGGACTGGAGGTTTGCCTCAGACCCTTCGGATTCTCCGTCGCCGAGGACACCCTGTCCAGGCCTCGGCACGACCCGTTAGGCCCTCCTGCTTTCGGCTACACCGCTTCAACTGAGCGAAAACGGCGGCGGGACTTAAACCCGCTGGTCTACTGCGCTGCAAGGCGCACAAACAAAACGCCCTCCGGGAAACTCGTTCCCAGAGGGCGTTTCGTATGGAGCCCGCAACCAGGCTTGAACTGGTGACCTCATCCTTACCATGGATGCGCTCTACCTACTGAGCTATGCGGGCAAAACGCCGTTTGAGCCTATGAAGACCCAAACGGCTTTGTTGGTTGCGGGGGCCGGACTTGAACCGACAACCTTCGGGTTATGAGCCCGACGAGCTACCAATTGCTCCACCCCGCGACGCACAATCATACATTTTACACTGGCGCTAACCAAATGCCACCGTTTCTCGTGGAGCCCGGCGGCGTACAAGCCGCCAGATCCACATGGTGGAGGGGACAGGATTCGAACCTGTGAAGGCTGCGCCAACAGATTTACAGTCTGCCCCGTTTGACCGCTTCGGTACCCCTCCACGCTATTCGGTTTTGCTTTGGTTAAAGCAACAACAAGACGTATTATAGCACCAAGCTAATCCGAAAGTCAAGGCGGAACTTTTACCCACAGAGTGCACGCTCCCGAACTTCGGTGAGGAAAAGTTCGGTTGGAGCCAGCGACCGGACTTGAACCGGTAACCTATCGCTTACAAGGCGATTGCTCTGCCAATTGAGCTACGCTGGCATCAACAGGAGCGTCCACAATTTTACCACCGATCCGGCGGAAGGTCAACCTCCCGCCCCATCTCGTACGACCGTCCCTATCGCAGCATGTCGCTTTCGCGCTTTTCGAGGTAACGCTCGAGCTTCCGCTTGACCCGCTGCAATGCGTTGTCAATCGACTTAACGTGACGCGAGAGTTGCTCCGCAATCTCCTGATACGATTTTCCCTCGAGATACAGCATGAGAACACTCCACTCGAGCTCACTAAGGAACTCGCTCATCTTGCTCTCAATGTCGAGGAACTCTTCGCGACTGATCACGAGCTCCTCGGGGTCACTCACTTTGTTACCGGCGAGAACGTCTTCGAGGGTCCGATCCGACTCATCATCGTAGAGCGGCTTGTTCAGCGAAACGTATGAGTTTAGTGGAATATGCTTTTGTCGAGTCGCAGTCTTGATAGCTGTGATGATTTGTCGTGTAATGCACAACTCCGCAAAGGCACGGAACGAGGCGAGCTTGTCCGCTCTGAAATCGCGAATCGCCTTGTACAGTCCGATCATGCCCTCTTGGATAATATCTTCACGGTCGGCTCCGATCAAAAAGTAGGAGCGAGCCTTAGCCCGGACAAAGTTTTTGTACTTGTGAATTAAGTATTCAAGGGCAAGATTGTCGCCGTCACGCGCAAATGCGACAACCTCCTCATCACCAAGTTCGTCAAAACTTTGCTGGAACCCAACCTCAATGTACACGCTCATACCCATGACCGCCTCCAACCCACTCGTGATACCCTGTTAAAAAACAAGGAGAACCCACACGATGAGACTTTTTTGATAAGCTCGTTCGCTGAAGTAGAGCGGAACTTCGCTAGAAATGAAGGTCGAACCGCGTCGATTTACATCGAAGGACGCTCTAAGTGGAGAAACATCAAAAACCCTTTAGAATGGGCGTTTCCAGGGATTATGTGGCTATTATACACGAAGGGTATAATAGCGTCAAGGCGAGGGGATGACCATTAAAGGCCAGCTAAACCGGCATTTCGAAGAAATTCGACGACCCTTCACTTTGAAACATGCACGAGCGTACGTTGTCGGACAACTTCGTACATAAGGATTGCCCCCGCTACGCTGGCATTTAGGGAGGCGACCTGTCCCTTCATCGGAATGGTGATAAGAAAATCGCACGTCTCAGCGACCAATCGACTCAGGCCGGCACCTTCGCCTCCGACGACGAGTGCCGTGGGTCCGCGAAAATCAGCATCCCATAGTGGCAATTCTCCGTCCATAGTCGCGCCGGCAATCCAATATCCCAACTCTTTGAGCTCTTTTAAGGCTCGGCTAATGTTGGTCACTTGAGCGACGGGCACGTACTCCGCCGCCCCTGCCGACGCTTTAAGGACTGTCTGCGTGATCCCCACGGCGCGGTGTTTGCCGATCACCACCCCGTCGCAACCCGAAGCGTCTGCGGTGCGAATGAGTGCCCCCAGATTATGTGGATCCACCACTCCATCACAGATCAGTAGAAATCCGGGTTGCTGAGAGTCTTGACGTACCAGTGCCTCCAGGGATGCGTACGACAATGGACGTGCGAAGGCGACAACACCCTGAGGTGTGGGTGATTGCACATGGCGTCGAAACTCGTCACGACTTACCCGACGCACGGGAATCCCGCGCTCCTCAGCCAATTCAGTCAGTGTTCCCAGGGCGTGTTCACGGGTCCCCTCGTCTATGAGGACTTCACGGATTTCACGCCCCGCTCGAATCGCTTCCGCCACCGGGTGCCGCCCCTCGATTACCACCCACTCGGCTGACTGCTCGTGTTCCCCACTGGGCCGTCTGCGCCGATCGTTACGTCTCTTCATACGTCGCTCCAACCTCCTCTAGTGCGTCCGTCAAAAGTCTTCCGAGGCGTTCGTTTTTCCCAATGAGAAAGAGGTACCCTACCAAACACTCTAGCGACGTACTGCGGCGATACGTATCCGGAGAGACGTTTGTCGGAACGCCCCCCTTGGCATTGCGACCTCTACGGGCTATCGCCCTCTCAGTCTCATCAAGGGACTCCTTAAGAGCGTACCAGACCCTCTCCTGACCCACGGCCGATACCCATTGGACACACAACTCGTGCAATTTGCGAGCCGGACTGCCGCTACGGGCCAGGAGGCTCCTTATGTATACCTCGTATACCGCATCTCCTACGTAGGCGAGGACCAGCGGTGACATCATGCGGACTTCCGGCTCCGGGAGAGGAGACGCGTTTTCAATCACTTTTTGAACGCCCATTTCGACCCTTGCGGGGTATCTTCGATCACGATTCCGAGTTCCCCCAACCGGTCTCTAAGTTTGTCCGCTGTCGCGAAATCGCGCGACCGCCGCGCCTCGTCCCGCACGTCAAGGATCATTTGTACGAGCGCATCCGCAAACTCGCCGGAAGCCTGCGCACGCTCCGCCTCGATAGACTCATCCGTTAGAATACCTAGAATCTCTCCACCCATACGCTCCAGCACACCGTAGACCGCTCGAAGAGAGCAGCGCCTCGACTCATCAATCTCTCGAGAATCGCCAGGGATTTGACTGCGCACATCGCGAATCAGTTCGAATAGCGCCGCCAAAGCCGCGGGAGTGTTGAAATCGTCCGCCATTGCGGCAACGAAGCGACTCTCGGCCTCTTCCGCTCTGTCCACCAACTCCGTGCAGGCCGCCGCCGCTCGAGCCTCCTGCAGGCTCAAAGGCGTTCCCAAGGCAGCGATGCGCTGAACGGCTCGATTGAGACGTTCCCACCCTTTACGCGCCTGGACGATTTGCTCTGGGCTAAACTCCATCGGGCTGCGGTAATGCTGTTGTAGGATGAGGTAGCGGACCAGCGATGGACCGTGCTCTTCGACCAACTCATCGATGGTTACAAAGTTGCCCAAGGACTTGGACATTTTCTCGTTGCCGAAGTTGATGAGTCCGTTGTGCATCCAGTAGCGGACAAACGGTTTCTCCCGGGTGTAAGCCTCTGACTGAGCAATCTCGTTTTCGTGATGCGGGAAAATCAGGTCGAGACCGCCGCCGTGAATGTCGAATCCGGAGCCAAGGTACTTTAAGGACATCGCTGAGCATTCGATGTGCCACCCGGGGCGCCCAGGACCCCAAGGGCTCTCCCACGCAGGCTCATCCGGCTTGGCAGCTTTCCATAGGGCAAAGTCAAGGGGCGCATCCTTACTATCGCTTGACTCCACCCGTACACCCGCCAGTAGTTCCTCGACCCGCTGCTTAGAGAGTTTGCCGTAATCGGAGAAGGAGGAGACGCTGAAGAGGACGCTGCCCTCACTCTCGTAAGCGCTTCCATTCTCGACCAACGCTCGAATGACCGCAATAATCTCTTGAATGTGCTCCGAGACTTTGGGGTACAACGCGGCGCGCCGCACACCAAGCCGATCCATGCTCTCGAGGTAGCGCTGAGAGTACATCTCGGCCAGTTCTACGGCGGATATCCCCCGAGCGTTCGCTCGATCGATAATCTTGTCGTCAACGTCAGTAAAGTTTTGCACCAGGTGCACAGAGTAGCCAACGTACTCAAAGAAGCGCCGCACCACATCAAAGACGACACTTGGACGAGCGTGACCGAGATGCGCTTCGTCGTAGGGCGTCACCCCACAGACGTAGATGCTCACTTGTCCCTCGTTCCGAGGCGTAAATCGTTCTTTGGATCGGGTCAACGTATTGTAAATTTGGATCTCCTGGCTCATAACGATAACTCCTCTAGGAAAGATATTGCATGTTTCGTAGACGATAGCCTCATGAACGTGAGGAGGAGTCGCAAAGGGCACGCCCCATCGTTGACGCGCCGTCGGCTTCGAGCTCTCTTATACGAGCTTCCAACTGCTCGATGCGACGTTCGAGGGTGCGAAAGGTGCGCTCAACCGGATCGGGCAAATTGGCATGGTCTAAATCGATGACATCGACACGGCGTCCCTTCTCCCTCACAATCCGCCCTGGGACGCCGACAACCGTACAATTGGGCGGTACATCCTTTAGGACGACCGCGCCGGCGCCAATGCGGGCGTGGTCGCCGACCCGAAAGGAGCCAAGGATCTTTGCGCCGGCCGCAATAACGACGTGATTCCCGATTGTCGGGTGTCGCTTCCCTTTCTCCGTGCCCCGACCGCCAAGTACAGCGCCTTGATAAATGGTTACGTTCTCGCCCACTTCTGCCGTCTCGCCGATCACAACCCCCATCCCATGGTCGATAAAGAGTCCCGCGCCCAACTGCGCGCCGGGATGGATCTCGATCCCGGTCAGGAACCGACTGAAATGGGAGATGATCCGAGCCAATAGTCGCAGGCGCCGTCGCCAGAAGTAATGTGCAACTCGGTGGAGCTGAAGCGCGTGTAATCCAGGGTAGCATAATAGGACCTCAACCATGCTCCTCGCCGCCGGATCCCTGTCAAAGACAGCACGAATGTCGGTCTTTAGACGACGATACCAGTTCACGTTAAACGTCAGACCCCTTTCAGCCATACCGGCCGACAGCACTACCGCACCAATTCCGACTTCACCCATGGTTTTTTGCGAAATATAAAAGCTCCCGCCTCTGCACACGCAGAGACGGGAGCAATGCTCGCCGCGGTTCCACCCTGCTTGGGACGGAGAACCGTCCCCTCTCGGAATCTCAGGTACTTCGTTGAAGATACGCGCGCTAACGGGCGCTCCCGGCAGACGGCCTACACTGCGGACCCATAGTCCGTTTCGACCCGCGACTCGGAGGGTGCATTTCGCCTTGAAAGGTTTTAGCAGGGCTTCCACCCGGTGGCCCCGCCTCTCTGACGATTGCCCAAAACCGTGGCGTCAAGGCTACTCGTAGTCCCCGTCATCGTCTTGGCCTCATTATATAGAGGTCGCCAAATCGTGTCAACGCGCTCCGAGCTCAGCCAGTGCCTTTTGAGTCCAAAGGCCGATCTCTTCGGTGATGTCAAGCGTAGCGAGGGCCTCTTGGTCAAACCAACCGATCTGCGTGGACTCTGAGTTCGCTCGAATCTGTGGCGCTCCAACCGGCACGGCAAAGTAGACGTAATCGATATGCTCGTGCCCAGGCGAGATCGTTTCGACTTGGACGCCACGGGGAATAATGAGCTGTCTTGGTTCCTCGATGGGCAAGGCCCGATGGCCCACCAGACGCACATCGATCCCCGCCTCTTCTCTCACTTCTCGTACGGCGGCCTCGTCAGGGAGCTCGTCTTGATCAATGTGACCTCCAGGGGGTAGCCACATCTCAAGCTTGGCGTGGTGCAACAGAAGCACTGATGCCTGCCACACGACAAACGTTGCAACGGTAAAGTCTCGTGTCGTCTTCAAGGTCTCGACCCTCCTGAACGTACTCGCGGGCCCATCGCCCGTCGATCCAGCCGAATGGCTCGGCGTCTCATCAGTACTCCAAGTAAAACGAAGAGTGGGGTGACAACCTGTGTCAGCGTTAGCAATCCGATGCCCCAATCGCTGTTGACATACCCCCAAAGGTACAAGGGGTTGGCGCGCACCGACTCCTCAACGACACCACGCAGAAGCGAATAATATATAACGAACGACCAAAAGAGGTATCCAACGGGGCGCGGACGACGGGCCAAGACATTGTGGATTACCAACAGCACGACTCCGATTGCCGAGCCAATCCACTGTGCCGGCTGTCGCTCGAGTCCAAAGAGCTCCGCTTCCATCGGCCGCCCTAACACCTCGCCGTTAATGAGGTTGGCGATACGTACCAAGATGATACCCAGGGCGATGCCGGGGACAACTAAGTCCGCCAGCTCCTCAAAGGAATGCTGCTTGCGAGCCACGTACCAGCCGGCGAGGGCAGCTCCGCCAACCACTCCTCCGTGGAACGAGAGCCCCCCTTGATCGATCCGAAGCATCGCTACCCAATCGCCAGCGTAGGCCGACCAATTGGTGATGACGTAGACGGCACGTGCTCCGAGGATACCGCCGACGAGAGCAGTCAAAATGGTGTTGTAGAGGAAATCCTCATGGTAGCCCAACTTGAGTCCGTCTCTGCGAAAGTAGTGAAAACCTAATCCGATCGCAGTCGCCATCAGGACTCCATACCAACGAATGGCGAGAGGGCCAATACGGACGAGCACCGGATCGATTGCGTCAATTCCCATCTTCTATGATCACACCTGTCTTTGGCGCGCAGATGAGGGTCACCTTCGGGTCGAAGGCGGGCGAATCCTTCGCTGCCACACCGGCTTGATTTCCCACTAGACAACGTGATATTCTTTTCGCAAATCCAATTATAAACCTTCGGGGCAGGGTGAGCCGGTGTTTACGAAGAGTGACGGGTAACGCTCCCGTCACCTTACCGTAACCCAACCGGCAATTCCCGACCGGTGGTGAGGCGATTTCGCTAAGCCCACGAGTTATGATGCACTCTTTTTAGCATTGTAACAGGATCTGGTGCAACTCCAGAGCCGACGGTACAGTCCGGATGGTAGAAGGTTTCTCTATGTAAACAAAGCGGGATTGCTCGCGTGACTCTAGCGCGACTTCCCCAGAGTGACCCCTGCCTCCCCCCTGCCTCAAAGGACACGAGATGAGGCCTCCTCGTGTTTACACCCCAAGATCACACCTGGATGCGTCACGCCTTACGATTGGCTGAGCGTGCCCGAGGAAAGACATCGCCAAATCCCATGGTAGGCGCCGTCGTCGTCAAAGACGGCCGACTCGTCGCCGAAGGGTGGCACGAAGGCCCCGGCCTCCCGCACGCTGAAGCGATGGCGCTCGAGCGTGCCGGGGAGCGCGCCAAGGGCGCGACGCTCTACGTCACACTCGAGCCCTGCTGCCACTGGGGACGTACCGGTCCTTGCACCGAACGGATTCTCACGACGGGCATCCACCGAGTGGTCGCCGCTGCGACCGACCCCAACCCCATGGTGCGTGGGAAGGGCTTCTCGCAACTTCAGAAGGCGGGTCTCACCGTACATTCGGGGCTCCTGCACCATGAAGCGACACTGCTCAATCGCGCCTTTATCACCTGGATCACCTGTGATCGCCCTTACGTCTATGCCAAAATAGCGCAAAGTCTAGATGGAAAGATCGCGACGCATGCCCGGGAGAGCAAGTGGATCACCTCGGAAGCTGCTCGCCAAGACGGTCATGCACTCCGAGCAGAAGTCGACGCGATCCTTGTCGGTGTGGGGACACTCCTCGCGGATAACCCTCGACTCACCGTCCGACTTCCCCACAACCAATCGATATCTCAACCCTTGCGTGTCGTCGTGGACACGCACTGTCGCACTCCGCACACTGCCGAGTGCGTGCGAGCCCCTGGCCACACCCTTATCGCTACCACTCCGATCGCCCCCTCCGCACGACGCGCCGCGTTGATTCGAGCAGGAGCGGAGGTTTGGAACGACGAGGGGACGTCGGAACGCGTCGATCTAAGGCGTCTCCTCGTTCACCTCGCACATCGAGGTGTCACCTCGATACTCATTGAAGGTGGTCCCACGTTGATCGGCGCTTTTAGGGACGAGGGGCTGATCGACGAATTCCGCATCTACACTGCTCCGCGCGTGTTGGGCGGCGTAGACGCACCGGGTTCGGTAGGCGGCGTTGGCGTCGCGACACTCGTGGACGCACCCCTACTCACTGACGTCCATTGGCAGACAGTCGGACGAGATTTGCGGCTGGATGGGCGCGTTCGCCGCCCCCACCTGGATGGAGACTCGTCTAAGGATTGGGAGGACTAACCCATATGTTTACCGGCATTGTTCAGGAGACCGGCATCGTCGAAGCCGTAAGCCATAAGCCTGAGGGTAGCGCGTTGCGCATTAAAGCTACAAATAGCGTCCGCTCGTTAGATATTGGCGGCTCCATCTGTACTCAGGGCGTCTGTCTGACGTGCGTCGAAATATCCGCAGATTCTTTCTTGGTCGATGTAGGTCAAGAGACACTGCGCAAGACCACCCTCGGCGACCTCCAACCCGGCGACCGGATAAATCTCGAGCTCCCCTTACGTCTCTCCGATCCACTCGGCGGCCACCTTGTTCAAGGACACGTGGACGGCGTTGGGAGCGTCGAGGGGACCTATCCTGAGGGCGAGGGGCAGATCATCACCTTTCGAGCACCTCGAGAGATCTTAGGGACCACGATCGAGAAAGGTTCTATCACCATCGACGGAGTGAGTCTCACCGTCTTTAACGTCACCGATCAATCTTTTCAGGTTTCGTTGATTCCACACACGTTGAATGTGACGACGCTAGGAGAGCTCAAACCGGGCGATCGAGTGAATCTTGAAGCCGACCTCGTCGGGAAGTACGTGGCTCGGCTGATCAATCGACCTGTCGAGGAGGACGCCCAATGAACGACGCCTTTCACCGCATTGAAGAGGCGATCGAAGAGATTCGACAAGGACGAATGGTTGTGGTCGTGGACGACGAAGCCCGTGAGAATGAAGGGGACCTCGTCATGGCCGCCGAGAAGGTGACGGCGGATCACATCAATTTTATGGCCGTTCACGGTCGCGGTCTCATCTGCGTGCCCATGACGCGCGAACGCCTCTTTGAGCTCGACATTCCCCTGATGACGACCGAGAACACCGAGAGCATGTCGACCGCGTTCACCGTCTCCGTTGACGCAGCGAACGTCCACACGGGTATCTCTGCCGCGGAGCGAGCACTCACGGTCCAGACTCTGGTCTCACCCACGGCGACGCCGCGCGACCTTCGTAGACCCGGCCACATCTTTCCACTCCAGGCTAAGGATGGCGGTGTGTTACGGCGCGCCGGACATACCGAGGCCGCCGTTGACCTCGCTCGACTGGCCGGATTCAGCCCAGCCGGGGTGGTCTGCGAAATCATGAGCGACGATGGCACCATGGCCCGTACGCCGGAGCTTAAGCGATTCGCCGAGAAACACGGTCTAACTTTCATCACCATCGCGGATTTGATCCGATATCGGAGGCGTTACGAAAAACTTGTCGAGCGCGTTGCTGTCGCAGAAATGCCTACGAAGTTTGGCACATTTCGGGTCTTCGCCTATCGACACACATACAGCAACGCGGACAGCGTCGCTCTGGTAAAAGGCGAAGTAGCAGGGAAAGCGAATGTCCTGGTGCGCGTCCATTCGGGATGCGTCACAGGCGATATCCTGGGCTCACTTCGCTGTGACTGCGGCGAACAGTTGGAGGCTGCATTACGACAGATCAACGAGGCCGGACAAGGGGTCCTGGTCTACCTGCCCGAGCACGAAGGTAGAGGCGTCGGGCTGGCCAACAAAATTCGTGCCTACGCGCTTCAAGATCAGGGCCAAGACACGGTCGAGGCGAACGAATCGCTCGGATTCGCCCCCGATGTTCGCGATTACGGGACCGGCGCGCAAATCCTGGCAGATCTGGACTTGTCGACGATTCGCCTCCTCACCAACAACCCGCGCAAGCTAGTCGGTCTCGAGGCGTTTGGACTCAAGGTAACCGAACGGGTCCCGTTACGTATGCCTCCGCACAAAGAGAACGCCGCCTATTTACAGGCAAAAAAGGAGAAGTTGGGCCACTGGCTCGACGAATCGCGACGCCCCACTCAAGGCACGCCACACATTAACAAGGGAGAGACGCCCCATGAGTAAAAATATCGAAGGATCGCTTAGCGGTGCCAACCTTCGGATTGCGATCGTTGTCGCTCGATTTAATGCGTTCGTTACCGAGCCTCTGCTGGCCGGGTGTATCGATGGGCTTAAACGCCATGGAGTCGCCGACGATGCGATCACCGTGGTACGCGTGCCGGGTAGTTTCGAAATCCCGCTCGCGGCCAAGAGGCTCGCTTCAAGCGGTGGATACGACGCGGTCGTCTGCCTTGGGGCGGTGATACGCGGGGCGACGCCACACTTTGACTATGTGTGCGCCGAGTGCGCTAAAGGTGTAGCAAACGTAGCCAACGAATCAGGTGTACCCACGATCTTTGGAGTTATCACTACCGACACACTCGAACAGGCCCTTGAGCGCGCGGGTGTGAAGAACGGCAACAAGGGGTGGGATGCCGCTCTCGCAGCTATTGAGATGGGAAACCTTGTCAAGGAGATTGACGCGCACCACCAAGCGAGCAAATAGGCGGGGACAAATAGGCAATCGCTCCCATCACTACTGCGGTCGCGCCTCCATACCCTGGCTTTGAACGGATTCTCCGATCACAAACCAGGGGAGCTCATCTTCGTGTGCCTTGCGATCGTGACCCATAGTCGCAGCATTTACCGTACCACGCAGCTAACGACACACTTAGAGCGGTTGGAGGTGCCTCATGTTGTCGTCATACCCGCTGATACGGCGCTTATGTATCGGGATGGGGAGCCCTGCTTCTACCAGAGAGGCAAGCGCTTTTGGCCGACGCTCGCGCTCAATGCCCTGTATCAAGGATCCGGTGAGGGGCTCGAGTACGTAGAGTCCCTGGAGGCAGCAGGCGTGCTGGTGATCAATCGGGCGTCCCCCTGGAGAAGGGCGAAATCGAAGCCCCTCTCAACGGCGTACTTGTGTAGGGCGGGCATTCCGCAACCCGAGACCTACATCGGATATCGCGGCCGCTCTATAACACGCTCGCTGCCCAAATCGGGAAAGCTATTCGTCTCCAAGCCATGGAAAGGCTCTCTAGGCAAAGGGATCACTCGCGGAAGCCTCAAGCACTACCGCCGACGGCTGAAGCGCAAGGGCTATCGGTCGCGCAAGGCATACTTGCAACGTTTCGTCCGGAACCCAGGACGGGACATCCGCGTGGTCGTCGTCGGCGGCCGGGCAGTCGGAGCTACGTATCGAGTCGCTCCAGACGGCGAGTGGAAGACTAACGTTGCGGCAGGCGGTACGCCTGTCTACTGCCCGGTTTACAGAGAGTTGGCGAGCGTGGCAGTGAGGGCGACACGCGCTTTGGAACTCGACATCGCCGGGGTCGACATCATCGAAAGCTCAGAGGGGTACATCGTCGTTGAGTTAAACGCTTGGCCTGAATATGAGGTGTTTGATCGCATCGCCCGAGTCGATGTGGCCAAAATGATGGCGTATTATTTGGCCGCCCGGTACCGGAGAATTAGTTTAGGCTCTTGAGCTACGCCGCCGCACAGTAGCAACCGCCCGGGCCTCGATCACTTCAGCTCGCCCCACCGGTCCCGCGCCTTCGCCGGTGCCCGCCTTTATGCTCACCCGCGACTCCCCAATCCCCATCGCTTCTGCCAGTCGCTTCCGCATCCCCGGAATATGTGGTTTCAGTCGGGGCGCTTCAGCGCTGATAAACGCGTCAACATGCACTATGATGCACCCGCTCTCCCGCAGTTTGGCGCCAGCCACTCGCAGGAGCTCGACACTGTCCGCTCCCTTGTAGCGCGGATCGGTATCGGGGAAATGCGTGCCGATATCGCCAAGCGCAGCGGCCCCAAACAAGGCATCAACAACTGCGTGAACGAGTACATCAGCGTCCGAGTGACCCATGAGGCCACGGTGGTGTTCGATGTGTATGCCGCCCAGGACAAGCGGGCGTCCTTCCACCAAGCGGTGCACATCAAGCCCAAAGCCCGTCACCACGTCCCATTCGGGTTGCGTGGACCCACGCCCGTGATTAGACTCGTCTGCCCTCGTAAGCCATTGCTCTGCAAGGTAAAGGTCGTCCTCGGTTGTTACCTTGAGGTTACGTGTGTCTCCTGCAACGACACGCACCTCCCCGCCCAGACGCTCCACCAGTCCAGCGTCGTCCGTCGCTTCGGCGCCATCCGACCCTACATGCGCACGCTCCAGCACGTCCCGACGAAACGCCTGAGGCGTCTGAACCGCAACGAGTTCCGAGCGATCCAGCGTTTCGATCACGGTCCCTGCTGTAGAGCTCACGCGTTTCACCGTGTCCCTAATAGCGAGTGCAGCCGTGGCCGCACCGCTCGCCTTGGCCCCTTCCAATACGCGCAAAATGAGCTCCGGGGTGACCATCGGACGAGCGGCGTCGTGCACCATTATCCACTCAGCCTCTGTCTCGATCGCCTCCAATCCGCGGGAGACAGACTCTTGACGCGTCGCGCCGCCGGCGACGACCGCCGTGACTTTCGTAGCAATCCCAGATCGCCAGAGCGCTTCGCGGGCAAAAGAGATGTCCTCTTCGCCCGTTACGACAACAATCGACGTCACCGCGCCAGTAGCGCGAAAAGCCTCGACGCTCCACTCAAGAAGCGTCTTTCCGCCGACCACTCTAAATTGCTTCTTAGGTTGGGAAGGTTGATTCATGCGAGTGCCGCGACCTGCGGCAACGATAATCGCGGCGACCTGTTGGTTTGGCGGCGTCACGCTCTCGGGCCCCTTTGTGATGTATCTGTCCGGTGTTGGAATCGTCTATAAAAAAACGTCGCCAGAGCCTCAAGGCCCTGACGGCGATTAACAACTCAGATCTGTCTCGAAAGCATTAGGATCAAGACGTCGGGGGCGGTCTCACGTCGGCTTTAACGTCAGCCATCGGTTTAGCTTAAAAGCTCGTTGAGACTCCCCTCGACTTGTTCTTCGGTAGAATCCTGGGCAAGGACGAGCTCGCTGATTAAAATCTGCCGAGCATTGTCAAGCATCTTGCGCTCTCCTGTGGAAAGCCCCTTCTCACGGTCACGTATCGCCAGGTTGCGCACAACCTCGGCCACCTCAAAAATATCGCCACTCTTGATCTTCTCCATGTTGGCTCGGTATCGTCGATTCCAGTTTTGGGACATCTTGGAGATTTCGCCCCGCAGGATGTGGTACACTTTGTCGACACCGTCGTTATCGATGATCTGGCGCAAGCCGATCTCATCGACGTTGTCCATAGGGATCATCACCTTCATCTCCCCGATGGGCAACTTCATGATATAATAGCGATGCTTCTCCCCGAGGACTTCCTTCTCCTCGATCGCCTCGATGATTCCTGCCCCATGCATCGGGTAGACCACTTTGTCTCCGATGTTGAACGATGACACCGAGTGCCCTCCAATCTCCGTCTTGCCAGGGAATTCCTAATCACCATGTTACCACTTCACGTGCCAAGCGTCAACTTGTGGCGATTCGTTGCGCCTCGCGCAATCCCCTTGTTCATTTCTTGACAAAGATTTCGGCCAATACCTATAATAGACTCATTCGAGACGCCGGGGTTTCGCCTCAACCACACCAGCGTAGCAGGGAGCGTGGTGCACCTTGAGTACCAAGTCGTCACCGGAAGCCACCAGCCAGGACGGTCGCCAAAACACCTTTACCTCGCTACAGGAAGCCGTTTCCGAGTACCTTATCCGTCACCGCAGCATCCTCGATGTGATCTCCAAGTTTCAGGAGGCCAACGCGAAGGTGAATCGTGCCGTCGTCAAGGCCGTTACTACATGCGGATGTGTGGAAGTAAAAGCGGGTCGCCAAAACGTTCCGACCGACATTACCTACTGGGAAATGAAAGAGCATATGGCAACACACGTAAACGGCCGTATCTGCGAGCACTGCCAAGAGGTGCTCGAGCAAGAGATCGGCCGTCACATGTTTTACCTTGCCGCTTTGTGCGATCTCTTTCAGCTCGATCTTGAGGGCGTGGTCGATTCAGAACGTCGGCGCATTGCCACGTTAGGGGTGTTTAACCTCACGTAACGGTTCCCTACAAATGCCGATCGAGGAGCACCTGCTCTCTAAGGCGTCGCAGGCCGTCCTTGACGGCCTTGGCCCGCACAGCGCCGATCCCTTCCACGTCGTCTAATTCCTCGATCGACGCTTCTAAGATCTCGGGAAGTGTGCTGAAGACGCGCACAACGTTCTCTATAACCGTCGCAGGTAGACGCGGGATTTTGTGCAACACTCGGTAGCCCCGAGGGGTTACCGGTATGTCCAAACTGTTCATGGCTCCGCCGTGTCCAAGGAGTCGAAGAATGAGCCCCATGTCGAGCAGGTCGTCGGAGGTCCAGGCTTCAAGAGCTGCCACAATCTCGTCGGCCGCGTCCTCTTCCTCTTTTTGGTGGTAATCTTTGATGATCATGAGGCCTTCGTTCTCGATGCCGACCATCAACTCGTCCAGTTGCATACTGACGAGCCGCCCCTCGACTCCCAGCTCCATGATGTAACGCTCGATCTCCTTAGCGACGCGCGAGACCATTTGCGCCCTTTGCAAACAGGTGGCCACATCCACCAAGGTCGCGAGGTCTTCGAATTCGAGGGCAGTCAGATTGATGAGCGCCTGCTCTAACACACTCTTGTACTTCTCAAGGGTCGATATCGCCTGATTTGCCTTAGCGAGCAACACACTCACGTCTTGCAGCATGTAACGCATGTTGCCCCGGTAAAGCGTGACCACGTTGCGCCGCTGCGAGATTGAAATCACAATCTCACCTGTCTGCTTTGCCACACGTTCAGCCGTGCGATGACGGGTACCGGTCTCCACTGTACTCACGCTGGGATCGGGCGTAAGGTGCGCGTTGGCGTACAAGATCCGCTTGCCATCGCGGCTGAGCACCATCGCCCCGTCCATTTTTGCCAACTCGTACATGGACGACGGCGTCGCTTCAGAATCGATCCGAAAGCCTCCGTTGACGAGGCTGAGCACTTCTTCGGAATCGCCCAGTACGACTAAAGCTCCGGTACGCGCTCGCAGGATGCTCTCAAGGCCTTCGTACAGCGCGGACCCAGGAGAAACCATCCGCAGGGTCTCAAAGAGGATTCGCTCTTCATTGGTGTGACGTTGATTCTTCACCTATCCACCCCCGCCTGGTTCGAAACCGAAACACCCAGCGCTTGCCCGAGCGCCTCGGCGACACTCCGCACTCCGTGAACGGAGATCTCTTTGGCTGAGTCAGGGCGTCCCCCCTGCACCGCCGCTTTATAGGCTGGGACGACCGCTTCGTCAAATCCAAGCCGAGCAGCTTCCGCGAGACGGTCGCCCGGGTTTGAGACGCTGCGAACTTCACCAGCGAGGCCCACTTCACCAAAGAGGACACTCTTGGATCGCAACGGCTTTCCGAGGAGACTCGATGCGGCCGCTACAGCGATTGCGAGGTCACAGGCCGGCTCCGAGAGCTTTACGCCGCCCGCAACATTGATGTATACATCCTGCCCTTGCAGGGCCAACCCGACCCGCCGTTCCAACACCGCCAAGACGATCGAGACCCGATTGTAATCCACACCTGATACCTGGCGCCTCGGTGTCCCGCCGAAGGCCGATGGAGCGACCAGCGCTTGTATTTCGACCAAGATCGGGCGACTTCCCTCCCGGGCGGCCACGACAACCGATCCCGGTGAACCTTCGGGTCGTTCCGCCAAAAAGAACTCCGACGGGTTCGCGACCGGCACCAGTCCCTTCGCGTTCATTTCAAAGAGTCCAACCTCGTGCGTTGAACCAAAGCGATTCTTTTGAGCCCGCAGTAGTCGAAATGACGTGTGACGTTCACCGTCGAACTCAAGGACGACGTCGACCGCGTGCTCGAGCACTTTAGGGCCCGCCAACCCTCCCTGTTTGTTAACGTGCCCAACTAGTATGACGCTCGTCTGCCCGCGCTTGGCCACGTTTGCGAGGAGTGCCGTGCTCTCCCGCACTTGCGTGACGCTTCCGGGACCCGAGTCAGCCTCGGGATGTATCATCGTTTGAATGGAGTCGACGATCACCAATTGCGGTCGTTCGTTTTGAATCGTCGCCTCAACTTCAGCCAGTTGAGTCTCACACAGCAGATTGATCGCAGCTTGGCCAACGCCCAATCGTGCCGCCCGCATTGAGATCTGTCTGGCGGATTCTTCCCCTGAGACGTATAAAACACTCCCGTGACTGTGCGCGAACTTGGCCGCCAATTGCAGAAGGAGCGTTGACTTGCCGACGCCCGGCTCACCCCCAAGCAGAATGAGAGAGCCTGGTACGATACCGCCTCCCAATACACGATCAATCTCCGACACTCCGAGTGAGAGCCGGTCCTCTGCCTGCATCCCGGAGAGCGCTAAGGGCTGGGATCGGGCTGCTTCACCGCTGCGCTGACCCGCACGAGCGGTCGATCGACTGGACGCGACAACCTCTTCGGTCAGGGTGTTCCACCCCTCACAATTGGGGCACCGACCAAACCAACGCAGGGTGTGCTCGCCGCACTCCGAGCATACGTAACGGATACGTTCTTTCTTTGGAGACATAGGCTAACTCCAGTGAAACAGTATGGAAAGGGAGATAAATCGATTATACCAACGGCGTTCCATACGCTCAAGTAAATGGAAAAAGCGCGAAGCGAGAGCCTTCTCTCACTTCGCGCTTTGTATACGGCGGGTTATCCGTTTACGTTGGCTACTTCTTTACTGCGGAAGACGATCTCATTGTTATCGTCAACGTCGACGATCACCGTGTCGCCCTCGTTGAACTTCCCTCTCAACATCTCGTCCGATAGCGGATTCTCGACATAGCGCTGAATTGCTCGACGCAGAGGCCGCCCACCAAAGTCGGGGTCGTACCCTTTATCGGCCAGGAAGCTCTTGGACGCTTCGGTGAACTCCAGGTGAACGTGCCGCTCCCTCAGCTGCTCAACCAAGTAGCCGACCTCGATTTCGACAATCTGATTGAGGTGCTCACGATTAAGCGCGTGGAAGACGATCAGTTCGTCGATACGGTTGAGGAACTCCGGTCGGAAGGTGCGACGCAACTCGTCCGTCACCTTCTTCTTCATCGTATCGTAGGTGTCGCGCTCATCCTTGTCGAGATGGAAGCCGATTCCCGAACCCTCTCGCTGGATCTCATGAGCCCCCACGTTCGACGTCATGATGATCACCGTGTTGCGAAAGTCGACCGTCCGGCCCTTAGCATCCGTCAAGCGCCCATCCTCTAACACCTGCAACAGGATGTTAAACACCTCTGGGTGCGCCTTCTCGATCTCGTCCAAGAGGATGACAGAGTAGGGTCGCCGGCGGACACGCTCTGTTAGCTGCCCACCCTCGTCGTATCCCACGTATCCCGGAGGTGCTCCTACCAACCGCGACACCGTGTGCCGCTCCATATACTCGGACATGTCGATGCGAATCATCGCATCTTCGTCGCCAAAGAGAGACTCCGCCAACGCTTTGGCGAGCAGGCTCTTACCGACACCGGTCGGCCCAAGGAAGATAAAGGAGCCAATCGGGCGCTTGGGGTCCTTGAGTCCAGCACGAGCTCTGCGGATTGCACGAGCTGTAGCATCGATCGCCTCGTCTTGAGCGACAACACGCTTGTGCAAAACCTCTTCGAGGTTGAGCAGACGCTCACTCTCCTCTTGCGCCAATCGCTTCACTGGAATTCCCGTCCAGTTGGCAACCACCTCAGCGATATCCTCTTCGCCGACCGTCCCCTCCGTGCGGCCGCGATTGTTCTTCCACTCCGTGCGCTCACGATCCAGTCGCTCACGCATCTTTTGCTCCTGATCACGCAAGTTGGCCGCCTTCTCGAACTCCTCGTTCTTGATCGCCGCCTCTTTCTCCATGCGCGTCTCTTCGATGTGCTGTTCGAGCTCCTTAAGCTCGGGCGGTGCCACTAACGCCTGCAACCGGATCTTGGACCCAGCCTCGTCAATCAAGTCGATCGCTTTGTCGGGCAGGAAGCGGTCCGATACGTAGCGGTCCGAGAGCTTGGCAGCGGCGCTGAGCGCTTCGTCAGTGATCTTCACTCGGTGGTGCGCTTCGTACCGATCGCGCAGACCCTCGAGGATTAGAATCGTCTCCTCAACCGACGGCTCGTCAACGGTGATTGGCTGGAAGCGACGCTCCAAAGCAGCATCCTTCTCGACGTGCTTGCGGTACTCGTCAAGCGTCGTGGCGCCAATTGCCTGCAACTCGCCGCGTGCCAGCGCGGGCTTGAGAATGTTGGAGGCGTCGATGGCACCCTCCGCTGCTCCTGCACCGATGATAGTGTGCATCTCGTCAATAAACAAGATGACATCCCCGGAGGTGCGAATCTCCTCCATCACCTTTTTGAGTCGCTCTTCGAACTCGCCGCGGAACTTAGATCCGGCTACCAAAGCTCCGAGGTCCAAGGTGACCACACGCTTTTCGGTCAACGTCTCGGGTACGTCGCCCTCCACGATCTTTTGTGCAAGCCCTTCCGCAATGGCCGTCTTACCTACGCCCGGCTCACCGATGAGGCACGGATTATTCTTGGTCCGCCGGGACAGCACCTGGATCACGCGCTGTATCTCTTTCTCCCGTCCAATTACAGGGTCAAGCTTCCCCTCACGCGCGAGCTCGGTGAGGTCTCGACCGAACTGATCGAGCGTGGGTGTCTTACGGCCCCGCGACGACTTCGCACCTGCTGGTGCGCTCCCGCCTAGCAGGTCGACGACCTGACGGCGCACTTTGTCGAGATCGGCACCTAAGTTACGCAACACTTGAGCGGCTACGCCCTCTCCCTCTCGAATCAACCCGAGGAGGATATGCTCGGTGCCGATATAGGTGTGTCCCAGTTGCCGAGCTTCGTCGAAAGCAAGCTCCAACACTCGCTTCGCTCGGGGCGTAAAGCCGATCTGGCCCTGGGGGGTCCCTTCACCCCGACCAATCACCTTCTCGACTTCCGTTCGCACTTTCTCAAGGCTGATATCTAAGTTCTGGAGAGCCCGAGCGGCCACCCCTTCACCTTCGGCGGCAAGGCCTAGGAGGATATGCTCGGTGCCCACGACGTTGTGGCCAAGGCGCCGGGCCTCCTCTTGGGAGAGGACAACCACCTTTTGCGCTCGTTCTGTGAACCTCCCAAACATGTGCTCCACCGTTCCTTTCTCTCTCGTATAGCCTTCATTACTCAGCGGTCCAATATCCAACGCCCGCTTACGTCCCCATTACTCATCACCATTCCCCTGCGCCATGCGCAAGCGCTCACGTATAAGAGCGGCTCTGCGCTCATCACGGCGCGGGGCGTCTAACTCCTCGCCCATAATCTTTTGAAGGTGCGCTGGGCGGATCATCACCAACAATTCTTGCAAGATTCGCGGCTCGATCCCCTTTACTAAACCGAGATCGATTCCCAGCCTCAGATCCGAGAGGCGCTGCATAGCCTCTTGGGACGTCATCGACCGAGCGTTTGCTAATATACCGTATGAACGGTAGACACGGTCCTCAATGTGCAGGCGGCTACGTTGAACCAGCTGCTCGCGGGCGCTGCGTTCTTGGTCGAGAACACGCATCGTCACGTCCTTGAGGTGGTTGACAATCTCCTCCTCGGTGTGACCGAGTGTAATCTGATTGGACAACTGGTAGATGTTGCCCAGCACCTCAGTGCCCTCTCCGTAAATGCCCCGCACGGCCAAGCCCACTTGCGAGATCGCGCCGATCACTCGCTTGATTTGGTTGCTCAGCGTGAGTGCCGGCAAATGGAGCATGATGGAGGCCCGCATGCCGGTCCCGACGTTCGTCGGACACGCAGTGAGGTATCCCTGGCGCGGACTGTATGCGTACTCAACTACTTGATCAAACGCATCGTCGACAAAGCTGCATAGCTGGTATGCGTCGGCCGGCGCCAATCCGGGGAAGAGCGCCTGGATCCGCAAGTGATCCTCTTCGTTGATCATGACGCTCACGGCCTCATCATCCCGGAGGATGACCGCCTTGTTCTTTACGTCTTGAGTAAGAGCAGGGCTGATCAAATGCTTCTCGACCAGGAGGCGCCGCTCTAAAGGCGACACTTCAGCCATCGGTACAAATTCGACGTTGCCTATCTCGCCTTGGATGCACTCCATGGCCGATTGAGCCTGTTTGCCGACGTACTTTTTCTGCTCGCTGTCTGCGATCGACGGGAAAGGGACTCCCGCGAGGTTGCGAGCTAGGCGCACTCGGCTGCCTAGGACCACATCTCTTTCAGGACCGGTCCCTTTCATCCACTGGCTGAGTGTCTTACTAATAATATCCTTTAGCGACACGCCCCACACCTCCCACATTAAAAGGGTTACGTCAAAGGGGATGAGCCCGGGTGATCCTCAAGTTTGCTTTGGAGGGCGCGCATCTCATCCCGCAAGCGAGCCGCCGCTTCAAACTCCTCTTTGTTGACCGCCTCGGCCAATTGTGTCCGAAGGCGCTCCAGACTCCGTTGCCATTCACGGCGCTCATCTCGGGCGGTATGCGGGGATTTGCCGACATGCTCACCACTGCGATGAATCCGTTTGAGGAGAGGCTCCAGCTCCTTCTCAAACTCTGAGTAACACTGGCTGCATCCCAATTTCCCGATCCGGCGAAAATCTGAGAGCGTCAAGCCGCATCCCGAACAGCGCGTCGTCACCTGCCGAGCGTGTCCGGCAGCGGAAGCCGTCTGGGGATCAAATAATCCCGCCAAAATATTGTGAAACGCAAATCCCGGCTCGACGGCTCCTCCAAGCTCCCCCTTCTCACGCGCGCACTGATTGCACAGATACATCTCCGTCTTGTGATCGTTGACGATGCGCGTGATGTACACGCTGGCCGCTTCTTTGTGACACTGTTCGCATAACATGCCCATTCACCCCCACCTTACAAGCTTTACGCACTTAGCCTCTTCGTTGATCATGAAGAGCAATCATCAACATGACACGCAGGAGTTTGGCCCGTATCACTTCATCCAAGGGAGGATCGATCCCCGCTGTCTCTTGGCGCAGTGCGCCGCGAATCAGCGCGCCCCGGGTTCCGCCGATGACACCGGCCTCCTCCAATTGATCCATCAGCCGACCAGCTCTTTCACCATCGATTCGACTCCCGATCTCCTCGACGATCTCCCGAAAGGTGCCTACACTGCGGCGCACCATCGCCCTTGTAATGCGAATGTACCCGCCACCGCCGCGTCGGCTCTCCACGTAATAACCGTGGTGGGGCGTGAAACGAGTCTCCAATACGTAATTGATCTGCGAGGGCACGCACTCAAATTGCTGAGCGACCTCGCGCCGCCGTATCTCGATCACGTCTCCACCGTTACGAGCAAGCCGTTGCTTTATATACTCTTCGATAATATCAGCAAGTGTAGCCAGACTCGTTCCCTCCCTCGTACCAGTGGATTCATTGAAACAACACTTTGACCTTGTCTGACCTTTTGCTGATATTATACCACGACGTGTCGATGAGTACAAACACCATTTTTGACATTTCCTGACCTTTTACCTTTCAGAGCTATCGGTTCGGCCAGAAGGACCGCTACCCAAGTTCCTGGCGAATTGCCTCCACCAACCTGCCGACTTCTCCCTCGGTATTGAACGCGTGAAATGACGCCCTTATACTGTACGGTTTGGGAATCGACCGCACCACAATCCGATGCTTGGACCACAACTGCTTCACCAATGCCTCTTGATCAACGCCATCAACCTGAAAGGTCAACAACCCAGAAGCCGCGTCCGAGGGCGAAAGGATGCGTACCTCGTTGATGGTCTCCAACTCCCGTCGAGCCTGATGAGCCAGGTCGCGCGCGTGTTCAAAGATTTGCTCCCACCCAATTGAGGTGAGTATTTGGATTGCCTTCGCCAGCGAAGCGAAGGCCGGGGCGTGCATTGTACCGGTCTCAAAGCGGCGAGCGTCCGCGTGAAAGGAGAATGAGAGCCCGGAGAGGTCCTCGCTCTCGACTGACGCCCAGCCGACCCGCGTAGGCTCAATACGATCGATCACATCCTCACGCACATAGAGCCCACCGGTTCCTTCAGGACCTAGAAGCCACTTCTGCCCCGGAAACGCATAAGCGTGGCATTCCATGGCACCGACGTCCACAGGCACGTGGCCGGCACCTTGCGCTCCGTCGACAACGACGAGTCCGCCGACCTTTTCGACATCAGAGACCACTTCCTGGATCGGCAACACCGCCCCCGTTGCGTATGAGACGTGACTGATGCATACCAATCGAGTCCGGTCAGTGCACGCCTGGGAAATCGCCGACGCCGGCAGCGCTCCTTCGTGGCTTTCGAGATTAATGATCTTTACACCGTGTGTGCGCGCAAGATGCACCCAGGGGGCAATCCCCGAGGTGTGTTCGAGGTCGGAGATAATGATTTCGTCGCCGGCCTTCCATGTTAGGCCGGCCGCGACGACACCTAATCCTTCGCTCGTCGAGTGCATGAGGGCCACGGTATTCGCCGGTGCGCTGATCGCTCCAGCGATTGCACGTCTCGCTCCGCTCAACGCCTCCATGTATGCGCGCATCGCCGGCGGCGATGCAAAGCCTTCGCTTCCGATCAGTTCAAGTAGCGCGATCTCTTCGTCTATCGCCGGCCTGGGCGTAGGGCCCGAGGTCCCTGTATTAAGGTACGTCCGATCAGCCACCGCCGGTATCATAGCACGCAATTCATCCAGATTCACACGAATCCACCTCTTTGACCTTGGAGTTACACTTCCGTTTCGTTCTCGTTCTAACGTCGCAGCTCCCACTCGTAGAGTTGGGTAAAGAGGAGGGCTTTGTAACGATCATGCGATTTGTGGCGAAATGGGGAGCTATACTATTGATTGCAACCGGTCTCATCATCGCGCTCGGTTTCTTCGTGCGCGTAACGGCGCCGGCCCACCCCCTGGATCTCCCCCTCCTCGGACTCACAGTCGTTGTTGACCCCGGGCACGGGGGTATCGATCCGGGGTGCCACCGTGACGACATCCTTGAGAAAGGCCTTGCGTTACAAGTTGGGCTTGTACTAGCCGAAATCCTTGAAGGCAAAGGTGCCACCGTACACCTAACACGCACCGAGGATATCGAGCTTAGTCATCTCACCGATCAGGAGCGGACGCGCCATCGGCGCGATCTGCGCGCCCGGGTCAATTTCGCCAACGATCACGGTGCGGACGTGATGCTCAGTCTGCACGTGAACACTGCAGGGTCAAGCCAAATGGGCGGTGCGATGCTCTTTTACCACGGGTCCTCTCCAAACGGGAAACGTCTAGCGACGTCCCTCCTCGAAGTGCTGGGCACTGTCGTTCCAGGGAACCAAAACGGAGCGCTGCCGGCGAACTTCTTTATCCTGCGTCACAGTACCATGCCTGCGGTCCTCGTTGAGATGGGCTTCCTCTCGAACGCCCAAGACCGCAACCTCCTCACAACCCAGGCCGGCCAGCAGAGCATCGCTCAAGCAATTGCGAATGGGCTCGAAGCGTATGTAACAGATCGTCAGCACGGGGACGATGATGCGACTACGCCCACTTTCTCTCGTCCTCTTCCGCTCCTTGACGGGCATCACTGCCTCACCGAGTAAATTACCCGACTCTTCGCAAGGGAGGCAAGAGGCCATGAACATCATCTGGACCTTCATCATCGTCGTCGGAGTCCTCTTTGCCTTGCCACAAGGCCCCGACGGTGCGCGCGAGTTGACCAACGGCCTCATCAAGGGAGCCGAAGACGCCGTCATCTTTGCGTTCGGGCTCATTGGCGTGCTGGCCTTTTGGTCAGGGATGTTGCGGGTTGCCGACGAGGCGGGGATCACCACGCTGATAGGGCGCCTGCTTTCACCACTCGTGCGCCGAATCTTCCCTTCGATCCCTCCAGGTCATTCAGCAAACGCATCGATTGTGATGGCGCTCTCAGCAAACCTCCTCGGTCTTGGAAATGCAGCCACCCCCCTCGGACTCAAGGTGATGAGCGACCTCGCCGATCTCAACGGAGATTCCGACGAAGCCTCCGACGCCATGTGTACATTCTTGGCGCTTTCGACATCCAGTGTAACCCTTATACCCGGCACCGTGATCGCTGTGCGGGCGGCTGCAGGTTCTGCCGATCCGGCGGCCATTATGAGCACCACGCTCATTGCCACCATTGCCTCAACCACCGCAGCCTTGACGCTCGACCGTCTCTTTCGCCGCCGACGACACCAAGGAGGTCCTCGCCAATGATTGAGAGCATTCAAAAGCTCTCGTTATGGGCCATTCCGATGGCGGTACTTATCATTCCTCTGATCGCATACTTGCGCGGCGTCAAAGTGTACGAAGTCTTTTGTGAAGGTGCCCGTGAGGGGTTTGATACTGCAGTCCACGTCCTGCCGTATCTGGTAGCGATGTTTGTCGCCATCGGGCTCTTTCGCGCGTCGCAGGCGTTTGATGCGGTCCTTTCGCTCGTGGCCCACCCAGCGGCATTCGTCGGCATCCCTGCGGAGATCCTTCCTCTAGCCCTGCTACGCCCTCTTTCGGGCTCCGGCGCGCTCGGCTACCTCGCTGAGCTGCTCGCGAAGCATGGTCCGGACTCAACCATCGGATTAATCGCCTCGACGATGCAAGGAAGCACCGAGACGACGTTTTACGTACTCACCGTCTACTTTGGGTCCGTCGGTATTCGTAAGGCGCGACATGCAGTCTCGGTCGGCCTATTTGCGGATTTCGTCGGTTTTGTTGCGGCCGTCGTTGCAGTATCGTGGGTTTTCTCATAGTAGGACATTGCCGGTTTAGCTGGGGATTACCGTTAGTTTCCAGAGACTACCCACAGGATTAAGTGATACTCTTTTCGAAACAATGCCTATCACCAAGCGCGGACCCGAGCCTATAACGTCGACGCGATGTAGCGGTCCGATGCTTTGGGAGTTGAGTGGCCTGACGAAATCATCGCGAATTCATCAAATTGACGAACACACCCGCTTAGTCGGGCTTTTCCCGGATAACATTTACGTGCAACGTCTGGTCGACAGGGCGGAGACATTGGGAATATCGTTCGCTACTAGCCCCGTCAAAGAGCAGTGGCTATATCATCCCGAACATGAGAGAATCTATGTGTGGGAGCCAGACCTTGCGTTACAATCCCTTAGCTATCTTGTCGTGATACTGGCCCACGAGTTAGGACATGCTCGTGATTTTGAGGAGAATCCGGCGCACCTCCGACTCACTCGTAACCTTCTTTGGTCCGAGGTACCACATTCTGTGGAGATTGCCGCGTTTGTGAATGGCTTTGCAATTCTCAAAGAGCTTTGGATTCCCGTGAGCCTCGATCAGTATATCCTCATGATCTCACCAGAAATTGCGGTAGACGTACGCCGTCAGATTGAAGGATTTCGCGTCTGCTGTCTTCTCTCTCCCAGGAGAGCTTCCACGACCGTCCAACGGGCACAAGCCGCATCATAACTCGTTTCCAACGTAACGTGGCGCTCCTCAGCTCTTTCCTTCCGAGGAGCGCCTTTCACCCACTACTGCATCGAGGTCGGCACTAACGAGAGCGCCTTGATTCGCGTCTCCCGCATCACTTCGATATAGAACTCCGTACCGACGGGCACCACATGCGGATTACCCCGTACAAAGTAACCTGCCGCCAATCCGATCGGCCCCAGGAGGACGACGCCGGCCAGGCTAGCACCGGCCGCCAGTTCGATCGACTTATTCTTCTCTGTTGCCCGCTCAGCAATTTGTAGCGTCACTCGCGTAGAATCGATTGCACGCGTGTTGCCAAAATCCACTTGCACCAAGCCATCTTGACCGAGGCGTCCAGCGCTATCGACCGTAATGACATGACCGTTGCCCTCTGCACCGGCCGCAATGGCCACTTGGTTTTCGATGCGAACATCCTCGGAGACTCGGAACCTTACCGGATCGTTCGGCTTCACCTTTTCCGAATTTAACTCAGTGAGAAGCTCAATTCGAACGAGAGTCCCCTTGGGTATCACGACGTCCGAGACGTATATCTTGCCCCCAGGCCACATCAAACCCAACAGGTTGTCCAGTCGCTCGACCAGCCCATCACTGCTTTGTGTCTGACCGTACATCGCCATCTCCATCTGATCGAGACGGCGACTGATCGACGGACCCTCGTTGATCTCTTGGAACATGGCCCATTCGATCGCGTTGAGTTTCATGGTCAACGAGACGTCGCCGTCGGCGCCAGTTAGGAGGTTAACCATTTTTTGCAGGCGAACGAGGAAGGCGCTCTCCGATTGGGGCTGACCCAAAACGTCACGCTCGGCACGCTCCAAACGTGTCAACAGCGCTCCTTCTTGAGACTTCCCGTAAAGAATCTCTTCGATCTGAACAAGCCCCGGGGGTCCAACTGCGACCTCCTGGGCCGACACTCCAGGCGCCACCGCGGCCACTAGAAGTGCCAATACAAGTACGTACGCTACAAACCCATACTTTCTCACGTGTGATCTCCTCCTAACTCTGAGTGGTTGTACACTTCATCAAAACTTAATGGAGACTTCGGCCGTCGTCACGTTGCCGTGCACGTCGCCAATCTTGGTAAAGATCTCGTACCTCAGGGAAAGACTGGTATCGTCGAAGTCGTACCGTACCCCAAGGTTCGAACTCGTCTCACTCCCTTCAACTTGATCCACAATCGAGAATCCTGCCGACGCTCTTCCAATCGGTCCCACGGTATGCTCGACAGATGCGGACGCCGTCCGAACCGAGCCGCTCGAAGAGGAACCGGGGCGATCCTTGACGTTCTCTAAGACGTACCCCAAGCTCACTTTACCCTCATCAAAACGGACTTCGAGGTCGACCGCGGTCGTGCGTTCCGGATCACGCTCGACATTGGAAAGGTCTAACGCGGACCGCTCCGATCGCCGTAGCGAGAGAATCCAACGTCCGATCTCCGCTGACAGATCAAGGCGGGAGCTCGCCGGTTCCTCCTCTGAAAAGAGTGGGCGGTACCCCGAGCCTGCAGATAGAACGAATGCGCCGACCGTCAGTTCCGGCAACGGATGGAGAATGGCGCCAACCTTTACCGCCCCTCCGGTGTCGTTCCCTCGTGCACTCTGCGCCATCTCACCCGAAAGAGTCAACTGCGGCGAAATACTGTAGACTCCACCGAGACGGATCACCGTACTTTCATCCTCATGGACATCGAGATCGCTCTCATTCTCTACATGAGCCCAGGTGGCACCAAGTTTGAGTCGATCGCTCACACGCATCGACCCGTCCCACGCCGTCAAGAGAGCGCCTGCTTCGGCACCGACGCCATCCTCCTGCGGGCCGCTGTGCTTGCCCACAATAAGCATCGATCCAAGCTCCCCAAGACGCACCCCCGCGCGTACACCCGAGAAGCTTTTCGACTGGGCCATGGTCAGCTCACTCAGGCCGTCTCCCGTCACATCCCCTACTCGGGCGATTGCCGACTGTGCTACGCCGATATCAATAGCACCGGAATCAAGTTCAAACCCTTCTCCTTGATCGGACCATAGACGGCCACTCCCGCTTAGCTCAGCGCCTATCGCGATCCCGCTTGAAACGGGGGCACCTAACTGCAGCTTATAACTCTGCTCAAGTCCCTCGCCGTGTCCTAGATCACCGTTCTCCAAGTGACTCCCGAATCCGTTCACATCCACATAGCGAATTCGACTCTCTCCCCGGAGCCGAAAATCTTCAAAGACCCGCCCTATTCCCCGAGCAGTCTCCCCCCGAGTCGAGGGAGTGCGAAAATCGGCAGGCAACGCATAACCCAACACTTCCATGTGCCCCGCCACATGCTCCAACACGTCATGGAGTGATCTCGCCAAACGTTCGTCGATCGGTTGCTCCGCGTTGTCGGTGTTATATTTACTGATTAAGCTGCCAAGTGGTGGCATCACAGAATCCGTCGCCGCCTCGCCCACAACGGGGCCGCGCAGGCGATCGAGCAACTCCCCTGACCAAACTGAGAGGTCAAAGTAAGTGATGCTCTCCCCGACTCGCACTCGGTCCTCGACGTAAGTAGACCCCAGTCCATAACCGAGGAACGCCTTCACAGTATCGTACGCAAAGTGATCCTTGGCAACGGTTGCAAAAGGATTCGCTAAGGCTCGGGGCGTGCCGATGCCCAGCCACGCGATCCCAACAATAAGAGAGAGGGTGAAGAACACAAGCAGGAAGCCCAAGACGCGTCGCCATTGAAAGCCAATTTTTACACCGACGCTCATGATTGCTCCCTCCTTCTACTCTCCAATCTCTTATTGGTCGTCACGATCGCGGGTACATCACTGATCCTACCGACCCCTACTCTTTAAAAACCGCTGGGCCAAGATAACGGCCACATAATCGTCGATGGGTACAGGGGGAATCTGCATGCTCTGCGGAATGAGGCGTTTTAAGCCCCTCGGCGGATTAGCTGCGAAATAACGGCCTCGGGCCTCCAACGATGAGAGGTGTTCGTCCACCACATGGATCTCAGCGATGCGCTCCCGCGCAGAATGACTCTCTAACTCTTTCAAGAATTCCCTAGAGCCGGTTCGGTCGCCGATGACCAGGTGGAGCGTTCCGTACGTCTGCTGAACCATCTCGATGTGAGTGAGAACATTACTGCGTGGCACGACATGCTGCTCTCGCACTTTGCCGTCAGCGGAAAGGACGGCGACCCCACACTTCATCCGTCCAGGGTCTACACCTACGATATGCATGGGCCGTGAGTCCAACCTTTACGCCCCGCCCCTTACTCGCGAGAACGCTGCGGATTTGAGGAGAGCCCCCGGGAACGTCGTTCTCTACGGGGGCTCTCACCAGTTCATCAATCAGCCGTAATGGGTATTAGAACTCGACCTTCATCCCGGCATCAATCCGGAACACATTGTACTCGTTGGAGGTCGGCAGCCTATTCCCTTGTGAGCTGATCCATTCTCCGCCCAGTACTAGGTTGGCGCCTTCAAAGACAGGATACGTCAAGCTCAGATTAGCGACCAGGTCGCGCTCGTTGCCGCTCTCGTCCTCGTCGGGGTTACCACCCGTGATGTACTTGGCGCCTCCAGCAAGGGTCGCCTCACCTTCACGCAACGACTTCTCGAAAGAAGCCATGAACGTGTTGCGCGGCGTTCCGTAGAGATTGTTGTTCACTCGGACCACGCGGTGCTCGTACCCCGTAGTCACGTCGGTGCCGAAGATGTCATGCAGCACGTAATCGACTCCGACGACGGCACTATCGCGCTGATTGGGTGTCCACTCGGAATTCTTCCACCAGGTTATGTCAAGGCTCTCGTCGAGCTCTCCGACGGCATTACTCTCCGTCTGATAACCGGCGCGCACGGCTAAGCGCTCACTGAGCGGAAGCTCAGTGTCGACTGCCAAGCGGCTCGCCGAGAGATCGAGCACCTGGTTGACACCGTAATGAGCGTCTACATTAATCGGCAGACCGAGTTGGAACTCACGGCTGGCCGACACCCACGTCCCTCGTTGCTCAGCTTCAGGCATACCTTGCGCCATACCGTTCGTCCACGTCGTTTGAGCGTTTTCACGGTTATGCACCGTGGCGCTCACTTCGGCACCCAAAATCGTGGTGGCAAAGGTGGCTCGAGCGGTATTGTCCTCTTCGCCCAACTCGTTCGTGCGGCGATCAACGAGGGCGCCGATGTCTAAACCGGCAAACCGAACGCCTTCCACTTCGAGCTGGGTGTAACCGTTGTCGCCGGCTCCGTCAACGCGATTTCCGACGGCGAGCACAGTGTCGGCCCCAAAGATCGGAGTGACCAAGGCGCCGGTCAACTCACTCTCCCCCTGAGCCACTTTATCTTCGGTCGGATCGAGCTTGCGCTCCAACCAATCGTCACCCAGGCTGGGCAGCTGATTCAGGGTCTTAAATCCGTTGTTGACACCCTGACCGCTGTTGAGTTGCTTGCCGTACAGAGGAGCATAGGTGTTGTCCACCGACGCGTACTCTAGGCGTGCCGTTGTAAAGAGGACCGGCAGCTCCGCGGCGGCCTCGATAGCATCACCCGACGTCGTTGCACCTGAATTGTTGGTCGCGTTGGTCGCATAGATCGCCTGATACTCCAAGTCGGCGATGACACCGTTTGATTCTACGGAGTAGGTACTATTCGATTCGAGATTGACAGTTCCCAGATTCTGCGCTCCCGGTGTCGTGGTTTGACGTACGCCGCGGAATGTGAGATCGAAGGAGTCGGCCAGCTTGTAAGAGGCGGCCGCACCCGCTACGTAATCTGCATCGTCGCGACGAATGAGGAACGCATCCACACTCGTACTGTCATCGAGTCCGTAAACGAGATTCGCGTGAACGCCTTGAGTCTCATTCTCCTGCAACACGGCAGCGCTCACGATCCGGTCGTCGAAGATCTGCTCGTGGAGGATGTACTTGTTGTACGCCGGCGCCTCGCCGCGCAGGTCTATCTCACCTGCGTGCAACGAACGCAGCACACCGGGTGTCGTCAGGTCGATGTTGATACCCGGGTTGGCCCGATCGGGATCACCCATGTCCTCAACATCCTTACCGAGGAAGAGGTCCTGAAAGACCAATTCCGCAGTGATGTCTACATTCTCCGCCGGTTGAGCGCCTACACCGAGCGTGAGGCGGTTTTCAAAGTCGTTGCCTCGATCGCTAGCAAGGTACCGACCGCTCATATCGTCCCGCGGGTCCTTATTGAAAGGAGCAGTGCCTTCCAGCGTTGTCGAATTGTACTTCAACTCGGCGGAGCCGAAGAGGCGGACCGAGCCCAGTCGATCCTCGACAGTGGAGATACGCCTGTCTTGGTCATCAATCAGCCGGCCTTGATCGGCCACCTGACGCTCGAGCCGATCGACTCGAACACCAAGCGTGTCAAGCTCCGAGCGGAACTCGACGGCCATAGCGTCAATGTGCTCGGCCAACTCCGTTACCTGGGAATCGACCAACTCAGTGAGGCCGGCCGTGTCGCCTTCGGCCGCGGCCAATGCGGCGTTGATCTCCCGATCACGCTCAGCGAGAGCGTCAGCGATCGCGCGCTCAGCGATCATCTGCGCTTCGGCGCGAGTCGGTGTCGATCCCTCAAGCTGAAGCATGCGCCGCTCGAGATCCGTCAATCCACCCTCCACGCCGACAAGTCGACGAGCGAGTTCGTCGACATCCCGCTGCGATGCCAACTCATCCAGCCGAGCGCTCAGCCGTTCTACAACAGCATCCTCGAGAGCCGCTCTCGCTTCGTCGCTCAGCGTGCTTCCGGAGGCCGGCAAGGATCCTTGCGTTTCCTGCGATTGACCCGCGTGGCGGCGATCCACCTCCGCCTGCAGCTCGTCAACCCGAGCAGCCAACTCATCATAGCGCTCGTGGACAAGTTCCGTCAGTTGCTCACGCGTCTGGGCGATCGCCCGCTCGAGATCGGAAGTCTTCACATCGATACCCTCTTGCACTCGCGCATCAATGATGCTCTCGAAGCGCGCGAGAATACGGGCGAAGACCATCGCCATCTCGTAGCGCGTGAAGTTGCGTTCCCCGCCAAAGGTGCCGTCGGGATACCCCTCAACCAATCCTGCTTCGGCCAGGGTGACCACGGAGTCGTACGCCCAGTGATCAGACCTTAAATCCGAAAAAGGATTCTCGGCAGTCCAAGCGGGTGCGCTCAATGTCCAGACCAACATGGTGGCCAGCACGAGCGCAACTGCTCTCTTACGCATTCTCTTTCCCCCTTAAATTCGATCGACAGTCTTGGGCCTTCTTGGATAGTTGGCGATCGGATCTTAGACGATACGGGGGAGCCTCCATGGTTTCCTCTCCCGTATCTTTGCTAGACGTCACGCCGTCATCGCATGGGGCCCTGCTCCAATCTCCCACTACCCGCCACGGATGTGGACGATAGTTGATGCACCTCCTAACCCCCACCCCGTCCAGATAGCAGGAGCCAATTTGGACAGATCCACAACTGTGCGATTGATTCGTTTGGGCCGGGTGAAAGTCCTGCATGATCTGGCATTTTTTTGTGGGCCGGGCAATCTCTTCAGAGCCGATCAATAAAGGAAAAATCCGGCGTCGGAGAGGTGCGCATGCCTTCGGCGCCGTTGGCATTTTATGTAACTGGAACGCATTTATTTGCGCTCTTACACGACGGGTGCACGCCAGGGAAGGACAAGGAACTTGGAGTGTCCTTCTGGAATATCGTGGACATTCAACGCTCGTCATTTATTTAGAACTGGGGATTTTCAATGACTCGACTTCGCCTCGTCGGAATCGCCGCATTCATTGTTGTTTTCACCATTCTCTCCACACTCTCGCCCGTTAAAGTAGCTCGCGCAGCGAGTTCCCAAGGGGTGCAACGCGTTGCGCTTCTCCCGTTTTGGGCTTTCGACGAAGCGGGCAATGTCGTACCGCACGCGAAAGAGGTGGACATCGCGAGGCTGGCCACGCTTTTGCCCCGTTCGATCGCTGACCGTATGAGCCAGTCGGGCGAATTCGAAGTGTTTGACGCCCCGTTGCTCGATGCGCGAAGGTTGTTGCCGACAAACGGCGCGTACGAACTCGAACGCGTTGAGAACCTCCTTGCGACCGGTGAATTCGAGCAAGTGATCACCGGCTCGGTGGCCCTGCTGGAACGCACGGTCGTGACAAGCCTGAGACGCTTCACGTCCGGCGCCAACGGAGCGGAGTTGGCAGGGGCCGCCGTCGTGCGTTCCAACTCTCCCAGCGACGTGATCAACAACATCGACATTTTGCTGGCGCAGGCCTTTCCTCCGGAGTCCGAAGTCGTGATCCGCCCAATCTCCAGAGTTGTCGTCGTCCCGAGCGTCTTACGGCTGCCGATTGGGGCAGCGGCGGCGGTACAAGCCTATGCAATCGACGATCTGGGGCGACCTCTGCCCAACGTGAACCTGGTTTACCAAAGCACTGACGAATCTCGAGCAACAGTCGACTCCACTGGACATGTGCGCGGCATTAGTCCGGGTCGTACTACGATCAGCGTGCAACCGATCGGCCGACCATCGGCGGCGGGCACTAATTGGCCGAGTGTCGACGTAAACGTGGTCGGTCCCAATCTGGGCATGCGTATTGGCTCAAGTATCGTAGCGGGGGAGTCCCCTTTGCCGCGTGTCGGTCTGAGACTCTCCCCGGGATACGAACTAAAGGCGCGCACCTCCACACAAGAGTTGCCGACGACAAACACAAACCCGGTCAACTATCTCACGACGTTCTTTGGAGCGTTACTGGGCAACGAAATGCTGACACTAAGTCTCGACGTCGTACCGTCCCAGGATATTTCGGTTTCACTCGACGCGATGCAACGGACAGCCGGCGGCTACTTTGGCACGGGCATCGGAGTGACGGTCCCACTCGTCCCGGATGGCCCAAACGGGATCAACCTGAGACTGGCTTTTGGGACACATTTGCCTTTTGCCATCGGACAGAGCACCAAGCTGCCGATCGAGTTGACCGCAGATTTCTTGCTTGGAAGTGGTCCTTCGTCGCCAATGGCCCGCATGGGATTGGCCTTTGGGCTGGACCTCTTCCAGTGAACTCGCATCGATGCAACCGAATGAGTTGAGCCTCAAACCGAAATGCTATTGATACTAGGAGGGATCGGCATGATCGAAGAGCCCATCTGCCCGGGCTGTCGCGAGAGCCTTGAGACGATCGCTACGAATGGTCGGCCCGACGATCTATACATCTGTTCGAGCTGTTACCACTCCTGGTTTCGTTTCGAGCTGACCGACAGTGTGGATCTCGGGGACAACGAACCCAACGAATTCGGCGCAGACCTTCAAAATTAGGACGCGCCGAATTCAGGCTGGATCGCTTGTATCGCCTCTTCTAGGTCGTCGACGTGCACGGGTCGTGCCTTGGGCGCCCGCTCTTTGAGGCGTTCCAAGCGATCGTTGGGCACATTGATCGCCAACACCTTGATCAGATTGGTGAACCCTGTCTCACCGAGGTAGCCTGCCACCTCACGGCCTGGACCCGGCTCGGAGCAATCCACCACAGCAATCTCCGGCCTCTCATCTTTGGCCGTAAAAAAGAACCCCGGCCAGGTTGGCCGACTCACGATCACTTCCGCGCCCCCGGCCTCTAAGAACTGCACCAGTTTATCCCTAGTCTCGCCTTCTTCTTGAATGACGAGAATCTTCATCCCAAACCACCTCGCCCAACAGTACTTTCGACCCAAAAGCGGCAGCCACTTCCAACACTCACCGAACCGATTATACACGAATGGATGGGCTCGCGACAACCAAACTGGGGCATCCTCCCCCGTTAGACGCGACGAGACGCCCTTTGGCGCGCCAATGAGCGTCCCGTCACGGTTACACCCGCTCTCACTAGGAGCCCGAGCGAAATTAGTGGACCTTCTCACCGGAGACGAGCTTGACGAGAATCCCCGCAAGCGTGCGCTGCTCTTCGTCGCTGGCAGCCTGCCAAAGCTCAAAGAGCACCTTCTGCTCCGGATTCTTCGGATCGATTCGCTGCGCGAGGAAGTCTCCGATCTGCTCAGCCTTCGCAGCCATTTGCTCTTGGGAGAGATTCATACTCTCACCAATTTGCACTGCCTCACTCAGCTGCGATTTCCAGCCTTCCCATGAGCTGCTTACCTGTTGATCCATGTTTTCACCTCCTCCCCGGGAGTTAGACCCGGCAGATATTCTTGCCCGAACGTGCTCTCCTTACGAGCCTGTGAGGAGTTGATCGTATCAGGACTTGGGCGTGAACGTCTTGCAACATGTCGCCATACAGCTCTCTGCAGGCGTCTCCCCGTTCTCCGCCACAATCTGATCGACGTCCTGGCTATCGACGTTCTCAGGGTATTGTTCCCCGATTCTATCGTGCGTAACAAGGATCACCGACGCGTGACATACGTTCCCTTCGCTCCACCATTGGCAGTTGTCGATGGTACAGTACACTTCCAGGCGGGGATGTTCACTCATCGATAGCGCTCCTTTTTTTGGACGAGCCTACTGCTGCATGGGAGGCTGGTTGTCAGGCCGTGTCCGGTTCGAAGTTCCAGAATCGCCACCAATTTGTAGGCGCGTCACCTTGCCGTGCATCGGATCGGCCTTGGGCACGCGGATTTCGAGGACGCCGTTACGGCAATCCGCTTTGGCCTGTTCGTGTCGGACCGATGACGGAAATGGAATCGTCCGTTGAAATGAGCCGTAGTGACGCTCAATGCGCTGAAACTCGCCTTCCTCATTCCGATGTTCCTCATCGACGCGTCCCTGGAGCGTAAGAGAGTCCTCAGTGAGACTCACCTCGAGTTGAGTCGGATCCACTCCGGGAACTTCCGCGCTGACGATGAACTCCATTGGAGTCTCACGGACATCGACTCTCGGACTCCAGGAGCCTACCGCCCCTTGAGTCAAGGCCGAGCCGAACGGCGCGAAGAATCGAGCGAGGTCATCACGCATGCGTTGAAGCTCTTCGTAGGGATTCCATCTCTCGATGTTGGCCATACACTTCACCTCCTCGCGACCAGTATTCATCGCGACGGTGGTGAATAATCGCATTTAGCGGAGGAGAATTATTTGATCCGAAGGGAGGTTGGTACTTGGATGGGATGAATCGGAGGAAGGAGAGATCCCACCAGCCCTCCTTTCCGCCGATTCATCGCGCTGCAGTGTGCCCGTTCCAGGAGCGCTAGAAAGAGCCGTTCTTGCGCGCTGGCTTCGCCGGTTCAAAACTGACCGTGTCACCGCCAATCCGACTGTTGCGCATGGCTCGCCAAACCTCGGCGGCCGTGTGACGCGGGACTTCCACAAACGAGAAGTTATCTAATATGTCGATTTTGCCGACCAGAGCGCCGGAGATTCCTGTGTCCTCAGCAATGCTGCGTACAATTTGAGCCGGCCCCACATTCTGGCGACGTCCCACATTGATAAAGAAGCGTACCATGCCATCCTCGGCGCCCGTATCCTCAAACTCCTCGTCTTTAGGCGATGGTCCGCCCGCATTGCCGGCCGAGTCCAAGAGAAGAACGAGCGCCGCTGCGCCAACATCAATGGAGTCGTACTCCTCAGCCAACTCTTCGATGAGTCCACGATAACTCTTGAGCCTATCGTCTTGAAGCGCTTGAAGGAGCCTCTCGCGCACAATGCCTCGCTGTCGCTCGGCAACGTCAGCCAGAGTCGGAATCGGTCGCCGTTTGATGCGGGCCTTTACGGCACGCTCCATTGCTTTGAGTAATCGATTCTCCTTAGGATGAATTAACGTCATTGCAGTCCCGGTGCGCCCGGCGCGTCCGGTACGCCCGATACGGTGTACATACGACTCGGGATCCGTGGGGATGTCCCAGTTAATAACGTGTGTCACTTGCTCGACATCGACGCCGCGGGCAGCAACATCCGTCGCTACCAGTAACTCAGTATCGCCGCTGCGGAAAGAGGACATCACTCGGTCCCGCTGTCGTTGATCCAAATCGCCGTGGATGCTGTCAGCCGGGTACCCCCGCACTCGGAGTTGCTCGGTGAGTTCGTCGACACCACGCTTGGTGCGGCAGAATATGATGGCCCGACCCACTGCCTCGCTGTCGATGATCCGACAAAGCGCCTCGAAACGCTCATGTGGACGGACCTCATAATAAACCTGTTCAATGTCGGGCGCGCTCACCTGTTCGGGCCGAATCGCTATGCGAACAGGATCTTGCATATATTGGCCCGCTAAGCGGACGATGGGTTGCGGCATCGTTGCAGAAAAAAGCAAAGTTTGTCGCTCAGAGGGCGTCTCTTGAAGAATCGTGCGGATATCGTCGATGAAACCCATGTCCAACATCTCATCGGCTTCATCCAAGACAAGCATCCGTAGCTGGTCGAAACGCAGAGTACGGCGTCGGATATGGTCGAGAATCCTGCCTGGTGTGCCGACTACCACGTCAACGCCACGCTTTAAGGTCCTGATTTGGCGCGCGATCGGCTGTCCCCCGTAAATCGGAAGCACCCGAGTCGACTTGTACCGTCCCAAGCGGCTGATCTCTTCGGAGACCTGGATGGCCAGCTCCCGGGTGGGTGTGAGCACCAACGCCTGTGGCGTACCACTGTATCGTTCGATTCGTTGGAGAATGGGTATCGCAAACGCGGCTGTCTTGCCGGTACCTGTCTGCGCCTGTCCGATCAAGTCTCGTCCCTCAAGTAGCGGAGGGATCGACTTGGACTGAATCGGTGACGGTTCTTCAAAGCCCATGTCATCGATTGCGCGCATTATATCGGCGTCAAGATTTAACGTCGAAAATGCAGACTCGCTGCCCAATAGTTTCGTTCATTCCTTCCGAGTCATACTCCCGAGTGTTGACGTCTCTTATAAGAAGATTTCCCATCAGATCGTTGGTCATTCGTCTTTCGGCACTCTTAGCTCCGTGGCCAAGCGCCTCGAAAGAATCCTTCGTGAGCAGAGGCCGGTCGAAGCGGCGTCATTCACGTGGCCTCTGCTCACGTTTCATCCTAACGTAAAAGCGGCCAGATTAACGACTCATTGTAGCCCGGGTGAACTCACGTCGCATCTTGGCGATGTTCACAATCGAAATGCCCTTGGGACAGGCCGCTTGGCACTCGGCATGGTTAGAGCAACTTCCGAAGCCCTCTTTGTCCATTTGCTCAATCATACGCCGAGCCCTTTCCTCTCGCTCCACCTCACCTTGAGGTAGCAGGGAGAGCTGAGCAATCTTGGCCCCGACAAAGAGCGACGCGGATGCATTCGGGCAAGCGGCAATGCAGGCGCCGCACCCGATGCACTCGGCAGCGTCCATCGCTTCCTCAGAGGTCTCTTTGGCCACTGGAATCGCGTTCGCATCCGGAGCGGAGCCAACGTTGACCGAGACGTACCCGCCCGCAGCGATGATGCGATCCATCGCGCTACGGTCTACAACCAAGTCTTTGATGACGGGGAAAGCGTCTGCTCGAAACGGCTCTACTGTAATCTTTGCGCCGTCCTCGAAGTTGCGCATCCTCAACTCACACGTTGTACAGGCGAGCTTCGAACCGTGGGCCATCCCCTCGATGACTAACCCGCACATACCGCAGATGCCCTCGCGGCAATCGCTGTCGAACTCCACCGGGCTTTTACCCGCGGCGACCAACTCTTCGTTGAGTTGGTCGAGCATCTCCAGAAACGACATTTCGGGAAGGATGCCGTCGATCGAGTACTCTTCAAACCGGCCCTCAGTTTCCGGGCCCGGTTGACGCCATATTTTTAGCTGAAACTTCATAGCGGTTTCGCCCCTTTTGGTCACGATCACTTGTAACTTCGTTGAGTCGGGTGCACATACTCAAACTCCAGGGCTTCTTTATGCCGCTCGGGTTGAGCACCCTCCCCTTTGTACTCCCAAGCAGAGACGTGGGTAAACTCGTCGTCACGCCGTAATGCCTCGCCGTCCGGCGTTTGGTACTCCTCCCGGAAGTGTCCGCCACACGACTCTGCCCGATCGAGCGCGTCCATCGCCATCAGTTCACCCAGCTCGAGGTAGTCCGCAACTCGGCCGGCGAACTCGAGATTCTTATTGAAGTCTTCGTTGGAACCGCCGACTTTCAAGTTCTGCCAGAACTCTTCGCGTAGAGCGCGAATGTCGGAGATCGCCTCATTAAGCCCCTGCTCGTTACGGGCCATCCCGACCTTGTCCCAAAGGATCCGTCCGAGCTCCCAGTGGAAACGGCGGGCACTCTTGGAACCGTTGATGCTGAGCAACTTGTTCACCGTCTCCGTCACACCGCGCTGGGCCTCCTTAAAGGCGTCATGCTCCGCGGTGAGACCGTCCGGCCGATGTTCGGCCAAGAAGTCCCCGATGGTGACTGGGATGACGAAGTATCCATCAGCTAAACCTTGCATGAGTGCGCTGGCACCCAACCGGTTCGCGCCATGGTCTGAGAAGTTGGCCTCTCCAAGTGCGTACAATCCCGGGATCGTCGTCATAAGATTGTAATCCACCCACAAGCCGCCCATCGTGTAATGCGGTGCGGGGTAGATTCGCATCGGAACCTTATACGGGTTCTCAGCGGTGATCTCGTGGTACATGTCGATGAGGTTGCCGTACCGCTGCGCGATGACATCCTCGCCCAAACGGCTGATCGCGTCGCCTAAGTCGAGATAGACAGCCCGACCCGTCGGGCCGACGCCATACCCGTCGTCGCACATGCTCTTGGCGGCACGGGACGCAATGTCGCGCGGCACCAAGTTCCCGAAAGCTGGGTAGCGGCGCTCGAGAAAGTAGTCGCGCTCGGATTCGGGAATCTCGTTTGGCGGGCGCTTATCACCTTTCTTTTTGGGCACCCACACTCGCCCGTCGTTGCGCAAACTCTCACTCATCAACGTTAGTTTTGACTGACCCTCGCCCGCCTGAGGCAGGCACGTCGGGTGAATTTGGGTATAACACGGGTTGGCGAAGAACGCGCCTTTTCTATGGCAGCGCCACGCTGCGGTCGCGTTGCTGTTAACAGCGTTTGTAGAAAGGTAAAAGGCGTTTGAGTACCCCCCGGTCGCAAGACAAACGGCGTCCGCGGCGTACGACTCGATCTCTCCCGTCACCAAGTTGCGACAGACGATGCCGCGGGCACGCCCGTCCACAATGACGACATCGAGCATCTCACGGCGCGCGAACAGTTTTACTGTACCTGCGTTCACCTGCCGCATGAGGGCGCTGTACACGCCTAGAAGCAGCTGCTGACCGGTTTGGCCTCGTGCGTAGAACGTACGTGACACCTGCGCGCCGCCGAACGAACGGTTCGCGAGGGTCCCGCCATACTCGCGCGCAAAAGGAACCCCCATCGCCACACACTGATCGATGATGTTGGAGCTCACCTCTGCCAGGCGGTACACGTTGGCTTCCCGCGCTCGATAGTCTCCACCTTTGACGGTGTCATAAAAGAGGCGGTAAACACTGTCACCATCGTTTTGGTAATTTTTCGCCGCGTTGATACCGCCCTGAGCAGCAACACTGTGCGCCCGACGCGGCGAGTCCTGAATACAGAAGTTGAGGACGTTGTACCCCAACTCGCCCAACGTCGCCGCTGCGGCTCCGCCGGCTAATCCTGTACCGACCACAATTACCGTGTACTTCCGCTTGTTGGCGGGGTTTACGAGTTTAACGGATGCCTTGTGGTTCGCCCACTTATCTTGTATACGCCCACTGGGAACCTTGGCGTCTAAGACTGAATTCGCGCTCATCGTACATTTCGTCCTCCCATCATCAACCGATTACGGCATAGGTACTGCGAAGTAGACATATAAAGGCAAGATGAAGAAACCGCCGGCCAAAATGATCGATAGGATGACGCCGATCGTGTAGTACACGGGGATTAACCGGGGGCTCAACACACCTAAAGACTGAAGGGCGCTCCAAAATCCATGGGCCAGGTGGAGACTAAGCAGCAACATGACCGCCGCATACGTGAATGCGGTTGTCGGATCGTTGAAGCGTTCTACCACAAGACGGTACAGGTCGCGTGCATGCTCTCCGTTGATGACCGTCTCGTAGTAGGGACCAAGAGTAAACATGTACACGTGAGTCGGTACAAAGATGAGCAAGACCAGGCCGGTAATCGCCATCCATCGCGATGCCAAACTCATCCGACTGGGCCCGCCTTTGGAGGCTGTCACAGCATAGCGAACGCTGCGGGCTCGGCGGTTTTGTAAAAAGACCCGGATACCCGATACAATGTGGAACACAAAGAGCGCCGCCAATATGATCCGCGCAATGGTGAGCAGCGGCCCCAGCTTGTGAAGTGTCAGCGCGTAAAGATTGAGTGTTCTGCCGCCATCTGGAACGAACACCAGCAAGTTCGCCGTCAGGTGAATGATAAGGTAGCCAATCAGCAACAGGCCGCTTAACCCCATGATTAGCTTCTTACCTACCGTCGATTGCCACACTCGATTCACATTCATTTTGGTAGACTCGCCTCGCCGCTTTTTGATTGTTTCAATGCTTGCACCTTTCAAGTACCATCGAACACCACATGATCCCTGCTAATCATACATTTTTCGCGCGCCGCGCGCAAAATGTTCCGCGGAAAAATGTGTGATATTCGTCACTGTTCTAGGAGAGCAAGAGTGTCATCGTGTAGACGAACCGGTGAGCGATGTCACCCAAAGGCGTGTGTCACACGTGAGAGGTGAGAGACGTGGAGGACCGCTTGAGTTATATCGAAGCAGAGATTGGACGGCTTCGCACGTTGTTGTACGCTACTCATCCGTCCCTGTTGCTGGACTCCCCTGTCCATCGGAGAATTGATAAGCTCGTCGCTGAGCACGCGCGCATCTCACTGCGTCGCCACCTCGACACGATCGAGCCAAACACGCTTCCTCAATTAGAAAGCAGAAGGCTGCCCCAGTGGAGGGACAGCCTTTAGTGAACTCCGGCTACATCGAACCCTGCAGGGTGACTTCCGACCACTCCGGCTTTAAGGTGAATGCGGCGGCGTCCGCTTTCACCCGCTCTAAATCAACGTCGTTGGCCTCGGCGACCAACTCATTGGTGATGGTCTCCTCCACCGACAACCGCCGTCTCGTCTGGCCCAGCTCGTAGATGGTGTCCAAGTAATCCTTCCAACCTTGGGGGTCGTGGTAACCCCACCCCTCTCCCGCCCGCTTCCCGCCAGAGTAGCCGTAAGCGAGCTGCCGCATCGACTCAAGCGCTACCTCCGGAGGCATCTGTGCAGCCAATCCTGGGAACTGCTCGTACGTGATCTGGGCCGCGGCTTTGGGGTTGGCTTGAGCGAACTCAAGAGCCATGACGGTCGCCTTCAAAAACCGTACCAGTCCCTCGCGTTTGGCCGGATTCTGCAGATCTGCACGGCGGGCGGCATACGAGTTGGCGGGGTGCTTCGACCATTCTTGGCCGATCAGGTACTTGAGCTTTAGCCCTTGCGCTCCCCACTGGGCCCGCAGTCCCTCCCAGGTCAACGCAGCATCCGCCTGTCCGAGGGCCGTGGCTTGACCCCACTGGGCTCCGGCATTGAGGTATGTAACGCTCGACGGATCGATGCCGAGTTCGACCAGCATCGGATCGACGATCACCTTCCACCCTTCGCTGCCAAGAGCGATCCTTTTCCCCTCCAGCTGTCGCGGATCGGTGATCGAGCTACTCTCCGGGAGGGCGAAACCAAAGACCTGATTCATCATCATGCCAAAGACCGACGTTACGGGCATTCCTGCATCAATGCTTGACGTGAGTACACCGGGGGACGGATAACCGATGTCGGCTTGCCCTGTCGCAACAAACCGCGTCACGGCCAGCGCGTCAAGCGGCCCCGGCTCGATCGTGACGTCAACCTTCATCTCTTCAAAGTAGCCCAACTTTCGAGCGACCCACAGGTTGTAATCGTCCATCACTTCAAGTGTACCGCGCGGCGAGATCCAGGTCACGTTGACCACGTCGGAGTCCGCAGCCATCACGATCGAACTGGCTCGTCCGATCAAGCCTCCCATGAGACTTAACGATGCGCCAGCCAACGCCGCCTTCTGCAGGAACTCTCGCCGAGTCATGCCGCTCTCATTACCCTGTGCACGATCCATACATGTCGACCTCCTTGTGTTTAGTAGTCGCCTTAAGCCTGCCAGCTGGCCCACTTTTTGCCGGCAAAGTAAAAGATGACGTATAGGGAGATACCGGTGAGTGCCACGATCAGGATTGTGGCGAAGAAATGCTCCATGCGGGCCAAAGACGCGAAGTACACCAACCGATTTCCCAAACCGGCGTTACCGCCGATCATTTCCGCGCCCACAGCAGTCAGGAGACCAAAGATTGATCCGATCAACAGACCGACGATGACCATCGGCATTGCCATGGGAACGCGCAGCTTGGTGAAGATCTGCAACGTAGACGCTCCGTAGGAGCGGGCTAGTGCAATCTTAGCGGCATCCGTTCGCCTAAAGCCGGTCGCAGCATTGATCATCACCATGGGACCGACGGCTAGAGCAACCGCGACGACGCGCGGGGCGATACCGAACCCAAGCTTGAGCATGAGCAGTGGCACCAACGCAATCATCGGCGTCGTCACGGCCAAAAGGATGTACGGCGTAATCACTCGCTCGAGAAACGGGTATTGAGTAATGCTCGCCGCCAGCACCAGTCCGACGGCGGCGCCGACAAAGAAACCAATGCCGAGCTCCGACAGGGTTATCAGCAGATGCGGCCAGTAAACGACGGCAAAGTCACCAACGAGTGCGGAGAAGATGCCGCTCGGCTTGGGCAAGACGTAACTCGGTACACCGGTGATGAGGAGCAGCAGCTCCCAGCTCCCGAGGAAGAGAAGCGCGACCAGGAGAATCACGCCCGCCTCGAAAGCTGTCCGATTGCGTCCCAAGGAGCCTGCGACCCCGGTGAAATCGACCAACTCGCCTCCCGATTTCGTTGGGTCTTCTTGATTAAACTTGGGGATCTCATCGCGTGGTTCCGCCTTCATGCGCTCTCACTCCCCTGAGGCGCTGAGGCGCCGAAGTTGGCGTCAATGGCACCACGGATCTCCTTGGTCAGCTCCAAAAACTCCGGGGTGAGTGTCATCTCCAGCCTTCGTGGCCGTGACAGCGGAATCTCAAACTCTCCCGAGACGCGCCCCGGCCTCGCGCTGAGCACGACGACGCGATCAGCAAGAAAGATTGCCTCTTGAATACTGTGTGTCACCAGAATTGCCGTCCGACTCGACTGCTCCCAAATGCGCAGTAAGAGAAGGTTCATCTCGTCACGAGTAAAGGGGTCAAGCGAACCAAACGGCTCGTCTAAAAGGAGGACATCCGGCTGTTGTGCCAGACAGCGCACCAGGGCCGCTCGCTGCTGCATCCCGCCCGACAACTCGCGGGGAAAGCGACGTTCGAAACCGCGGAGCCCCACACTCTCGACCAATGCGGCAATCTCGTCGGTATCGGGCTCTTTCCCCTTAATCTCATAGGGAAAGTGAATGTTACTGAGGAGGGTGCGCCAAGGAAGAAGGTTTGCTTCTTGAAAGACCATGCCAATTTCATCTCTAGGACCGGTGATCGGTTCCCCGCCAAGGAGAACCCGCCCACTGCTCAGTTTGTGTAGCCCGCTTATCGACCACAGGAGTGTCGTTTTGCCACATCCGCTCGGACCCAAAATACAGAGGAACTCGCCTTTTTCGACGTTGAGATCGACGTTGTCGAGTGCGTGAACGGCGCCGTCCGCCGCATGATAGTATTTAGTCGCTTGTTCGACAGTGATGAATGACAACAAAAAACCCCCAGGAACTAGGCGCTCGCCCCAAAGGCGGGTCGCACCAATCGTCTTGAGTTTTCCTAATCGACTTTCTGGGCGAATTGAGGGTCTCCTTCACTTTATTGCGCTCAATTACACATAATTACGTCATTCGGCCTAGGTTTACGCCCCTTTCAATCGCCCACTTGCGCGATGGTATAATAAGGGGACTCGTTGCTTTGACACCTTGCGCTTAGGGGGAAAGCGGAATGATTGTATCGACAACGCAACAACTCGAAAACCAACGAATCGCTGAGTACCTGGGGATCGTCACAGGCGAAGCCATCTTGGGAGCGAACGTCTTTCGCGACGTGTTTGCAGGACTGCGAGACATTGTGGGTGGGAGATCGGCCTCCTACGAGCGTGAGCTCGAAAACGCCCGGACCATTGCACTACAGGAGTTGCAGGAGAAAGCCGAGGCGCTCGGAGCCGATGCGGTCGTCGGTGTCGACTTAGATTATGAAGTCGTAGGTACCGGAGGGAGCATGCTTATGGTTTCGGCAAGCGGAACGGCCGTCAAACTCACAACCCCGACGCCGAGTGTGTACACGGGCAGGTGAAACCGTGGCGACCCTAACAGTCTACACCCTCCCTCATTGCCTCGATTGCGGCGCGGTCAAGAACCTGCTTCGCGGCGCTGATGTGGCCTTTCGCGAAGTAGACATCAGTCGAGTGCCTCGCAGCCGCGATGCACTCGAGATGCTATCCGGCCTGCGGAGCGTCCCGCAAGTCTTCATTGGCTCTCGCTTCCTCGGCCAAGTCTCGGAGATTCGTTACCTTGTCGAGAGCGGGAAGATCAAAGACGTCGTGGAGCAGCGTGGCCGTCCTCATTAACGGTCTGCTCTATATTTACGTTCCGCGGCGATCACGGTCGCAGCGGTGATCCGCTAGTCCAAAGAAGTTCTATTTGGGGATCCTAACGCTTGTACGGATTCTCCTTGCGTGCAGTACGCAGGGCTCTCCCCCACCATACGAGCCGATCCAGCATGGTGTTGGCCGTCGCATGCGCCCTCTCGGAGTCGACCGGACGCCCATGTTCGTCAAACTGAGTGCGGACTCGATGGAATGTGACACCGTCGCGCACAGTCACCATGTGGAACTCGGCGAAGACCTGGCGCAGTTGCTCCACGGCGCGAATCCCGCCCGAAGCGCCACCGTACGAGACAAAACCCACCGGTTTGGCCATCCACTCCTCAAAAAGAGTGTCGATGGCTGCCTTGAGCGGCGCCGGATACCCGTGGTTAAACTCCGGTGTGACGACCACGAAGCCGTCAGCGGCTTCGATCCGAGCGGCAAACGCCTCGACATCCGGAGTCTTCGCCCGTGGGTCGTTACCAAACTGGTATTCAGCCAAGTCGACGACCTCAACGAGAATATCGCGGCGTGTTCGCGCGTGCTCAGCAAACCACGACGCAATCATTTCACCGCGTCGCCCCGGACGCGTGCTGCCAATGATCACCACAACGGTTAAAGGCTGCTCTTGGGTCATGATTAAAAAAACCACCTTCATATAGCCACTACAAAAGACGTCTAGGCGCACGTTCGGCGCCTAGACGTACCTCGTATGACCTTATATATCCTTACGCAGTCGCCAATGCCTCTAAGACCTGCATCGCGTCGCTGCGCGGACCAATGTGCGCCGAGAGCAAGAGCTTGGGGTTAAGCGCCCGCATTCGCTCGACGATCGGCCGCAGTTTGCTAATGGGAACGCCCATGAAGCGGCTTGGCCCAAAGTGTAGGCTTCCGTCTTCATCAGCGGTGATCAAGTCACCGAGGATCAGGGTCCTGCGCTCCTTGTGCCAATATGCCAACTCGTCGAAGGCCTGATCGCCTTGTTGCGTCGAAAGGCGTAGTACCTGCCATCCCAAGTACTCATCACCATCGTCGAGCGTCGTATCAGCGCTCGTCTCGGCCTCAGCCAGCTCGTCTGCCGCTGATGCTGGGGCGAGAATCGGGATACTGAACCGCTCTTTCCACAGCCCAGCGCCACGCACGTGCCACTGGCTGGTCAACAAAATAGCCTCGGGCCGACCGATAGCTTGGATCTCTTGGGCTTCACCACTCGTTGCTGGAGGGTCGACCAGCAGGCAGTCGCCTGAGTGTATAAGCAGATATCCCGTGATTGGAAAACCGTGGTCGGCATCGACACCATCCCAGCGATAAACACCCGTTGCACATTCCTTAAATGTCGACACGGTCTCTCTCCTCCGCTTCTTTTCCGTGCAACTTATGGGGCAGGTTAAGTAAGGGAGATCGGCTCGCCGCGTTCGGCCGACTCGTATAGTGCCAGCACGACTCGGAGCGACTCTGCGCCATCTGCCAAGCTGATCGGCACGGGTTCGTCCTGCGCAATAGAATGTAGGAAGGCCCGAATTTCGCTCTCGAACGCCGTCGGCGCCTGTCCAAGGGGCTCTTCGTTCCAATCGCCCTCACCGACGCACCAGCGGACGCCGCCCCACGTCTCAACGACAAGGGTTCCCTTGGTTCCCTGAAATTCTGCCAAGCATCGTCCTGAAGCCTTCGCCGCGGCCCGATTGAGGTACAATTGCGCGCTAATTCCGGACTGGAGGCTTACATTGCCTTGACGACTCTCGAAACGGAGAGTGGCGACCGCAGCATCCTCAACGTCCGCCCCTTCCACCACTTGCCACATTTGCGCATCGACCCGAGTCACGTCCGCACCGAGCCAGTAACGGAGTCGATCCACCGCGTGAACACCGTTGTCGATCACGACGCCCCCACCGGCGATGGCCCGCTTGTACCTCCAAGGTAAGTTTTCGGGATCTACGGTAGCCGATGAGATAATCTCGTCCCGCACTAGGACGACGTCTCCAATTTTCCCGGAATCGAGGATCTCTTTGGCCTTTCGGTTTGCCGCCCAGTACCTGTGGCTATGGGCCACCATCGCCTTCAGGCCGTCCGAACGTTTCACAGCCTCCATCATGTCAGCTGCGTCCTCAACCGTCGTCGCGACTGGCTTTTCCACGAGGACGTGCTTACCCGCGTCAAGGGCAGCGATTGTCAGACTCGCATGACTCGTCGGCGGCGTGCAAATGCTTACGACTTGAATGCGCCGATCGGCAAGCAGCTCCTCAAGTGAGAGCGCATCGACGCCGTACTTTTCGGCCGCCCCTGCAGCCGCCCCGGGGTTCACATCAGAGACGGCGATCAACGCGGCCTCCTCAACGTTGACGTACGCTTGCGCGTGGGCATGCGCAATGCCCCCTGCGCCAATGATTCCAATCCCAAACTGAGACATGAGTTTTCATTCCTCCGTCGATTACGTGTAAATTACTACACCAATGAATCTAAGAACGCGAGCGCCGCGTTCACAAATCGCTCCGCCACGTCCGGGGTATAGGGCGGCTTGTGCACCATGTAAGGCACCGTGACGGCCGCATACCCTTTGCGCGCGAAGTCGGCAGCGTCGGGGACGTAACCCCAGAAATCGTTGCTGTATCCAACAATCCAGAGGCCCTCGACCTCTCCTCGCAGACGTAACGCAGGCTCCGAGAAGAGCTCCGCTCCGTGAAAAAGCAGGGTCAGCGAGCCTATCCGCAGCCCCTGCAACTCGAGCCGGTCCACTTTTGGAACCGTTCCGCTGTCGATGGCCTCGTGGAAGAGCGCGGAGACATCGCTCGCGAACTGAGCCCGCCCGCGAGCACCAACGCCACGGTCGCCCCCCTTTGGGGAGATCGCAGCCGCAAACCTTTCTACTTCGGCATGGTCAAGATCGGCATGGGGAAGCGAGATGCGCTGGGTCACAGTCTGGATCGAGTCGACTCTGACGGGTTGGCGCTTACCGTACAAACCCAGAACACCACCTGCTACGGCAAGCCCTACTCCCTCAACTGCAGTGGCCGGCTCCCCCCGGAAGGTCGAGACATCGGGATTGAGGTCGCCACATGCCCCCTGTAGATACATGGGGATAATACCCGGCCACTGCTTGTCGAGCGCGCGCCGAAATGCTGAGACGAAGTCTCCTGAAATGCGCGTGTTATCGTTACGAAAGACGACGGGATGACAGGAGAAACGAGCCAAGACTGCCTTGAGTTGGCCACACAAATCCTCAACAAACAGGCACTGCAGAATGTCGTCGACAGGTCCGTCGGGACGAGCGCGGTTGTATGCGACCTCAGGAAGCGCCCCCTCGGCGCTGTATAGTTTGACCGGTGCGAGCCGACTCTGAGCCGAGTGTGCCAGATCAACGAGGCGTCGCGTCAGAAAACGCTTGTACTCCTCATCAACGGTCCCACATCCGTGCAGGAAGATCGTGGCAGGCCCGGAGTGAGTGTGGGTCGCCGTAAAGATAATGCCGTCCGACGGAATTCCGGTCCGCTCCGCGATCTCCGCACGCAAGTCAAGAACGTGATTGTAATCGTAGCCAATCAGGTCGGCGCTGATGATCACCCCGGCGCCCTTTGACCCCTTCATCGCGACAGCCTGAGCTATTACATCTTGGTGCACCGCGTCACACTTGCGGTCAAGGTAGAAACCATATCCGGAGAGTTCAACCCCAAACCACGGAGTGATCGTTGTTTGAGCAAATCCCATCAGAAGTGTGTCTGGCATGGCGACCTCCACCGGCGAGCCCGAAAGTGAATGCGTGCGCTTTGACGCTTCCGGCTTCTACCCTCGCGCGCGCAAATCCTTCGAAAATGGTGGTGGGCCTTTGGGGTACACTTGACTTGGCTTAAAGGGTCCTACAGTGTTCCGAGCGAATCAATCTCCGGTGACCCTCGTCACCTATCTCGTACGCAACTTGTGTGACCTATGTGACCTAACGGGGCTCGCCTGCCGAAAGGGGTCGTCGTCTACGTGACAGATACGGTTGGAATGATTGCAGCCGCCTACGTGATACTCACCAGCATCGCACATTATTTCACGACTCGCACCAGTGCCGAGGTTGATGTGAAGCGATTTCGCATCGTGTTGGTCACGGCCATCGTGATGGCATTGCTTTACCTCGTGAAGTGACCCACGACCTCCTCACACTGAAAACCGACGTTATGTACCCATTTTAGTGTGGTGCGCCCACCGTGCGGTGGCGGTGGGCGACGTTAAAAGGGATCTCCTTTGCTGGTATAACCCCATAGGAGCGATACAGAACGGGACGTCGGCGAAGCGCCTGCTTCGTCAGAGTCAATGTCGTCGACGAAGAGTGTTTGGCAGTGCAGCGGATAGCGCGTCTCCCCGACCACGGTAACAATGAGGGAGGGCGAGTCTACTTTGAGGACGATTTCACAATGGACGTCCTTTAACCCGACCTCACTTAAGAGCTCCGCATCCTCTCGTGGCATCACCTTGGCTCGCCGCTCGACCACTCCTGCGAGCCAGTCCCCTTGATACTTTTTGAAGACGTAAGCCACGTTGGCAGGCTGGATTCCGGCATTCATTACGCTGACGTGTACACCGAATCTTTGGCGATCTTCTACCGACCCCGTGGTGAACTGGAAAATCAAGACGCACCATCCTTCCGATGGCTGGGATACAATTCATGCTACGTTCTCCCCACACTTTAGGCATAGCCGAGCCTTACCGTTCTAAAGCCACCGGCGGAGGCGCCCATTCCTAAATGTTCAACGCAAACTTTTGCGGGCGATGACGAGTCCTTTGCGACTCCGTCTGATTCGGTACCCCAATGTTCTGTAAAAGAACTTTAGGGAGCGTAGACCGCGAAAGACCACCCCCTCGATCCAGCGATACTTACCTGCACGAGCACGTCCTTCCACCCACTTTACGAGCGCGCTTCCGATCCCCGTTCTTCTATATTCAGGCAAGACACATACGGGGCCAAAGATAATGCGTCTGCCTTGTCTGCGATAACCGACCGCTCCAGACACCTGATTGTCGATATAGGCAACACCGTAAAATTTCCGGCGTTGCCGCATCTGTTTGGCTACGTCTTCTTGTGTTAACGATGCCCCCCTTGCCGCGCGGTCCCCTCGAGTATGCTCTTCAAATCCTTTCCGAATCACAGCAGCGACAACACCTGAATCACACTCACTTGCCCCTCGGATTTCAACGTTTGCTCGAGTTTGAGCCGACACGTTCCCACCTCCATACCTTTTACATGGACTCATCTTATTGAATTTGCAATGAAACGATTTAGGAGTCCGGCACAATTTAAACCTTTTAGTAATCACTCGGTGGGAAACCGGATTTTTGGACTAATCACAACTGCTAATTTCAACATACGGATGTACTAACTCAAAGGTCCGAATCCCAATGGATTTGGCATTCGGATGACACCAATAGGAGGGTCAATCGTGAAACCTTTGGTCGGGGTACTCCTAAACCGCAGAATTTTAAGGCGAAATCTTCGGGGCGGTTCGACTTTCGAGCGACTCAGCCTCTACGCAAAGGCAGCGGAAGAGCTCGGTGTCGACGTGGTCTTCTTCGAAACGGCCGGGGTGCGTATGAAGCGCAGGCAGGTCGTCGGTTACGTGCCGACGGGAGACGGGCAGCTGGAGCGACGGCTCCTTCCCATGCCTATGGTGGTACACAAACGAGGTCTCTTTAAGAGACGTGAAGACTTGAAGGTGCTCAATCAGATGAAACGGCAGAGGGTGTATATTTTCAATCCTGAGATTCGCTGGGATAAATACCGAATTCATCAACTCCTAGTGAAAGAGCCGAACCTACGCCGCTATCTGCCTGAGAGTGTGCTGCCGCGTTCGGCCAACCTTCAGTGGTTTCGGCGTCAACTCACCGATGGAGCTGAAGTGTTCGTCAAACCGAGAAGAGGCTCCCTTGGACTAGGCATTGCACGAGTTAGGCGCGTCGGGCCAGGCCGCTACCGCTTCGAATCCCGTAAGATCCGTAAGGAGACCACACTTAAAGGCGCTTGGAACATGGTTCGACGAGGCCGAAATACGAATCTCCTACAAAAGGGAATCCAGTTATTCGAGGACGAGGGACGCCGCGTCGACTTGCGAGTTCCAGTGCAGAAAGACGGTAACGATCGCTGGCATATCGCCGGTATCGCAGCCAAGCGAGCGGAGCGGCTCTCTTTCCTGACCAACCTGGCTCGAGGAGGATCAGTTCACGACGGGCGCGATATCCTCGCCCGGAATTTTGGCGAAGATCGGGTCAATGGCATCATTGATGAGATACTCCGACTTGCCACACTCGTCGCCCAAACGATGAACGCCCACTCCCCCCAACTGGTCGATCTCGGACTTGACATCGGGGTCGACACTCAGGGCCACCCTTATCTCATCGAGGTGAACCGGAGGGACCTGCGCGTCCTTTTGGATCGTAGCGGTCAACAGGGGGCATTCGCGACCGTCTACAAAAATCCAATCGCCTACGCTCGCTACGTCCTCGAAAATGGAGCATCGGCGGAGCGTGTGGCCCGCTAAACGTCGACCTGACTAAATACAAAGGAGCCTAACAATGAAGAAGATGAGTCCATTTGAGGCGTATCTCAAGGGGAAAAAGGTCGCTGTAGTCGGCCCGGCCGCCACGTTGCGAGGGCAAGGTCTCGGATTCTTAATTGACTCACATGACGTAGTCGTCAGAATCAACCACGCGTGGCCATTACCCGACGAGTGGAAACGGGATATCGGCTCCCGAATCGATGTGATCTACCACAATCTAAACCCACTCAATCAGCGGATTCGCCGGAGACACGTAACCCAAATGTATAAGGACGGTGTCCGCTGGATCGTCTCTAGTCATCCGGCCAATCGTCCCAGGTATCGCCGCCGACACCGCCGTTTTCGTCGAGCTAACAAGGGGCTGCTTCAGTTTCGGGCGGTGCCTGCTGCGCTCAAACGCCAATTGCGAAGACGAGTAGGTTTTCCAAACAGCGGAATGGTGGCCATCACCGACCTACTCAGCTTCCCCATCGCGCGCCTTTATGTGACGGGTTTTAGCTTTTACACCACCGGTTATCTAAAGTACCCAAACTACAAGCGGATCACCAAGAGGATGGCGCTTCGCAACCACAACCAAACGCGGCACAAAAAACACATGGCCCGCTTGATCGAGCAGGAGAGCCGCCTGACGGTCGATCCGTTTATTGAGCGCATTCTCAACAAGTACACGAGGTAGAGCGATTGATCAGCCAGGAGTGTGAACATGAGTACGTTCAAAGAGTATCTCACCGGCAAGAGGGTTGTGCTCGTCGGTCCCGCTGATACTCTACGGGGCCAAAAGATGGGATCGTTCATCGATGCGCACGATGCCGTCGTCCGTCTCAACCATGCTTGGCCGCTACCCTTAAAGCTCAAAGAGGATATCGGTTCCCGCACCGATATCCTCTATCACAACTTAAACCCGAAAAAACAACGCATACGAAAGACGGATGTCCACCGAATGTACCAAGAGGGTGTGAAGTGGATCGTCTCCACTCACCCTGCCAGTCGTGCCCGATATCGCCGTCGCCAGCGCCGAATAAAGCGTGTTAGCAAGCGCCTTGTTGGACTTAGAACTGTTCCGTTGTCCGTCAAGAGACGTTTGCGCCCTCACATTGGGAGCGTCAACGGCGGACTCATTGCAATCGTCGACCTCCTCCGCTATCCCATCGAGCACCTTTACGTCACCGGATTTAGTTTTTACAAGACCGGCTATTTAGACTATCCAAGCTATCAACCGGAGTTTATTAAAAGTGCCCTAAGCCATCACAATCAACGCCGACACAAGGCGTATATGGCCCGCCTTGTCGCACGGGAAGAGAGACTTGCGGTAGATTCATTTATCGTTCAGCTCCTGAAGGAATTTACCGCACACAAAAAGAGTCGCAAACGCTAACCTCGTCTCTTTCAAATTGAAACTTCCTTCCCATTCCATTCCAAACTTGTGCGACTACTATGTAACAGGCGTTAAGGAATCATGCCAAATGCTAAGTTTTTCGAAAGGAGGGGCCTCAAATGGGAGAGTTTGAAGCATACGTCTCGGGGCGTAGGATCGCATTAGTCGGTCCGGCGGCCACTCTACAAGGACAAAATAGAGGATCCTTCATCGACGATCACGACATCGTTGTCCGCCTGAATCACACCTGGCCGCTGCCCGAGAGGTTGAAAGATGACATCGGTTCGCGAGTCGATGTCATCTATCACAATATGAACTTTAAAGATCAACCCATGAACAGAAAGGTGATTGCTCAAATGCGCCAAGACGGGGTGAAATGGATGGTTTCGACCCACCCAGCAAGCGAAGCGAAGTTTCGTCACCGTCTGCGCAAGTTCCGAAAAATGAACAAGGGTATGTTGCGATTTCGGGCCTTTCCCGGCTCGTTGAAAGTACGTATGCAGCGGCGAGTGAAACATCCAAACGCCGGTATCATGGCGATTGAGGATCTGCTGCGATTTCCAGTCAAACACCTGTATGTAACAGGATTCAGCTTTTACACCACCGGTTACATGGCGTACCCCAACTATAAACCTGGCTACGCCAAGAAAGCCGTTCGCCATCACGATCAGAGCCAAAACAAGTCGTATCTGGCACGTATCGTTGCGCGGGAGCCGCGGGTCGAGGTCGATCCAGTAATCGCCCAATTGCTTGAGGAACACACAAGACGCAAGAAAGGACGCACAGGGTAGTCCTTTGCCAACAGGCAACTCTCGGGAGGAACGGTCAATATGTCCTATCCCAACGTGTTTATTTCCACCTCGTCATTTGGAAAAGTCGATCCCGCTCCGTTGAATCGCCTCAAAGCGAGCGGCATCTCGTTTCACAACAACCCCTTCGGACGGACGTTGACGGCCGTAGAGGCGGCGGAGTTTCTCGAGGACGTCGATGGCCTCATTGCCGGGACAGAACCCCTCACTCGAGAGGTCTTATCAAGGGCGAAGCGGCTCAAAGTGATCTCACGTTGTGGTGTGGGTGTGGATAACGTCGATCTTAACGCAGCGTCGGAGTTTGGCATAGTCGTCGCGACTGCAACCCAAGCCCATGTTGCCGCAGTCGCAGAGCTCACGCTCGGTGGCATGATCGCCTTGCTTCGCCATATCCCCGCGAATGACCAAGCGGTGCGCCGAGGTGAGTGGGAGAAGACGGTCGGGCAATTGCTGCATGGCCGCACCGTCGGAATCATCGGCCTGGGCAAGGTGGGCAAAGCGGTGATCCTTTCGCTGAAACCGTTCGAAGTGAAGGTGCTTGCCTATGACCCCGTACCAGACACATCATTTGCTGCAGCCCACGATGTTCAGTACACGACCTTGAGTGAACTATTACGGAAATCTGAGATCGTATCGGTGCACGTGCCGTATCGTCCGGAGGTTCATCACCTGCTCAATCGAGACCGAATTGAGCAAATGCGGTCTGGATCCTATCTTATCAACACGTCACGAGGCGGCCTTATCGACGAGCGCGCCCTCTACAATGCGCTAAAGTGCGGCAAGCTCGCCGGAGCATTCATCGACACCTTTGAGAGCGAACCGTACCGCGGGTCGCTCACTGAACTGTCAAACGCCATCTTGTCTCCACATGTCGGCGCCTATGCACGAGAATCACGTGTTGCCATGGAATCTGAAGCGGTCGAGAACCTATTGCGACATCTTAAGAGAGGTGAATGATCATGAATATCGCCATTATCACCGCTCGGGCAGGGAGCAAATCAATCAAGAATAAGAATGTCTACCCAGTCCTGGGAAGACCGATGATCGCCTACCCGATTCGCGCCGCCCAAGAGGCTGCGCGAATCGATCGGATCTATGTGTCGACAGACGGTCCAGCGATCGCCAAAGTGGCACAAACGATGGGTTGCGACGTCATCTGGCGGCCCGAAGAACTCGCCGGCGATCACGTCAATCACGGGGACGTCATTAAGCATGCAGTCGAGCATGTGGACCATCCTAACCTGCGCAACGTCGTCCTTCTTCTCGGAAATACAGTCATGGTCGACGGGGGCCTAATCGACGAGGGATTGAAACTCCTCGACGAGCGGAGCGATCTCGACTCCGTGATGTCCGTCTGGGAGGCTGCCGATGACCACCCCATGCGAGCGCTCGAAATCTTTGACGGCTTGCTGAGGCCATACGGCGATCCTCATCGATCGGTCTCCACGGAGCGTCAGTCGTATCCTCCAGCGTACTACTACGACCAAGGTATCTGGGCTTTTCGCAAGGAGTGTGTCCGCCACAGAGACGGCCCGAATCCTTGGTGGTGGATGGGTAAGCGCTGTCACCCGATCGTACGCAATTGGGTTACTGGGCGGGACATTCACACGCATCTGGACATCGATCTGGCGGTTTGGTGGCTCACGCGGATGCACGATCAGCGAGCGAGGGGGTCCTAAAATGCCGGAGAGCAGATCCATCGTGTTTTCGACGTTAATTCTCGACTTTGACGGCGTCATTCTCGAGTCTACAGGGATAAAGACGCAGGCCTTCATGGAGATGTTCAGGGATTATCCCGAACATCATCATGAAATCGTAAAATACCATCAAAAACACTTAGGAATGTCTCGATATAAGAAGTTCAGTTGGATCTACAGTCAACTTCTTGAACAACCTCTCTCGGAGTCAGGCCTCCGAGAGTTGGGAACCCGTTACTCAGAGATTGTCGTTGACAAGATTTTACAGACGCCGTTTGTTCCGGGCGCTCTCGAGACTCTTGCCTCCTGCGCTAACGCCAATGTGCCTGTCTTCGTGATTTCAGGTACACCTCACGAAGAATTGCTCGATATTCTCGCTCGACGCGAACTGCAGCGTTACGTTACCGCAGCTTGGGGATCGCCCACCGAGAAGACGACGGCAATCCAAGAGATCCGAGCTACCTACGGTCATTTGACGAATGAAATGCTTTTTGTAGGCGACGGATTCTTTGATTATCAGGCGGCGATGAGCGAGAGCGTTCCCTTTATCGCACGCGAATCTGGCGGAGAGAGTATCGACTGGGGTAGTTGGGGCATCCCAAACGTGCCCGACCTCACCTACTTCGCCCCCATTGGCCCCGGCCGAATCATCACGATTCCTGGGAGCAGTAGGAACGTCCCGGACGTTACACTCTCGATTGCACCCAGCCGGCCTTAAGTTGAACGACTAAGCGCCCCGCATTAAGCTCGGCGGGGCGCTACAATCACCCAAGAAGGAGTGACAAAAATGATCCTGAGCGATCACTCTGCGGATGCCCAAAGGCTGAACAAGAGCAACAGAAGAGACGTGTTCTTAGTCACGGAGCGTTTAAAGGGACGCACATTCGTTGTCAAACGTTACCCCAACGAGGCTGAGGCGATGCATGAGTACTCCGTCCTTAAAGCCTGCCAGGGGGATCCCCACATTCCCCGCGTCCTGGACTTTTACGCGAAGGACGATCAATGGCACATTGTCATGGAGTACATCGCGGGCGACACTCTAAACGATCTGTTACGAAAAGTGGGACCCTTTGAGATTGAACGTGTGATTGATATCGGCGTTGACATCTTATTGGGCATTCAAACGCTTCATCAACGTGGGTACGTTCACGGGGACCTCCATGGTGGCAATGTCATCGTAACGGATTTCTCTAGTGCACAGACTAAGCTGGTTGATTTTCAGCACTCGGCAAAAAAGTTGCGTTCCGGAAAGGCAAAAGCGCTTCGACAAATATCGAAACCGCATCTTATGTTGGCGCCTGAAAGCACGACCGGTGTCCTTGACGATAAATATGATATTTACGGCGTGGGTTACATGTGCGCGTGTATGTTGACGGGGGTTAAACTGAATAAGTCGCCAAAGGAGGCCGACTTTGAATCCGAAGCCCATCCGCTCCTCTACGTGATTCGCAAAGCGATGCACAAGAGCCCATGGAAGCGTTACCGTTCGGCTCATGAAATGCTCCACGCTCTACAGCAGTTGCGAACTCGGATGAAAGCACACACGTCTCTCTCGAGCGTTATTCGAGCATTGTGGGGATCAACCAGTGACCACCCAAATTGTTTACAGCGAAACCGAAGTATTGAACCTTGATAGTCGCAGTCCCATCGCCAACTATCGCGCGATGGGGCTGCGTTGTTAAGCGTCAAACTGCCTCAAGCCTCGACTCCATCTCTACCCCCGAGTACCGCCGGATCAACGGCCGAATTGGCATCAACCAATCCCCGTCCCTGAGCGTTAGGCTCCGCTCCAAGGCTCTGGGCCGATGCCTTAAGCCTTAGTTTGACCGAGTCGGGAACAAGGATTGGCTCTTTTTCCAACATTAACGCAACAATACCACTGCATACCGGTGTCGCCATCGACGTGCCGGAGAGTGTAATATAGTCGGCATAAGAGTTTCCTTGTTGAATCGCAATCGACGATTTCACCGAATTTGTTGCAGTAATGTCAACGCCGGGCGCCACCACATCGGGCTTGACCATGCCGTCGGGAGTCGGCCCTCGGCTGGAGAAGTAGGCTACCGAATCGTCACGGCGCGAAACGGTACCGAGGTCGTCGTCTGCACCCACCGTGATGATGCGCGGGTGAATTCCCGGGGTCGAGATGGTCTGTCTTTCCGGGCCGTCGTTACCCGCAGCCGCGCAGACCACAAGACCCTCTTCCCATGCAGTCTCCACGGCTTGAGCCATTGGATCGTCCTTGTACGACCCTTGAGCGGGCGCTCCGAGGGAAAGGTTGATCACTCGGATGTTATGCTCATTCTTGTGCTGCACGCACCACTGGATGCCACGAATCACCATCGACAGCGTCCCGCTCCCTTGCGCGTCGAGCACCTTTACGCCTGCCAAGTTCGCATTGGGTGCGATACCCCGATACCGGCCTTCGGAGCGCGTCCCGTTTCCGGCGACAATGCCGGCCACATGAGTTCCGTGCCCGTTGTCGTCGTAGGGAGTTGATCGTTGGCGGACAAAGTCCGCAAATGCGACGAGGCGAGAGGTCGGGACTATAAAGTCGTCGTGAGGATAAATCCCGGTATCGACCACGGCCACCGTGACACCCTCTCCGGTCGCGCCGGCGTCCCACACCTCCCCGGCGGCAACGGTGGGAGCGGCGACGTCCATGAGCGTGTGCACCGGCCGGTCGAGGACGACGCGCCGCACCCGATGGTCGCTTGCAATCGTCTCTATCGACGACACGGGAGCCCGCGTCACGATTCCTCCTATGATCGGGAGATCACACGTCCCTTTGCAACGAATCTGCCCAAGTTTTTCAATGACGCGAGCCCTTTCATTCTCAGAGCACTCCGACACCGTCTGAACGATAACCTGGAGACGGCGAAAGCGCTGAACCATACGAATGAAAGCGCTGGCAACGGTACAAGGTACCCACCTCGGCACCCTGAGCGTGTTCATGAGCTCGCCGCGCAGATTCCGATCCAACTTCTTGGCATGCGCTCGGATCCAATTTAGGTGTGGACCTGCCAACGGATACGCCTCCTCATCAATGCTTCAGAGCTAGCCTGTAAGCTAACCTGTCGTGATAGCGTTATGAGGATGAGGTTGATTTGGCGTAGCCCGGGAGGCTTAGATATCAAAAGTCAGGAGTGAGGAGCCTGGTACCCCTGATCGATATCGAGAGCGTCGCCTCGTTGCAATCGCCTGGCCATCTCTGCAATGAACGGCGCCTGACGCATCGTCGGTGAGTGCGCCGCAAGGTAGCGCGTGACGGCCATGAGAAAGACCCGGGGGTCAAGGCCGTTCAATGCCGGACTCTCCCTTTCCCAGGACGTGTACTGGCGGTAGCCCGCCTCAAACACTTGGAAGGTGTGAAACTCAACGTCCTCCCGCAACATCGCAGATCCGAGCGCCTGCCACACGACCGCATCGTTCCCCTTGCCCAGGGCGTTGTACACCAACTCCTCTGCTTCGTCAGCGTTATCTCTGGCGTCCAAAAGGCCGAACAACCGCTCTTGTAGGGCGCCATCTACCAACGGACTCTGGGGAGCGGGCGACTCCTTTAACTGCTCTTCGCGCGCTCGGCGCCTCTCCCATGGTAACCGTGCCGGAGGAACATTAAAGAAGCGATCCATGTAGATAGCGACGGCGCCGTGAAAGACGGCTCGTGTCGCCTCCACGCCGTCTTGGGTCCCCAAGCGCTCGAGGGCCCTTTGCACAGCATTGGCGTACGTGAAAGTGTGAGCGACTGAGATCCAATCGTCAAACTCGTTCCTTGTGTTGAAACGAGCAATCCGCACAGCAGCGGCGTACGTTAAGGCCCGTCCCAGTTCGGCCGGTTGAGCGCCCAAACGGATCGCCTCGCTGATGGCCTCGAATGAGGCGAGTGGATCGTCTCCAAGGAGCGACTCAACGAGGGGCGCCGCGTTGGTCCAAACCTCGCCCGCGCCCGCACCGAACGTATCCGGCAGCTGATCAAATGTCTCGAGCAACGGTGTGACCAGGTCAATTGGATGCTTCCACGAATTCATCTCCTCACTGCGTGAGGACGTGGCTAGTTGAGCCACCAGCGTCGGCAAGATCTCCCCAGCGTGTTGCCATCCGATGAAGTCCAACAATTCGCAAGCCTTGTTGCTAAAATCGAAGACGTGACCTCCGTCGCGATAAAAGTGGTCAGTCGCTGCGTTAAAGATCATGCGAGTCAGCGTTTGCGCGTCGACCCCCGTCTGGATCGCCGTGAGCAGTGCGCGTTCCGCGCCATCTGCCCGCCTCGCCTCAATGAAACGGCGAAACCATCGCTCCAAAGTGACGGTATCCACTCCGTCGTTGGCAAGGGGTTGCAGCCGGAACGCAGGGGCCTGACCCGCACAGTCGGAAGAGACGTGGCGCAAGCCCTCATAAAGGGCGTGAACCCTCCCGACCTCGTCGAAGGTTTCGTATGCGTTTGCCATCGCCGCGAGAATGGTCATACCGCTCCGCCACCCGGCCTGCCGATAGCGTGCTCCGTGAAGCGCCCCTTGGCAAACGATCTCCTTTGGGGAGACGCTAAGATCAAGGAGGGAGACCACCGCTTTCGCTACGACCAGGTCGATGTTCTGCTCCATGCCCCGTTCCAACCGCTCTTTTGCACGCTCGACGGCGCCGGTATGCGTCGGCGTTGGGTTGAGCCATACCTCGCCGTCACGTACCGCGACGGGATATACGGGTACATCGTCGGCAAAGGGATCGAACGTCCCGCCACTACACAGATCAAACTGAGCGTTGTGCCAGTGGCACGTAAGAATGCCGTCCTTCACACTGCCCATGTGGAGGGGAAAGCCCAAGTGAGGACAGCGATTATCCACAGCGTACACGTCGCCTTCTGAGTAGAAAAGGGCAATCCCGTAGCGTCCGCCCTTAACGACCATGACGCCCTTCTCCCTCAGCTCCGAGAGACCGGCCACTTTGCGAAACCCCTTCTCACTCAATTAGCTCTCCTCCGCTTCTCCGAAATCGGCCGGTCCGATCTTCGCTCCCTCGAGGAGCTGGCGTCTGGTCCAACTGTTGAGCAGACGATCGTCGGTCGCCACCATCCACGAGACGAGGCACTCCCGCAGTTTCTTAAGCTCATGCACACAGTCGGAATCTCCGGAACGATTTCGCAACTCGGCCGGGTCTTGTGCGAGATCGTACAGCTCGTCTTCGGCGGTTGGGTTCCAGACATATTTCCAGCGTCTGGTCCGCAGCATCCGCTGGCTGTAGAGCCCAAACTGGTTTCCATAGTACACAGAGAAGGCACTCTCGCGCCCGTTGCCGGCCCCTTCAAAGACCGAGAGCAGGCTGATCCCCTGAAAATCATGGGGTACGTCGGCTCCACCGACCTCGCAAAAGGTCCGCGCCAGATCAATCGCCGTGCAGACAAAGGCGTCCGAGACAGAGCCGGCCTTGATGCGTGACGGCCAGCGTGCGATGAGGGGAACCCGCACGACGTCATCGTACATTACGTGGTGCTTATCGATCATACGATGCCCACCGCACATATCGCCATGATCACATGTGTACACAACCAAGGTGTCGTCGGCCAAACCAAGCTCGTCGAGGGTCCGCAACACGCGCCCGATCTGAGCATCCAACAGCGTGATCTCACCGAAATACCGGCTAACGATCGGACGCCAATCGTCCCATCTCCAATCAGAGATTCCCCAGCTCACCAATTGCTGCCGCTGAATGTACGGCTTTCCTTGAAAAGTCTCGGCAAAACTCGGCCACGGCTCGATCTGGGTCGGGTCGTACATTGACGCGTACGGTTCTGGAAGGACGTTGGGTAGGTGCGGCTCTGAGGGATCCCATCGCAGAAAGAACGGAGCGTCGCTTTGCGCCCGTTCACGCAGCATGTCGATGACTCGATCGGCGCCCCAAGCCAGTCGGGACTGCTGGGAAGTTATGTACGGATCGACTTCCCCAAACCACGCGTTGCTCTTGGGTTTATCAGGGATTCCTTGAGAACGACGCCAAAGGTCGTACTCCGACTCTAGGCAAACTTGGTCGAAGCCGAAATCCCGGGGACCGTGGCGGGTGTTCACTCCCCACTTCCCGACAAACCCAAGTGTGTAACCGCGCGCCGACAGGCATTCGGTAAATGTAGCGATGCCCTCCTTGACGGGCGCATGAACTTCGGTGCCGGCGTTGCAGATTGAATGGTGACGGGTGGGCCACTGCCCCGTCAGCAATGTGGCCCTCGCGGGCGCACACACAGGAATTGGGGAGAACGCGTGTGTAAGATTCATGCCCTGCTCCGCCATGGCGTCCAGATTAGGCGTCTGGACGAGCGGGTGTCCGTTCACGCCCAGAGCATCGTAGCGATGCTGGTCGGCGTGGATCAAGAGGATGTTGGACGCCATACGTCATTCCTCCGGTTTGGTCCGCCTGGCAGAGGAGCCGCTCTTCCCCCACCGCCGACCGGCCACAAGTCCAATGAGAGCGAGTACCAAGAGTACCGTCAGCCCGTCCGGGACTGCCGCGCTCCATTCGGCAAGCCGGGCTTGGAGCGCCATGGAGAGCTCCACCAGTCCCAAAGAGAAGTAGAACCGTTCAAAGGCGACACTGCCGCCGGAGAGGAGAAAGAGGAGACCCAGCAGGACAAAGAGGCTGCCTGATACGAGGTTTGTGGTATGGATGTGCAAGGTTCCAAGGTTTAATTGCCGACCTCTCAACCAAGCCCTCGACCCCAAATCAAACCGGTCCCACAGCATGGCCAGTAAAAAGAGAGGGAGGGCCATACCACACGCGTATGCGAAGAGCAGCAGCCCCCCATGCCAAGGGTGGGCCACACCCGCCGCCATCGTCAAGACGGCTCCCAAGAGCGGGCCTGAGCAAAAACCGGCAAAACCGTAAACGAGCCCTGTAAGGTAAGCCGAACCCAAGCTGCCGTCCATGGTGCGACCTACAAAGCGCTGGGGCACGAGGACGAATCCCCTCCCCATAAGCTCCAAGACTCCTAGGATAATGAGGAGAGTCCCGACAGCCCAGATGGTCTGAGTGCGGTACTCAAGAACCAGACTTCCAGCAAATGATGCACCCATCCCCAAGGGAATGAGCAAGGTGGAGAGTCCCATAAGAAAGATTCCCGTTCGCCCGGCTAGCTCTTGCCGACTCTTAAAAGCGTAGGCGAAGAAGGCCGGCAAGAGCAAGGCGCTGCAGGGTGATAGGAGGGCGAGAACACCTCCAAGAAAAGCTCCCGCCAGTGTTACCTCGAGCAGCACGTCGAATCACTCTCCACCCGCCGGATCCACGAGCTCCATGACCCGGCGCCAAGTCTCCATCGGCTGCGCTCGCAGCCACCTCCACCAACGTGTTCACGTTCTTGTCCCCGGCGCTCAATCCCTCCATTTTGGCGTAGAGGGCGTCGTGGTACTTCCAAAAGCCCCCCTGCTCGTGGGCGCACGCGGCCGCGTTGGCCGACTGCAACGAGAACTCGCCAAAGACAGGATAGTGGCGCCACTCAATCCTGGCGCGGCCAGTTTCGACAAACTCCTTGACGAGCTGTGGCTGAATATCGATAGCAAAGAGCCCGCAGTAGGAAGACTGAAAATCAGCGTATTCAATGATGGTATCCACCCCTTGATCATCTTACGCTTGACTCTCTCACCGTTTCCTCGCGTTCCGATTGGATTGCATTACACTCCAGCCCTTTTGATGTTCGTTGTGTTAGAAACTCCTCAATCAGTGGCTTGGCTTCGAAGCACCGTAGCGCCTGCCACGAAAATGTGGAATGTTTGTGAAAGCCTATCTCAGGGGGAAACAGGGCCGAGCGTAGCAGGACGTAGGCCATTCCTGGTGTAATGAAACTCGCTATACTCCAAAGCCGCTTCGAAAGGATGCAGACTATGTCCTCAGTACAGCTTCAGACCGGAGCCTCCAAACCGCGCAGAGTGGTCATCATGGGGGCGGCCGGAAGAGACTTTCACAATTTTAATGTCTACTTCCGTGAGAATCCTCAGTATCACGTTGTCGCCTTCACGGCGACTCAAATCCCCGACATCGAGGGACGCGTCTATCCAGCTGCCTTGGCCGGAGCAGCCTACCCCGACGGCATTCCCATCGTCGCCGAGGAGACGTTGGCCGACCTGATTCGCGAAGAGCAGATCGATGAAGTCGTCTTTGCGTACAGCGACGTCTCCCACGAGTACGTGATGCACAAGGCCTCGCTCGCCATGGCCTGCGGCGCCGACTTCCGTCTGATGGGGCCCGCAACCACCATGTTGAGAGCGAGCGTTCCGGTGATCGCCGTGGCCGCTGTCCGCACAGGAGCCGGTAAGAGCCAAACCACTCGAAAGGTTGCGGAGATTCTTTCTGCACGCGGGCTCAAAGTGGTCGTGGTACGCCACCCCATGCCGTACGGCAATCTGGAAGAGCAGGAGGTGCAGCGCTTCGCGGATCACAGCGATCTCGACCGGCACCAGTGCACCATCGAAGAGCGGGAAGAGTACGAGCCGCATATCGACCGAGGCAACGTCGTGTACGCCGGTGTCGACTACGCCAAGATTTTGGAACAGGCTCAAACCGAAGCGGACGTCGTACTCTGGGATGGAGGCAACAATGACTTTCCGTTTTACCATCCCAATCTGCTGATCACTGTTGCCGATCCCCACCGACCCGGGCACGAGACCGCCTACCACCCCGGTGAGACTAATTTACGCATGGCCGACGTGATCGTCGTGAACAAGGTCGACTCGGCCTCGTCAGAGCAAGTTGATGCGGTCCTCGCCACGGTGCAGTCCGTTAACCCCAATGCGCATGTCGTTATGGCAGCTTCACCGATCACGGTTGACGATCCCTCGGTCATCCAAGGGAAGCGAGTCGTTGTGGTCGAAGACGGCCCCACGCTCACGCACGGTGAGATGGCCTACGGCGCCGGCGTGATCGCCGCAAAGGAAGTAGGAGCAACGCTCGTCGATCCTCGTCCCTATGCTGGAGGATCGCTGCAAGATGTATTTAGGAAGTACGATCACTTGGCGGATCTAGTGCCCGCGATGGGCTACGGAGAGACGCAGATGCGAGAGCTCGAGGCGACCATCAATGCCACTCCGGCCGACGCAGTGATCATTGGCACCCCCATCAACCTCGGGCGGATACTCAAACTAAACAAACCGGCCGTGCGGGTGCACTACGAGCTCAAGGAGCTCGGTGAGACCAGCCTCGAGATGCTTTTGCTCGACCGAGTTCTAGCCAAGGTGTCTAAGTAGCGGGTAAAACTAGCAACACAGTAGGCGCCAACCGACACCGCAAAAAAGCGGCGCCCTCGGTCTCATGTCACTCACTCGGTGACGTATGGCCGGGCGCCGCTACGCCTTTCTTGCCCTACTATTTCCTGCTCATTACTGCGTACATTATGCGCCGCTACTCCCTGTTCCCCAGCCAAGCGTTCGCACAAAGAAATCGATCGACTCTTTGACGTGCTCATCCCAGTAATCCCAGGTATGCGCGCCCGTGTGCTCTTGATACTCGTGGGCGTATCCGATCCCATCGAGGTGGCGATGAAAGGCTCGACTCGATTCGATCAAGTAATCGTCAACGCCACAGTCGATCCGGAGCCGGGGCCTAATGTCCGCTGAGAGGTTGCTCGCCTGAGCAAATAAATCGCAGGAACCTCCACGTGGTGAGCCACCGAGCAAAACCTTGGTCATCCGCCAGATGAGCTGCTCGCGGGCACTTTGAGGGGGTTGGTCATCAACGTTGATGTGACCAAAATCCAGTGCCCCGGAGTGACTGGCGGCCGCTGCGAAGCGGTCCGGGTAGGTCAACGCCAAGTGAACCGCGCCGTAGCCACCCATGGAAAGGCCACACACCGCTCTATAACGAGCCTCGGCTTTGGTCTGGAAGCGAGAGTCGACAAAGTCTACCAAATCCTCGGCGATGGCCGCTGCGGCAGGAGGACCGTGGATGCCGTCCACATACATACTCTGCCAAGGCGTGGTAGGCATCACAACGATGAGCGGTAGCGTACCGACGTATCGCTCGATGCGAGTGCGGCGCACCCAATCCGTGTGGTTATCGCCGATTCCATGTAGAAGGTACATTACGGGAAAAGGCCCTTGCCACGCGTCGTTTACCTCTGGAAGAATCATGCAGACAGGCTCGGTCTTGCCGAGCGCCCGGTTACGGTAGTGCAACGTCACGAATGCCATATCGGAGAATGCCCCCACTTATTGAACCTGAAGAAGTTCCTCCATACCGGGCCAATCCATCCAGATGTCCGTCATGCGGGCCTTCCAATCGTTGCGGTGATCCTTGTGCTTCAATCTGAAATACAAGGCGTAGCGGGGATGCGGTGCCACGTTTATCGCTGAACCGTGAGCTAACTGATAATGCGCCAGAATGACGTCCCCTGGTTTTACCTCGACCTGGACGGGATCCGGGAGCTCCACCGGCGGCATCCCTTCGAGCAATGACTCAGGGCCATTCTCCCGAAAATACCGCTCGTAGAGATGGTGCGACCCGGGCCAGACCGTGAAGTTGCCGGCGTAAGGACGATTTACCTCGCTCAAGTAGACACCCACGAGCATCGTGAAGTTTTGAATGGTCCCTTCGAGTACTCCGTTGTGGGGCGAGTACATACCGTCCAAGTGGGGGCGGGGCTCAGGAGGAGGATCATGTTTTGTTGGGAAACGAACGGCAATTTGAGCCCCCGTGGGCTTGGAGACGTTGCCGGCGCCCAGGACCGACTCGACCAGGGTCCAAGCAGGAGTCTCTCCCAAAAGCCCCGTAATCACAGCCGAACCGGTGATCTCTGGACAATAAGAACGAGAGCGAAAGCTCGTGAGCTGTTCTGGGTCGATCCCTTGGTCACCAAAGGATCCGTTGATCGCTTTGAGCGCCTCGTCCACCATCACCTGGGGGATTACGCCAGGTACGTGGATAAACCCATCCGTGTATAGCGCCATACGCTGCTGATGTGTCAACGTCAGCATACGATACCTCCTTAATCGGTGAATCGGAGTCGTCCAAATCGATGAGGAGTGTGAAACTGCTTGGCGCCGGTAGGCGACCACGCCATGTACAGGTCGGCCTCCCTCTCTTTGCCTCGGTCGATTCGATAGCAGTTCATCCTCCAAACATCTCCGGGATGCGGGGAGCCCACGCTAAACGTATCGAAGGGCAGCTCCCAAACGCATGCCCAATCGCCGTTCTCTTCCTCGCGGGAAATTTCGGTCCTCCAACCCGGGGCGTCCCATTCTGTATGTACGGAAATACGCCCTTGGTCATTGTGAATCTGAGCGTCAAACTGTACATTGGTCGGGCTCAATTCAAACTCTTTGTACTCACTCAAGCTCCCCGTCTCACTCAAAAAGACTTCGACGACATCCTCTTTGTAAATGGGATCATCACGCTCAGTCATCGTCGCCTTGATAAAGTCGTCCTTACACGTAAACCGAAAGTAGAGTGCATGCTCCGTCCAAAACGACTTTACCGTCGTGGTCAGTGATGGATCGGGGTTTGCGCCGCTAACGGTCTCTTTGAGGTACATGGTCGGCAATGCGTCCCAGCGGCGGTCGGTGGGAGTGGGAAAATCGAGGTGTTTCCTCTTTTGACAGAGATACTTCGGTTGCTCCACTCTGATCCTCTTTCCTTGAGTGCTGACTTGGTGTATCACAAAAGTCAATGTTGTGATCCGGCGTCCGTGTTGGCGGGTTGGTAAGCAAGGCTCTTTAAATGCGGGGTCTCAATCCGTTCGCCCAACAGGCGTGAGCGCATCATCGCATGAAGAATGCCTGTTGTGAGTAGTGTCCGCTCGACCGGGACCACACTCCCTTGGGTCAGCACGACCTCTTCAATCTCACGCACAAGGAAGTGAAAGAGTGGCCCGTACCCTTCAGATGCCTTGGGAAAGCAGGTGGCGGTGGGGGTGGTGTCGTCCCCGAGATAGCCTGCGAACGCGAAGTTGTCCACGGCGCCGGCGAGCAGCAAGGTGGCGGTGTGTGAGCCATCGGAACGTTCCACCAGGAACGCATGTGGATCTGAGGCCTTCTCAAGGGCATCAACGCTGGATCCGCTCACCTTGAGGGCTGAACGCATCAGCTCAGGGGACCATGTTCCCCGTTGGAGCTCGCGCCGAAAGGCGTCCCCGCGCACGCAACGGACTGCTTGTACGCCGGTCTCACCGCCCGGGCGATTTTCGACCATACACTGCAGGGCCTCCAACGCGTGGAACCCGTACGACTCGATGGGGCCGTAGCCGACCGAGAGCGCGCCGGAGATGGGCGTGCCCGGTCGAATGACGAGATGCGGCTCTCGCCAAGCCCTGGGGATGACCGATCCGGCGAAGAACGGTATTCCCCGCTCCCGGGCCATATTGTACATCCGCCACGCGAGTTGCCAGTCCCACGAGAGAAACTTGTCGTTAAAGACTGGAACCCGCCGCCCCTCAATGTCCAGAGCGGCCAAAGTCTCACTGAAGAAGCGCCAGCGTGGGTAGAGGTGTTGGTCAAACTCGTTCCAAGGGTACTCACCGTGCTCACCGATGAGGATAACCCCGTCGGCAGGAGCCTCACCTCTGCGCCCTCTCACGGTCTCCTCGATCGTCTCACAAATGCGAAAATCGTGTCGTCTCGCCATCTCTCGGCTCATGTCGTTCTCAGGAACCTGATCCGTGTAGAGTCGAGTCAAACGTACTCGGGGCTCATAGGAGACGCCGTCGATACAACACCCTTGCAACAACGGAGTGAGGATCACATCGGCGTGCGATTTTGGCCGAACGGCTGTGACCACGGCAACGACGTTCGGTCTCTCTTTGAGGGTTGGCATCAGTATCTCCTCGCGTGCAACCGGTTGCAACTGCTCGAAGGCCCTGCGTTTCACTCTCTTCGATTATCGTTTTTTGGGCGAAATCCTTTGAACGCCCTCCTCGGAACCACTTTTGCACCATTCTCCACCTGAGATACACGTCGAATTCACGTCCGCTTCATGGTCCATTCCCCGCTCCCGATGTTACCTTAAGAGTGCCAGCTGAGTTGGGCAGTCAAATCCACACTTGGGAGGAAACGAAGATGAAACGTATGCTGAAGTCTTGGCCGGTGGCGCTTCTGCTATGTTTGAGTGGGGCGATTCTCTTTGGCGTTGCTGCCATCGCCGCCCAGGAAGCACCCATGAACTCGAACGATCCGTCGGCGGAAGTGAGCGCGATCCCCGAACACGAGCTGTGGGAGAGGGTCGAAGCGATTCGCGCCGAGTTGGATGCGGCGTCTACGCCAACCCTTCCAGAGTCTGAAATCGAGGCAAAACTGGAGAATGCCCTAGGACTGCTCAATGGCGAAGATGGCGTCATCCCCCAACTTCAGGCTTTGTTGGGAGTCTCCGATGACGATCTTCCCGAGGCAGAGGCCGTAATCTCGGCGGATAGCGACCCGCCGGAGGTCATTGCCTTGGCTCACCTTGTTCTAGCAGCCGATGTGTTGTCGAACGGATCGGATCAAGACTCTGTGCAAAGCGCACGTGAGCATGTAGCACAGGCCCTTGAGCTTATCGCACCGCCGACATCCGGAGATGAATCGACCGAATAGATTATCAACTGGGAGGATTCAAGGACCCCGCATCGAGCTCAACGAGGCTGCAACGCCCTCACAACCGCTACTATGGCGGTCGTGAGGGCTTTTTTGCTCTCGCGGACATAGTAAAAAGGTCCCAACTTTGCGTCACCAGGGTCCAAATGGTACTCAGCGTCAGAGGACTGGTTAAGTCTGATTGAAAGCAAAGAACATATAGGCCTTCTAAAATATCCCCGGAGAGAAAAAGGAGCATCACGATGAGCGTATCCGCTGCGACTCGTATTCTCGTAGCTGAAGATGACCGTGATTCACGGCAGCTCCTGGAGAAGTTTCTTACGGCCAAGAGATTTGTCGTCACAACTGCGGATGATGGCAGTGAAGCGTGTCGGCGCTTCTTTGCCGAGGACCCTGACCTCGTTTTGTTGGATGTCACTATGCCCCAACTCGATGGTTGGAGCGTCCTTAAGGAGATCCGCTCGTCGCATTCCACCCCCGTCATCATGCTGACAATTCTTGACAGTACGAGCGACAAGGTGAAGGGGTTGATCGAAGGCGCCGACGATTACGTCACCAAGCCTTTCGATCTCAAGGAACTTGAAGCCCGCATTCACGCCGTACTCCGTCGAGCAACACCCCAAGAGCGACCCGAGTTACTGACGATAGGCGGTCTTACAATCGACGACAACGCTAAAGAAGTACGTCTGGGAGATACGGCAATCAACTTGTCTCCCAAGGAGTACGATCTATTACGCCTTTTGGCCTCGTCACCGGGACGCGTCTTCTCCTCCCAAGAGATCACTCGAGCAGTCTGGCCCGAACGCATGGATGAGAGTAGTCCCGAAGATGTTAAGAAATACATCTACTTCTTGCGCAACAAACTGAAGAGCCTTCCCGCAGGCTGTCCGTTCGTATGCACCGTACGAGGTTTCGGGTACAAATTAGTCTCTCGCAGGCAACCGTCAAACACGTCACCTGAAACATGTATTCAATAATCGTTCTAACATCTTAGGGGTCGCACCGTACACCGTAAGACTCCCCGATCCCACCATTGAGGCGTGGGTTACGGCCCCCTCTTCGTCCAATGAGACATAGACGAGACTGCTGTCCGTCTCAATCCCCTTCCAAACGACCGATTGTCCACAGCGGTTCCAGAGGATTCGATCCATCCCCCCGAAGCGCTTCACTTCCATGCCGACGTACCTTGACAAGTGGGAGCATGAGGAGGCCTCCACCTTTTTCTGGGGCACGTATCGCCAAGTACGGAGCGTGCCCGGAAGCATTCATGAGGGTGCTCTCCGTCACCCTCACGAATGGTGGCCACAGAGTCTTCCAAAGCAACGATGCATTCTCACCGCAAATGACCAACTCGTGCGCTTCGTCGTTGGATGGAGCAAGAATGTGAACGCCCGCGGCTCAACATTACCGCTACCCGCTCTGTTTGTACGAGCCTCCACTTCGTCGAAGAAGAGAGTTTGATAGTTTAAGCGACAATTACGAACAAATTTCGGGCGGAAGGCTTTTCTCGCATTTGTTGAGATCAAAGGTGTTGTTGTCGTCGGCCGGGGTTTGGGCTTCAATGTCATAGGGTTTGTTGTCTTCGAGTTTGTTAGAGCGAATGGCGTTGTTCTCCGCTGTGGGCTGGAGGCGGATGCCGCTTTCGCCGTTATCCTCGATGACATTGTTATCCACAACGTTGAAAGTACCGTTGTCGATCGGCAGTCCGGTGTTCTCGTTGTCAATGATGCGATTAAAGAGGAAGCGATTGGCATCGCCTCCGACAGGATCGAATCCCTCATCTTCGCTCTTTTTGATGTCGTTGTCGAGTACAAGGCTAAGCGAAAAGCTCGAGGAGGCGTTTACGTTGGTTTGCTCGTTTCGTTCGATTTCGTTTGCGTAGATGAGTGCCTCGTTGCTTGAGACGAAGATTCCGTGGCCCTCGTCCTCATTGAATGTGTTGTCGACGATGACGTGACCAGAGTCGAAAACACTTAGACCGTCGGAGCCATTCCCGCTCGAGTTGTTGCCGAAGACAAACAGATTATTCGCCTCGTCGGACGACCCGCTAATACCGTGACTCCCGTTGCCGCAGACTTCATTCTTAACGATCCAATGCCCATTTCCGTCGACTCTAATGCCTCTCTCGCTGTTATCGGTCACTTTGTTCTCTGCGACAAGGCTGTAATCCCCAATGATTTCGATTCCATGCTGCATATTCTTTTTGATCTCGTTGCCAATTACCGCATGGCGGGTTCCGACCTCAATGTGCACGCCGTTAAATCGGTTGGCCCGTATGATATTGTCGTAGATCAAATGCCCGTCGCCTGAACCGCCGATGCCGATACCGTGGCCGAAAATCCCTTCTCCCGTAGTCTCCTCAATGATGTTGTTGCGGACGATGCACTCATTCGCATCTTGCAATTGCACGCCATACTGATTGTAACCGCGCAATGTAAACCCTGTGATCGTCACAAAGTCCGAGTTAAGGACCAGAATTCCCGAAGGGAAACCCGTGTTTTCCAAGATCGTTTTCCCGGGCCCCGCCCCTTGGAGACGTAGACGGTCCTTCCCAACGGGTATTGTTAGACCCGTTGTGTAAACTCCGGGGCGCACGACAATGGTGTCGCCCGGCGCGGCAAGATTGATCGCCGTTTGAATCGGCTGGCCCGGAGAGACAACGATAATCATGATCGTCGCTCCTCTCTCTTAATCGAAGCATAATCCTGAGGGCGAGCTGTTTTCGCAATTGTTGAGATCAAGCGTGTTGTTGACAGGTGCGGGAGACTGAACTTCGATATCGAACGGCTTATTCTCTCTCAGCTTATTGGAGCGTACCGCATTGAGATTGGCTGCGGGGTCGAGACGAATGCCACTACGGTGGTTATCGACAATGCTATTATCGTCGACTACGTTGTTGTCAGAGTTATCGTCAACATCGATCCCTGGCCCGTCGTTGTCGTCAATGTCGTTCGATAGGAGTCTGTTGAAGTCACTGCCGTCGAGGTCGAGCCCTCCCTCTCCGTTCTCGTCGACATCATTCTTTAGAAAAAGCGTGTAGGCGACAAGGCCCTCCCGGCCATGGAAGCCGTCTCCCGAGTTGTAGCTGATTTCGTTAGCGTAGAACAGTGACCGTCGGAGTCCGAGATCCGCCGTGTCATCGTCCGTATCAATGGCCACGCGGACCCCGTCCCGTTTGTTGTCGTTGATCTTATTTCGCAAGGCAAAAAAACCGATGGCGTCGACCTCGAAACCATTCTGGGTGTTGTCGCAACACTCGTTTCCGTAGACAAGAGTATTCTCCGCAAACTCAACGTCAAGTCCGTCGTGGTTCTCGGAGATTTTATTCTCGACAATCCAGCATCCATTGGCGAGGACAACGACTCCCTCGTCGTCGTTGTTTGAGACTTCGTTCTTGTACACAAGGGTGAACTCACTGTCAGAGTCTACGTCAATCCCGTCATCACCGTTGTGGCAAACCTCGTTGCAGATGACGTAGTTACGAGTCCCGGTAACATCGATACCATCATCGTCATTGTGGGAACACTCGTTCTTCATGATTAGGTTGCGACTGCCACCGTCGATGCTGACGCCATCGGATCCGTTTTTCGTTACCTTGTTATCTCGGACCACGTTGTCGTTTGTGAAAACCCGGATACCGTCTTCTGGAAAGTTTCGCACGGTGAATCCGGCGATGGTGACAAAACTCGACCCGTCAATCGAGAACCCCACAAGGTCGGGGACTCCCGTTCCGTCCAGGATCGTCTCATCACAACCTTTGCCGATAATGCGGAGTCGCCCCCGGTTTGCCGGTACTGAAACTCCCTCCTGAAAGACTCCGGCTTTCACCAGGATCGTGTCTCCAGGTTCCGCATTGTCGACGGCCAACTGTATGGATTCACCTTCCTTAACAATGATCACCATTGGATTGCCTCCCTCCACTCGTACTTCTCCATTCATACGGCCAGAAAGGAGAGGGAGCGCCAGGAGGGTGTACTCAATTTAGCGATGACGCCACCTCAGACCAACCCACATCGCGACGCCGCCGACGGTGGTCAAGATGAGCGCGAGCAGGTGCGCTTCGACGTCACGCCCTGATTGCACGGCCGAGTAGATCGCCAGGGGCATCGTCTGCGTCTTCCCTGGAATGTTCCCTGCCACCATCAACGTCGTGCCAAACTCACCGAGCGAACGCGCTAGTGCCAAGATCACGCCGGTCCAAATTCCGGGCCACGCCACGGGTAGGAAGACAAAGCGAATGGCCTGCCACCGTGTAGCTCCATCAATTTGAGCCGCCTCGTGGACTTCCGTGGGAATAGCTTCCAACGCGTTCCGTGCGGCCTGTACAAACAAGGGTAAACAAACGACAGTCGACGCCATCACCGCCCCGGCGGTTGAAAAGATGAGCGTCGATCCCCACAAAGTCGATGTGACGCGTCCAATGGGACCGTTACGGGCGGCCAGCAAGAGCAGATAGTAGCCGATCACTGTTGGAGGTAGGACCAAGGGAAGGTTGACGATCATATCCACTGTTCGTCTGGCTTTCCATCCTGGCCGCGAGAGCGCCCAGGCAATGGGAAAACCGATAAGGGCTACCAACAGCGTCGCTGGGAGCGACACTTTGGCCGAAATCCATAAGTTCATTACAACCGAAGAGTTCATGCCGCCTCACTTTGGCGCAGCAAAGCCGTTTCGTGCTAAGACCTCCTGCGCCTCTTGGGTGAATAGGAAATCGACGAAGGCATCCGCCTCCCGTGAATGGCGCGACGCTCCGACCTTTACCAGGGGATAAATAATGGGAGAATGGGTCCCGTCGGGCGCTGTAGCGATCACCTCGACCGCGGATGAAGACGCCGCATCGGTAGCGTACACGATCCCCACATCAACGGCGCCGATTTGAACGTAATGAAGCACTTGGCGTACATCTTCAGCCAGGACCAACTTGGAAGCGAGGCTCTCCCACACCTTCAGGGACTGAAGCGTCTCCCGCGCGTAAACGCCGGCCGGCACATGTTGGGGATTGCCGATCGCCACTCGCTTGATTGCATCATCCGTCAGGTCCATCCATTTGAGCGGCGCCTCTGCCCTTTCACCTGCCGGTCCCACCAACACGAGGCGGTTGGAAGCGACACGTCGGAGAGATTCCGGGACGACGTGGCCCCGGGCCATCAGCCGGGCGACCGGCTCCTCTGCTGCAGAAATAAAGACGTCTACAGGAGCGCCGCGAGCAATTTGCTGCTGTAAGGCCCCCGACGAGCCAAAATTAAAGAGTACCGTGGCACCAGGGTGTGCCGCCTCAAACAGCGGCTTTATTTCGAGTGCAACATCCGTCATCGACGCCGCGACAGAAACCAAAAGCTCAGTCCTCGCGGCACGCAGTGGATTGGGCGACGACGTGATCAGGACGGATAGGACGATCAAGAAGAGAACTCTGCCCAACATGATGCATCGCCTCGCGGCTCTGTCGTGAATACGGCGATAGGATACATCTGTGGCAGTTCGCCTGGGGGTGGTGTGACTCCTTTTGCTGATGCTTGGGACCATGAGTGACTCCGGGCGCACGAACATCATCAATAGACACACGAGCGCAACAAGGCCCGACAGCATGGAGGGTCCTAGAACCGCAACATGGTTAGTTAAGGAATCCTTTGCCGGACTTGCGTCCACACTACTCCAATTTTCGCTCTTCCCACTTTCGGTAGAGGAATCGCAAGGCTTCATGGGCGATGAAGACAAGGGCAAAACCGACGAGGAAGGTGAGAAAGACTGCACGCAATTGGAGCAGGGCGCCATGCCCGGGAAAACCCCGGACACAGCGCATCTGTGATTAGCGTGAGACTGAACTTGCCATCTCCAAGGTGACGTTTTCACTCAAACCAAGCGCCTGTGCAGTTGACCTGTGAATCTCACGGATTAGCTCGGGATCCTCTGATAATGCCACGCCATAGGAAGGAATCATTTCCCTTAGTCTCTCTTCCCAAGCGCTTTTGTGTTGCGGAAAGCATTTTTCAATAAGCTCCAGCATGACGGAGACCGCGGTTGACGCACCCGGAGACGCGCCTAGCAACGCGGCAATCGAGCCATCAGCGGCATGAATAACCTCCGTGCCAAATTGAAGCGCCCCTTTACCTGCCGCAGTATTCTTTATCACTTGCACTCGCTGACCTGCGACGAGCAAGTCCCAATCCTCACTCTTGGCGTTCGGGACAAACTCCCGTAGAGCTTCCATTCGCTGTTCTTTCGATAGCATCACTTGTTTAATGAGGTATTTGGTCAACGAGAGATTATTTACGCCTGCCGCAAGTAATGTTCCAAGATTATCCGTCTTTACTGAAGTGAGCAGATCAAACATCGAGCCGGATTTTAAAAACTTTGGTGAGAAGCCGGCAAACGGTCCAAAGAACAACCACTTTTTGTTATCGATATAACGCGTATCGAGGTGTGGAACAGACATTGGAGGAGCGCCAACCGGTGCTTTGCCGTACACTTTGGCATGATGCTGCTCTACAATCTCCGGTTTCTCGCACACCAGAAAGACACCGCTCACTGGAAATCCCCCGATACCCTTTCCCTCTGGGATACCGGACTTTTGCAGCAAGGGCAGACTTCCTCCACCGCCGCCAATAAAGACGAAGTTCGCCGTATGACGTTCGACGGTGCCACTGTCGACATTTCGAACTTTCAATTCCCACGATCCGTCGCTCGCACGTTTGATATCATCCACACTATGTTCATAATGAATATCGACGCCTTGACGCTCTAAGTGGGCAAACAGCATGCGCGTTAACGCACCAAAGTTTACATCGGTTCCAGAGTCGATCCTCGTTGCCGCAATCGGTCCATCCAACGCCCGGTCTTTCATGATTAAAGGAATCCATTCCGACAGTTGGGCCGGATCATCCGAGAATTCCATCCCTTGAAACAGGGGATTGTTAGAGAGCGCTTTGAAACGCTTCTCTAAAAACGCTACATCTTTCTCCCCTTGTACGAAGCTCATATGAGGCAACGGCGTGATAAAATCCCGCGGATCACCGATCAAATCACTGTTCACCAAGTAAGACCAAAATTGCCTCGACAACTGGAATTTCTCGTTAACAGTTACGGCTTTGCTAATATCTATGGTTCCGTCAGGTTGTTCGACGGTGTAGTTGAGCTCGCACAGCGACGCATGTCCCGTCCCTGCGTTATTCCACTCGTTGGAGCTTTCCTCTCCTGCTTTTGCGAGCCTCTCAAACACTGTTATTTTCCAGTCCGGAACCAGCTCTTTCAACAGTGTTCCTAAGGTCGCGCTCATGATTCCGGCGCCAATTAAGATAACGTCTGTTTGTCTGTTACTCATGTTCACCGTCCCCATAAGCTAAGATTTGCGATAAGTTATAACCGCTCCTGCTTGGGTGCTGTGGCAACAGAGCAAACGAACGAGTCTAACGGAGTCTAGCTGCAGGGGAGCAAGCCTGAACCGTCGAACTTTGGCGAGCGCTCAACAACGCGCTGATACCGGTCCAGCCCCCGATTCTTGGACACTCATAGCTTGATCGGGGTAGGTTTCTCAAGTTTTCGTGTGATTGCTTCGTGATACTCAGCCGGAGGCCGAT
>JAWLDA010000019.1:0-80380 GCA_041686855.1 Limnochordia bacterium
AGGATAGTGGGTTCGAGTCATGATCTGGTCTCTCTCCTGTCTCTTTGACTCTACCCGAACTAAGCTCATGTGTCCAAATCGGTTAGGGGGCTAATGTGCTTCCGTATCGTGGTGAGCGAGAGATCCTCCGCATGGACGACCACAAGAGTCACCCCCTGATTCTTGCAGATTTGTCGCTTGAGGGCATCGCGTTTACGCTGAGCGGCCACTTCCCGTTTAGAAAAGGGGCCCGCGGCGATGTAGTGTTGTTGCCCGTTGAACTCAAAAGCTATGCGATTCAACGGGTAGAAGCGGTCGAGCTCCATGCGCTCTCCAGTGGACGGGTTTTCAAGGAAGTCCGGTCGGGCGCCATCCTCACACTCCCGTGTGTCGGCGATCAAAGAGAGGCACGCTCGCATCAGTGCTTCCCCTCGATATTTCGACTCGCCTAGGCGCCTTTTGACCTCTTCTTTGTAAGCTTGGTCGGCGTGTTGTAGACGGAACCAGATGGGCGCGAGCCGGTTCACTTGAGCGATCGCTATCCAGCGTGCCTCGGCGAGTGTGCGGACGGCACGCTTCACGGTCTTCAGGTGCAGTCCGGTGAGCTTACTGAATTCCGCCCATTTGAAGTAACCTGCCAATCCGTTGAATCTCGATGTCGCCTGCGGCAGGCCGTAGCAAAGAAGCGCCTGCGCTGGCAGGGCATGGGACGCTCGAATCAAGTCCACCGGGATCTTCACGGTGGTGCGGTCGTTCAGGGCAGGTAAGACCGTTCGCCATCGGCGCTTCCCCGAGGACGGATCACGGTGCGGCACGAGCCATCCCGAGGCTACGGATCTTTTCAAGGCCTCATACACGGTGGACCGGGCCATAGAGATGCGCTGCGCGAGACGCTGGGGCACATGAGAACGCTGACGTCTGTGCGTTGCATCAAAGCGCAATCTGATCCAAAGCAACTTCGAGGCGGGCGTCAACGTACGCGAAAGCAATAGCGCCAGTGGAACGTCAACCGTCCGTAGCTGCAACTGCACCTGTGCCACCTCCTCATCGGTCTCTTCCATTACCACGAACTCACGCGCTCGAATCGCTGTGGAGAACTCCTCGCTCGTCTATACAAACACTTGTTCGAAAGGCGCGCAAGTCCCTTCCTGTGACCCTCTCGGAAGGTGATATAACCCAAGGGATTTGATAATTGATGCGGCGGTAACGTTTGGGTCGTCCGAAAAATACCCGGTGCTGGCTCGGTGGAGGCTTCCGTCAACGATGCCAGAAGAAACGCCCTGCTCAACGAAGGTGCTTTCATGAACCCAAACCGAGGATGGTGGCATTACGCACACAGCAGGCACTTTTCGGACGGCGAGGAGTGTGACGAGAGCGCCTGAGGAGTGTGACGAGAGCGCCTGAGGAGAACCGCCCGAGGGGAACGCCTGGCAGTTGTTGATCCACGTGTCGGTCTACTTACCGATCCACTGTCGATCCACCGAGCGTCCGAGAAATGCCCGCACCTCACGCGAACGTTGCCGCAACGCATTCGTTCAAGCGAAACCCACGCGCGAAACCCCTGCTAGTGATGAGTGGAGCGTGGAACCAGGTCCAATGTTTGCTCGCCTAATGGGAGCTGCGAGCATTTTTCGGACGAAGAACCGGCCACGCTGCGGGAGCTCAGCGTGGCCGATTCGGCTGGGATCGCTTCAGGGCGTGTTGGGCGATCGGCTGCCTAAAGGTGACTGCCTAAAGGTGACTGCCTAAAGGTCGACGCCGATCAGTCGGCGGGCGCCCTTGTAGTACCGCTTGTGCCAGCCTTTATCTAAGTCAGAGACGGTCACGTCAACTTTGGAGTTAAAGTTGTGAATGTACTTTCCGTCACCGATGTAGATTCCGACGTGGGTGACGTCTTTTGGGTCTTCCGGGTGGTGGTTGAAGTACACGAGATCACCCGGTAGGAGATCCTCTTTAGCCACTTCGACGCCGAGCTTGGCCTGGCGATCGTCGTCGCGTGTCTTTAAGTCGATGCCGGCCATCTTGTACACGGTGTAGGTGAAGCCGGAGCAATCAAAGATGTACTTTTCGGGGTTGTAGTTGTGCCGCAGGTATTTCACTTTCGGCATGAGGTCAAATGCCTTCTCGACCACGAGTTCGCCGGTGGTCTTCGCCGATACACTCCCGGCGGCGAGCGCAAAGAGTGAGAGGACGGTGACGAGGACGAAGAGTCTTTTCATCGAAGATACCTCCGCGACTGGTTTGGGGTCCGAACCAGTCGACACCTTCGACGACCCTCCCGTAACTCCGTGTGGCACTCTTTGGCAACGCCCGCGCTAGTCCGTCTCAAACCGCTTAAACTGCGGCTTCTCACCAGGTACCGGTGAATTGTGGAACGCTCCTCGATCAATGACTGCATCACGACCCCCAAAGGCCGCAACTTTGGCATGCTGCGCCGCATGCGCTTGCTCGTTCACGGCTTCGGGATCGAGTCGGTCTCGTAGCCTTTGTTCAAAGGCGGCGAGGATCGCTTCGTACTCGGGACGCCCGGCCAGATCCTGAGATTCATCGGGGTCACGGACGAGGTCGAAGAGTTGCGGCGCGCGGTTGACGTGATACATGTACTTGTACTGGCTGTCGGCGAGCGCGAACGAGGCGTCTTGAGAGCCGACGGCATGATACTCACACAGGATTGTCCGATCGCGGGACGGCTGCGTCGCCAACTGCCAAAGGGAGCGGCCGGGGCGGGGAGCCCGTTGCTCATCGGCTACAGCGCCGACGCCTTCCAGGATGGTTGGGTATACGTCGACGAGGGAGACGGGAGTCGTCACGACACGGCCTCGAGGGACGTCGGGGCCGGCAAGGATCATCGGCACGGCGGCAGCATCTTCGTACATCGTAAACTTGCCAAAGAGCCCCCGACCGCCCATATGCTCTCCGTGGTCAGAGGTGTAAACCACTCGAGTATTCTCGTCGAACCCAAGAGCTTTTAGAGCATCTAGGACTCGGCCAATCTGCCGATCTAAATGCGTGCACATTCCCAAGTAGGCGGCGACCAGGCGTCGAAGTGTCGCCTCGGAGAAGGGAACGTCCATCCCAAAGAAGCGTCGGAGGTGGTCGATGACCTCGTGCCGAGGCCACTCCTCCACCTGCCATTGAGGCGGAAGGGGGACGTCTTTAGGTAGATAGAGCGCAAACAACTCGTCCGGTGCAATGTAGGGTGGATGGGGACAGACAAAGGAGAGGAAGCAGACCCACGGTTGCTGATCGGTTGATTCATGGCGGCGCTGCAACCATTCGATTCCCGCGTTTGCGATCCTGACATCGTATTGCAGGTACGAAGAGTCGCCTGGGCCGGCCTCTTCGATCTCCGCACGCTTATTTCGAAACGGCGCTCCCTCACGGATGCTCCCCAGGAGGTCTCCGGTGCCGCCCACCACGTGGAGCGGTTGAATCTCTTCGGTGAACCCGTGATCGCTCTCCACAGAGTCGAAGTGTAGCTTGCCGATCGAGTCGACGCGGTGCCTCTGATCGCGCAAGACGTGGGCCCAACTGCGGTCAGAGCCATCGTACGGAAAGGCGTTGTCCCAGTTGCCGATTTGGTGAACGTAGCGTCCCGTCGCAAGCGAAGCACGGGCGGGCACACAGATTGGGCAATTGGTGTAAGCCCGAGTGAAGCGTGTGCCACCCGCGGCGAGTCGGTCGAGGTTGGGCGTCTGCACGCACGGATGGCCGTAGCAACCGAGCGCGTTTCGATTGTGCTGGTCCGAGATGATAAAGAGTAGGTTTTGAGGTTTCACGTCTCTGGAAGCCTCCCCCAAAACGTTACTCGGTCCCGTGAGGCTTAAGAACCTGACGTGTCTGGGTCCCCTCGCGCAGTGCGTCAAACCCTTCGTTGATCTCGTCTAGCGTGAGGGTCGACGTGGTGAGCTCGTCGCGTCGGTCGCGAACCCTACGTCCACGACCGACGCAAGAACTCAAGCCAGTTTCCGTGCATGATCTTGGCGATGTCTTTAGCGGTGTACCCGCGCCTTTGCAGGAGTTCGGGGATCTTTTGCAGGTCTGCAATCGTGTCGAACCCAAGTGGCGTCTGCTCGATGCCGTATCCGCCGTCGAGATCGGTGCCCAAGGCTACGTGGTCCGCGCTCCCGGCGAGGTTGCACATGTGGTCAATGTGGTCGACGACCGCCTCGAGGGTCGCCGTCTTCTCGTTGAATGCGATCCAGTGGACCCAGTCGGGCTGCAGCATCCACATGTCGAACGCGACGCCGATCACGCCGCGGCGCTCGACGATCGCTTTGATCTGTTCATCGTTCAACTGTCGCTGATTGGGTACCAGCGCTCGTGCATTGCAGTGACTGGCATGAACGGGGCCGTCAAAGGACTCAAGGGCCTCCCAAAAGGCCTGGTCGGCCAGGTGGGTAAGGTCGAGAATCATGCCAATCTCGTCCATCGCTCGCAGGAGGGCGCGGGCGTCGCCCACGAGACCGCCTTCCGTGCCGGTCCCATGGGCGTAGCTGCTCACTCCGTAGTGGGAGAGGCCAATCAAGCGCAGCCCGCGATCCCACCACGCGGGAAGCTCATCAGGGGTGGTGATGGGATCCGCGCCTTCCATCGCAAGGACGACTCCGTGGGGTGGCTGGGCATCCGCATCGGCTTGACGCCACGCCTCCACGTGTCGCTCGAGCGCAGGCCAGTCTGCAAGGATGCTGAGGTGACCCAACCGCTCAAAGAGACGGTAGTAGGCGAGTTGGCCCATCGCCTTTGCGTGGCAGATCTCCTGGCCGTTGTTCCCCTTATAGCCGTTGGTCTTATGGGCGACACGGGCAATGAGCGTTGCGAAGCTGAGCATCACTCGCCCCTGCTTCAGCTCGGGAAAGGCAACGGTGCCCGCCGCACGCCCCTTCTCTTTGTAGTGCCGCTCACTCTTGCGGATCTGGGCGACCGTCTGCGTGAGATCGCGATTCCACTCAAGGGCGTTCATCGCTAGGTCCAAGTGTCCGTCCACAATAAGCATGGGTGCGTCCCTCGCTTTAATCCGTCTACCTTAATCGTCTAATTGAGTCCGCCTGCCATAAACCGTCTAAGTTAAGCCGTCTGCTTAAACCGTCTACGTTAAGCCGTCTGTTGCGAGCGATCCGCCCCAAAGAGAGCGCCTGTCAACTCCTTGCCCGCATCGACCAAAATGGCTTCGGCGCCGACGTCGGGGAGCGACCACCGTGATGTCCACGTCTCGTAAGCGCCTTCCTCTTTGAGGGCGACGTCCGTTGGCGTGTAGCCGATGAACCCGTTGGCGAGACCGATCACGAAGGTCTTGGTCGCGCTCGAGGTCGCTTTTATGTTGAGGCCGATCTCGACAAAGACCTCACCCGGCAGCGAGATCAGAGCGGTATCGCCGATCCGGATCGCTTGCATCTCTGTCTCGATCTGCTCCGGCAACTTCGCCACCGCAAGACACTCTTGGGCGTACACCGGTCGCAAGCTTTCGGGGATGGGTTGGCCCACCACCCAGCTAAACGGGCCCTTATCCAGCTCGGGTTCGAGCGTCTCCCCGTTAATGATTCGCCTTGCGATCTCCAAGTCTTGTTGGCGGATCTCTTTGCGCTTGAACGTAAGTTTCGTTACTGCCGAGTCAAGCTTGGGCTCCTCCGTGAGCCGCATCTTACCGATGACCCGTGTCACTTCTCCCGCGAGAATCTCAGCGACACGCCGCGCCTGCTTGTGACCAGAGAGTGGCTGTGGATCGTGGATGTCGATGTTGTTGATCTGGCCCTGCGCTCCGTTAAAGAGGAGCGTCGTGAAGCTCTCGCCTTTGATGTTCCGCATCACCTGGGCGAAGTGGCCAAAGTAGTCGGCCGAGAAGGCCAGGCCGTCGTCGGTGCCGACGTAATGGAGACAGTAGTTGACGGCTGCGGCGATCGGCGTCCCGTCCAGCGCTTCGACGTAGAGGACCCCGACGTCCGGGTCGATGGGGCTCGTCGGCTCGAGGGCGTCTGAGTTCCCTCTTCCAGGGTTAAAGCGGACGGTACCGTCCGCCATGCGAAAACGTCTACAGAAACTGAGGCTCTCCTCCCGACCGACCCCGGTGCCGACACGGGCCGGCTGGAGGCGGTTCACCGCCAGCTTGACGGCGTCGGCGGCCTTGCCAACAAGCCAGTCGATGTACTCCTGGTCGTGCGTAATCCCCGCCATCGACATCATGGCAGGCCCGGTATGGGTGTGGGTGCACCCGATCATTACATGCTCTCCGGGAATGTCGGTGAGCTCTTCGACCCGGGCGCGCAGGTTGGCAACATCCCGGTCCATGATTGCAATCACGTCCAGGTAAACCAGGGCGATGGGGTGAACGCCGTCGTCGAGGACGAGCGCCTTGGCGTAGAGGTCGTCGTGCACGTCGACAGCTCTACGGTCGTGTAAAGCTCCTTGAAGTGAGGCGCCGAGCGGGGGAGTGATAACACACTCGCCCACGCCGGCCCGTAAGCTCTCTGCCATCTCTTGTGTACCTCCTACTGCTCGCTAAGGATTGAGTTCATCAAACGAGTGATTTCGGAGAGGGCTGCCTGTGCGCCGATCTCACCCTCTCTCACGTGATTGAGAATGGGTTGCACCACAGGTGCGATCTCCGTGTACCGGACAAATGGATAGACGCCGGCGTCACCCAAGATGCGCGGCGTGTTGGCGATGCTTGGGAACCGCTCGACGGCTTCTTCGACGGCCGGGGTGTCGTACGCCTCCATATACGGCGACATCGGGAACCCGAATGTGCGAGTAAGCTTCTCCTGCTGGCCGGGGCTGAGCATCACTTCGATCCAGCGCCACGCGTAGTCGGGATTCTTGGCCTCTTTGGGAATGACGAACATGTTACTCCAGGTCACCGTAGAGCGCTTTGAGCCCGACGGTCCCGGAGGCAAGTCGGTTTGGCCGACGGGGAATGGGGCGTTGGCCATCATGGCGCCGGCTGGAAGCTGATATTTGGCCATGGCGACTTGGCCGGCGTGGAATGCGTCGATACCGCCGAGTCCGTGGACCCGGTGCACATTAAACAGGTCCGAGAGGAATTCCAGGGTTTGTAGACCGGCCGACGATTCGAAGGCAACCCCTGAAAAATCCTGGTTGTAGAGAGTAGTACCGTTGGCGTAAAGCCAGCCAGCAAAGTTGGGGATGCTCAGGCCGGAGTTGAAGCCGGCGACACGAATCGCCCCAGAGGCGTCCTCGCGGTGCAGTTTCTTCGCGGCGTCGACGAGTTCGCCCCAACTGCCCAGCGCGTCCGGGTCGGTGCTGATCCCGCTCTGTTCGAGGAGATTCATGTTATAGACAATCGTCTCAGCCTCCATCGACCACGGAGCGCCAAACACCTGGCCGTTGCGGTTGTTGAAGATTTGGGTGGAGGGGAAGAAGGAGTACTCTTGGACGACGCTCTTTTCCCAGTAATCGTTGAGTGGGCGCAGTACGCCGCGATCGTAGAGATCGAGCGCGTACGCGATCGAGGCGATCGTTGCGTCAGGCGCATTCCCGCCGGCGACGGCAATGAGGATGGGGTCGGCGCCGAAGTCGACGTACTGATACTCCACCTTGACGTCAGGGTACTTGGTCTCGAACTCCTCTTTAATGCCGTCAAACCAATGGCCTAATGTGCCGGCCGACGTTTGCGCCCAGGCCTTCCATAGGTAGATGGTGATCGTCTCCTGGGCCGGAGCTGCCTGCGTGATTGAGACAGAGAGGATGATACCGAGGAGCAGGCTGAGAAAGGTTTGTCGCATCGTCTTTCGCTGCATTTGTGAAACAACCCCCAATTCGCCTTTGTGTGAAGATAAGCGAGAAAGTACACACATTTTCCAGGGGCCCGCGGCGATTCCTCCCCGACTGCGTTCACGAAAAGTTTAGGAGATGTTCATAGTTTCGTTACAAATTCCGTCGGGAAAAACGTTATAATGATTTTGCAGAAGCACACGACCCCCCGGTGCTGTGCAAAATGTCCGTGCTGCCCAGGGCCCAGACCATTCGTGGTCTGGGCTCTGGGCGTCTTCGCGCGCCGCACGGACAAGAATTTGAGCGCACCAAGAGGAGATCCCCGCCTTAATGGAGCACTCTCTTTCGGGTAGTCTTGATTTTTTAGTCGGATTTCGACGTTTGGGAGGTTGCTACCCGTGAAGTTTCGAGCGATACTCCTCGTGGGAGCGCCTGGGGTAGGGAAGGGAACACAGGGCAAGGCCCTTGGGCAATTGCCCGGTTTTCATCATTGCGCATGCGGTGACGTCTTTCGCACATTAGACGAGTCGAGTGAGTTGGGGCGCATCTTCACTGAGTACTCCGCTCGGGGAGAGCTGGTGCCGGACGATCTCACGGTAAAGTTGTGGCTGCAGCGACTGAAGCAACTTGAGAATTCGGGGGAGTGGCGGCCACGGCAGGACATCCTGGTGTTGGACGGGATTCCGCGCAATGTGTCGCAGGCGCGCGTCCTGGACGAATACGCCGACGTCCTGCGCCTCATCGAGCTACGTTGCTCCGATCGCGAGGTGCTCGTCAAACGAATCCGCAGCCGAGCGATTAAATCCAATCGGTACGATGACGCGAGTGAGCAGGTGATTCGCCACCGGCTCGACGTCTTTGACCAGGAGGCCCAAAGTCTCTTGGGACATTATCCGGAGCGTGTTCACACTCACGTGGACGCCGAACAACCGCCTGTGCTCGTCCTGGCGGACGTGATCGAAACGATACGGGAGTTTGTCACATGACATACACCTTTGATCAAGCTCGTATAGAACGGGTCCATCGCTTCTTAAGGAGTAGGGTGGCTGACGGCGGCGTTCGAGCCCTCGCGATGTGTCTCTCGCTCGACGGTGGGCGTAGGAGCTCGTGGTCGTACGGGACCCGAGACGGCGAGGAACCGGTGACGCCCAAGAGCCGTTTTTTGGTGGCCTCTCTCTCCAAGCCTGTGACGGCGGCCGTGCTGATGCGCTTGGTGGAGGCGGGCGAACTGACGCTGCAGACACCCGTCTCATCCGTCCTGCCGTCCTTTACCGGAGAGGGGCGGGAGAAGATCCGGGTGATCCATCTCCTCACCCACACATCCGGTCTCCCCGACATGGTAGCTCAGAATGTCGCGTTGCGCGAGCGCCACGCTCCACTCGGCGCCTTTTTTGACGAAGTGTGCCGCACGAAGCCCCTCTTTGAGTCCGGAAGCGACAACTCGTATCAGAGTATGGGGTTCGTCGTGATAAGCACCTTGGTCGAGCGATTGACGGGGCGGCGCTTTGCGGAGTTCGCCCGAGAAGAGCTCTTTGTGCCGGCCGGCATGTACGATACGCACTTTGGCTTACCCGATCACGAGAGCGGCGCGGAGGATGTACAGGTGGAGCTGCCTGAGGGACAGCGAGAGATCGACTACCATTGGAATTCACCCTATTGGCGCAGGCTTGGGGCGCCGTGGGGCGGTTTGATCTCAACGGTCGGGGACCTGACCACCTTTTTGCGCCTTTTCGTAGAGCGCGGCCCGCTTGCAAAAGCGACGGCAAGGGCGATGACGACGAATCGGCTGCGTGGACTGGGCCCTCGATTCTCCGCGTGGGGGTTGGGCTTTAAGATTAAAGGCGAATCGCCGGACGACGTGGGAGCAGGCGCCGGTCACGGTAGCAGTTCGGCCACCTCGAGCGGCGCTGTAGGGGCTGCCCGCTCCGCTTCGGACATCTTCGCGTCTCCCGGCGCTGCGCACAACCGAACGTACTTTGGTGAGCTAAGCTCCGCTGCTAGTTTCGGGCACTCCGGCGCTACCGGTTGTGTCATGTGGCTCGACCCCAGCACTTCGCTCAGTTGCGTCCTACTAACCAGCAATCCTCGCATTTTGCGTGACGCAGCGCTGCCGCGCGTCGCCAACATGGTCGCCGCCTCAGTCGGCTGACTTTTTATTGGACGCGAAGCGCCCCGGCAAGCAGGCGAGGCGCCTGCCGCCGGGGCGGTCTTGGTATCCCTTGCGTAGACTCACCGATCACACGGCTTGTCCACGCTAAAACATGATCTCCATGTCGTACTCGCGGCCCAAGAGTCTAATGAGGGTCCACGCATACTCTTTACGCAGCGAGATCGGGTCAGGGTTGGTCCGACCGGCCAACTCCACTTCCACTGCCGGGATCCCTAGGTCACGTCCGACCTTGCGGGTGAGACTCCCGCCGATCGGCTCGGTAAAGGCTCTCCATGCGGGACCGTTCGAACCGGAGGGCCGGATGTCGTTGAGCGCATCCCGCAGCTTCCTCGACACGCTGCCCGCCTCCGACTGTCGGGAGTGGATCAGCGTGTTGGCCAGGCTGTTGTTGAAGCCGTCGTGGAAGTCGACAACAAAGGCCAAGTTGGGCTGAGACTTGACGAGGTCCCACGTATCCCGGCCCAGGGCCAGGGTAGGGGTTTTTCCTACAGGGAAGAGGCGGTTGAAGTCGTACCCGTTGTAGGTGCGCTTGTTGTTGTTGCATCCATTCCGATTAAACTCGGGGATGAGCACCAGACGTCCTCGTGAGATGGTGATGCCCCGATCGATGGCCTCTGTGAGCGCCAGGTGGCCTGATTTCTCGTTGCCGTGAATGCAGCCGACAAAGACGAGCGTCGGGCCGGGAACGGTCGATTCGTAGGTGAGCACGCGGGTCTCATACGACGTGCCAGGTCGCAGCGACGTCTCCGTGACAAACGTCTCACCTGCCGACGGCTGAGAATCCGTCACGCCGCAGGCGAAGTAGCCGTTTCCATCTTTGAGGAGCTCGTCCATGACGGCGATGGTCTTGGGTCCGACTTCCCCGTCGACGTAGAGGCTGTTGCGCTCTTGGAAGCTCTTGACAGAGGCCTCGGTCATCGGTCCAAAGTCTCCATCGATGAGCCCTGAGTAATCGCCGGTGTGGGTGAGCACCTCTTGCACAAACTTCACCTGTTCTCCGTTGGCGCCGAGGACCAAGTATCGGCATGCGTCAAAGTAAGCGTACGGAGAGGTGGGATTGGTCGGTTCGCCGGGCTCGTTGGGCTCTTCGTCCTCACCTGGCTCGCCAGGGGCTGGATCGCCCGGGGGAGTGAAGGTGCAGGAGGCTTCGGTCACGGTCACCTGCGTGATCTTCCACTTGCCGGCGGAGTGTACGAGGCGGGTCGTGCCTGTCCCCGCACAGTACGATTCGTTGTTGGCCTCGTCAGCGAACGTGATCGTGAAATCGCCGTCGGCGATTGCGACGTCTCCGTCAATGTCGATAGAGTGCAGGTTGAGGGCGATCCCCTTCATCACCTTGTCGGCCCAGGCCGACTCGATGCTGTCGACCAACACGTCCTGGTCGATCGGGGTGGCGGCGGCGGGCATCACCGTGCCGTTCGATTTCATTTGGGCGACGATGGACTCTGCGAGGTGTCGTTTGAGCGTTTCGACATCTTTGACCTCGCCCGCGGCTGCGAGCGTTTGCAGGGTTGCTTCGACTTCTGCCTCGGGAGTTGGGCTGACGCCGTTACCGACACCTAAGAGCCCGCATCCCGCGCTCACGATGAGTGTGAGCAACATGATTGCTACGAAGATGCTCCTATGTTTCATTCTTTACTCCTTTCGGACCAAGATCTGGGTGGAATGTATACCCGCTGGTAAAAGAGTAAATTTCTTTCAATCAAAGGGCTAGTGACTAGCGTCACATAAGTGGTGTAGAAGAGGATGGTAATTTCGACCATACTGGGGGAGAGTGTGACGTGGCATTGTTGGAATTGGGCGTTGGGCGCGCCGTAATCACCCCGCCACTCGGTACGAGCATGGCAGGGTTCGCGCATCGAACGCACGGCGCTGAGTCGGTCCTGGACGATCTGGAGTTGCGACTCTTTTGGTTTCGGAGTGAAGGGGCCCCGAGCCCCGTGTGTGTAGTGACGGCCGATCTGATCGGATTTGGGCCCGCACTGGTGCGCCGAATACGCCAAAGCCTATGCGAAAGGGTGGGGATCGATCCGAGCGCGGTGATGCTGGCGGCTAGCCACACACATTCAGGTCCTCACGCGTGTGAGAATGTGGATGACGGCGCGGGCCGACCGGATCCTGCGTACCTCGACACGCTTGTTGAGAGTATCGCGGGCGCGGCCGCGCACGCTAAGGCAGCGACTCAGCCGGTTCACCTTGATGTGGCATTTGGGCGTTTGAGCGGGTACGCGATCAACCGGCGCAGAGTGGTGAACGGAAAGGCGCGCATGGCGCCCAACCCTGGGGGAGTGCGTGACGACGAAGTGACCCTCTTCCTGTTTCGCGCGGTCGAAACCCACGCTCCGATTGGGCTCCTCGTTCACTACACCTGTCATCCGACCACGTTGGGAACGTATCAGATATCGGCCGAGTATCCCGGAGCGGCCCGCCGGGGGGTCGAAGCGGCCATGGCGGGGGTGACCTGCGGCTTCTTGCCTGGATGCTTTGGGGACGTGCGCCCGGCGTGCACGGTGTTAGGAGGAGACGCGTTTCGGCAGGGGACTCCGCAAGATGTCGCAGCCTTTGGGCGGGCCCTGGCTGACGAGACGTTGCGCGCGCTCGAACGCCCGGCGTTGCGCAGGACCGAGGCCTCTCTCAAGGCTATCGTCCGTGACGTGGCGTTACCGTTGGAGCGTGAGCCGGACGGGGCGAGCCTTTCGTTACAGCGTGTAGATTTCGCTTCCGATGTGAGCCTTTTGGCCATGGGAGGGGAAGTTTGCGTTGAGTATGGACAGACTATCAAGAGGATGCGGCCGGGCCGTGTCACCGTGCCGGTGGGGTATGCAAACGGTATGGTAGGTTACATTCCGACGGCTGAGATGTTTGCGTCAGGAGGGTACGAGCCGGTCGATTCAGTGCGTTACTTCGGATTGAGCTCGCCGTTCAAGTCGGAGTTGGAGGAGCGAATCTACCGGGCAGTCTCACAGATCCTGGCGGAGTAGGGGGCCTCTGCGGTTAGCGGGGTTCGGGCGCCTGCCAGGATTCAGCCCAGTTTTGGATGGCCTCGACAACTTGTTCGAGGCCTTTTCCTTGCTGCGTGAGGCAGTACTCGATCGTCACCGGTTTGGTATCTTGCACCCGGCGCTCGACAAGGCCGAGCTCCTCCAACTCTTTCAGTCGCTCGGAGAGCAGGCGATCGCTCAAGTCGGGAATCTGTTGTCGGAAATCCGAGAATCGTTTGGGACCACCCAACAAGACACGGATGAGGAGTCCGGTCCACTTTTTGCCCAACACGGCGACGGCGGCCTCATATTTTGGGCACATTTGATCGTAAGCCACGGCTCTTCACCCTTTGTCAAAGAGTGTGTGAAAAGCAGTTACACGTTCATCCATAAACAGTTTACCACACGACCGGGGGGAATGTTCAATAAGTTGCTTGACATAAGTAAGTGACTATCATAAAGTAAGCGCATAGATTCGCAAGGGACTAAGACACCAGGGAGGAATTCGCCTTGTCAACTACTACACAAAGCCCATGGCAAATCGATGCGACGCACAGTGCTGTTGAGTTTGCAGTTAAGCACCTCATGATCTCCACCGTTAAGGGACGATTCGCCAAGTTTGATGCCGAGATCGAGGGTGACGCTACGGACCTTTCCCAGACTAAGATCACAGTGGAGATCGACGTTGCCAGTCTCGACACGCACGAGGGCGATCGGGATGCGCACTTGCGCAGCCCCGACTTTTTTGACGTAGAGAATCACCCCAAGATGACGTTCGTCAGTCAGCAGATTAAGAGCGTGGGAGCCGATGAATACGACGTCGAAGGCGACTTGACAATACGTGGTGTCACCAAGCGGGTGACGTTGCGGGCTAAACAAGAGGGACGCGGCAAGGATCCGTGGGGTGGCGAGCGCGTCGCCTACACCTTACAAGGAAGCGTGAGCCGCAAGGAGTACGGACTCACATGGAACGTCGCTCTCGAGACCGGGGGCGTCCTCGTGGGGGATGAGGTAAAGATCTCCATAGAGGCGCAACTGGTGAGCAACCCCCAGCAGTAGCCGAGTTAGTACGATTCTCGGAAAGCATGAGAATCGGCACAAATGGATAGAAGGTCGCGTAGGAGAGAGGCGAGGACATCGCCTCTCTCTTTGCGCGCTCTTAGACGCGCACGTTTCAAGGAGCGGGAGCCAACAATGGTGAAGAGAATTTAAGCTGCTCAGCCCTTTAGCGCGTGCGGGGGACGGGCGTCTTTAACAACCTTGGGCGGGAGGCCTTCGCTTGGCTTCAATGATCATTTGGTTTCTCAAATTGCTGTGGCGCGAGCGCCCGTTCGCTGTCGGCATCAACGTAGCGCTCATGGTTGTTCAGGGGCTGACGCCTGCCGGGCAAATCTTGATTGTCGAACGTCTACTCGACGCCGTCGCTGCGGTCGCCGTTGGGGGCGGAGACGTCGGACCGATGGTCGTATGGATTGGAGCCTTGGCGGGAATCCAGGGGTTGCAGGCGCTGCTGGGCTCGGGGCGCGAAATGACGCGGGCGTACCTGCGTGAGAGCGCCGGCTGGCGACTCCAACAGCTCGTGATCGACAAGGCAGGTCAAGTGCCCCTGGAAGAGTTTGAGCACCCGGCCTTTCACGATCGCCTCCAACGGGCACGGCAGGCGGCGACGTGGCGCTCGTTTGTCATCTTTGAGAATACGCTGCGGATCGCGGAAGTGGCGATCAACCTCGCCAGCTACCTCGTCTTACTTGTCCAGGCGCACACGTTGGTGCCCCTCATCCTCCTAGCCGGAGCGACGCCCAACCTCATCTCCCAGTTTTTGCGGGGGCGGGAGCGCTACCGGTTGCGCAGGAGTCAAACGCCCGAACAGCGGCGGGTCAACTACCTCGTCGAGCTACTCACCGATCGGGAGAGCGCCAAAGAGTTGCGTCTGTACCAACTCGGTGAGCACCTCATCGGACGATGGTTCACTGCCGCATCGGAGCTGAGAGACGAACGCCTCCGCCTGGTGAGGCGGCAACAGCTGCGCATTGGCGCGGCGCGCACGGCGGCCATCGCCGGCTTCGGTGGGGCCATCACCCTCCTGCTACAACAGGCGGTAAACGGTCTCCTCAGCCTGGGCGGATTCGTCTCGCTAATGCAGGCGGCGACTCGCTTTCAAAATCAGTTGGTGCAGGTGCTGCGGCAGGCGGGCAGCCTGTACGAGGAGTCGCTTTACCTCAGCGACCTACGGGAGTTCATTCAACTCGAACGTTCGGAGTCCGGCGAGACGGAGTTGGACTCTGCGAAGAGTTACCGCATCGACTTTGAGGGCGTCACCTTTGCCTATCCGGATGGCGCACCGGTGTTACAGAATCTCACCTTTACCATTCATCCCGGCGAGAAGGTGGCGCTCGTGGGTACCAATGGGGCCGGAAAGACCACCCTGATCAAGCTGCTCTTGGGCCTGTACACCCCGACTGAGGGGCGGATCCTGATCAACGGGAAGGACCTCCGCTCTATCGACCCTCAGGAGTACCGACACACGGTCGCTGCAGTCTTTCAAGATTACTTGCGCTACCAGCTGACGGCGAGGGAGAATATCGGCTATGGGCAGACGGAGAAGCTTCAGAACTCCGAGGCGATCCAGCAGGCGGCCGCCTCTGCCGGAGCGGACGCCGTCATTGATTCTCTTGAGTCGGGATTAGAGACCACCCTAGGACGGACCTTTGCAGGGGGTCAAGACCTCTCCGGCGGTCAGTGGCAAAAGATTGCGATTGCCCGCGCGTACTTTCGCACGGCCCGTGTCCTCGTGATGGATGAGCCGACAGCGGCGCTGGACGCTCGGGCCGAGTTGGAGATCTTTAATCAATTTCGAGCGCTGGCCGGAGAGAGCACGGCCATCTTTGTCTCCCATCGGATGGCGTCGGCCCGGATCGCCGACCGCATCCTTGTCCTCGACCGCGGCCGGCTCATTGAGAACGGCAGCCACGCAGAGCTCGTCCACGAGGGAGGCGAGTATGCCAACATGTTTGAGATGCAGGCCCGTTGGTATCGCGAGGAGGTCGGCCCGCCCGTGGGCAGAGCGGACGAGGCCGGGATCTTAGGCAAGAGAGGGGAGGGCGCCCTGTGAAGCGATCGACGGTACTCATTCCGCGACTGTTGTGGTCCGCCGCCGCCAGCGCTCCGCTTTCGGTGATCGTTCTTGTCTTGGGGTCTGTCTCTGCAGGGGTCGTCACTGCCGCCGAGCTCTTAATCGGCAAACAGATCGTCGACTCCTTGGCAGGAGCCGCCCCCTTCGCCGAGATCGTGCCCTGGGTGGGTTGGCTGATCGCCGCGATGATCGGCCAGACGGTGTTAGAGCTCCTCTCAAATCTCTGTGAAGTCGACGTGCAGGAGCGAGTCGGCATGCACCTGCAGCGCCAAGTGATCGACAAAGCGCATGGGGTCGAGTTGGTCCACTTTGAACACCCAGACTTTTACGACGCGCTCCAACGGGCCAATCAGGACATGGGGCCTCGACTCATCCAGTTGATGCGGGCGATCATCGACGTCCTTGCATCGGTGACCGGGATGACAGCGATCCTAGCCGTCCTGTGGCAAGCCCATTGGTCGCTGGCGCCGATCATGGCGGTGGGAGTGGTCCCGGGATTTTGGGTGATGCTGGCCATGCGAAAAAAGAGTTACTGGGTGTACCGCGTGCGCACGCCCGAGAGCCGGCTCGCCAATTACTTTGCCAATCTCCTCACCCGCCGGGACGAAGCGAAAGAGGTGCGTCTGTTTACCTTGAGCAGGCACCTGCTCGACCGCTGGCTCGGCCTAGCTAAAGATCTGGCCGTCGAGCGTCGCCAAATCGAAGTGAAGCAGTCGTGGCTGGGCGCGCTCACCAGCATTGTACGTCTGGCGGCATACGCCGGGTGTCTGACCATTATCGCAACGCTGATTGCCGGGGCCCAGGTGACGGTAGGTACCTTCTCCATGATGATGCAGGCACTACAACAGTTCAGCCAGCGTATCGAGCAGGTGATGCGCAACCTGTCGACGGTGCACGAGCAGAGCCTATACCTTGCCGATTTGTACGAGTTTCTCGAGATTGACGTCCCGACGGTGCGAGGCGGCGAGAGTGGGAGCGTGGAAGTGGCCAGCGGTGCGGAGCCTATCCATGCTTCGCCAGTTGGGAGTGTGCGCGTCGAGGAGCAGGAGCGATCGGTGGCGCTAAAGGGAGTCACCGCGGGGGAGTTGCCCTCGGCGGCCAGTATCGAGCTCGAGGACGTCTGGTTTACGTATCCGGAGAGTGGGCACCCGGTGCTGCGGGGCGTCAACCTCACCATCGAGGCGGGAGAGCGGATCGCTCTAATCGGAGAGAATGGAGCGGGCAAGTCGACGTTGATTCGCCTGATTATGGGGTTGTACCAACCCTCTCAGGGCCGAGTCCTCCTTGGTGGCGTCGACGTGCGTGAGTACCCGCAGCAGCTGCTGCGACGTCATTTCGCCGCCGTCTTTCAGGAGTTCGTTCACTACCAATTCCCGATCTCTGAGAATATCCGCTTTGGCCGTCTACACGACGCGAGCGATGCTCAGGTACGTCGCGCCGCGGAGTTGAGTGGAGCGGCCGAGTTTATCAGAGCCTTTCCCGAGGGGTACGGTACGCTGTTGGGCCGGCCGCTGGGTGGAGTCGACCTCTCAGGTGGACAGTGGCAGAAACTGGCCATTGCTCGAGCGCTCGTACGACAAGCCCCAGTCGTCGTATTGGATGAGCCGACCGCGGCCCTCGACCCCAAGGCCGAGGCCGAGATCTATCGGCAGTTTGGAGAGATGACCGAGGGGCGCACCTCAATCCTCATCTCGCACCGCCTGGGATCGGCGCGCCTTGCCGACCGCATTATCGTGCTAGGGGACGGCGTTGTGGCAGAGTCCGGGACGCACGAAGAGTTAATCGCCAAGGACGGCGAGTACGCCGGATTCTTCACCCTCCAAGCGCAGTGGTACGTGTAATGTCAGGTATTCTGACGCGCATTACAAGGAACTGCGTGTACGCATCGGAAAAGGGAAGGGAGGAGCCTTTTTGTTAACGTAGCGGGAGAAGTGTAGACCAAAGGAGGAGCGCGCGTGCAAAGAATCGATGAGGAACGTGTGCACGGCGACGGCGAGAGTTACATTCAGAGCCTCTTTGCCCAGCGGATCGGCGGGGCGTCTTTCGGCAAAGGGAGCCAGGTGTATAAGTTTGAGAAGATCAAGCGGGCCAAGGCGGCAGCCAGGCGAGAGCATCCCGACGTCGAGTTGATCGATATGGGGGTGGGCGAGCCGGACGCCATGGCAGATCCCGGCGTCGTGGCGGAGTTGTCGCGGCAGGCCGCCCGCCCGGAGAACCGCTTTTACGCCGACAACGGTATCGAGGAGTTTCGGCAGGCGGCGGCGAGGTATATGGCTCGCGTCTACGGCGTCGACCACTTAGATCCCGAGACCGAGATTTGTCACACCATCGGGTCGAAGCCGGCTTTTGCCATCGTGCCCCAAGTGTTCGTGAACCCGGGCGAGATTGCGATCATGACCGTTCCGGGCTACCCAGTGATGGGGACACACACTGAGTATTTGGGTGGTGAGGTGATCAACCTCCCCCTGTTGGAAGAGAACGGCTTCCTGCCTGATCTCGGCTCGCTCAGCGATGAGCAGCTCCGCCGAGCGAAGCTGTTGTACCTCAACTACCCCAATAACCCGACGGGGGCGGCGGCTACTCGGGAGTTTTTTGAGGCCGTCGTCGATTTTGCTCGCGCAAACAAGCTCCTCGTCGTTCAAGACGCGGCCTACGCCGCGCTCACCTTTGATGGGGAGCGGCCGCTCAGTCTCTTGTCGGTGCCGGGCGCCAAAGAGGTCGGGATTGAGATTCACTCGATGTCTAAAGCGTTCAACATGACGGGATGGCGAATGGGTTGGGTGTGCGGCAATCCTCTGGCCGTGAGCGGCTTCGCCGCCGTCAAAGACAACACCGACTCCGGCCAGTTTCGCGCGGTCCAGTGGGCGTCGATTTACGCACTCGAGCATCCCGAGATCACCGAGGCTACGGTCGCCAAGTACTCTCGGCGACACACCATGCTCGCCGAGGCGCTCCAGGCGGCCGGATTCGCCGCCCAAAAACCGAGCGGCACCTTTTACATGTACGTCCGGGCGCCCAAGGGGACGCGTGATGGCCATCAGTTCGCCACGGCAGAGGAATTCTCGCAGTATTTGATTCGCGAGAAGATGATCTCGACGGTGCCGTGGGATGACGCGGGCCCGTTCGTCCGGTTCTCGGTCACCTTTGAGGCTCGGGATGAAGCGGACGAGCGCCGGGTGATCGACGCCGTGCGCCATCGACTTACAGAGACGGAGTTTCTCTTTTGACGACGAAGGGCCTTGGGCAGCGTGTCGTACACAGTGTGAAGAGTTGGTTCACTCGGGTGACGAGCGGATCCCGCTTTTTGTGCGACACCTGCAAGTACAATTACGGGAGCGCGTGTCACCGTCCGGAACGGCCCAACGCCACCCGTTGTCCCGATTTTCGCCGACGGTAGACGGGGGGGGTGGTGTGACGCGCCGAGGCGGAAGGAGCATCACACCGAAATATGACTGCGGAGCAGGTCATTCGCATCCTTGACTTACAACCCCATCCGATCGAAGGCGGTTACTTTCGGCGTACCTACGAGTCGTCGCGCTGGGTGGAGAGTCGCCGAGTAGGCACAGCAATCTACTACCTGCTCACGCCCGACACCTTTTCGCACATGCATCGCTTGGCGGCGGACGAGATTTTCCACTTTTACATGGGAGACCCCGTCGAGATGCTGCAGCTCCTCCCTGACGGCACAGGTGCGCTGACGACCATCGGCACGGACCTCGAGCAGGGCATGCGGCCGCAAGTCGTCGTGCCGCAGGGTGTGTGGCAAGGGACGCGACTCCTGCCTGGAGGCGAGTGCGCGCTCTTGGGGACAAGCGTCTCTCCCGGTTTTGACTATGACGATTACGAACATGGGGACAGGGAGGCGCTCACGGCGGCTTACCCTGAGTTTGCCGCACAGATCAAAGCGCTCACGAGGTAGGGGGCTAGGTGACGATGTGCCGAAACATCAAGACGCTCTACAACTTTGATCCTCCGGCGACCGAGGAAGAGGTGCGGGCGGCGGCGCTGCAATACGTTCGTAAGATCAGTGGCTTTACCAAGCCGTCGCAAGCGAACCAAGCCGTGTTTGACAAAGCGGTGGAGGAGGTTGCGCGCCTCTCCGGCGAGCTCCTCGACTCTCTGGTGACTACGGCGCCGCCCAAGAACCGGGAAGAAGAGGCTGCAAAAGCCCGCGCACGGGCGGCTAGGCGCTTCGCGTAGGGAGAGCGCTCGCACGAATGACGCTCGCTCGAAGAGCGAGGGCAACATGTGCGGCGGTGGGTGTCAGTCGCGCGGCGTGATGCCACGCTCCATGAGCGCGCCAAGGATCGTCTCGGCGCTTGTTTCGGGAGGGGCCCCTTGGGGGAGCGTGAGTCCACACTGCAACTCGCTGGAGCCGCTCTCTCCGACCCAAACCGTGAGGACATCGTCCGGGTTGATCGCTGTCGTGATCACGTCGACTTCGTCCTGGGTGAGCGCAATCGCAGTGACAATGAGAATGGCGCCTGCATCCAGCAGAATGTGGGCCACCTCCGCCAGGCGGCGAACGTGTTCGTCCCGCCGGTTGGCCGATGTCGCTTTAATGTCCGCATCGACGCCGTAGAGCAGGTTGCCGATGCACAGGAAGTACGAGTGATGCCCCAGGCCAAAGAGCCGATGTTCGAGGGCTTTGGCCATAGGCTTCTTGCCGACGTCCTTCTCCCCGGTGATGAGGATGAGGGCCGAGCGATGGCCGTACGCGCGTTCACGCTCCTCTGGAGTGATGGTGCTTCGTTCCCAGCGGGCGTTCCTGAGCTGCACCCTCTCGCGCACCCAACTCTGCCGGTCGGCGAGCGCTTCGAGCACGATGCCTCCTCCGGCGATCTCGTACTCGTCGACGATGACGAATCGGGCGGTCTGCGGGAGGTGATCGACGGTGTCAACCGCGATGGCGGACGTTAGGCGCAACGTACACTCGGCGACGTCGTGACGCTCGATGTGTTCCCTAGCTCCCGCGCTCTCGAGCGACGAGGCGTCGATCACGCGGACGATCTCCTCGACGTACGCCTCGACTTTGGCTGTTCCCAACTTGATGTTGTAACGCTTGTCGCGCCTCATCGGCTCCTTGCCGAGCCAAAAGAGGTTCACCCGCAAACGGGAGGTCGAATGAGGCGACTCCTCGTCTGCCCGCGCGGCGATCTCGCCTCTGCGGACGTAAATTTGTTCATGCAGGGTGAAACCTGTGGCAGCGCCGGCCACGACTCGCTCCTGAGGTGGGCGGTTAAAGGCTTCGATGCTATTAACTCGGCTACGCTTGCCTGAGGGGTAAAAGATCACCTCGTCGCCGACGCGCAGCTCGCCCGTCTCGACGCTGCCGGCCACGATGCGACGCGTGTCGCCGCCGGCGGTGAAGCGGTAGATTCCCTGCACCGGCATGCGAAACGCCTTCTCCAGGGGAAGGGGCGGATTGACGAAGTCATCCAGCGCCTCAAGGACGCACTCGCCCTCGTACCACGGCATTCCCTGGGAACGGGTGGCGATGTTGTCGCCGCCGCGGCCACTGACGGGGATGAACGATGAAGCCTTCAGGTCAAGGGATGCCAAAAACGCCGTGTAATCCTCGACCAGGCGTCGGTAGACGCCTTCGTCATAATCCACCAAGTCCATCTTGTTAATCAGGACGCAAAGTTGACGAATGCCGAGCATGGAAAGGATCGTACCGTGCCGTTTCGAGTTCTCCTGAATCCCCTCCGTGGCGTCGATGACCAACAGGGCGGCTTCGGCGCGGGCGGCGCCGGTGATCATGTTCTTTAAGAACTCGATGTGGCCTGGCGCATCGATGATGATGTAATTGCGGGTGGCCGACTTAAAGAAACAGCGGGCCGAGTCGATGGTGATCCCCTGATCGCGCTCGTCTTTGAGGGCGTCGAGGAGGAATGCGTACTCAAAAGGTTTACTGTTGCGCCGGCACATCTCTTGGACCTGCTCGAGCTTACCGACGGGCAGAGAGCCGGTATCGGCGAGGAGACGCCCGATGATCGTACTCTTGCCGTGATCGACGTGGCCGACGATCACGATGTTCATATCCTCGCGGTCGCGTTGGACGACTCGAGATGGGTCACATGTACCCTTCACGTCGGAGGGATTCGAGTCCACCGCCATCCTCCTTGTCCTGTTCGCGACCGGATCGCTCCGCTATGTTGGCGAAGCGTCCCGTCGACAACTCTTCCACAATGTCGGCGACGCTCGTCGCCGTCGACTCCACGGGTTTGGTGCACGGGGCGCACCCAAGCGAGCGGTACCGACAGCCCTCACCCTGATCAAAGTAGAGGGGGACGACCGGGATTCCCTCTCGCTCGATGTAGAGCCAGATGTCCAGCTCGGTCCAGTCGAGGAGGGGGTGAATGCGCACGTGGGTGCCCGGGGCAAAGTCTGTTTTATACTGATTCCAAAACTCCGGCGGTTGATCGCCGATATCCCAGTCGCTGCGCTGCCCGCGGGCGGAGAAGTAACGCTCCTTGGAACGGGTCCCTTCCTCGTCAGCGCGTACCCCGACGATGACGCCAGTGTATGGCTCGGCATGGGAGTCGCGCTCGTACGCCCCTGTCTCGTGATTGAGTCGATAGCGCGGCCACTTGCCGGAGAGCGTGTTGACGAGCGCCTCCGTCTTGAGCGCCTTACAGCACTGTAACCGGGTGGCGTTCCCGTCGGGGAACGTCCGCCGCTCCCGCAGGGCCTCTTGGTTCTGCCCGTAGATCATGGTGAGCCGCCAGTCCATGGCGATTTGATCACGGTAGCGAATCATCTCTGGAATCTTGAAACTCGTGTCGATGTGCACGAGCGGAATGGGAACATGGCCGAAAAAGGCCTTGCGCGCCAGCCAGAGCAGGACGGTGCTGTCCTTGCCGATCGACCAGAGCATGCAGAGCGACTTGAACTCGCTGTACGCTTCGCGCAGGATGTGAATGCTGCGATTCTCCAACTTGTCCAGGTGCGTCACGTGTCACTACCGCTCCTCGCGGATAAAGGATTCGGTCCCGCTAGCGTACAAAACATAGCACAAATCTTGGTGGGCGTGCAACCTCTTCCCAGAGGGGGGGCGCTGTCAAGGAGGCGATACCGAGCTGTGAGCGCAAATGCAAGCGTAGGCAACATTGCCCGCATCAACCACTTCGTCGGCGACGAGGACGTTGCGATCGTCGCACACCACGTCACCCACTCGACCAACCTGCACGTTCACGAGTTCTTTGAGATCGTCTACGTAGAGCGCGGTACGCTCTTGCACCGGTACGGACCGTCAACACACCCGGTCTCGGCCGGCGATCTCTTTATCGTCGACCCCACCATTCCGCACGGTTACGATCTCACCCCGTCCGGCCCCGCTCAAATTTGGAACCTGCTCCTGACCGAGCGGGCGCTCAACTTGCTCTCACTTGGCGCAGAGACCTCTCTCATGGTGCAGGAGATCTCCGGTACGAGGCAGGAGCGCCTCGACTACCGCAGATTGCGGCTGGGACCGGTCGTGCGCGCTCAGATCGAGCGGACCGTCAAGGAGATGTACGAGGAGTATCAGCACAAGGCGGAAGGGTATCAGACAGTGTTGCGCGGTCAGATGATCACGGTGGTGGGGCTCATCAATCGGGCGCTCCACGAGAGCGGGCTCCCTGTCTCTGAGACCAACGGAAACGGCGGCGATTTGGGACGCCTGACGCGCTACATCATCGAGCACTGTGACCGCCCGCTTCTGGTGCGAGACCTGGCGGCCCGCGGTGGGTGGACGGCGGATCACCTCAATCGCCTCTTTAAAAAGATGACGGGGGACACCGCCCAAGAGTACATCGGGCGTGTGCGAGCCGCTCGAGCCGCTCGCGTCCTCCTGACGGAAGAGTCGAGTGTGAGTGATGTGGCTCGACAGGTGGGTTACGGGGACGCCCGTGCGTTTCGACGGGCCTTTAAGCGGTACTACGGAGTGACGCCGGGAGAGTTTCGCCGGCGGGCGTACGGTCGGCCGGAGGTGCGCTCGTGAGTGCGCCCGCTCGTAAAAATGTCGGATTGGGTCCCCTTTTTGCCGATCTGCACCCCAGGACGGCGCGGGGAGGAGAAGAAAAATCAGGCAACACAGCTTTTTCGCGAAGGGAGAGCAACGGATGGCGCTCAAAATCGGTGTAGTAGGGCTCGGTGGCATCGGCAATCGGCACATCGAGTGTCACAAACAGGATGAGTTGGCTGAACTGGTCGCCGTGTGCGACATTGCGCGCGACAAGGCGGAGGAGGCAGCCGCGAAGCACGGGATCAAAGGGTACGGCAGCGTCGACGAGATGCTGGCGGCCCATCCGGATATCGACATCGTCGATGTAACGACCGGAGGGCACGAGAACGGCAGCTGGCACTACGAGCCGGTGATGCAGGCCTTTGACCACAACAAGCACGTCTTGGTAGAGAAGCCCCTCTCTAACGACATCGACGAGGCTCGGGACATGGTGGCGCGCGCCGACGAGGTGGGCGTCTACTTCGGTTGCAACCTCAATCACTACTTCACCCCTCCGGCCGAGTTGGCCAAAGCGCACATTGCTGCAGGAGAGCTGGGTGAGCTGCGGTACTGCACGATGAAGATGGGCTTCTCCGGCGGTGAAGAGTTGTACGGGGGCGCTTCAAAGGATCCCCGCCACAAGGATTACCCGTACTTTCACGTCAAAGCGTTCCTCACGCACCCCTTTAGTGTCATGCGCTACCTGTGCGGAGACGTCTCGCACATCCAGGCCTTCTTTGGTCGCCCTGGCTTTAGGCAGGCGGCTGGGGAGAATTTGCTGTCGCACACGAGCATTCACATGCGCTTCGTCAACGACTGCACGGGGTACCTCCTCAGCCACCGCGGCGACACACCCTCGGGCCTAGGCGGCTGGTGGATGATCGAGGTAGGCGGAACGAAGGGCACGCTGTGCATTGAGAACTGCATCGAGAAGGTGACCTTCTGGCAGGCGCAAAAGGTGGGCTTGGGCCAAGAGCCGGAGAAGAGCGTCGAAGATACCGGTATCAAGGACTTCAACGAGACGTTCCCCCGCCGTCTTCACGCCTTTTTGGAGGACGTGTCGGCGGGCGTGCCTCGCGACCAGTTGCGCGGCTCCGGTCGAGATGCACTGGCAGCGCTCGAGTACACTTTCGCAGCGATAGAGTCGCACGAAGAGGGCGGACAACTCGTGCGCCCCTACCCGGTGCCCTTGCCCCGCGGCGCGGTGTAAGGCGTTCAGATTGCGAGTATGGCGTGGCACCATCTACGAAGGAGAGTTGTACCATGGCTAAAAAACCGCTTAATGTGATCCTGTTCGGCGTCGACAGTCTGTGGGCCGACCACATGAGTTCGTACGGCTACCACCGCTTGACGACGCCTCACATCGACAAGTTTGCCGAGTCGGGAGTCCTCTTTGAGCGGACCTACTCGCCTCACGTTCCGACGACCCCGGCATACGCCAGCATGTTGACGGGGATGGACTGCTTCTCCAACCAAGTGGTCGCCTTGCGGCACAAAGGTGGGCTGACAGACCGGGTCGAGACCCTCGCAGAGATCCTGCGCAAGTCAGGATACGAGAGCACCTGCGTAGGCTTCTCCGGGAATCCCAGCTCGCGCGGTTTCGACAACTATATCAACTACAACAGCTGGGGCGGGGGCAACAACGAGGGCAAGATGCCCAAGGCCGACTCCCTCAACGAGGTGACCTTGCCTGAGTTGGAGCGCTTAGCCCAGGGTGAGGCGCCGTTCTTCCTCTTTATGCGGCACATGGACCCGCACTCACCGTATCTGCCGCCGGCGCCCTTCGACCGGATGTTTCACAGCTCCGATCCGTGCGACCCTTCGATCGACACGATGAAACCCGTCCTCGACTTTAAGCCGTTTGCGACCTACTTTAAGTCGTGGATGCCCGAAGGGATCACGGACGCCGAGTACGTCATCGCTCAGTACGACGGCGGAATCGCCTACATGGACGCGTGCATTCAGCGCATCTTCCAGCGCGTCGAAGAGCTTGGGATCGCCGAGAACACGTTGGTCATCCTGAACGGCGACCACGGCGAGACGTTGATGGACCACGAGTGCTACTTTGATCACCACGGCATCTACGACTGCACGTTGCACGTGCCGCTCATCATGCGTCTGCCCGGGAAGTTGCCGAGCGGCGTGCGAGTGCCTGGATACAACCTGCATCAGGACCTCGTGCCGACGATCCTCGAACTCCTCGAGCTCGAGCACGACAAGCCCTTTGACGGCAAGAGCCTCATTCCGCTCATCAACGGGGAGCAGTCCAACAACTACTCCGAGTTTTACATCACGGAAGCGACATGGATGCGCAAACACGGTTGGCGCACTCCACAGTGGAAGCTGATCGTCGCCCTCGAGCCCGACTTTCACTTTAAGCCGCCGGTCGAGTTGTACAACCTTTTGGAGGACCCGGATGAGAACAACAACTTGGCTGAGTCCGAGCCCGAGGTAGTCGCCGCGCTAAAGGCCCGCATGGAGGCGTGGATCGAGCGCCGGGAGAAGGAGACCGGCCTCACCAACCCCATGTACACCAACTTGCAGTGGCACGGGAAAGACCACGGGCCCTTCACCAGCTCGGAGCAGGCGTACGAGGAGCTCTTTATCGGCGGCGTGGGCGAGGCCCGCAAACTGCAGGAGAAGCGTGCATAATTTCTGCGGTCGGGCGCGATGGGTGCGCACTGGCACTCGGTCGCGTTTGGCGAGTCTCTTGCGAGCGCATCTTGCGAGCTTATAGAGAGGTTTGATACACGTGAAAATCGGATGTAATACGGTTCTCTTTGCCAGTCTCTCCCTGCGCGAAGCTTTACAGCACGTCGCGTGGGCCGGTTTTGACGCCGTAGAGATCGCGTGCTTGGGTAACGCCCGGCACGCGTGGCCCGACTTTGACGACGCCGCTCTCGAGCAGGCCCGTGAGGCATTGGCGACTAGCGGTTTGGACGTCGTGGCCATGGAGGCGGCGACCAATCTGCTCGATCCGGAGCGCCGCGAGTGGTTTTACTCGGCGCTCGAGTTGGCGGCGAAGTTAGAGATTCCCTTGGTGAGCAGCGGCTCCGGCGGGGCCGACACGGAGGAGGACCTCGAGCGGACCCTCGCCATCATGCCGGAGCTGGCCGAGCGTGCCGAAGCGCTCGGTGTCAAGGTCTCGGTGAAGGCCCACGTCCACGCCGCCGTTCACGACGTCGCCTCCGCTCTACGCGTGGCTGAGGCGGCTGACTCGCCGTGGGTGGGGATCAACTACGACCCGACCCACCTCTACCGCGAAGGCGAGGACATCTTGGAGGCGTGGGAACGCTTGGCTCCGCACGTCGTTCACATTCACTTCCGCGATCTACGAGGTGGTGCCAACAAGGAGATCGGCGCCCCCAAGTACCAGGTACCGGGGATGGGCGTCCTCGATCTGCCTCCGCTCCTCGAGCGAATCGTACGCTCGGAGTACTCCGGCGCGCTGGACCTCGAAGTGATTGGCGCGTTTGACTTCTCTGCCGGGGAGTCCATGGGGATCGCCGCACAGTCGAGGGGGTACTTGCGCCGCTGCATGGAGGAGATCGAGGGCGGAAGCGCACGATGAACATTGTCCTCATCTCCTGTGACACCCTGCGGGCTGACCGGTTGGGCTGCTACGGTTACACCAAGCCGACCAGCCCCAACATTGATCGGATCGCGTCGGAAGGCGTTCTCTTTGAGAACGCCTTCGGCGCCGACATCCCCACGGAGCCTGTGCACACGGCGCTCTTTACAGGCCAGTTGGGCCTAAAGACCGGTATCGTCGCCCACGGTGCGCACTCTCGCTACCTGGCGAAAGAGACGCCATGGCTGCCGTCGATCCTGTGGGAGGCCGGATTTTCCACAGCGGCGGCGGACAACTTGTACCGTTTGAAAGAGTGGTTCGCACGGGGCTACTCTGATTACATGAACACGCTCTCGCGCCGGCGCTGGATCGACGGGCACGACGTGAACGCTCGAGCCGAAGGGTGGTTGCGCCGCTACGTGCAGGAGGGGGCCCAGGAGCCGTTCTTCCTCTTTCTACACTATTGGGACACCCATACTCCGTACATGCCACCGCAGGAGTACAGCCGCCTCTTTTACGACGGCGATCCGGCGGATCCCCAGCACGTGGGGATGGAGGCGGTGCGTGCCCAGGCGATTTACCCCTTCTTTCACCAGTACCATTACCGCCATCTAGGGGACGTGCGGGACCCTAGGTACATCAATGCGCTCTACGACGCTGAAGTGCGCTACCTCGACGACCGCATCAATGAGTTTGACCGCGTCCTGCAGGAGCTGAACCTCGCCCAAGAGACGTTGTTTATCCTGATGGGCGATCACGGAGAGAGCCTCGACGAGCACCAGATCTATTGGGATCACGCCGGCTTGTACGAGACGACGGTGAAGGTGCCGCTCATTCTGCGCTGGCCCGAGCGGATTCCCCAAGGGCAGCGGGTCGACGCGCTCGTGCAACATATCGATCTCATGCCGACGATCTTGGAGGCGGCACGTGAGGAGAAGCGGGTCTCACAGGGGCGCTTGGCGGGCGCCCAGGAGCACGCGGACGGCCGCAGCTTGTGGCCGCTGATTCGCGGCGAGGAGAGCAAACATCACGAGCGCATCTACCACGGTGAGTGCAATTGGCAGGCCTCGCGGGCCGTGCGCACCGATGAGTGGAAGCTGATTCACAACATTGATCCGTTTGTGTACGAGCGCCCTCTGCTCGAGCTCTACCACCTGCCGAGCGATCCGGGTGAGCGCCACAACCTGGCTGAGGAGAAGAAGGAGCTCGCCCAGCAGCTCTTTGACGAGCTGCGCGCCTGGGTTGAGGTCCAGCTCGACGGGGCGGCCGATCCGATCACCGACACGCTGGCCACCTCGGGCATGCCCGCGATTGCGCGGATGGAGCGCTCCCTGGCCGAGTGGGGAATGACGTGGCAGGAGTGGCTGGCCGATCCCGACCTCCGACGGCTCGGCTTGGCGTAACGACTTTGGTAAGGGAGTGCTTTAGGAATGGTTGAAAACTTGTGGAACGACGAGCGGGCGGCGCAGGGAAGCGACGAACTCGACCGCCTCGTCTACCGCTCCAACCTCTTGGGAGCGGACCGCCGGGTCTGCAACTGGAAAGGGGGGAACACCTCCTCGAAAGTGCCGTATACGCACGTCGACGGCCGCGCCTTCGACGTCCTGTGGGTGAAGGGGAGCGGCTCGGATCTGGCCGACATCACCCGAGCGGGCTTTGCCGGTCTGCGGCTTTTGGAAGTGCTGCCCGCCTTTGAGAAGGAGGCGATGAGCGACGAGGAGATGGTCGACTACTTGGTGCAGACGCTGCTGCACCCATCGATGCCAAGGCCTTCTATAGAGACGCTCCTCCACGCCTTTGTCCCACATCCGCACGTCGACCACACTCACCCGGACGCGATCGTCACCCTGTGCAACCTCAAGGACGGTGAAGCAAAGACTCGTGAACTCTTTGGAGACGCCGTCGCCTGGATCGATTACATGCGGCCGGGCTTCCGTCTCGCCAAAGAGGTGGGACTCGCGCTGCGGGCCACTCCGGGCTTGCGCGGCGTCTTCCTCGGAAGCCACGGTCTAGTCACCTGGGGCGCCACGCATCAGGAGTCGTACGAGAATACGATCACGCTTATTAACGAGGCGCAGGCGTACATCGACACTGAAGTGGCGAAGGGGCCGGTCTTTGGCGGAGTGCGGGTCCAGGGCGCCCCGGCGGACTGCGCCGAGCGCCTGCTTGCGGACGCGCTACCGGCCTTGCGGGGGGCGCTCAGTCAGGAGCGACGGACGATTCTTCACGTCGATCGCAGCGACGCCGTCCTCGAGTTGGTCAACTCCGAGCGGGGCAAGGAGTTGGCTCTGACGGGTTCCGCCTGCCCCGATCACTTGGTGCATACCAAGTACGTGCCCCTGTGGATCGATTTCGACCCGGCTACAGGCGACGCTGAACAGCTCAAAGGGCTGCTCAAAGAGGGCGCAGCTCGGTACGCCGACGCTTACCGCGGGTACGTGCAGGCGCACGGGCGGCCCGACGATCCCAAACTTGACCCATTCCCCCGAATCATCCTGATTCCCGGGATCGGCATGCTCTCTACAGGACCGGACAAGGGCGGCGCTTTAAACAGCGCGGGGCTCTACCACCGAGCGACCGAAGTGATTCGGGGCGCCGACGCTGTCGGCAGCTTCGCCTCCATGTCGCCGCAAGACGCGTACGACGTGGAGTACTGGCCTCTCGAGCTCTACAAGCTCACCCTGGCGCCCGCTGAGCGTGAGCTCTCACGGCGGGTGGCGGTCGTTACCGGCGCGGCGAGCGGGATCGGCAAGGCGACGGCCCATCTGCTGGCTGAGAACGGCGCCCACGTCGTCATCGCTGACATCAACGCGGATGGAGCAGCGGCAACGGCAGAGGAGATCCAGGAGCGTTACGGAACGGGTCGAGCCATGGCGGTGCACGTCGACGTGACAGATGAGGCGGCACTCAGCCGAGCGATGGATGAGGCCGTCTTAATGTACGGCGGTATCGACGTGATGGTGTGCAACGCCGGGTTAGCGGCGGCTAAGCCGTTCGACGAGATGAGCGCCCACGAGTGGGACCGGATTCACAACGTGTTGGTGAAGGGGTACTTCCTTGCATCCCGCGAGGCGTACCGACGGATGAAGGAGCAGGGGATCGGCGGAGCGATCGTCTTTGTCACCTCTAAGAATGCGATGGTGGCCAGTAAAGGCGCGGCCGGCTACAACGCCGCCAAGGCGGCTGAGTTGCACATGGCCCGCTCCCTTGCGGAGGAGGCGGGAGCCCACGGGGTGCGTGTCAATTGCGTGGCGCCCGATGCCGTTCTCGAGGGATCAGGCATTTGGAACAGCAACTGGCGCAACGAACGGGCCCGAGATTACGGGATCCAACCCGATGAACTCGAGGAGTTTTACCGGCGTCGCACGACCCTCGGCGTGAACGTCTATCCCAAGGATATAGCAGAGGCGATTGCCTTCCTTGTCTCCGATCGGGCCGGGAAAACGACGGGGTGTACCATCACGGTCGACGGTGGCGTCGCCGCTGCGTACATGCGGTAGCTCGCGCGTGCCTTCGACGTCCATCGTGCTCAGGTCCAATTAGAGTGAGCGCCAGGTGAAGCGAACACAGGTGAAACCGAACACAGGCCAATCGAGCACAAGCCAAGCGAACTCCAGGTCAAGCGAACGCCAAACATTCGGAGGTGGAGGATGTGAATGCAATCCCGCAAGGGGGAGCCGTGAAGCGAGAGGGCGAGGGTGACGGGGCTCGCGTCTGGATCGTTCCTGACGCGTACCTGCCCGACCCGGGCACCGACGAGCTGCAGGGCCACGAGGCGATCTGTCTGCTCAACACAGGCACGGTGGCGGCCCACGTCACGTTGGACTTTTACTTTGAGGACCGGGAGCCGATTCGGAATGTGAGCCTCACCCTCGGGGCGGAGCGGACGTGGCACGTCCGACTCGACGACCCCAAGAGCCTGGGCGGTGTGGAGCTGCCGCGCCTCGTTCCCTACGCCCTGCGCGTCACCAGCGACGCGAATATCGTGGTGCAGTACTCCAGGTTGGATACGACCCAGGTAAACCTAGCCCTGATGACCACTATGGCGTGGCCAGCGCCCAAGGAGGATGCGTAGCATGAAGGTTCCTGCCGGCATCGACCTCAACGTGGTGAAAGAGCGGCTGAAGTCGATCAACATAGAGACCCCATCGTGGGGTTACGGTGCGATGGGCACTCGGTTCTACACCTTAAACAAGCCCGGCGCGCCGCGTGACATTTACGAGAAGTTTCAAGACGCGGCCCAAGTGCACAAGTACACCGGTATCGCCGGTACAGTCGCCATTCACATTCCCTGGGATAAGGTAGACGACTACCAAGTACTCAAAGCGCACGCCGACACGTTGGGAATGGCAGTGGGCGCCGTCAACGCCAACTTATTTCAAGAGGACGATTACGTGCACGGAAGCTTCGCGCACCACGACCCCGCGGTGCGAAAGCGGGCGGTGCAGCACGCGGCTGAGTGCGTCGACATCATGAATAAGACGGGCTCGCGCGACCTCACCCTGTGGTTTGCCGACGGCACCAACTACCCGGGCCAGGACGACTTTCGCGCCCGGAAGCGCCGTATGGAAGAGTGTTTGGGCGAGACGTACGCTCTTTTGAGCGACGCACAGCGCATGCTCATCGAGTACAAGTTTTTTGAGCCCGCCTTTTACCAGACGGACGTCCCCGATTGGGGCCTGGCGACACTACACGCCATGAAGCTGGGGCCCAAGGCGCAGACGCTGGTCGATCTGGGGCACCACCCGCAGGGGACCAACATCGAGTACATCATCGCGATCTTGCTCGACGAGGGTAAGTTGGGCGGTTTCCACTTTAACAGCCGTAAGTACGCCGATGACGATCTGACGACAGGCTCGATCAACCCGTACGAGCTCTTCCTCATCTTTCACGAGCTGGTAAAGGGGGAGAACGACCCCGGCGTGCAGGCCGATATCGCATATATGCTCGACCAGTGTCATTACATTAAGCCCAACATCGAAGCGATGATCCAGTCCGTCGTGAACATCCAGACCGAGTACGCCAGGGCTCTCCTGGTCGATCAAGAACGACTCGAGGCGGCGCAGGCTCGTGGCGACCTGATCGAGGCGGAGGAGTGTCTGATGCAGGCCTTTCGCCAGGACGTGACGCCAATCCTCGAAGAGGTGCGCGCTGAGATGGGCGTCCCGAGCGACCCCTTGGCGGCCTTCCGGGAGAGCGGGTATATGGAACAGATTCGCAGGGAGCGGGAGTGAGGCGACCGTGGCGGTGACCAACCTGCTGGCCATCGACTTGGGCGCGGAGAGCGGCCGGGCCGTCCTGGGCACGTTGACAGACGGCCGCCTTACCTGTGAGGAGGTGCATCGGTTTACCAACACGCCCGTGCCGGTGCACGACGCACTCTACTGGAACGTGCTCCACCTGCACCAAGAGATCAAAGCCGGCATCGGCAAGGCGGTCGCCCAGGCCGAGGAGCTGGCTGCGGTCGGCATCGATAGCTGGGCCGTCGACTTCGGCTTGATCGGCCCTTCGGGCGAGTTGTTGGGCGGCGTGCACCATTACCGTGACCGGCGGACCGACGGGTTGATGGAGCGGGTCTCGGCCCATCTTGGTCGGGAGGAGATCTACCGCAACACCGGGGTGCAGTTTCTCCCCTTTAATACGCTTTACCAATTGGCCGCGCTGAAGTCGAGTGAGCCGGCGCTTCTCGCTGCGGCCCACCGACTCCTCATGGTGGGCGAGCTCTTTACCTACTTCCTCACGGGGGAGGCGGTCGGAGAGTTTACGAATGCGACGACGACGCAAGTGTACCACCCCGGGACCGGTGCGTGGCACGAGCCGTTCTTTGACGCGCTCGGCCTGCCGATCGAGATTATGCCGCCGGTGGTACAACCCGGCACCCAGGTGGGAACGCTCCTGCCCTCGGTAGCCGATGAGGTCGGCGTTCGCCCCATCTCGGTCGTGCTCCCGGCCGTGCACGACACGGGATCTGCGGTCGCGGCTGTGCCGGCTGAGGGCGAGGACTGGGCCTTTATCAGCTCGGGGACGTGGTCCTTGGTAGGTGTCGAAGTGCCCCAAGCCATCCTCACGGACGAGAGCCTCGGGTTAAACATATCCAACGAGGGCGGGGTCGCCGGCACCTTTCGACATCTAAAGAACGTGATGGGCCTGTGGATTCTGCAGGAGTGCCGCCGAGCGTGGGAGCGGGAGGGCGACCCCCTGGACTACGCCGAGCTGACGCGCCTCGCCAAGGGGGCGCCCCCGTTGCGGGCCCATGTCGATCCTGACGATCCACGCTTCTTTCAGCCCGGCGATATGCCCGAGACAATCCGCTCCTACCTGCGCGAGACCGGACAGCCGGTGCCCGCGACGCGCGGCGAGGTGGCGCGGGTGGTCTTGGAGAGCTTGGCTCTTAAGTACCGCTACGTATTAGAGCAGTTGCAGCGGTCCACCAAGCGCCGGGTCAACGTTGTGCACATCGTGGGCGGGGGCGCCCGCAACGCGCTCCTCAACCAGATGACGGCGGATGCGACCGGGTGCGAGGTGTTAGTCGGTCCGTACGAAGCGACGGCGATCGGCAATCTGACGGTGCAGGCTGTGGGGATGGGCGTCCTGCCCGATCAGCAGGCGGCCCGCGCCGTGGTGCGACGCTCGTTCGGTGTCGAAGCGCACCGTCCTGCCGACCAAGCCGCCTGGGACGACGCCTACGCTCGCTTCCAGCGCCTCTTGCCGCCCGATCTTTTCCAAGGTTGACGCCATTTGCCACGGTCGGGTAATCTGAACCTGCCAAGGGAGGTCTGTTCACCTTGGCAGGTTTGGGATCGAATGGAGGGAGCGACCGTGGCCATCGTCGCAGTAGAGGACGTCAAAAAAGTTTACCCCCTCGGCAAGACAGAGGTGCACGCGGTAAAGGGCGTCTCATTCGCCATCGACAAGGGCGAGTTTGTCGCCATCGTCGGACCCTCGGGCTCCGGGAAATCGACGATTCTCAACCTCATCGGATGCATCGACACACCGACATCGGGCACGGTCCGTATCGACGGGGTTGCCACCAGCAGCCTCAAGGACCGTGCTCTCACGCGCCTGCGTCATGAGGCGTTGGGCTTCATCTTTCAGTCATTCAACCTCATTCCGGTTTTAAACGTGTACGAAAACATCGAATTCCCCCTACTCCTCGGCAAGTCGACGACCAACAAGGCTGAGACCCGCGAGTGGCTCGAGTACCTGGTTCGGGCCGTCGGGCTCGAGGCGTTTCGCAAACATAAACCGAGTGAGCTCTCCGGCGGCCAGCGTCAGCGCGTGGCGATCGCCCGGGCCTTGGCGGGTCGGCCTAAGATTGTCCTGGCCGACGAGCCGACCGCCAACCTCGATTCTGAGACCGGCAAGAGTATCATCGAGTTGATGCGATCGATGAACGAGGAGTTAAAGACGACCTTTATCTTCTCTACCCACGACGGGCAGATCATGGAGGCGGCCGACCGCTTAATTCGGCTGCACGATGGACGCATCGCCGAAAGCGCCTCCACGGAGCAGGAGGCGCATGCCGAATCGGGCGCGGAGGCGACGCCATGAGCGTCGTGTGGAAGATTGCGCTGCGCAACCTCAGGGAGCATCGCGTCAAGACCCTGATCATCGGCATGATCATCACACTGGGCATCGCTGTGTTAGTCGTCGGCAATTCGCTGATGGACACCGCCGCCGAGGGGATTCGACGCACGTACACCTCGAGTTACACCGGGGACTTCATGGTGACGGGCGTGCACCGGGGCAGTTTGACCCTCTTTGGCATGCAGGATATCGATAGTTTTGACGCTGTTATTCCTGAGATTCCCTCGTTCGACGAGGTGGTCGCGTTCGCCGAGCAACATCCGGAGGTCGTGGCGACGAGCCCCCAAGCGGCCGGACTGGCCATGGTCGATTACGAGGAGAACCGCAGTTACATGCAGTTGTTTGGGATCGACCCTGCGGCGTACCAACGGATGTTTCCTGAGAGCATCGAGATTTTGGAGGGGCGTTTCTTGGCGCCGGGGGAGGAGGGGATTCTCCTTAACGCGCAGACCGCCTTTGAGCTCGAACGGAATCGTGCTCTGCCACTTGAGCCGGGCGAGTTGGTCCTCTTGACGGGGATGAACGAACTAAGCGGCGTCAAGGTGCGGGAAGTACCGGTGCGGGGGATCTTTCGCTTCCGCTACTCCAACCCTCAGCTTGACATGGTCTCGCTCATCGACATCGGCAACGTGCGCTCACTGGCGGGGATGAATCTCGCCAAGGTGAACGAGGCGGAGCTGAGCGAGGAGGAGGCGGCGCTCTTTGACGTCACCGACGCCGACGCACTCTTTGGCGGCGAGGACGAGCTTTCTAGCGACGAGGACGCTCTCTTTGGGACAGAGCTGATCGAGTCGGTCGACGTGGTTTCAGGCGAGAGCCTCGACGAATCGCTCGTCTTTACACCGATGGAGCCGTCCGCCCCCCAGAGAAGCGACGAGGCCTCCAACGCGTGGCACTTCCTCCTCGTGGACGTGCGGGACGGCGCTGATCCGGCCCGAGTGGCCGCGGACTTTCAACGCTTCTTTTCCGAGCGAGGGATCGCGGCGACAACGAGCGACTGGCTGTCAGGCGCCGGGGCGCTCGCCGGTCTGGCCCACGGCATGAAGAGCATGTTCAACATTGTCATCCTCGTGATCGCTGTGGTCGGAATCATCATCATTATGAACACGCTGGTCATCTCCGTGACGGAACGAATCACTGAGATTGGCACGATGCGGGCGCTGGGAGCGCAGAAGCGCTTCGTGCGGCGGATGATCGCCTGCGAGACGTTGATCACCTCCGGGGTGTTTGGGTTGCTCGGCGTCGCTGTCGGATGCATTCTTTTATGGGTGTTGAACGCGACCGGACTGGAGGCGCCCAACGTCTTTTTCGAAATCCTCTTTGGCGGCAAGGTACTCCATCCCGTTCCATCCGTTGGCGCCATTCTGACGTCCCTGGGCGTCGTCGTCGTCATCGGCCTGATCGCCAGCGTGTATCCGACGTCAATTGCACTCAAGATTAAACCGGTCAAGGCGATGCAAGGCTCGTAGGAGCAGGCTCCCGATAGGATCCGTTGGGATTCCCCTAAGGATTCCCCTAAGGATTCCGCTAAAGATTTCCCTAAACGAGTCTCTAAAGAACGGGATCCCTTTAAAGGAGGGGTGACGCGTGGTCCTACTCAATATCGCTGTGCGCAACGCGGTGCGACAATCAAAACGAAGCCTCCTCCTCGCCGGCGCCATCGCCTTTGGCGTCATGGTGATCACGTTGCTTAACGCCTTTACGGCAGGCGTGGTAGAGAACATCAAGGTGAACATGGCCTACGCGTTCGGCGGCCACATCTTTATCAGCGGGTCGGAGTTGAGTGAGACAGGGCGCGTCGTGGGACGCATCAGCGAACCCGAACGGCTCGAGCAGACGCTCGCCAACGCCGACGTGACCCTGGCCTCGATGCACCGGCGGTCGCGGGCGATGGCGACCGTGATCTTTGGGGCGCGGCAGGCGACCGAACGCATCGACGGCGTCAACTTCCGGGTCGAGACGGAGCTGGCTAAGGGACTCCCGCTACGAGCAGGCTCCCTTGAGCAGCTCGGCACTGAGCCGCAGGCGATCCTCCTTACGGGACTCACCGCCGAAAAGCTCGGCGTCGTCGTCGGCGAGCAGGTCCTCGTACGTCTCACAACGGTCAACGGCCAGCAAAACGTCGGTGAGTTTTTGGTGGTCGGTGTGGTCGAGGACGGTGGCAATCTTGGGCTGGCCTCAGCTTACGCCGATCTGAGCACCCTGAATGCGCTCCTGGGGCTGGGGCCGGACGAGTACCAAATGCTCAACTTGGTGTTAGACGACATACGGGCGGTCAATCCGGCGGCCGATGCGCTGGTTCAACAGAGCCGAAACGACGGCCTCAACGTGGTCCGGCCCTTGCAGGAGATCTCCAGCGATCCCCTCGAGGCCCAGTTGCAAGGGCAGGAGGCGGTGGGTCAACTCTTTGGCCAAACCTTCTCCACCTCCACCGACGAGACGTGGGAAGGGACAAAGTTTCAAGTGACGACGCTGAATGAGATCCTGGAGCCTGTGGAGTCGGCGCTCGTCGTCCTTGACGCCATCGCAATGGGTATCTTCCTCATTCTACTGGTGATCACCATGGTAGGCATTTTGAACACGTTTCGGATGATCCTGATCGAGCGGACCCGCGAGATCGGCACGATGCGGGCTTTTGGGATGCAACGAGCCGCGGTGCGGCGCATCTTTTTGCTGGAGGCGGCCGTGATTGCACTGGGCGGGGGCGCGATCGGGATCGGACTGGCCGGGGTCGTTGCGGCCGTCGTCTCCCAAATCTCGTTTGCCCACCTTCCCCAGCTTCAGTTCTTCACGGATAACGGTCACTTCACGTTTTGGCTAACGCCGGGAGATGCGGTCTCCAACCTGATCATTCTCCTCGTGATGAGCCTTTTGGCGGCTTTCTTCCCGGCCAATGCCGCGGCCCGGTTGCGGCCAGCGAAGGCGCTGGGCGCCCACTTTTAGCGGGCCGTCGGAGCGGGTGACGAGCGGACTGGAGTGGGTGGCGAGTAGACCGGAGCGGATGGCAAGTAGAGCCGGCACTGAGTAGCGGGTGGCAAGGCGGAGCGGTCTGGGCGTTCGTGGTTGACAGCACGACATGTTTGACGGGTGGAAGGGGCTGGCGGTATGAGAAGCGTTTCTCTACAGCGAGATCTTTGGCGAGGTCTGGGAGGATGGATGGCGGCGTGGCTGCTAGTCGGTGCGTTCGTTCTCTTGGGCACGGGCTCCGGCTCGGCCCGGGCGGCCGAGAATGCCGATCCAGCCCAGAATTCCGGTTCAGCCGAGATCGCTCGTGTCTTGGAGGCGCTCGACCAGCAGAGCAACTTTACCGGCGCCGACTTCTCCGCTGTGATGACCATGATTACGCAAGATCCCGAGAAGGGCCTGGAGAAGTTGGTCGTGCGGCAGTTTCGGCGGGACGCGGAGGATAAGTTCCTTCTGCTCATCGAAGAGCCAAGCGCCCAGCGGGGGCAAGGGTACCTGCGAGACGGCGAGAGCCTCTGGTTTTACGACCCGGAGAGCCGCAAATTCTCACACACCTCCCTTAAGGAGAGCTTTGAAGGGAGCGACGCCCGGAACTCTGACTTCGCTCAAAGCCGCCTCTCAGACGATTACCGTGTGACGGCGTACGAGGAAGGACGACTCGGGCAGTACGACGTGTACGTGATCGAGTTAGAGGCAGTCAACTCTGAGGTGACGTACCCCTACCTCAAGTTGTGGGTGACACGGGAGTCGAATCTGCTTCTCAAGTCCGAAGATTACAGTCTGACGCGGCGTTTGATGCGCACGGCGCTCTTCCCCAGCTACGCTCGAGTGGGCGACTCTGTTGTGCCCAAGCAGATGCTTTTTATCGACGAGTTGGTGCAGGGGAAGCGAACACAGATCACGCTGACGCAGATGTCGGTCGATCCGCTACCGCCGAATGTGTTCACCAAGGCCTTTGTTGAGCGGGTGAATCGCTGATGCGCAGCGTACTACTCGTCATCGCCTTCGCCATAACGCTCGCCGTTGCGTCGTCCACGCCTCTCGTTCCCAGGGCATCGGCCCAGGAGGTTCTCAGCGCCGACGAAGAGCGGCTCTTCGTCGCAGTGGAAGACGGGCTCTTTGGGAGTGATGGGGACACGTTCCCCAGCGGCGAGGATGAGCTCTTTGAGACAGACGACGAGGCGCTGTTTGGTTCCGACGAAGACGACCTCTTTGGCGGCGGCCGGGGCGGCCTCTTGCAAGAGGTCGACTCGTCCAACGGCGACGGGGTCTCGCTGGTGGACGAGTTGCTGGTCCGAGACCGGCCGGAGGTGGGCCTCACCTACCGCCTCGCGCTGCAGTCTGACTGGGTGTGGCCCCGAGTGACGCCGTCGTCGCCGGTGAGGGTCCCGGAACATCGGTTGGGACTGCAACTGAACGGCTCGATCTTTGTTGACGCCCGCCCGAGGCCCGACTTCCGCCTCTTTGCCAAGGCGAGAGCCGAAGCGAACCCGTCGACTCCTCTCCTGCAATTGCACGAGTTGTTCGCCGACTTCAACCTCGACGAGCGAGTCTTCTTTCGCGGCGGGAAGCAACAGATCTCTTGGGGCGTCGGTTACTTTTTTAGTCCGGCGGATATTGTGAACATCGGGCGGCTCGACCCCGAAAACCCCGAAGCCGACCGAGAGGGTCCTGTCGCCCTCAAAGTCAACCTACCTGTGGGCTCCAACAACTACTACGTCCACCTGATCGCGGATCGTGACGGAGCGACCTCCCACCTGGCGGTGGCCCCCAAAGCCGAGGTGGTCTTGGGCGGATCCGAGTGGGGGCTGGGCGCGTACGTCCGGGAGAGGAAGGCGCCGCGGGGCATGGTCACCCTGTCGAGTTCATGGGGACCCATCAGCCTCTTTGGGGAAGGCGTCCTTAGTTACGGCTCGGATAAGCGCTTTGTGCAGGAAGCGACGGGACCGGGCTCGCCGGCGCTTGCCGTGGTGCGACGGACGGACGAGCCCTTCGCCCATGCGACGTTTGGCGCTCGCTTGGCTGTGACTGATCCCCAAGGCCGCTATTCAGTCTCTGCGGCGGCGCAGTACGCCTTTAACGGAGAGGGATATCCGCCCGGTTTTCTGGCGGAGAATGGCGATGAGATTCAGGCGCTCGTTAACTCCGGGGCACTTTCACCGGCGGACTTGCGCAATTCGGGGCGGCACTACGCCGCGCTCTCGCTGGGGTGGACGAAGGCCTTAAACTCGAGGTACTCCCCGAACCTCTTTTGGATGGGGAATTTACAGGACGGATCCGGGATGGCCACGGCCACACTCGGCGTTGATCTGTGGCAGGAGATCGACGCCTCGATTGGGCTGCGTCGGACCTACGGACCGATCGGCGGCGAATTCGCCCCTGGCGGCGGTGAGACGACCCTCTTTTTTCGGGTGAGTCTGGGCAGCGATCGCGCGTACTAGAGGGAACTGTGTGGGCTCTCCGGGCTCGAGTTCGATGCATTCGGGTTGACCATCGGGCAGTTGGGTCGGCCGTAGTAGACGCAATCTTTGGGGTACGTCTGCGCCCCCGATTCGGTAGTGAAGTCGTAGAACTCGCACCGGGGACGGGAGTCGTCCGCCTCCTCACGCTCGAAGCACATGCCGGCGTAGGAGGCCGCGTGTTCGAGACTCTTCCAGACGAGCCACTGAGGCTCTTCGTCGACGAGGCAGCGCCCGACGATGGCACCCGTGTGGAAGGCGCCGCCCCACTCCTTTACCCCGTGGGGAACGTCCCGCTTAGACTGGAAGTGGCGACAGTGTCCACATTGCAGAAAGGCAAACCTCTTCACCGTGAACCCTCCCCGGAAAAATAGCGACACGTCTCTTGAATGGCTCGCACGTGGAGTTCGGCGCGTAGTGACAAGGCAAGCAGCCCTGGTGTCTCGACGGTGACCGTGTGCGGCGCGTGGTGCGCGTACACGTAGAGCGCGATGGGGGCGTGCTCGAAGTCGCGGGCCTCTTCGCGTGGGAACGGGACCGAGATCATGCCGTCTGCCGTCTCCAACGTGTCGACCTTCTCTTTGTCCGCAAGCGCAACATCTGGGCGGGCGAGGTCGAGAATACGGCGTCCGAGAGTCGGCCCATCGCTGGTGGGCGCCGGATCGATCACTTCGTAAAGGTACATAGCGGTGAAATCACAGTCCTCGTGGAGATCGAGGAAGAAGTCGAACTGTTGGTTGGCGATCTGGTCGCGGAAGGCTTGGACCGCGGGGTGGCGCGGCGCGTCAAACTGCCGGTTGAGATCGTTGCCGTCCGCGGCGTAACGAATTCCCCGCTCGAAACCCCACGGGTTGAGACAGGGAAAGATCGTAAAGCGGAACTGGTCGAGCCACACCTCGGCGTGATCGGCAAGCCACTGCTGAAGCCCGACCACGGCGGCCGGCTCCTCGCCGTGAATCCCCGCGTCGATGAGGATTGACGGAATGGTAGCCCCTTTAGTGGGCGCCGTTGGCTCGTGCGTCAGCGCGAAGAGGGGGTACCCGTCGGCTGAACCGATCTCGTGCACGCTCCACCCGCGGCGAGCCATGGATTTCACGGTACGGATGACGTCGGAGTAATTCATGTCTCTTAGTTTTGCCGTAAGAGCGCCATCTCCTTCGTCGTCAGAGGCTGCTCCAAATTGGTGCCAAGTCGACCCTACATCGGGCCGAAATCGACCGCAAGCCGACTCCAAACCGCTCAAACCGACCCCAGACCTACCTCAAGCCTACCTCAAGCCTACCTTAATCCGCCCTATACGATTGCTCAATAAGAGAAACGGCCCCGTAAGGGACCGTTTCCGCGAGGTTCTTTTGGTTTGAAATCGATTCCTAGTCAAGGTCTGCGCCTCGCAATGGGCTAGGCCGACGCATCAGACCGACTAGTTGCGACCGGCGGCTATCTCCTCGCGCAGGACGGAGTTCATCACGCGCTCTGCCTCTTCGAGCGCCGCTGAATTCCCCGTCTCGCCTTTGACGGCTTTTAAGAGGATGTCGCCGCCAAGCGAGTGTACTTTCCCCCAGTAGCCGTGGCGGGCGCCGTAGGTGTAGAGCGGTTTGTTAAAGAGTGCGACCATCTCCGGCGCCAGCGCGTAGGGGTAGAGCTCCTGAATCTCATTAAACATCGAGCGCCGCACCGGCAGCCATTGACCCTGGATCTCGTAGAAGCCCCTTAGCACGTCCGCCTGCAAAAACGCTTCCATCGCTCGCCAGGCCTCGTCCGGGTGCTCGGTGGTGGCGAGCATGTATATGTTGCCTGCATTGTGCCGCACGACATCTTGACCGGGCTCAGGGCCGACGACGGAGCGGAGCGAAAGATTGGTCGATCCGACGTCGAGCGTCATGGCCGGGTACGTCGCCGCGCTCATGATGGCGGTCGAACCGTTGACGACACCGTCGTAGCTGTGGCCTCCGGTGGCGAAGTTGGGCATGCCTGTCGCCCACAGCTCTTGGATGAAGTCAAGGGCCTGATGACCGCGTTCGTTGTTGAGTGTGACGTTTGAGTCGCCGATGTAGAGGAGACCTTGGCCCAACTGCTCCATGTACATATGCATGTCGTAGATCAGAATCAAATTGTTCGCAGAGCTGGTGTAACCAAACCGCTCAACGACACCGTCACTGCCGAGTCGAGTGTTGGCCCGCGCTGCCGCGATGAGCTCTTCCCAGTCCTGCGGGAACGCCACGCCGTTTTGCTCAAAGACGTCCGCGTTGTACAGGTCAAAGATGGGCCACATGCCGTAGGGGAGGGCATGGAGGCGACCCTTCTCGTCTCGCAGTGCGTCGAGTACGTCCGGCAAAAAATCGTCGCGGTCGGCCATCTTGTCGACGTACTCATCGATCGGTCGAGAGATGCCCTGTGTGATCCATTCGACCATCAGGTTGCTGGGCATATAGGCGAGGTCGGGGCCGACGCCGGTTGCAGAGGCGACGAGCAGCTTCTCCCTTAGCTCCGAGAAGGAGCTCAACACTACGTCGAGCTCGATGTCGGGATTGGCTTCGTTGAAGTCCGCTTCAAACGCTTCGGCCCACGCTTCCGTCCCGGGGGCGTGGTAAATCCACATCGAGATCGGTGTCTGTGCTGCGCTCGGGAAGGCAGCGGTGAGGACCAATGCAAGGCTAAAGAAGAGAGCGACGATGGGTGACGTTTTGCGTGATGAGAGCCGATGATACATTCGAGGATCACTCCTATGGTGTGTGATGGTTCTCAGTTCTTACAGCCACTTTGCGAGAAAGTCGAGCCCTTCGTTCACTTTGATTTCGTGTCCCCCTTCGTGCAGGAGTAGCTCAAGGCGATCGGCGACACCGAGCTTTTCGTAGTGGACCTTGCTCCGTTCAAACTCTTCGACGACAAGTGGATGCCACGAAATGCTGTCCGCTTTGCCGGCCTGAATTTGCACGGGGCGGGGACAGGCCAGGCTCATGAGCTCGCTGTCACGGAACTTCGTCAACCACCCGGGAATGTAGGCATGCTCGCCTTGCTCTCCCCCAGAGACGAATGATGAGAAGAGTGGATCATCTAGGAGCATCTTGCTCACCCGATGGTTAAAGAAGGCTGCGTTGATTCCCACCTTGATGCGCGGCTCTACGGGCAGCGTCGTGAGTGTATAGAAACCTCCCCAGCTGAGCCCCCACATGGCGATCCGCTCGCTGTCAATGTCCGGGAGCGTTTCAACGTAGTCGAGGAGGCGTTCAAACTTGCGAATCTCCAGGCCGGCGAGCGTCGTTCCCAGGAGGAGCGCCATGCGATGGAGGCGGCTGCGCGGAGGCCCAAAGAGGACGTTTTGCGGTGCGAGGACCGCGTAGCCTGCGTCCACAAGGTGGCGCCCGTACGAGTGATAGGCGCCGTGTGGCTTGATCAGGCCAAAGATGTGCTCCGGGGTGGAACCTGCGCCGTGCTGCGCAATGACGAGCGGTAGGCGTTCCGAGCGCTCCTTGGGGTAGGCGAGGGCCGCGTGGCAGCGCAGGTTCCCCTTAAAGGAGAGGATGATCCAATGGGCGATGCACGTCTCATCCTCAAAGTAGGGGAAGAGCTCGACGGTGAGCGGATCGAGCTCCTGCGACCACACGCCGAGGCAATCCCGCCACTCCTGGCGCTGCGGCTCAACCGACGTGAGGAAGTTTTCAATCGAAGAGTAGTCGAAGTTCCAGCCGGCCGACACTCGCTCGTCGACGGCCTGGGCCTCCTGCTGCAGAAAGTGTTCAAACTCTCGCTTGATTAGGCTTTGGCGCTCCTTCACCACTTGGTCCAGAGCGCTCTGATCAATCTCTTTGAAGTTGTTGAAACTGAGCATCTCCCGCTCGCCCCCGAGGGATCAATTGAGTACGAACCAAGCGCCACCAAGCGCCACCAAGCGCCAACAAAGCATCGACAAAGTGCCAACAAAGTGCCAACAAAGTAGCAACAAAGTAGCAAACTGAAGTATCAATTAAAGTAGCAACTAAGAATCGAACTTTCCGAAGTTCTTGTGGTGATTCGTGGATATTTTGCCACAACCCTCTCTGGAATAGGGCGGAAGTACAAAACTTGAGTCGGCTTCGCCGTCCCTCAAGTTTTTGGACCGGCTCACCCGTTAGCTGTCCGAGAATTGCCCGCAACCGAACCGAACAGGGTAGGCGTTGGCATACGTCGGATCGGGCACCCTTCTGAGCAGGGAATTTGGATCGCGGTCCTCGTTCGAGCGGATGCGGCGCGTAGGATTGCCCGATCAGCGGTTATTCTTCGGACACCCCTCGCAAATCCCTCGCAAACCCCTCACGCATCGGAATTCTGCCGATCGTCTCCACTGCCCGACCTTAGTGCAGAGAGTGACTGCAAGATTTTCTGCGTGGATCTGGCGGGCTCACCTAGCGGCTCCAACTGCATAGCAGGCTCATGTGGAGAATTCAACCGTCCAAGCTGGGACATTGGTCTGATGGAACGGAATACCCAGATATGCAGCGTAATGAGGTATCCAGCAGATGGTCCAGTAGGCCGTCCAGTAAACAGGCCACCCGGTAAACAGGCCGATTTTAGGGCTCGATAAAGCGCTGATAATTGGCCGACATACCGCCGATAAGTCACCGACAAGTCGACGGATGAAGACTGATAGACTGTCCGATTCATGGATGCAACGCGTGTGGCGCCGATTCGCAAGTCCTGTTTCCCGACGGCAGCCCTCCTGGAGCTGGTCTTTCTTTTCTTGAAGCCGCAGAAAGAGCAAGCTCCGTAGTCGCCCGGACTGACTCAGGCTATGTTTCGGACACTGCCCGCGATTCTTCTTTCTGTTATGTTCCCCAAGCAATGAGGGAATGGGGAGGGTGAGTTGTGCGCGCGGCGAACAAACGTTCTGTCGGGCTTGGCGCTACCGAAGGATTGAAGCGTTTAGTTGATGTGACTTGAATGAAGCCGCATGGTTGATACAGGAGGCCGGTGAGGAGGTGGCACGGATGCGTATGCAGGTTGTCGAGGTTCCGCTCGCTCTCTTGCTCTCCCGCTCTTTGACCCCCGCTGCAAAGTTGCTCTGGATCGCGCTTTACCTCGACGTCCGCAAGGGCCGTCAACGGTCTCACGCACCTACGCTCCTCGCCCTCCGGACTGGCCTAGCCCGGTCCACTGTGTACAAGGCCCTGGCTCAGCTATCGGCATTGGGGTGGCTCTTAGCGCAGCGTGAGCGCCCGTCCGGTAAACGGCGATGGCAAACGGTCCGGCCTCACGTGGGCGATCGCACGTGCGTGAGGCTTCCGGTGGACCTAGTAGACGTGTCGAGGAGCGTATCCCCGCAAGCGGTCCTTTGTTATGGCCTGTTGCAGGCGACTCCGAAATACAGGGGATCGACAGGACAATTTAAATGGGCTGAGCTGCGCAAGATCACTGGATTACACCTGAAGACCGTGAAGCGCGCTGTGCGCTCTCTTATTAGGGCAGGCTGGGTTGCGACCACGCAAAGGAACCGGCTGACACCAATCCGATTCCGCCTCCAACACGCTGATCAGGCTCGTAAAGAGGATGTCCAAAGGCGTTTGGAGCGATCGGAATACCGTGGTGAAGCGATCATGAGGGAGTGCCTTTCGCTGTTCGTCGACTCACAGGAGTTTGTGGACAACGCCCGACCGGGCTTCCTTGTGAATCCGTCAACTGGGGAACGCCTGGAGTTCGACCGTTTCTATCCGTTGCATCGAGTGGCCTTCGAGTTCAACGGGCAACAACACTATGCCCCCACCAAGCGCTTTTCGAAGCGGCAAGTGAACGCACAGCGCAAGCGTGACGCTGCCAAGCGACGAATTTGCATAGAGCAAGGGATCACCCTGATCGTTGTCCGGGCTGACGAGTTGTCGCTCGCAACGTTGTTGCAAAAGGTCGGCAGTTGGCTACCGTTGCGAAACCTGCGCGGTTACGAGCGGACAGTCCGCTACCTTGAGAGGGTCATTCAAAACTACCGCCAAGCTGCTCGGAGCGCATGACGCCTACCCGCGTTCCGGTCGAAGCGGGTAGACATACAAAGATTTCAAGGCTTCACGTGGAGGGGATGCAAAGCCTCGTTCACGAAATCATCCCGCGAGCAGGCTTGTGATTTAGCGAGTAGGCTCATGATTGATCGAAACGAAGGTGCTTGCGCTGTCGTATCACCAAGGGTACCGCATCATGATTGTCGAAGACGACCCCAAAATTGCGGCGATCCTCTCCGAGGAGCTGGTCCGCTTCGGGTACGACGTGGTGAGCGTCGACGAGCCTGCCCAGGTGAAGGAGAGCTTTGTCGCCCTACGACCCGACTTGGTCCTCTTAGACATCAACTTGCCGCGATACGACGGCTTCTACTTATGCCGTCAGCTACGCACGCTCTCCAAGATACCGATCATCTTTATCTCCGCCCGTTCGGACGATCTCGACCAGGTACGAGCGTTGGAGAATGGCGGAGACGATTACATAACCAAGCCGTTCGACCTCGAGTTGGTGGTGGCCAAAGTCCATAGCGCCATCCGCCGGTCGTTTGGAGAGTACGCGGTGGTGCCCGATTCTGAAGTGATGACGGTGGCGGGGCTAATCCTAAGTCGTAACCAGTGTCGAGTCAGCTACCGTAACCGTGAGATAGATCTGAGCCCCAAAGAGTTTCGGCTTTTGTACAACCTTGCTGAGAGTCACGGCGAGATTGTGGATCGCGACCAACTGCTTGAAGCGCTTTGGGACGACGTCGACTTTGTCGATGACAATACGCTGACAGTGAACGTCGCTCGGTTGCGACGCCGAATGACAGAGCTTGGATTGTCTGACGTGATCGAGACCAAGCGTGGGCGCGGGTATCGGTTAAACCTCCACAATCGTGAGTGAGAAGGAGCCGGGGGAGTAGAGGGGGTTGGGGGATAACGGGAGGAAGCTCATATGAGCTTTAGGGCATTTTTGCGTGACCGATGGGTGTACATCGCTGTGTACGTGGCGTCCAGTTTACTGACGATTACACTCGTTCAACTTGACTTGAGTATCTCCAAGAAAAGCTTAGAGTTTGCCAACCTTGTGTACGTCTTCATTTTAGGGATTGTCGGTCTCGTACTATTTCTCGGCTACGACTACCGCAGACAAGCGGCGTACGTCACGCGTCTCAAGGAAGTGGGGGCCTCCGACTCTCTCGATCAGATGGGCCTCCTGCCTGAGGCGAGTACCGAGGAACACAAATCCTTTAACGCGGCCTGGCAGCGAGTTTATGGACGTCTACGGACGGAGATAGCCAACGAGCGTGAGGCGGGACGTGAACGGGTCCGTATGATCACACAGTGGGCGCATCACATGAAGACGCCGGTCGCCGTCATCAACCTCGAGCTGCAGAAGGCCCGCAAACGAGAGAGCCACCGCTCCGATGACGACGCCATACTCGCGAGTGTCTCCGAGGAGACCGAGCGGCTCGACCATCTGCTGCAAAGCCTTCTGAACGCGATTCGCCTCGACGGCTTTGCCGGCGACTTTCGAATTGAGTCCGTTGAGTTGGAGGCGCTGGCGCGGCAGGTGATCAACGAACAGCGTCGGAGTTTCATCCTCCGTCGAGTCTTCCCCAAGATAACGATGGACGGAAGAACGGGCGGAACAACAGACGGAACAACAGACGGAAGAACGGACGGAACGGGGGACGAAGCGGTAGACGAAACGTCGGACAGAACGACGGACGCCAAGAGAGTCGCCGCAGCCTCAGAGAGCGAGGAGGGTCCGCCCCAAGCCCTCACTGTCGAGACGGACGCGAAGTGGCTGCGATTTGTGCTGGAGCAGATTCTCGGCAATTCGCTGAAATACGCATCGAGACCTGACCGTTACGGTCACGTCACGTTTCGGATCGGGCGCAGGGGTCCAGGGGTCGACCTGGAGATTATCGACGACGGAATCGGGATCGATCCGGAGGATCAAGCGCGCGTCTTCGAACCCTTCTTCACCGGATCGAACGGAAGGGCCGAGGCGCGCTCGACGGGCATGGGGCTCTACCTCGCCAAAGAGGCCTGCCGCAAGCTGGGTCACGAGCTCACTCTCACATCGTCTCCCGGTGAGGGGACGTGCGTGCGCATTCGCTTTGAGACGGCGCCGACGATTCACTCTGGCCTCACACGCCCGCTGGTGTGAGTCTGGTTCGAGGCCAACGCATAGACCAACGCACAGGGGCCAACGTGTTAAGGTGACACCGTTGTAAGGTTGGCGGCCCCGATTGCAAGGTAAATCGATGGAAAGGCAGGGAGGCAGGCGGTAGACTAGCCGTGACAGACGCGCATTAGAGGAGGCTGTTCACGATGTACGTCCTGCAAACTTCCAGCCTTACCAAGGTGTACGGCAGTCGGGGTCGAGTGACGACACGCGCCCTCTCCAACTTCTCACTCGAGGTGGAGCAAGGTGATTTCGTCGGAATCATGGGCCCGTCCGGCAGCGGGAAGACCACGCTGCTCAACCTGCTGGCGACGATTGATCAACCCACCTCCGGGACGATTGCGATCGACGGCGTCGCCCTGGGTTCACTCAAAGGCGACGCGTTGGCCCGCTTCCGGAGGGAGCGGCTGGGCTTCGTCTTTCAGGACTTCAACCTGCTCGACAGTTTGACCCTGGGGGAGAACATTGCGCTTCCGCTGGTCCTGGGCGGCCGGCCCCACGACGAGATCCAAGAGAGGCTGCACGGCGTCGCCGAGCAGTTGCGCATCACCGACATTCTCCCTAAGTACTCCTACGAAGTCTCCGGTGGTCAACAGCAGCGAGCGGCCGCGGCTCGGGCGATCATCCACGAACCGGCACTCCTCCTGGCCGACGAACCGACGGGGAATCTGGACTCCCGCTCGGCCAGGGAGCTGATGGAGGCCTTCACGCGGCTCAACGAGACGGGGAAGGTGAGTATCCTCCTCGTCACTCACGACCCGTTCGCGGCGAGTTACTGCCGCCGCATTCTCTTTATTCGCGATGGCGAGTTGTACAACGAGATTCACCGTGGTGAGAGCAGGCAAGTCTTCTTCCAACGCATCCTGGATGTTCTCTCCGTGATCGGGGGTGGTCCGGGTGAATCTGAGAAGCCTCGCCTATAAGAATGTCTGGCGCAACCGCGGCCGCTACCTCGCCTATCTAGTGAGCGCCGCGTTTTCGGTGATGGTGTACTTCTTGTACTCGGCGCTCGCCCTCCATCCCGAGCTTCAGGGCGGCTTTCGCGGCGCGGCGTACGCCCGAGTCGCCGTCGAGGCGGCCTCCGTCGTCATCGCGCTCTTTACGTTCCTCTTTCTCATGTACTCGAGTGCGGCGTTCGCACGCTTTCGCATGAAGGAGTTTGGGCTCCTCTCACTACTCGGCTTGACCCGGCGGCAAATGGTCCGGCTCATCCTTTGGGAGAATCTTGTGGTGGCGCTCTCGGCGCTCGCGATCGGATTGAGCGTCGGTCTGCTCTTTGTTAAGCTGTTCTTTATGGCCGTGAGCGCCCTCTTAGGCCTGACCCAGGAGCTCACGTTCATCGTCGGAGGGGCGGTTTGGTACCGGACGATCGTCGTCTTCGGTTCGTTCTTTTTGATCGTCTCGTTTGTCTCGCTGCGGAGCGTACTGCGGCGAAGCATCATAGAGCTCATCCGCTCGCGACGAAAGCCGAAGGATGCGCCGGTCTTCTCACGCTGGAAGACGCTGCTCGGCCTCGCCCTCGTCGGCGTCGGCTACGCCTGGGCGTGCGTCCCTCATCCGGTGGCCGTTCTTCTGGGCGTCGTTCCGGTGACCACCCTGGTTTCGGTGGGGACGTACTTGCTGATGCGAGAGGGGGCCACCGCGCTCTTGACGAGGCTACGCCGGCGAGAGAGGTTCTTTTTCCGCCCACGTCCCTTCCTGATCGTAAGTCAGTCCCTCTTTAAGATGCAGGAGAATCATCGCAGTATGACCGCCGTCGCACTCCTCGTGGCCGTCATCCTGTCGGCGGTGGGGACGATCTACGCCGTCTACGCACAACTGGGGGAACGCTCGATCGCCGAAGCGCCTCATGCGCTGCAGCTCGTTCTACCCAGCAATGTGGAATCAGAGACCGAGATCGCGCTCGTTCAGAAGCGACTCGCAACACACGATGTGCGCGGCTTACGCCATGTTCGCACGGCGCTGATTCAAGGCGGCTTGGGTGAGACGGACGTCTATGTGTTGCCCTATTCGATGTACGCACAAGCGCACTGGGCGCAAGGGTCGCAGGCTCCGGTCAAGCTCGAGGCGGGAGACCAGGCGATTCTCGTCCATCCCATGGTGTTGGCGCAGAGGGTGCGACCCGAGGCGGCGCCTCGACGGCAAACGCTGCGGACGTCCCACGCCGAGATGGACGTTTCGGTGGTCTCGGATTACTCGGGCCGACTCTTAAACGGAGAGCCGGGGGAGCGTGCGACACTCGTTTTGAGCGATCAGAGGTTCGCACAACTCTTGGGGCTTACGCCAAGGAGCGAGCGGTGGAGCGTTGCAGTGTGGTCGGGACCGACCTGGCGCGGGGATGCGATTGAGCGGGTGATCGCTGCGCTCGACACCCGTTACGTCGCCGAGCGAGCGGGCTGGTTCACCAACTCCCTGGCGCACTACCATGGCTCGATGCGCGAGGTTGGTCTCACTCTGTTTATCGGAATCTTCGTCTCGCTCGTCTTCTTTGCTGCCACGTGCAGTCTGCTTTACTTTCGGCTCTTTACAGAGATTGACGAAGACCGCATGTACTACCGGAAGCTGAACGAGCTCGGGCTGGGACGCCAGGAGATTTACCGCCTCGCTCGGTTGCAAAGCGCCGTTCTCTTTGTGGTTCCGTTCGCCGTCGGGCTCGTTCACTCGACCTTCGCGATGAATGCCCTGGGCGCTCTGGTGATGAGGACGGTGCTGCACCTCGGTTGGATGGTCGCGCTGGGTTACCTCGTCATCTATTTGCTATACTTTGGCGCTACCTACGGGCTGTATTGGCGAACGATGGCAGCTAACGTCCGATCCGGACTGGTGTGAGGTTTGCGTGGCGTCAAAGGAGATGTGGCTGCAAAAGGAAATTTGATTCTCTAGAGCTCTTGCCCGTGATGCTGAAGTCACGGGCAAGGGAGACGCTAGGGAGTTGACCTCATGTGAATATGTCCGCAAAGAACACGTCCGTTGAGAACATTGCCAATCAGATTCCCGTGGACAAATTCTATACCTACGACGAACTCACCCAGTCATTGCAGTGCGCCGCTGCAGCGTATCCCGACCTCGTCACTGTCTCTTCCATCGCCGAGTCACCGATGAAGCGCCAGGTGTGGTGCGTCGAAGTGGCCGAGCGGCGGAACGGGCGCCCTTTGCACCGGCGTCCGGCGCTCCTGATGACCGGCAACTTACACGCGATCGAGCTGGCCGGCTCCTGTGGGGCGCTCCACCTCCTGAGGAGCCTCCTTGAGGGGTACGTCACGCGGGACCCGCAAATTGTGCGGCTCCTCCAAGAGCAAGTGGTGTACATCGTACCTCGCCTCACCGTCGACGCAACGGAGTACGTGCTCCAGAGTTTACACGAGGTGCGCAGTCGCCGCTTTGACGAGCGGGAGCCAAACGCGCTTTATCCGCACGACGTGAACCAGGACGGCCGGGTCCTATTTATGCGGCGGCCGAGTCGGGACGGTGGGTACATAAAATCGAGCCGGGACGAGCGAATCATGCTGCCCTGCCGGGGCGATGAGGCCGGGGACGCGCCCCGCTACGACGTGACGTTCGAGGGGCTGATCCACGAGTGGGACGGAGGAGCGTTCAGCCGGCGGGAGGAGCGCCTGGACTTTAACCGCAACTTTCCGGCGGGCTGGCAGCCCAACTTTACCTCGTACATCCACGGGCGCTACCCGCTCTCCGAGCCGGAGACCCGCGGTTTGGCGGAGTTCGTCCTTGTCCACCCCAACATCACCCGGGTGGTCGACTACCATACGGGGAATACGGCCGTCTTCCCGCCGAGCGGAGCCGTGCAGAGCAAGGCGTTACACGCCGCCGACGCCGCGTTGATTGCAAAGCTTGGTCGGCGTGCCGAAGCGTTGACGGGCTTCCCGTTCATCAGTGGATACACCGAGCTGAGCACGGGCCAAATCGCGGCGCCCCTGCCCGGCAGCTTTAAGGATTGGATTTACGAACATACCGGAGCGACGGCCCTCATCCTCGAACTCGGCGACTTTCACAACTACTTGGGCATCTCCACGAAGGATTACATGTGCTATCCCACGGTCGCTGAACGAGAGGAGCAGATGATGCTGGCGCTCCTCGAGTGGCACGATCGTCACCCTGAGGCGGGCCTCTTCTTTGAATGGGAGCCCTTTGACCACCCGCAGCTCGGCCCGGTAGAGATTGGTGGGCTTAACTGGGTGGACTGGCGCAATCCGCCCCTGCATGAGATGGAGTCGGTCTGCGCCAACTGCACTCGCTTTGTCTTGGAGGTAGCTGAGCTTAAACCCGACGTCACTGTCGGTGAATCAGAGGTGACCCCGCTGGGCGGTAGCCTCTATAAGGTCGCGGTAAGCGTGCGCAACGATGGCGAGCTACCGACGCACATCACCCAGCGGGGACGGGAGACCCACCCGACTGAGGAGTTGCAGGTCTCTCTTAACGCGGTCTGCGCAGAGTCGGCGGGTGCTGAGTCGGCTAGTGCTGAGTCGGCGAATCAGGCATCCCTCGAGTTTATCGTCGGCCGGGCGAGCACCTGGATCGGGCACCTCGAGCCCGGAGCGAGTCGGCGGATCGAGTGGGTGGTTCGAACGCCCCAGAGTCCCCAAGCTTCGACACGCGCAGACGGAACGGGGAGTGACGCCGGTTCCGGACTGCGTGTGAGCGTGGAGGGCGCCCGCGGGGTGTACGTTGAAGCCTCGATCGAGCTGTAATCTCCCCTGTTGCACGCCTCGCAACGGGAGACGTGAAAGGAGCACGACGGCATGATTGATATAAATGCAGGCGTGGGGAGTTGGCCCTTTTGGCGCACTCGGGCCGGCGACGCTTCGTCGATGGAGGCGCTGCTGCGGGCGGAAGGGATCGAGCGGGCATGCGCTTTCCCGCTGGAGGGCTTCCTCTACGCAGACCCGATGGAAGCGAACGAGCTCCGGCTGCCGGCGCTCGCTCGGTCGGATTTCTTTATTCCCTCGGCGATGCTCAATCCGACATTCCCCAATGCCTTGCGGAGTTACGCGATCTGTCGGAGCGAGTGGAATGTCCCCATGATTCGCCTCACCCCCAACTATCACGACTACTCGCTCAAAGATCCGGGCGTTGACGCTTTGGCCGAGCGGCTCTCGGACGACGGCGTCATTCTCGGCGTTCACCTGCGCATCCAGGATGAGCGCAGCCACCCGGCGGTCCTCAAGGTGCCTGCCGTTCCGTTCGCCGACGTCGTCGACGTGGCGTGGCGCTACCCCCGGCTCAAAGTGGTCCTCTTTGGCCTCGCCTTCGCCCGGGAGGTGCAGCAGGCGGGGCTCCTTCCGGAGGGGTTTGTTGGGAGACTCTTTGACACGCCGGAGCTCGGCCACCGCGCGGCAGCGCCGGAGAACCTCTTCATCGACCTCAGCTTCTTTGAGTGGGAAGACTCCTTTGCGTCGGCGCTCAAGCTGTTTCGACCGGAGCGACTCCTCCTGGGAACGTACGCCCCTGTCTTTTACCCGCGCTCAGCAGTCTATAAGATCACGCGGTCGCTGGCGCCGGAGGCGATGAAGCAGGCAGCGCTGGCGGAGAACGCCGCAGGCTTACTTGACTCACCCCTCGAAAGGGGGCGGACGTCGTGAGCGTGATCGACATTCATGTGCATCATCGCTGGAATAGCCCTGACGAGCGACCCGAGTACCTCTTGCACCGGTTAAAGAGCCTAGCCCAAGCGAACGGGATCGCTCGGGTACTGTTGTTGACCCTGGCGCATCGGCTCCCGCCGCAGAGCGTGCGGGAGCGCAATGACCTCACCCTCAGACTCGTCAACGAGGAACCCGAATTCTACCTGGGGGCGTGCTGGCTCAACCCGCTTCACGATCCGGCCTTTGTCCGGGAAGAGATCACCCGATGCGTGAAGGCGGGGATGCGGGCCGTCAAACTGCATATGTCTCTCAATGCAAGAGATCACCGCCACGATACGATCATGGAGATGGCGGCCGAGCACGATGTTCCCATCGTCTTTCACGCGTGGTACAAGTCGGTGCAGAAGTACGAGCAAGAGGCCGACGCAGCAGACATCGCCTATCTGGCGCGGCGCCACCCCGAGACCAAGATTGTGATGGCCCATCTGACGGGCGTCGGACGGCGAGGCGTCTGTGACGTGGAGGATCTGGGGAATGTCTGGGTCGACACCTCCGGCGGCTTCGCCGACTCCGGACTGGTCGAGTACGCCGTGCGTCACCTGGGCGCCGAGCGCGTCGTCTACGGGTCGGATTACGTCGGACGCGACTTTGCGACGCAGTTGGGGCGCGTGTACGGAGCTGAGATCACCGAGGAGGAGCGGGAGCTCATCCTGTGGAAGAACGCCGCCCGTCTGCTCAAGCTGGACGGCCTGCAGTAGCTGGACCGCTTGCGGCAGCTGGATGTCTAGGTGTAGCTGGAAGGCTCGTTATAGCTGAATGGCGAGCAGTGGCTGAACGGCTGGGGATGGCTGGTTTGACGGCGCCGGCTGAAGGGAGAGGGTTCGCACGATCGAGGTAAAGGAATTAGGGAAGCGATTTGGCGAGACGGTCGCCGTGGAGGCTCTCTCGTTTGAGGCGCGGGCCGGGGAGATCTTTGGCCTCCTCGGTGAGAATGGCGCCGGCAAGACCACGTCGCTGCGGATGCTGGCGACGCTCCTGAAACCGACTCAAGGAGAGGCCCAGGTCGGTGGCGCGGATGTGGTACGTGAGCCGGAACGGGTCCGCCGACAACTGGGCATCGTCTTTGACGGGGGCGTCTACGAGCGTCTGAGCGCCCGGGAGAATATCCGCTACTTCGGCCGACTCTACGGCTTACGTGGGCCTGAGCTCGAGCGCAGGATCGACGAGCTCCTCACCGCGCTCGACATGAATGAGTACGCCGACCGCCGGGCGGGGACGTTCTCCAAGGGGATGAGACAAAAGGTGGTCATCGCCCGAGCACTGGTGCACGATCCGCCGATTCTCTTGATGGACGAACCTACCTCCGGTCTCGACGTCACGGCGACCCGGGGCGTCCACGAGTTTGTCCTGCAGGCTAAAGAGCGCGGGAAGTGCATCGTCTTCTCCAGCCACAACATGACCGAAGTGGAGAAGTTGTGCGACCGAGTCGCCGTGATGCACCGGGGGCGCATCGTCGCCGAAGGTAGCGTTCAGGAGCTGCGTGAGGCCTCCGCCAATCAGAGCTTTGAAGAGGTCTTCGTCGGATTGGTGGGTGACGAGTGATGAATTGGCAACACGTGTGGATCGTCTTCTCAACCGACTTTATGAACACTCTGCGGGATCGGCGGACCTGGTTTGCGATGATCATCGTTCCTCTCCTCCTGGTGCCCCTCCTACTCATCGCCGCGCCGACTGCCATTGAAGGGCAGATGCGCCGCCTGGAGGCTAACCCGCCGGAGGTGGCTGTGCTTGGGAGCGAGCACGCACCGCGACTCGTCGCGTTTTTGGGGCGCTCGATTGAGATTCAGCTCGTGGAGTCAGAGGATCCGTGGACCGATCTCTCGGAGGGGAATGTGAAGGCCGTCATCGAGATCGAGCCCGACGCGCAGGCGATCATCGCCCGGGGGGAGACGGGCCGCGTCGTCCTCCACTTCGACGCCTCCGACCAGGTGTCGGAGATCGCCCGGTCACGGATTCAACGCATCCTCTCGATCTACTCGCAGAGTGTCGTGGCCGACCGATTGGAAGCGCGAGGGATCGCCCCTGAAATTCTCGTGCCGTTACAGACTGAATTGCGGGACGTGGCGCCCGAGAGCGCGAACGCCGGCCAGTTCCTGGCGATGATCATGCCGATGATGCTGGCGGTGTGGGCGGCGCTGGGCGGTATGTACGCAGCCATCGACGCGGTGGCGGGTGAGAAGGAGCGGGGCACCCTGGAACCCTTGTTGGCGACGCCGCCCAGCCGGGGCAGTCTAGTCTTTGGCAAGTACCTCACGGTGGTGCTCACCTCGGTGATTGCGACCCTGATCGCTCTCGTCGCGATGTACGTCTCGTACCTGATCAAACCGACCGCGCTCGGGGAGGGCGTCACCGGCGCGAGCCTGGCTCTACCTGTGGTGAACCTCGCCGTCGCACTCGTCGTACTGGTGTTGCTTGCGGCCTTCTTTAGCGCCGTGCAGCTCGCGCTGAGTGCGTTCGCCCGCACCTTTCGGGAGGCCCAGAGTTACCTCTCGCCGATGTCGATCGCTGTCGTCCTTCCAGGGATCATGACGCAGGTGGCGGATCCGGCCACCGTCGCCGACTGGTACTACGCCGTCCCGATTCTCAACACGATTCTCCTCCTCAAGCAGGTGCTGCTGAACGCCATCGACTGGAACCAGTTCATTTTGACGGCGCTCTCGTCCCTGGTAATTGTCGTCGTGGCGCTGTGGTACACTGCGGGACTCTTTCGTAAAGAGGAGGTCTTGTTTCGCACGTGAGGGTTCCGGCGGGAGCCGTTTAGCCGACGCAGAAGGGCGTACACGGCGTGGCAGAATTTGTGTACAATGAGATGATGAAGACCAGGGACGAAACCGATTAACGCTGGAGGATGAGACCGTGAAAGCATATCAGGGAATTCCACAACAGCCGGATAAGCAGGGGAAGGTGCGGGACCTCTTTAATGTGGGCGAGAGCCTTATCATCGTGGCGACCGATCGCATCTCGGCCTTTGACGGCGTGCTAAAGAGCCTCATCCCGGGGAAGGGTCGCATTCTGACGCAAATCTCCAACTTTTTCTTTGATCTGACCAAGGAGCAGGCCAAGAACCACCTCGTGGAGACGGATCACCGCAACTTTCCGGCACCTTTTAACGGCTACGACGACCTGGAAGGCCGAGCCGTGCAGGTAAAGAAGGGCGTCATTCAGCCCTTTGAGTGCGTGGTGCGTGGGTACCTCCTGGGCTCAGCGTACAAGAGCTACGTCAAGGACGGCACCGTCTGCGGCATTCAACTGCCTGCGGGACTCAAGGAGAATGATCGCCTGCCCGAGCCGATCTTTACGCCGACGACCAAGGCGGAAGAGGGGCACGACATGCCCGTCACCTTTGAGGAGATGGCGAACGACCTTGGGAGCGAGCGGGCGGCGCTGCTGCGGGATATGACGTTGGAATTGTACCATTACGTCGGTGAATACGCCCTCAGCCGGGGCGTCGTGTTGGCCGACACCAAGCTCGAGTTCGCTGAAGTCGATGGGGAAGTGATCGTGGCCGACGAGATCTTCACGCCCGACTCCTCACGCTACTTTGATGCGGAAGAGATGGAGAGCGCCGTTAAGACGGGGGCGAAGCCTAAGAGCTTGGACAAGCAGTTCGTCAGGGATTACCTCGCCCAGCACGGCAGCGATGAGAGCCCTGAGGACGTGGTCCTCCCCGACGATGTGATCGAGCGGACGGTGGAGCGGTACAACGAAGTGTTCCAGCGGTTGACCGGCGCTCACTAACCGATATCGCCTGATCCGCACCCGCCCAATGGTCCTTACTGTGTGAAGACGTGGTTGCCGATCCGCACCTGCTGTGGGCGACTCGCCCACCAGCGGGTGGTGCGGGCCTTATCCGGATTGTAGAAAAAGAGCGCTCCGCGGGTCGGATCTTCGCCTCTTAGCGCCGCTGCTGCCGCCCGGCGGGCCTCGGCCGACGGTCTCGGGTGGTTGGGGATGCCGGCCGTGTAAAACTGGCCTCGTTCGTAAATGACGCTGCGAACGGTGTTGGGGAAGCGAGGATCCTTCACGCGGTTGACGACGACGGCGCCGACGGCTACCTTGCCGCGGTACGACTCTCCGCGGGCCTCGGCCTCGATCAGGCGGGCGAGGAGGAGCTCGTCTGAGTCCGAGTAGGACGGGGACGGGGCGCGGTCCCCGCCGCCGCCGCCAAAGCCCAGGAGCAAGGCGAATGCGACGACGATGGCGATGAGTATGTTCGTGTTCAAGCCATTACCTCCGGTCGATATGTTCCACTTGCTAGGGTATAAGGCGGGCGAGCGGCGAGTCTGTGACGGAGCGCATACTTTGCCGGCGCTCATGCTTTGTCGGGGCTCATGCCTTGCCGACGCTCACGTCGATCCACCGCCTCGTCCCGAAGGAATTCACCCAGAACTCGAAAGGACGCGAACGTATGGGAATCAAGCTCGAACGGAATCTACAATTTGAGACGCGCACGCCGTTATCCCTCGGCGTGATCGATCTGCGCGTCTTGGCTAAGGACGTGCCGTTGGTGTTGATCGGCTTTATCGCGACCTTGGTCGTCGCTCTGCCGATCGGGTACGGAACCGGCTTTTTGGTGAGTCCCACACCGCCGGCGTTTGAGCCCTTAGACTGGTTTATCGACATTGCAAAGATCGTCTTTTTCGAAGAGATCCTCTTTCGGGCGCTCATCTTTGGCGGTCTGCACAACCGACTCGGCCTCGTGCCCGCAATTGTGCTGAGCGCCGCCATCTTCGGTTCCCTACACTTGATTCAGTTTCCCATGCCGATGGCCATCATGGCCGGATGGGCGGGCGTCGTCTTGGCCTGGCAGTACGCCAAGAGCCGCCGCCTCTCCACGCCCATCTTGACGCACGCGATGATCATCGTTGTGCAGTTCTTTGTGCTGCCTTAAGTGCGGCGTTACAAAGGGCTGACGACCACATGGCCCGCCGTTAGAGGAGGCGGGCCGCCCACAAAAAGCCGCGACGCATCAGCTCGAGACAGGGCGGCATCCTGACGATGTCCGCCTTGTGACCGAGCGACGAGTAAAAGACGCGGCCTCGGCCCCAGCGTTTGATCCAGACGGCGGGAACGTCGACCGGCCCGTTCGCCGAGTGCGGCCCATCGGCAGTGGGGAAGCGGGTTGTGGCCAGCACCTTAACCGCCGGGTCGACGTGCATGTAGTACTGTTCCGAGGCGACTTCGAAGTCTTCCATGCCCTCGACGATCTCGTGGGAATCCTTTACGATATTCACCGTGTAACGCACCCCGTCGTTGCCCGGGTGCGCCACCCACTGGCCGCCGCACATAAACTGCCAAGCGACACTGTTGCGGAAGGCGTCGCCCATGCCGCCATGGCAGCCGGCGATCCCCGTGCCGCTCTCGACCGCGGCGAGGACCGGATCGAGCTGCTCCTTTTCGATCGTCCCCATCGTCCAAACCGGTACGATCAGGTCGACCGTGGTGAGGTCAACGTCGCAAAAGGCGTCGAGCGTATCCGAGACGAGCACGTCGAACGACTCCATCTCGAGGACGCCGCGAAAGATGTCCGCGACCTCCTCCGGCTCGTGACCTTCCCATCCTCCTTGAACAATCAATGCACGAGGCATCCAGATCCCTCCTGTACTCTGCCTATCTCGTGCCAGTTACCTCGCAGTAGTAAGCGCTCGACGAAATCGTATCGCCCATGCCGACCGTTCCTACGGGGCTCGGAATGACGTGGCTCGGGGTGACCAGGACGATGTGATCCTCGGCCTCGAGGATGCCCTCTTCAGCGAAACGCTCAACCTCACTCGACGACACGCCTGGTGGCAAGTTCTCGGCGATTTCGGCGGCGAAGCCCCGGAGCTGCTCGAACCCGATATCGGAGGGCGCCACGTCCGCGATCGCCGGCAGGCTGTCGGCCGACGGGAACCCGCCGGATTGCGCTTTGCGGGCGTTCACCGCGCTGGCATAGAGGCAGGCGTCGCGCACTTGGGCGGCCGTGCGGCCGTACGGTTTGCGCAGAATGAGGACGTAGTAGCCCAGGTTGTGCACGTGCACCCGCTCGACACCCAGCTCCCGCAGTAAGGTCAGGCCGCCTTGGTAGAGCAGGTACGCCCGCTCGTTCTCCTCGAGGGCGTCGGCGAGGCCATCCTGGCCAAAGCGGCGCAAGAGTCCGCGAATCTCTATCTCGTTGATGCCGAAGCTGTGCACCACCGCGCCGAGGCGGCGGTAGAACTCCTGCTCCACCTCACGCACCTTGGCCGGCACGTACTCGATGTGCAGTTTCAGCTCCGGATTGCGGGAAGTGAGGGCGGCCAGGTCGGCGCAGCTTCGCTCGATGTACGCCTTGACGGCCTCGGGGTCGTCGGGGTTGGCGCCGCACTGATGGTAGCCGGCGAGGAAGCCGACATCGAGGTCAGCGCCGAACGTAGCCAGCGATGGGTGAATGTCGTCGTGGAAGCGTCGCTCCGGCCCCTGGATCGCCGTCGTGATGATTGCCCGGTTAGCCCGCGGCGTTGTGATCGAACCGTCGGGGAACGTGAACGTCTCTCCCTTACGGTACTCAAACACCCATGGCTCCCGGGTGAGATCGTCCGGGCGGCCGGCCGCTTTGGCAGGTACGCATTCAATCCGGCCGTCCTTTGCCTGAGGCCAGAGGACACCCTCTTCAAAGAACGATGCCTGCCGCGGCGAGAGGAGCGGGGAGTAGACGACCGAGTCCGCCCCCAGCTTGGCCATTTGGTTGGCGATGATGCCGGCTTGTCCACCCATACTCTCCACGCGGTCGGTGAAGATCTCCGACCACCAGGGGACGAGCTCTTCGGTGTCGCGGACCAAGAGTGCCGACTTGCCTGTCTTGAATCCGTGGCGCAACACGGCGATGAAATCCTCCCGTGAGCCGATCGAGCGGAGCGCCTCCACGTCGATCGAGGCGACCCGCTCCCAATCAATGTCGGGGCTCTGCTGCACCAGCCGTTCGATCGACTCAGGCGTCACCCGAGCGACGACGTCCACGTTTAGGTTAAAGGCGGCAAAAGCCCGCCCGCGGGGTGTCTGTTGAATCGCTTGACGCAATCGGTTTTGCCATGTAGCCTGCAAAGAATCGTGCACCAGTGGTATGTTCCTCTCTTTCGGTACCTATCACGCCAGATGTACGCCAGATGTATCGAGCATTCGTCACGGTCAAGTGTGCTCCCGTGACGACAGGGCCAATACGCCTCGCGTGTCAAACGTACTTCGCCTAGCTGCGTACCCTTCCGGCCCGTAGCTTCACGCACCGTACCTATGACGCTGGGCCTCATTCACGGCTCATCCGTAGTACGCGTCGGCCACTTTGCGGATGGCGGCAACGACGTCGTCGGCGACCGCCTCGCTCCACTTTTGGCCCAGGCTGATCGTGACGACCCGGCCGAGGTGGTCGAGTGTCTTGGGACACATGTCGGGGGAGTATTCAACGCTTCCTTTATAATATTGCGGCGCCCACGGATACCCCGTCCGGTCGGCGCTCCACTTGTTGATCACATAGTCCCAGTGTTTGTAAATGTGACGGTCGGGAATCTCTTGGTTGTAAATCGTGCCGTTGCGAATCCCTTCGGCTGCCAACGCCTTGGAGAAGCGGCGCGCCTCGTCCGCCGTGGGAAGGTAGAAGAGGACCGCCAGCCCACAGTCGCCCTGCGGATCGCTGACGCGCAGCGGCTCGATGCCCGGAGCGTCGGCGATTCCCGAAACAATGCGGCCTTTGAGGGCACGGAGTCTCTCAAGGATGCCGGGAAGGCGTTGTGTCTGTACGTAGCCCACCGCCGCCCGCATCTCGCACATGCGGTTGTTCTCCCCGGCGAACGGCTCCCAGTCCTGCTCCCGAGACCAAAAGATCATGGCCGAGTCGTGTCGACACGCTGCCCGGCGGAAGACCTTCTCGTCGTCCGTGACGAGCATGCCCCCTTCGCCGGCGGTGATCACTTTATAGTGTTGAAAACTGAAGGCCCCGGCGTCGCCGATCGAGCCCAACTTTTTGCCGCGGTACTCGCCGCCGTTGGCCTGCGCCACGTCTTCGAGGACCGCCAGGTCGTGCCGGCGGGCGATCGCCATGATCTCGTCCATCTGCGCCGGAAGACCTCGCATGTGTACGGGAATCACACAGCGGGTGAGCGGGGTAATCTTCCGCTCAAAGTCGGCCGGGTTGAGCGTGAGCGTGTCATCCACCTCGGCGATCACGGGAATGGCGCCCACCGAGAGGACAGCCGATGCCGTAGCGATGTACGTGTACGCCGGGACGATCACTTCGTCGCCGGTGCTGACACCTAGACCGACGAGACCGGCAATGAGCGCACTCGTGCCGCCCGTCACGGCGAGAGCATGCTTGGTCCCTGTCAACTCGCGGTACGCCGCCTCGAAGCGACCGGCGTACGACTGATCGTCCGGGAGGAGGAATCGAAAGATCTGCTGCCGCCGCAACACATCCGTCACCGCGGCGATCTCCTCATCGCCGACCTCCAGGATCCCGTGTAGCGTCGGCGGCGTCGGCGCCGTGCGGACTGGCGTCCCTCCGTCGATGGCAAGGCGAAGCTGTTCCTCTGATATCATGGCAGATCGTCTCCTCGTAGCTTATATCAGCCCGGTTAGTACCTTGCGCCCCTAAACGTTGAATTTGGACGAGATAAAGCGGTTCTCTGCCCGATTCTTCAGCGTGCACCACGGCTGATCCTTGTCTTACATTTATTGCAGAACGCCCGGCAATACGAATATTCCAATATGGGTAATTTTGGACAGGAGATTGTGCGGACTCGTCGAAAATCGTCAAATATCGAGGAAAAGTCACACGTCGACCGTCGTGCTAGCCTCTTGGCTTTTTGCCTCTGGCACCAAGCCTCTGACCTCCCAGCATCTGAGCTTCCTACGTTCTGGGATCGACCTCCGTGTCCCGAGGGCTTCAACGAGGTGAGCGCGTTGAGCGGCTCCGGAGACGACAGGCTCGGTCCAAGGGAAGGGACAAAGCTTTTAGAGCACGTGCGAACAGCCCTAAGGACCCGGCATTACAGCCCGCGTACCGAAGCGAGCTACGGCCGTTGGGTGAAGGCGTTTCTTGTACACCACAAGATGCGCCACCCGGCCGGCATGGGCGAGGTCGAAGTTAACGAGTTCCTCACCTACCTTGCGACTGAGCGCAAGGTAGGCGCGTCAACTCAGAATCAGGCGGCCAGCGCGTTGGCGTTTTTCTATCGCAACGTGATCGGCCGCGACATAACCGGGGGTCTCCAAGACGTTGTGCGGGCGCGTCAAAGCCGTCGCCTGCCCGTAGTCTTAACGCGGGAAGAAGTCCGAGCCGTCTTGGAGTGTTTGAGGGGGGAGAAGTGGCTCGTTGCCTCCTTGCTTTATGGGAGCGGGCTACGGCTCATGGAGTGCTTGAGGCTACGCGTTCAAGATATCGACTTTGCCCAACGAGAGATCACCGTCCGCCAAGGGAAGGCCGGCCGTGACCGTGTCACCATGCTCCCCGAGCGTCTCATCCCTCCGTTACAGACCCATCTGCGTCATGTACGGGCACTGCATCAGCACGACCTGCGGGACGGGTGGGGCCGTGTCGTGCTCCCCGACTCCCTCGCACGCAAGTACCCCCAGGCAGCCACCCAGTGGCGCTGGCAGTGGGCGTTTCCCCAGCCCAACCGGTGGCGCAACGCCCAAACCCAAGAAGAAGGCCGACATCACACCCACCCCTCCTCCATCCAAAAAGCCGTGACCCAAGCCGTCGCACGAGCCGGCCTCACCAAACGGGCTACGTGCCATACCTTTCGGCACTCCTTTGCAACCCATCTCCTGGCCGCCGGTTACGACATCCGGACCGTTCAGGAGCTGCTCGGTCACAGAGATGTGCGCACGACCATGATTTACACCCATGTCCTCAATCGCGGTGGGCACGGCGTGCGGAGTCCAATGGATGCATTGTGAGAATGGGAAGTGGGCGGTGCTTGTAGGGCGTTCGGTGCGGAGATTTCACGTTTCGCGTGCGTGTTATCGAGAAACAAGATAACACCCACGCAGTGAATGGTTTGGGATCTGTAATGTGGTTTGGGGATTCTCTGGCGTAAGGGATGACTCGTTTCTTATTCGGGATTTAGATCACTAGGATTCAATCGAAAAGTTGTTTTCTAGAAACTTGATAAGCACTAGTTAGCCACATATTTAACAGGGGGGTACGTCATGAAGATCCGCCATGAACACCAATACGTGGGCGCCGCCGTAATGCAAATCGCCGAGCACCCGAGTTTTACCGCCATTAACAGGCTCATTGTTGGCGGAGAGAGCATTAACAATGGGTTTCTCATCAATGGAGACATCGCTGTACTATGTAAATATGCCTCCGAACCGAACGGACTCGGCGAATATCTGTTTAGCTTCAACAGGGAGCAGATCAGCCGGGTGAAGAGGATCCAAGAAAGCAAGCGACGCCTGTTCTTCGCACTCGTATGTGTTGAGGATGGTGAGATCTGCTGTCTAACGGAAGTTCAGTTTGACGCGTTAATCGCAAATCGTAAGAAGTCCGCCGGCGCCGACGAGGATCAGTACCAGGTTCTCGTTACATGCAATAAAGGGGCTCGCCTCCGGGCGTACGTCAATGCCGCCGGAAAGAAGGGCAGGACTGCTGGAAAAATGGAGACCATCGCGCGAAAGGCATTTCCCGATCTCATTTTTGGGGAACAGAGCGAGTCACGCAACAGCATGAGTGGCTAACAGGCGTATCCAGCGGACGGGATGAGGGCGGAGCAGTTCCGTCGAGAGGTGTGCACGCCGCCGCTGATACACAAGGACGTTAGGCATAGTGAGGTGCAACATGCGGTATGTCGGATCTGACTGCCATAGAAAAACGCAAGTTGGAACGCGCCCTAGGCATGGGTGGCGGCTACGTGCTTAACTTTTCGAACCGGACATTCGAGGAGTTCTTCCTGGATACGGTCGGCATCGACATTTATGATGATAAATACGCCTATTCAAGCGGATCAAAGGCCAACAGAATGCGTGCATTTTGGGACAAGGAGAGCAATTACCTCGTTGCGAGGGTTCTTGAACCGATCTTCTCTAACTGGGACGAGTTCGCAGGGTATGGATCCCCCGAGGAACCTCCTGAAGAGTGTGTTCGAATCGTTCACCGCCTAAAAGACAGTGCACCTATTCCAGAGCTGGGTGCCTTTGCGCCCAACGTCGATGATGAGACGTTTGAAGTTTTGGCTCGGTCGGTTCGAAACTCAATTGAACAGAACGAACCCGAAGCTGGCTTGGACCGCCTGCATACCTTCCTCGTCAAGTACTTTCGGGTGCTCTGTCAAAGACGAGGACTCGAGGTTAACCGCGAAAAGCCACTTCATAGTCTTGTCGGCGAGTACATAAAGGCCCTAAAGAACGAAGGTCGGATTGAATCTGAGATTACGGAGCGAATTCTCAAGTCGACTATTTCGGTAATGGAGGCTTTTAATCGGGTCCGAAACGAGCAGAGTTTCGCACACGACAACGATGTTTTGAACTACCATGAGAGCCTCCTTATATTCGGATACATTTCCTCTTGCGTCAGATTTGTCGAAGCCATAGAGACTGGAAAGACGTCTTCGGAGTCAGAGAAGACCGATGATTGGCTTCAGGACGTTCCGTTCTAGGCGGCCGGCGCGGGGAGCATGCCAAACAAGCGTTTCGAGCGGACGGGTTATCCGAGAGGGTCGGATGACCCGTCCGCAGCGCCGCTCAAACGCAAGGACGTTAGGTCTACAAAGTTGATCACTGGAGGGTGGGCGCATGGACGCTCCCTACGTTAGTTCAGCCGTCATCGTGTATCGAGAGACATGCGACAGGCGGGAGTACCTATTGCTGCACTATCGGGATGCGCCTCCTCGCGGCCCATGGACCTGGCTCTCGCCTACGGGGAAACGCAAACCTGGCGAGTCAGGTCTACAATGTGCAAGGCGCGAACTATTCGAAGAAACTGGGATAGAGTTCGATTGTGTACCCGTCGCACCTCAGGAGGATGGTTGGCTGTTTTATTGTAAGGTCCCGACCGATGCAGAGGTTCGCTTGTCGGAAGAACATGATGACTATCGATGGCTTACCGCAGATCAAGCAGTCGATTTATTGGAGCCAGAGGTTGTCAAGGCAGGGATTCCCAAGGTAGAATCCCTGCTTGATGGGCGAGATAGATAGGTCTGTTGCCGAAATCAGTTTGAACGTCAGTGTTTCGAGTGAATTTCTCCTCAGATGGGTATAGTTGTCGCAGGATTGTGTGGACTCGAAAGGACAGAGACCTAGCAAACGTATCCAGCGGACGGGTCACAACGTGCGTTTCTGTTGATGCCAGGGACCGCCGCCGCTGATACGCAAGGGCGTTGGACAGACTGAAAGGACCAACAATGGAAAACGTACCGAAGTCCCTCGGGATACCTGAGTACCGCCAAAAGCTGCTTGCTCGACTTCATGAGCCGCACGTCAAGGATCTGACCGAGTTTGTCGAGCGAATTCGGGAAGAGCAAGGGTGTGGAGATGCGGTTCCCTATTGTGACCCTGCTGACGGTGGCATCAATGCTAAATGTCTAATCGTACTTGAAGCACCCGGTCCCAAGGCTGTCGGCAGTGGATTTGTCTCTCGTAACAATCCAGATGAGTCCGCCAAGAACTGGCTTGAGTTGAATGTGGCCGCTGGATTGCCGCGTTCTCGCACGGCTACTTGGAACATTGTACCCTGGTACATCGGTTCTGAAGGGAAAATACGCCCTGCATCCCCAGGTGACATTGCGTCAGGATGGCCGTATCTCGAGCGATTATTGCGGTGGCTTCCGGGACTAAGGATCGTTGTCTTAGTAGGTCGGAAGGCACAAAGAGTTGCGACACGCCTTCGGTCGTCGCAACCGGATCTCGAAATCATGAAGTGCTATCACCCTAGTCCGATGTTCGTAAATCGAAAGCCCGAGAATCGCAATGTACTGCTGGAAGAGCTGCGTAAAGTGGCGGGGAGACTGAGCTAAAATCACTGTCCAACAAGCGCATTGAGGGGACGGGGTGAGACCTGGTGGTTCCTCTATCGGGTGAGCGCGCCGCCGCTCAAACGCAGGATCGTTAGGGCATCTTTCCGTGGCGTGTAGACAAATCAATGCCAATCAGATAATCTGATCCTAGATAATTCTGGAGGTGGCGTTGGTGCGTATTAGTGAAAGCGTAACCGAGGTTGCCCGGCATTTCGCCGACTACATCAACCGAGTTGCGTTTCGAGGTGAGCGGTTTGTCCTCATGCGCGGAAACAAACCCGTAGCTGAGCTTAGTCCTGTGCCGATGGGTGCTCGCCTTGGCGATCTACCGGACGTCTTGGGTTCGCTCCCTAGGCTGTCGGAAAGTGAGGCGGTTGCGTTCGCAACGGACTTAGAGACGGCACGTGACGAACTAAAGAGAGCGACGGTCCGAGATCCATGGGAGTCCTAATTGATACAAGTATCCTGATTGAGTGTGCGCGGGGACGAATCGATCTTGATGTGCATGTCCAAGGACGCGAAAGTGTAGCGTTCTTTTTGTCGGTCATTACTGCGAGTGAGCTCCTACATGGAGTACACCGTGCCCCAGATGCGAAGGTACGAGCGAAGCGATCCGCGTGGGTTGAGGCGATCCTCAACCGATTTCCTTTGTTGGAAATTGATCTTGCCATCTCCCGGGCTCATGCACAAATTTGGGCGGAACTTGCGAGAGCAGGGAGCATCATTGGTCCGCATGACATGTGGTTGGCGGCCACATGTGTTGCTCACGGACTTAGTATGGTTACCGCGAACGAACGTGAGTTTGCGCGGGTACCTGGACTTGATGTCGAGACCTGGGGATCCAGGAGCGCCTAACAAGCGCATCGAGCGGACGGGGAGAGACCGGAGAGTTCTGTTGAGACGTGGCCGCGCCGCCGCTCAAGCGCAAGAACGTTAGACCGCCCAATTTGGTAGTATGGTGATTCAATGGAGACTAGAGTACCCAACATGGAGAGAGCCGTTATCGCCGACCAGAAGCTAATCGGCTATCTGTTGAATGAGCGCCATCCGCAAGGAGGAGGGAAAGCTCGATTCTTTCGTCCACTAGGATATGAGGAGAGGTCCGTGAGGCGTTTCGCTGAGGATCTCCTGCAGCATGGCAAACGGATTCGAGTTGTTTCGACCAGGAAAACGCAATGGCGTACACTATGTAGTGCATGGGCCGATCAACACACCTTCAGGTAGAATAGCTCAGATCGTTACCGTTTGGTTGGTCGAGACTGGCCCAAACGTGCCTCGGCTGGTTACGGCCTATCCAGGAAGCCCAGAGGGAGCTGATCTTGACATGGCCCGGAGTCTTAAAGAACACGAAACAGTAGTTCTGCTCCACGACGATGACGAACATGGTTTGAAGGCGGGCGATGTTGGAGCTATCGTGACCGTGTATGAGCAGCACGATGTATACGATGTCGAGTTCGCGAGGGCGGACGGCCGACCGATCGCGATACTCACTCTGGAGTCAAACAAGATCCGTCCGTTAGGAGGGGACGACCTACTGCATGTACGGCGAATCGATGGTCAACGAGTCCGCGTGTAGACTCGTGACGTTCGGCGGTCTAACAAGCGATTCAAGCGGACGCAGTGGTGGCAGGTGCTGCGATCGGTACGTCAGCTCGGGCGGAGGATGACACCTCATGTCCCACCTAATGCTCGTTGCCTACGCAGCATGGTGGCGCTATCTTATCTGGGGGAGGGGGGCGCTCGATGTTCGCTGGCATCTCCGAGGTCATGTATTTTGTGCCTGACCGCCAAGCAGCTGCCGACTGGTATTCCCGACTCCTTGATGCTCCAATCTCGTTCCTGGAAGACCCTGAGCACTACTATATCCGCGTCGGTTCACAGGAAGTCTGGTTTCACCAGGCCGATCGAAAGTCGCCCGTAGGAACAGGCGGTCAAATTGCATATTGGCAGGTGAACGATTTTACAGCTGTGCTTGCCCGAGCGCAACAATTAGGTGCCACTCTATATCGGGGTCCGCTGGAGCGCTCGGATGGGTGCTGGATGTGTCAGGTGAAAGATCCCTTTGGAAATGTACTCGGGATGATCGGCCCCAGGCCGGGGCGACAGATTCAATCGAGGAAAGGATCGACATCCATTGGGAGTTGTGGAAGTACCAGAGCATGAACGCGTATGTCAGGCCGGAGAAGTCCGGGACGTTCTCGAAAAGGATGGGAAACTTCGCGCAGGTCGATTCTCTGTCTGACAAGCTTATCCAGTGGAGGGTGAGGGCAGGGTGGTTCTGTTGAGAGCGGGATCGCCACCGCTGATACACGGACGTTAGGCGACATAGGGTGAGCACCTCGCGAGTTTGGCTTGTGCCCTTGGAGCCAGACGGCGGGCGGCTCGTCGCGTATTTCGAACGGAGGACATCATGGGACACTTGACCTTCAGTATCAATGTTACCCTTGACGGGTGCGTCGACCACCAGGAAGGAATCGCCGACGACGAGACACACGCCTTCTTCACCCGCCTCATGGACGAGTGCGGAGCGATGCTGTGGGGCCGCGTCACTTACGAGATGATGGAGAGCTACTGGCCAGCGGTCGCCTGCGGCGACGTGGAGGCACCGCCGGCGATGCACGAGTGGGCGGTTAAGCTGGAGGCCAAGCCGAAGTACGTGGTGTCTTCGACGCGAAGCGACTTCCCGTGGACCAATAGCCACCACATCGCCGGCGACCTGCGCACAGGCGTACAGACGCTCAAGGACGCAACCCCGGAAGGCGTGCTCCTCGGTAGCGGCAAGCTCGCGGCCGAGCTGGACCGGCTGGATCTGATCGACGAATACAAGTTACTCGTCCACCCCAGGATCGCCGGCCACGGCCCGACCCTGTATGAGAGCGGGCTGCCTAGTACGCGACGGCTTGAGTTGATCTCGGCGAGACCGCTCCGCAGCGGCGCGGTCGTCATGCACTACCGGCGCGCGCTCTGACCCGGAGATGGATCATGTCGCCTAACAAGCGTATCCAGCGGACGAGTTGTGGCTGGGAGTTCTGCTGAGGACGGAGAGTACCGCGGCTGATACGCAACTCCGTTAGACCGAACGCAAAAGTGTCAATGGCGTTCGACCACATGATACCATGGAACTGTGAGCCGAGTCCGTTTCCCTGGAGTGAGTAGCATGCAATGGAGCGAGATCCGTACCCGGTACCCTGACCAATGGGTGCTCGTCGAAGCCCTTGATGCGTACAACGAGAGTGATAAGCGAATTCTGAACGAATTGGCGGTCGTTGACACCTTTGGTGATTCTGTCGACGCACTCCGGAGATATCAAGATCTCCATCAGCAATCCCGTGATCGCGAGTTTTACGTTTTCCATACAAGTCGGAAAGAGCTAGACGTTACAGAGCGGCCTTGGTTAGGTATTCGCTTATGAAACTCAGCTTGCAAGATGAACTTCTATTGGTTACAGCCTATATTGAATACCACGGACAAACTGTACGCGGGGACAGAGTATTGCTTGATACGGGGTCTTCCGGTACTCTCTTCGCAATCGATAGGATGTTGGCAACAGGTCTTAAAGTCGAGCCGGATGACGAGATTCAGGGTATCCTCGGGATGGGCTTTCTACAAGCTTCCGAGGCCGTTGTCGACCTTGTCGCCTTGGAGTTCGATAGGTCGCGTAGGTCGGTCTAACAGGCGTTTCGAGCGGACGCAGTGATGGCGGGGTGCCTTGTCGGCCGCGCGGGAGCGGCGCCGCTCAAACGCAAGGATGTTAGCTCAAATAAAACCGTGTCCAGTCACTTCTGTACTACCCAAGGTGCCTTCTGGGGGTGAGCGCTCGAAGGTGGTCTCCGTGATTGAAGTGGTGACCGAGATAATTGGGACTGGACCCATTGAGGTTCTTGACCGGGAACTGGTGGACGAGAATCCACACCGGTCAAGAACTGCGGAGCCTTATGGTGTTTTAGAGCGGTCGACTAGAACACGTAGCCGGATTTTCGTCAAAGCGGGCTATGACCAGGATTTTGAGTGAGAAATCAGCCTCTACGCGGGACTTTTTATTCCGGGGTTAGACCCCATTCCGTCGCTCCTCGGTTACAAATTCATACCTGCAAAGAAGCAGGTGCTAGCTTTGGATTGGCTCGACGGTGATAAACCGCAATTTACTCAGGAAGTAGACGTTTGCCTAGTTTTTCAACGATTGGGTTGCTGGTCGGCAGATCTGAATGGCCGAATTGAACGGTACCGGGAAGGTGACCGGGCGGCCGTCGCGTCTACGGCAAATGCTGAAGTTGAGCGCTTCGTTTGCCGATTTTTGAACCATCCCGTGCGAGCGGATGATTACATTTGATTCTTTCAAGAAATCGCAACCAGCGCTGAAACCGATCACCAAATTCTTGAAGAGATTGGTGGAAGGCGGTTAGTCCAGGTGCTATTACAATTAAGGGAAGTAGATAAGTGGTTTGGTCGAAGGATCATGAGCATGCCGATGTCCATTGGTTCCGGAGACGTGTCAATCAATAACGTACTGCTTAACCGGAATAGTGCCTCGGTACGTTTTGTTGACTTTGAGTTCGCTAAAGTTCGTCCGACTTCGTCAGCAATGGAGCACGTCGGAGATCCTTGCGATTCCGTGCCTCAAGGACGACTATCAGACTTGGCACTAGAAAGTTTCGTCACTGAGTGGAATCAAGAGAGCGAGTATCAGATCGCTCATTCTCGTCATGGATCACAAATGCGTGGGTTGGATTAATAGTCAGATCTAGTAACGCCTAACAAGCGTATCGAGCGGATACAGAGACGACGGAACGCGTCGACCAAAGCGACGACCGCCGACGCTCAAACGCAAGGACGTTGGAGTCAATGGTCTGATGGCTAGGGAATATTTCATTACTCGTTTCGAACACAGTAAGAAGTAGGCCTGCCCGACGCCTTACCGATCGAGGTTCGGGTGACTGACCCAACATTCTCGCGGAGCCATCGTGCGGCAGTGACCGGTTAGGTTTCCATAAGGTACTCGCCGCTAACCCAATGACGCTACTGTCATAGCCAGGCAATGGGATTGATTTGACGAATAGTTCACGTAATACGTTCAATGTCAACGGGGGGACGACATGGAGACAGCGATCCACCTTGTTTCCAACTCGTCGCGCGTGGAACTCGACATCGATGTCAGTACCACAGTGAACTTCGCGATGCATCAAAACGATGTAGCGGTAGTGCGGCGCCTGCGCATCCAGAACCACGACGAAAATGAGCTGCTAGACGTCACGGTGTCCCTCACCGCCGAGCCAGAGTTCGCCCACCCATGGCAACGGCGCATCGAGAGGCTTCCGGGCCAGTCCACGCACGATCTCGGAGTTGTGGACATCCCGCTTTCTCCCAAGTTCCTTGCGGCACAAACGGAGGCTGTACGCGGTTACCTCAATGCTCATGTACGGGCCGCAGACCAGGTGCTCCAAGAGCGGCGCCTTCCCATCGAAGTCCTAGCATACGATCAATGGAACGGCCTGCGCAGCTTTCCTGAATTGCTGGCCGCATTTGTGATGCCAAACCACTCAGTGGTGGAGCAGATCCTTCGTCAAGCGGCCGAGATCTTGAACAACTGGACCGGCGATTCGGCACTGACAGGCTATCAGTCGCGTAGCCCTGAACGTGCACGTCTCCAAACAGCGGCCATCTATGAAGCTGTTCGAAGGCATGGTATCGCCTACAGTGGCGTGCCAGCCAGCTTCGAGGAGAACGGACAGAAGGTGCGTACCCCCGACCGGATCCTCGAGGCACGCATCGGTAATTGCCTCGACCTCAGTGTACTACTGGCCGCTTGCCTGGAGCAATCTGATTTGCATCCACTCATCTTTCTCATCGAAGGGCACGCGTTTGGTGGCGCGTGGCTTATTGATGACGCCTTTCCTGATCCTGCAGTTGACGATCCCACGGCGATCACAAAGCGCGAGGCTCTGGGTGAGGTTTGCGTCTTCGAAGCGACAGCAGTTACCGCCGATGAGTCGTTCGAGGTAGCTGAAAGGGCTGCACGCCGTCACTTTGAGAATCTGGATCATTTTGTGTGCGCAATTGACGTGCGTAGAGCGCGCACTAGTCATATCCGCCCAATTCCCATGCGCAGAGCGGCGGGAGAGGGCGATGTTGAGATCGTGGTTGACACCACGCCGCCGCCGCCGTCTCCTGGCGAAGTTGGCAGTAATACACCCGTACGCACTGTGGATCCTGGTGAGACACAGCAGGCAGAATCCCAGCCCGATACTTCCGAAAATGGAAAAACCCAAGCGAGTGATCGACTCGAACAATGGAAACGGAAGCTTCTAGATCTTAGCCTGCGTAATGCTTTACTCAACTTTCGTGAGACCAAGCGTACCGTACCGATCCTTTCGAGCAATCTTAGTGATCTTGAGAACGCGTTGGCGGAAGGACGTAAACTTGCCATTCACGCCATGCCCGCGGACTGGGAAAAGTCGGAACGTGATCCCAGCCTCTTTCTTCAGAGAACCGGCGATGATGCCGTGCGAGAATTGCTGCTCTCCGAGTTTGAGAAGGGACGCCTGCGGGCCGCATTGGGAGAGACTGAGTTACAGCGCCGGTTGATCGAAATCTATCGGACGGCCCGCTCGAGTCTTGAAGAGAACGGGGCCAACACGCTCTATTTGTCGCTCGGGAACCTACTATGGTATGAGACACACAGCCCCAGTGCACCTGAACGGCGAGCACCGCTCTTGCTGGTTCCCATCGAAATTCAGCGCAAGTCGGTACAGGCTCCGTTCACCATCGAGCTGCGCGATGACGACGCTGCATTTAACATCACCCTCCTTGAAATGCTTCGTAGTAACTTTGGCTTGGAGATCTCCGGGCTCGATCCCTTACCTCAAGACGACGCGGGCATCGATGTACCCACGGTCTTTAGACTGCTGCGTCAATCGATCAAGCACATGCCTCGTTGGGACCTGGAAGAGCGGGCTTATATAGGTCACTACTCGTTTACAAAGTTCCTTATGTGGCGCGACCTGGTGAACCGTACTGAGGATCTAAAGCGGAATAAGTTGGTCGCCAGTCTTATCAATTTCCCCCATCAGCCACTGCCTGTCTCGTCGCCGATACCTGATGAGCACACACTGGATGACGTGTATAAACCAGCCGACACGTTCTCCCCTTTGAGCGCTGACTCATCGCAACTAGCAGCGGTGTACGCGGCGGCTGAAGGGAATACGTTCGTGCTTCATGGGCCCCCTGGGACGGGGAAGTCTCAGACGATTACCAACATGATCGCTCAAGCCCTGGGACAGGGAAAAACCGTGTTGTTCGTAGCGGAGAAGATGGCTGCGCTCAATGTGGTGCAGCGACGGCTGGCAGATAACGGCCTTGGAGAATTCTGCCTTGAACTGCACTCGAATAAGAGCAAGAAGTCAGATGTAGTACGCCAACTTGGGGATACGTTACATCTGGCCCAAACCCAAGAGCCCGCAGAGTGGACCCGGGAAGCAGACCGCTTCGCCCGGCTGCGCGCTGAGCTCAACGCATACGTCAGTGCACTCCATCGCCCTCGAAGTAGCGGCGACTCCTACTTCACCGGAATCTCACAACTGATTAAGTATCGAACTGCGCCCAACGTGAAACTGGATCGCACGTGGGCTGCAAGTGCGACACCAGACAAGCTCTCTACGTGGCGTGAGCGGGTAAACGCTCTAGCACAAGCAGGCCAAGCCGTTGGGCATCCGTCGGGACATGCTTGGTCGGGCGCAGAAGTGCAAGAATGGAGCGCCGATCTACGCGACGATGTGCAGGAAAGCATTGAAAAGGGTAAGCGTGTGATTGCTGAGTCCCTGCAGGCTGTCGGACCTGTATCCGAACTATTCAGATTGCCCACCGCTCCGTTGAAAACGTCGCAGTGGGATAGCTTACGGGAGCTGACGGAGCTTGTCTTGACAGCTCCCCACCGTCCTGCGGGTTTGGTAGCTGAAGGGGATTGGGAGGATGCCCAGTCGGCACTCGAGTTGTGGATTCGGGTGGGACGTGAGCGCGACCAGCTCCGTTCGGAGCTATATGACCGATTCAATGAGAAGCTCATTCAACTTGATTTGGAGCGCATGACTGCGGAGTACGAAGAGGCTTCAACCAAGTGGTTCCTTTCGAAGATGCTCACGCAGCGTCGCATTGTGAAAGAACTGCAGGCGGCGGCTAACCCGGGCGTAAAAGTGGATGCTGGGAAGATCGATCAGCTCCTTTCCCGCGCGACGCAGTTGCGGGGTTTGGAAGTCGAACTCTCCAAGTCCGGCGACCGGGCCCGACGCCTTCTCGGAGGTTTGTGGGCCGATGGCGAGGCCGATTGGGATGCCGTTCAGGCTGGTTGGAATTGGGCATCAGCAGTTCGACAGTTGGCAGCCAAACTCGCAGGTTCAGACCTGAAGCTGCGGCAAGCGTTGCGTGAACGTTGGGCGACTGTCTTTGCCGAGGCATCCGATGGATTTGGCGACGGTGGGGTGTATTCGGAGCAGCTCCGGGCATTCCGCAATCTGGCTTCCGATCTCGAATCCGTTACCAACCGTCTTACAGCTTTACTCAACTTGAATCCGGTTAGCAGGTGGGTAGCCGGTGAGAACGATGATTATCTGAGTATGCTTGAGACCACGCTGGATCAGTGGGGAGGACACTTAGGCGACCTTCGACTGTGGTGTGTATGGCAGAAGCTGCGGGCCCAGAGTATTACAGAAGGGCTCGAGCCCATCGTGGTCGCATACGAGGTGGGACTGCCGCACGATCAGGTTGTTCCCTGCTTTGAACGCAGTTACTACGAGAGCTGGACAGATGTTGTGATGGGTGAGGATGAGATTCTGCGAAACTTTTCTCGCCATACCCACGAAGAGAAGATCAGGGAGTTCAAAGACCTTGACGACCGTTTCCGTGACCTTACAAAGCAGGTACTACGTGCCCGGCTGCTAGCCCGTGTGCCGCAACAGGTGGGTACCCCGAGCGGCAACTCTGAGATGGGCATTTTGCGCCGGGAAGTCCAGAAGAAGACGCGGCACATGCCAATTCGTACCTTGTTTAATGGTACACCGAACCTGTTGACGCGGCTGAAGCCTTGCCTCCTGATGAGTCCCATTTCGGTCGCCCAGTACCTCGATGCCAGTTTCCCGCCGTTCGACCTGGTCATCTTTGATGAAGCCTCGCAGATTCCCACCTGGGATGCCGTTGGCGCGGTTGCGCGCGGCAGCGAGACGATTATTGTGGGCGACCCCAAGCAGCTTCCTCCGACGAGCTTTTTTGACCGTGCGGACAGCTCGGATGATGACGACAGCGATACCGAAACCATCAAGGACCTTGAGAGTATCCTCGACGATTGCTTGGCCCTAAACATCCAGGAGCATTTCTTGAAGTGGCACTACCGTAGCCGACACGAGGCCTTGATTGCTTTCAGCAATGCCGAGTACTACAACAATGAGTTGAACACGTTCCCCTCGCCGGCCATTGAGCCTGCTGTGCGCCTGGGCTATGTAAACGGTGTGTACGACCGCGGGAGCTCCAAGACGAATCGAATTGAGGCGGGATCTGTGGTGGACGAGGTGATACGCCGACTAACGGATCCAACTCAGGCCAATCTGTCCATTGGGATTGTCACATTCAACTCTGCGCAACAACGGCTCATCGAGGATCTGCTTGACGAGGCGTGTCGTCGTCATCCGGAGATCGAGCCATACTTTAGCACAGATGTGTTGGAGCCCGTGTTTGTTAAGAACCTGGAGAACGTTCAGGGTGATGAGCGCGATGTGATCCTGTTCTCTGTGGGGTATGGACCGGACAAGACAGGTCGGGTCTCAATGAACTTTGGACCTCTGAACCGAGCAGGAGGAGAGCGCCGCCTAAATGTAGCAATCACGCGCGCACGTCAGGAGGTCCAAGTATTCTCCAGTTTGCAGCCCGACCAGATTGATCTTGGACGGACCCAGCAACGTGGGGTAAAAGACCTTAAGACATTTTTAGAGTATGCCCAGCAGGGGCCAATCGCGCTCGACCGTAAACTGACGCTGTCGTCCAATACGGAGGCGGAGTCCCCCTTTGAACAGGACGTCATGGACGCCCTGGTGGCCCGAGGGTATGACGTGGTGCCGCAGGTGGGTTGTTCGGGATACCGAATCGACTTGGCTGTGGTCGATCCTAAGCGCCTGGGACGGTTTGTGCTGGGTATTGAGTGCGATGGGGCTATGTACCATAGCGCCAAGAACGCCCGCGATAGGGACAAGTTACGCGAAGGAGTCCTGCGTGACTTGGGGTGGGAGATCCACCGTATTTGGTCCACCGATTGGTGGGACGACCAAGAGGGCGAGATGGAACGCTTAGAGACCGCGATTCACGAGGCCATGACAAAGGCAAAAGATGATCCGCCTGTACCGGCGATGCAACCTAGTAGTAAGGCCGATGTGAATCCAGAGCCCAAGATCGCCAGTGCCCCCAACTTGTCGGGGGAAAGCAAGTCGGAGCCGGCATTAAAATACTCTCCGAACTTTCCGGTGTATACGCTTAGTACGGTATCGCCAGAGCGGGCTGCATTGGCACACAACCTGTACTCTTACCAGGCTACGCCTGTCTTGCGTGGGATAATTGAGCAGATTGTAACCGAAGAGGGGCCAATTACTCTCAATTTGGTGACGCGCCGTATTGCCAACTGGTGGGGTGTGGGCCGAGTAACGAGCCGTGCCTTGAAACGAATCGAGGATGTGGTGGCCAGTTCCCGGGTGAAGAAAGTGACGCACGACGGCGTAAAGTTCTTGTGGCCGCATGACGCAGACCCAGCAACCTACGATACATTCAGACTGCCTGGAGAGGGGGATACACGTCGCGATGCGCAGGATCTACCGCCGGAGGAGATAGCGAACGCTCTGCTTTACGTGGTACGTAGTCAGGTGGCCTTGCCCCGAGATGATTTGGTCCGTGAAGGTGCGCGGCTCCTTGGCTATCAGCGCACCGGTAATGTGGTGGAGCGGTCCATGTTGGCAGGGCTGGAGTTGCTGGAAGCCCGAGGAGCGGTGCGTGAAGTAAACGGGATGGTGGTGGAGGCATAGGACCTGGTTCGTCTACGAGGACACGTCATCGATCACGTTCGCTGGCTGATATGAGGGAACCAACGAACGAGACTTGTCCCGTCTTCGAGACGCCGAGGACAGCGAGAAACTGGAACAACCTCCGATCAAGCCCGAGATCGACCGAGGACGGCACTTTGTCGGGGGCGTTTTTGCGGGGGGGGGGGGGAGTAGCGTACGTACTATGGGCGTTCGATCGGCGGTTGGCGAGAGATTTAAAAAGCAAAATTACGGGAGAGGTGTGCGGAGGGTAGTAGTGAGCTAGCCTTTGCACGTCCAGGTGGACATCATTAGGCCTGATGGAACAGCCCTTGATTTCAATGGCAGCCCGGCGGGTGGTACACCAGCCGAGATTCGCGCTTGCGAGCGAGCTAATTACGCGACTTGTTCCGAAGGTGGGGCGATCACCAGTAATTGTGAACCGCTTGAAAGCTGTCAGCTAGCGATCATGGACCCTGATAATGAATATGTACATCACATAGAAATTCGCGATGCTGCCACTCGGTATTATGGTTCGGAAGACGCGGCGGCCCGCAGTTTGAGATGCGTGGCGTCCCGACGGTTGAGCTCGGTACATGGTATGCATTTCACGGGGCGCTGCACTAATAGCGTGTGGGGACTCAGGTCGACCACCAACGAAACGGAATGGAGGCTATTCTTGATGCCACAGGAAGATTACTATGTTGGTCGGAGCCTAAAAGAACAACTCCGTCGCTTTGCTGAACACCATTACAGATATGAAACTCGGCATATCTCACAGTATGAATACGGAATGCTCTTGAAGGTTTTAGAATTGCTGCCAGATGACGAGGCCCCTTCAGAAAGGTTCGCGGCGGGCGGTACATCGTGAAATCGTCCCGTCGAGGGGGGCCTACATTATCCTCAGTTACTGAGCGCCGCGTTTTTTCTTGAGGCTGATGGGTCGGATTCTGGTAGTAAACGGCCCGCAAACGCAAAGACGTTAGCCAGACCCGGCCTTTAGGAGGACCGGATGCGCATGGATGCGCAGCTTCAAATTGGCATCACCTTTGATTTTCGCACAGATACGCCGGGTTACCCGAACAAGGATCCCGACGCCGCAAGTCCTACGTTCCGTCGGTACCACAAACTTCTTTGGAGCAAACCACTTCCGAGCGGAGTGATGTTCGAACTCGTCGACACGACGCCCGGTGTCTATCTGCATCACTGTTCCCAATTGGGTGAATTCCGCCTGGCGAGCGATGCGGTCATTCCCACGTTTAGGAAGGAAGCATGCCTGTCGCACGTCTTCGAGCAGATACCAGAAGAGCTGGACGCTTTTATGAGAATTAGCTATACGATTGGCGGTATGATACTATTTCCCGAAAATCGCATCGGCCGCCAAATGACGATTAATGGAGCACGCGGGTTTCATCCTCGAATCAAGGACCGGTTTGATCTTACGGTTGAATGCATTCGAAGGCATTATCTCGGCGTAGACAGTCCTCTGAGTTCCACGCTCGCACGATACGCAGACTACTTCCAGTTGTTCCGCGACTTCCGTGGATACGTGGAGTTCTTTCTTCTGCAGGACTTGGTCACCGACGATTTTTCGGCCGTGAAGTTCTTCTTACCGTTTGACGGCTTTAGTTCATTGCCAGTGCCAGACAACATGGCCTCGTATGTGAAATATCGTGAACTCGCAGTCGGTTTCATTGAAGCACGCAACCAGAGGATTTCGACCTGGTGCACCAGTCATCGGGCTGGTTAACAAGCGCATCCAGCGGACGGTTCTGGGTGGGGAGGTCGACCTAGACGTTGTTAGCCGCCACTGATACGCAAGGACGATAGACGGCGTGGCGGAGAGGAGACAGATAAAATGACTTTATCGGCAAGAGCAAAGAAGCTTGTCGCCGAACTCACTAACGGGAACCCGAAGCTAGGAGCCTGTGTGAGTAAACCCACACTTTGACTCATCGAACCTTGACAACTGAATAGCGAATACCCGATGCACTGGTGTCCACTGACGCTACCAC
>JAWLDA010000020.1:0-66813 GCA_041686855.1 Limnochordia bacterium
CGCAATTTCGCGCCTGTCTCTGCGACGGCGGCCAAACCGCTGTCATTACTCCCTGCTGGGGGGTCATTTCACACAGGTGTGCAATCATTCCTCGTCAGGATGGCATCAACGCCGTTTTTGGACCGTTTTGACGCCGTTTCAGCTCCGTGGCGCAAAAGAAGGGCGACCTCACGTGGACTGATGCAAACGCGCCGAATCAAAAGGCCTGCTACAAACGTTAGGCGCTACTCGCAAATTCGCGCCTGTCTCTGCGACGGCGGCCAAACCGCTGTCATTACTCCCTGCTGGGGGGTCATTTCACACAGGTGTGCAATCATTCCTCGTCAGGCGGGCATCAACGCCGTTTTTGGACCGTTTTGACGCCGTTTCGGCTCCTGCGCCGGAGTCGAGGGTGGCCTCGCTTGGACTGGTGCATAACGCACCAAATTAAAACGCCTGCTACAAACGTTGGGCGCTGCACGCAGATTTGGGCCTGTCTCTACGGCAGCGGCCAAACCACCGTCATTACTCTCTGGTGGGGGATCATTTCACACCGGTGTGCAATCACTCCTCGTCAGGCGGGCATCAACGCTGTTTTTCGACTGTTTTGACGCCGTTTTAGCTCCTGCGCAGCAGTGGAGGGCGACTCCGCCTGGACTGGTGCGTAACGCGCCAAATCAAAAGGCCTGCTACAGAGGTTGGGCTCTGCACACAGATTCAGGCCTGACTTCGCGAGGGCAGCAATACCGCCGTTATTACGCCCTGGTGGGGGGTGATTTCACACGGGTGTGCAATCATTCCTCATCGGGCGGGCATCAACGCTGTTTTTCGGCCGTTTCGACGCCGTTTCGACGCCGTTTCGGCGCTGTGGTGGAGTTGGAGGGCGCCCTCGCTTGGACTGGTCCATAACGCACCGAATCAAAAGGCCTGCTACAGACGTTGGGAGTTGCACCCCGATTCGCTACACGCCTCTGCAACAGCGGCCAAACCGCTGTCATTACTCCCTGGTGGGGGGTGATTTCACACGGGTGTGCAATCATTCCTCGTCAGGATGGCATCAACGCCGTTTTCGGACCGCTTTGACCCCGCTTTGACCCCGTTTTGACGCCGTTTCGGCGCCGTTTCGGCGCTGTGGTGGAGGTCGAGAGCGCCGTGGTGGAGTTGGAGGGCGACCTCACGTGGACTGATGCAAACGCGCCGAATCAAAAGGCCTGCCACAGATTAAGCGCTGCACCCCGATTCGCTACACGCCTCTGCAACAGCGGCAATACCGCCGTCAATACTTCCGGGTGGGGGATCATTCCACGCTGATGAGGTCTCATTCCACTCTAATGAGGTCTCATTCCACGCTGATGAGGTCTCATTCCACTCTGATGAGGTGCCATTCCACTCTGATGAGGTGCCATTCCACTCTGATGAGGTGCCATTCCACGCAGACGAGCAAGCGCACCTCACCAGGCGGGCATCAACGCCGTTCTTCGACCGTCTTGACGCAGTTTCGGCTCCATGACGCAGTCTGGTGCAACCAGTGTCTCTTCTCTTAGTGCGCCATGCGCCATCAGTTGTGCTTTGTCCCGTTGCGCGCTCCAAATCGGGCACTTACCATCAAACCGCGTGTCATTCCCCCGCGAGCGCCGGAGGCAGCCCAGCACTCCGATGAAAGCGGGCCACGGCCATCTGATAGTCGAACACAGCTTGAATCGCCTGCATCTCAGCCTGAAATGCCGCACGTTGCGCCTCGATCACGTCGATGGAAGTGATCAGCCCTGCATCGTAGCGGATCTGAGCAATGCGGAGGCTCTCCTTTGTGCGGGTGACGTTCGACTCCTGGATCGGAATGCGGGCTTGCGCTTCAATCACAGCCTGGTAATTCTGCCTCACCTCGAGTATCACGTCGATCTCTCGCTCACGCAATTCGACCCGTGCCCGCTCAAGTGCCAAACGCGCGCTCTCAATCGACAGGGCAGGCGTGTACGGGTTGTCACTCACCTCTAACTCCTTCTCGCGCAGCCGCGCCGTGTCGCGCGCCCGCTGAACCTCCAGGCGGTTCTCAAGCGCGGTTTCAACCGCCTTCTCCAAATCGATCTGCGCTGTTTGCACGTCCCCGAGCGCGTCGACCAGTTCAAAAGACGACTCCAAGTTACGTCCTAACACCCGATTGAGGGCCATCCGCGCGCTCGTGTGCGTTGCGCGGGAGCGGTTGAGGTCCAGTTCCGCAATGGCCACTTGCGACTCTGCGGCTAGTAAGTCGACGTCCGAAAGCATCCCCTGCTCGTGTCGGACACGTGTCGAAGCCAACTGAGCCTCGGACTGTGCGAGCGCCCGCTCTGCCAGCTCGAGGGCCATCTCAGTACGAACCACTTCGTAGTAGGCCTGAGTCACCTGCATGACGAGATCTTGCCGTGCCAAAGCTCGGTTGTGCTGTGCTGCAGTCCACGCATTCTCCGCTTGTTGCAGGGTGATCACCGAGGGGCGCAGAATCTGATTCACCCGCGCCTCTTCGTAGGCGATGCGAGCCTCCTCCAACGTGATATCCGCAAGGCGGACCGACGGACTCTGCTCTTCGGCAAGCCGAATCGCGTCGGCCAAACTCAACGTCACGTCATCATCGCTCTGGGACGCGAACGCTATCGGGCCGACGAACAGCCATACCATTAGCCCTAAACCGAGGCACATCCACGTCGTAACACGCTTAAACTCTCGTTGCATTCCTTTGCCTCCCTCTCTATCAATCCGTTGGTGATACCAGCCAATAGGATGTGATCGTTGTGATCGTTGTGCTCGTTGGGTTCGTTAGGCTCGTTAGGCTCGACGATCTAAGTAGCTTGTTTAATCTGGTGGGCTCGACGATCTAAGTGGTATTGCTAGCCCCGACGGACTCGTTAGCCCCGACGGACTCGCTAGGCCCGACGGTATTTCCATGCCCGATGAACTCGATCAGCCGGACGGACTCACAGGCCAAACTTCGAGACCGGCAGCACGCCGAAAACGAGCGTGAGCGAGCGCAGCATCCCACGTCGCCTCACTCAACGCTCGCTCGGCCTGCAAGAGGGCGATCTCCGCATCAAACGCCGCGTTGGGAGTCTCCACGCCCCCCTGCACCCGCGCCTTCGTCTGCCTGAGTCGTTCGCTGGCCACGTCGATGTCGAGCGCAGCGATGCGCACCCGTTCAACCGCGTCAAGCAGGGCGTAATGTGCGTCGACCACCTCGATCGCGACGCTTCGTTGCTGCTCTGCGAGGGACTCTTGCAGTTGCTCGATGCGAAGCCCTTCTTGCAAGGCCGTCTCTTTTTCGATGCCACCGTCCCATAGTGGCCAACTTACACTGACGCCGACACTCCAATTCGGTCGGTTCCCCGCAGAGCCGCCTCCTGAAGGAGATGCTTGACCGCTCTGGTACACGTCCCCCTCAACCGTTAGCGCTGTGTTGCGATCGCGACTGTTCCAACTAAGCGTCGCCTCAGCGTCCGGGTAGTTGAGACTTCCTCCAACTGAGACCGTGGGGCTGCGACCACTCAACCGAGAATCTGCGACGTTCTGGGCATCCACAAGTTGATTCTGTGCCCGAATCACGTCGAGTCGACGGTCGAAGACGCGCTCCCAGACTGCCGTATCTTCGGGGGCTCTTCCTTGGAAGTGCCCGGAGTCGTAGAGCCTCAGGTGATCCACCAGGAGCTGCTCTGCCTCGCTGCGCGTCTCCTCGGACCACGAGAGATCGGCGAGTTCAAAAGTGTGGGGGACCTCGTTTCGGGTCAGGTGATTGAGGCGGACGCGAGCGATCTCTTGCCGCCGCTGAGCGCTCCGCACAGCCGAGATCGCCGACGCATGCTGCGCCTCGGCCTGCACGAGATCGTACTCCCCCGCCATCCCAAGGTCGACCCGCATCGTAATCTCTCGCAAGGTCTCCTCGGCCCGCTGCACGGCCTGTTCACTCACCTGCAAGGCCCGCTCCGCCTTGAGGACGTTCACATACGCGCTTAAGACATCCAGGGTGAGCGCTTCGACCTCATGTTGCAGCTCGAGCCGGGCCATGTGCACGTCCCTCTCGGCGCGTTCCAGGGCAATGTTCGCCCGGCCAAATGACGGACCCGTTAGGAAGGTCTCACGAACGGAGAGACTTACGGAAGTGCTCTGCCGAGGGGATCCAATGCTTCCTGGGAGCGGCTCGTCCTTACTCCAATCCGCTCCAATATCGAGCCGTGGCCGATAGGCTGCCTGCGCTTCCCGCAACTCCGACTCAGCGACTGCCAAAGAACGGCGGGCGTTGGCAATGCGGGGATTGTGTTCGACCGCCTGCGAGGCAACTGCTTCCGGTGTGAGCGTGGTCGAGCTTTTGTCAGGTGTCTGAGCGTGCACCGCGCCACTCAGAGCCAACCCCGCGAATACGCATACCACAAGCGCGCTCAAATGCGTCGTCATCGGCGCTCCAGTTCCCGGCGTCGCCACGTTCTCCCTCCGTCGTGCTCTCCAGCGGTGCGCCCACCGGTACAACGTCGGGATCAGCACAAGCGTAACCAGGGTCGAGACGAGGAGACCGCCGATCACCGCCCGAGCCAGGGGCGCTTGCACCTCGGAGCCTTCTCCAAACTCCAGAGCCAAGGGGACGAGACCGAGAATCGTCGATCCCGCCGTCATGACGATCGGACGGAGTCGGCTGCGGCACCCCTCAACGATCGCTTCGTCGAGTCCGTGACCCTGCTCCCGCAACAGATTAATATAGGTAACCAGTACGATCGCATTGTTGACCACGATCCCTCCGAGCATGATCAATCCCATAAAAGCCTGAGTGGTTAACGGCGTCCCCGTCAGGAAGAGGATGAGCACAACGCCGACGACCGCGAAAGGGACGGAGAACATGACGATCAATGGGTCGAAGAGTGATTCAAACTGGGACGCCATCACGATGTAGACGAGCGCAAGCGCCAGCAAGAGGACAGTCAGCATCTCCCGAAAGGCTCGCTGTTGCTCTTCGTACTCACCGCCGAAGTAGACCGTCACACCTTCAGGGAGTTGGTGCTGGAGCACGGCCGCACGCAGATCAGCAACGACACTCCCGAGATCCCTCCCCTCGGGGCTGGCTCGCAATACAACGGTGCGCTGCTGGTCGATGCGGTCGATGCCCACAGGCGTGTCTTGCTGCAGCAATGTGCCGACGCTGACCAACGGGATGTACTCACCGCCACCAATTGGGATCGGCAGTGTCTCGATATCCGCCGTGGAGGCTTCGGCCATCCCTTGCAGTACGACCCGCACACTCTGCTCTCTACCATTAACGCGCAGCTGCGTGGCCACCCTGCCTTGAACGGCGGTCTGCACGGCGTTGGCCACCTGCGTCGTGGACAAACCCAAGTCAGCCGCTCGGTCTCGATCGACACGCACGACAAATTCCGGTTGCGCCTCATCCCGACTCACCGAAACGTTGGTCACTCCGGGCACCTCGCCGATGACGTACTGGAGCTCGTCTGCCACGGAGCGAATGAGTTCCAAATCCTGGCCCTGCACACCGAGGGAGATTCGCTCCCCCCCGCCGCCGCCGAAACTGCCCGAACTGAGGCGTTGGGCAAAATTACTTCGCACGGAGACGCGCGAGGTGATCCCAGGAATCTCAGCAATAATCTCCCGCAGATCGGTCGCGACCTCTTGGGTGGAGCGCGACCGTTCACTACTCGACACGAGCGTCACGTTGACGCTCCCCGATCCCGATCCGATCCGGGAGTCCATCGCCATCAGCTCCGGCACCTCGGACCGTACGATCTCTTCAATTCGCAGCACCATGGCGTCAGTCGCATCCACCTGGGTGCCGGGTGGCATCGAGATGAAAATTCCGATATCGCCCTCGTCCGTCTGGGCGAGAAGCTCCGTGCCCAAGTATGGAACAAGCGCCAAACTCCCCGCGAAAAATGCCGTAGCGACAAACAAGACCAGGGCCGGTCGACGGACGAATCGCTGCAATACACTCCTGGAGTACATCTCTTCCTGGTTGACCACGGCCCGCTCCAGCCACCGATTCACAGCGCCCAGCACCCCGGGCTTCCCGTTTTCAGCCGCCTGCAGGATGCGACTGCACATCACCGGCAGCAGCGTGAGCGCCACAAAGAGTGAGCACAAGACAGAGAAGCCGACCATCATCGATAGCTGTCGGAAGAGGATGCCGCTCGTGCCGGTGATGAAGAGCATAGGCAAGAAGACGGCCAACGTCGTCATGGTAGACGCAATGATCGCCGACCCCATCTCGGCGGCTCCATCGATAGCGGCCTCATTCGGCTCCTTGCCCAGAGCACGATGCCGATACACGTTTTCGAGCACGATGATCGAGTTGTCAAGCAACATGCCGATACCCAGCGCTAGACCGCCGAGGGACATGATGTTCAAGGTCATTCCAAAGCGTTCGATCAGGATAAACGACGTGACGATAGCGACTGGGATGACGACGGCGATGATCAAAGTTGCACGCAGACTGCGCAGGAAAACCAGTAGGATCAGGGCCGCCAACACGCCGCCGTAGAGTCCCGCGGTGATGACGTTGTTCACCGCCCTGCGGATAAAGACAGAGGTGTCGTTGAGCGGCCTGGCGGAGATCTCCGGATGCCGCTGCTGCAGTTCGTCCAACGTCCTGAGGACCGCGTCAGCGACGCGAACCGTGTTGGCGCCCGACTGCTTTTGCACCGAGAGGACCGCTCCGGGTTGACCGTCCACGCGAACCCGTGTCCCGTCATCTTCCGTCGCGGCGTCGATGACGGCGATGTCGCCCAGCCGTGTATGGACTCCGGCGCGAGATGCAACTAGGATATTCGCCAGCGCCTCGGTCCCTTCGAGTTCACCGAGAGTACGGAGGGAGAACTGGGCCTGCCCGATGTGAATGCGTCCAGCCGGCACGTTGAGATTCTCGGCGCGAATCGCCTGTACCACCTGATCGATGGTGAGGCGGTGCCCCTGAAGCCGGACCGGATCGAGGACGACGCGCACCTCACGCGTCCGTCCCCCTTGAAGCGTCACGGATGCAACGCCGTCGAGCCGCTCAAGATGGTAGATAAACTCGTCCTGTGCAATGCGGCGCAAGTCAGCAGGGTCCAGTGCTCCGCCGAGACCGATCGTCATGATGGGAGACTGGTTGGGATCAAATCGAAAAACGCGGGGCGCGGAGGCTTCCGAGGGGAGTCGCGAGCGCACCTGATCGACGCTCGCCCGCACCTCATTAGTCACCGCATCCAGGTCAGTTCCCCATCGGAAGTTGAGCGTCACGCGGGAGCTTCCCTCACGCGAGGTCGATTGCATTCCCGTGACTCCGTTCAGGGTCGCCACGGCCTGTTCGATGGGGATGGTCACCAACGACTCCATCTCTTCTGGCGCCGCGCCGCTGTACGAAGTGGAGATGGTCAACGACGGGAACGAGATCTCCGGGATGAGGTCAATAGCTAATCGGTTCATCGAGAAGAGCCCCAGGAGCGCTAGTGCGATAAAGACCATCGTGGTCGTCACCGGTCGAGTGACGGCAAGGCGTGGGAGATTCATCGGCCCGCTCCTCCTTCGACCGCGAGCGGCTCACCGTCCACTCCCACGGGTCGAACGATTTGACCGTCGCGCAATCGCTGCTGACCAACGGTGATAACGATGTCGCCCACGTCGACCCCGTCTGCGACCTCCAAGCGCTCACGCCCTTGCACCCCGAGGCGAACCGGCCGGTGCACAGCTCGATCCCCTTCGACCACCACGAGGAAGTAGCCCTCAGAATCCATCATCAGGGCTTCGCGCGGCACCGTGACCACGTCTTCAGCCCGTCCGATCACCAACTCCACTCTAGCGAACATCCCGGGTCGCAAGCGCAGGTCGGGATTCGGCACCTGTCCGCGTACAGCTACCGTCCGGGTCTGGGAATCAATCTCAGCGCCGATCTCTGTCACCTCTCCCGCGAATGTCTCGGCGGGAAAAGCGTCCGCCGTCACAACGAACGGCTGACCCATTCGCAACTCTCCGAGACGGCGCTCAGAGAAATGAAAGACGACGTCGATCGGATCAAGGCCTGCAATAGTGGCGAAGGGCGTCGAGGTACTCACTTGGCCTCCGACCACAAATGGGCGGTGCATGACCACCCCGTCCACCGGCGCTTCGATATGCACGTGTCCAAGTTGGAGGCGCATCATCTCGTAGTTGGCCTCAGCCTGCTCGAGCTGAGCGCGGGAGACGTCCAATTGTATCTCCGCCTCTCGTAACTGGTTGAGGGCGTTTTTCAGCTCTTGTTCGGTGGCGGCACCTAGCTCCCGCAGTCGCTCCACCCGCTCGTAATCGGCACGCACCCTCTCCAACTGGGACTCTGCCCGCAACAACGATGCCCGGCTCACCGTAAGTCCCGCGGCCGTCTGCTGCTCCTGCAACAACAGCTCCGCATGTTCCACCGTACCGAGGCGCTCACCTCGTTGCACGCGGGCGCCTACTTCAGTGTAGACGGCGGCCAACCGACCACCGCGCCGAGGGAGAGCCTCGACCTGATACCGGGGCTCAACCGTGCCTGAGAGGAGGGTCACCTCCTCCACTGTGCCGAGTGTCGCAGGCTCAACGGTGACACTGGGTGGCGGAGCCGCGCCAAAACCACCTGGTCTACTTGCACGAGTCGCCGGTTGGCGACTCTCGGTGACGACGTCGGCCACGCGCACCCCAACAAACCCAACGACCAATAAGGTGACAAGAATGACGAGAATCCGTTTCACCGACCAACCTCGACGAGCTCCCGTAATAGCGGTTACCTCCCAACCCATTCCGTGGCAAAGCCAACTTGGCGCCATTATACTTCAAATTTGTGACAAAACTGTGACCGCCTGAGCCCCATACGAGAATTCCACTTCCACGTGGCAAAATCATGCTGCGCGCAAGGAGGCCTAAACGCGCAAAACCCCCGCGCTCCCAATCCATAGGGAACACGAGGGTTTTGCAGTATTGTACATCCGACACTGCTCTAGCGTTTGCTAAGCACAGGATCGGCGGACTACATCATGCCCATGCCGCCCATGCCGCCCATGCCGCCCATTCCTCCCGGAGGTCCGGCGGGCGCCTCTTCTTCCTCTTCGGGCTCGTCGACGATGAGCGTCTCGGTGGTGAGAATCATGCCGGCGATGCTGGAAGCGTTCTGCAGGGCGCTCCGAGTCACCTTGGCCGGGTCGATGATCCCTGCGGCCACCATGTCGACAAACTCACCATCGAGGGCATTGTACCCAATGCCAGCCTTCTCGTCTTTGACACGCTGGGCGACGACCGCGCCTTCGGCGCCGGCGTTGTACGCGATCACCTTTACGGGCTCTTCAAGCGACCGGAGTACGATGGACGCCCCCGTCTTCTCGTCGCCTTCCAAGTCCAAAGAGCCCACGGCCGCAGCGGCTTGGATCAACGCCGTGCCACCGCCGGGCACAATCCCCTCTTCGACAGCCGCACGCGTCGCAGAGAGCGCATCCTCAATGCGGTGCTTGCGCTCCTTCAGCTCCGTCTCCGTAGCGGCGCCGACGTTGATCACCGCAACGCCTCCGGCCAACTTGGCCAGGCGCTCTTGCAGCTTCTCCCGATCGTAATCGGAGTCGGTCTCGTCGATCTCGCGGCGAATCTGTTGGACACGCCCCTCGATGTCGGCCGCGCTTCCCTTGCCGTCGACGATGGTCGTCTCTTCTTTGGTGACACGCACCTGACGGGCCGTGCCCATCATCTCGAGTGATACGTTCTCCAGCTTGAGACCGACCTCTTCGGAGATCACCTGACCACCGGTGACGACCGCGATGTCGCTCAACATGGCCTTGCGGCGATCGCCGAATCCGGGCGCCTTGACCGCGACCACGTCGAGCGTGCCGCGAATCTTGTTGACGACGAGCGTGGCCAGTGCCTCGCCCTCGACGTCCTCAGCGATGATCAGCACGGGCTTGCCGGCCTGCATGACACGCTCAAGGACGGGGACCAAGTCGCCGACGGCGCCAATCTTTTTATCAGTGATAAGAATATAAGGATCGTCGAGGACGGCCTCCATGGCCTCGGAGTCGGTCACCATGTACGGCGAGAGGTAGCCGCGGTCAAACTGCATACCCTCGACAACTTCGACGGAGGTGCCCATGGTGTTGGACTCTTCGACCGTGATGACGCCATCTTTGCCGACCTTCTCCATCGCTTCGGCGATCAGCTGACCGATTTGCTGGTCTGCTGCGGAGATAGCGGCCACCTGTGCGATCGATTCTTTGGTCTCGACAGGTTTGCTCATCTTTTGTAGCTCGTCGACGGCTGCCGCAACGGCCTTGTCCATGCCTCGCTTCAGACCGAGCGGGCTGGCGCCTGCCGCCACGTTTTTGAGACCCTCTCGGATCAGGGCTTGAGCCAGCACCGTAGCCGTGGTGGTACCGTCACCGGCCACGTCGTTGGTCTTGGTCGCGACTTCCTTGACCAATTGAGCGCCCAGATTCTCAAAGGAATCCTCGAGTTCGATCTCCTTGGCGATGGTCACACCGTCGTTGGTGATGGTCGGCGAACCGTACTTCTTCTCGAGGACGACGTTGCGTCCCTTAGGGCCCAGGGTGACTTTCACTGCGTTCGCAAGCGTATTGACACCCCGCTCCAAGGCCCGCCGGGCCTCTTCGCGAAAAGTAATCTCCTTACCCATCTTGTCTCGTCACCATCCTTGCTTCCAAAGATTTCATCGACGCCTAAAAGTTAAGCTCCCAAGCGAAATCGTGTTCAAAACTCCTCGAAATTACTCCTCCACGATGGCGAGGATGTCGTTTTCGCTCATAACCAAGTACTCGGAGCCGTTCACCTTCACTTCAGTCCCGGCGTATTTCGCAAAGAGCACTCGATCACCCTCGCTGACGCTCATGGGAATCCTCTCACCGTTGGACGCGGTGCGACCGGCGCCTACGGCGATCACCTTGCCGTGCTGCGGCTTCTCCTGAGCAGTGTCCGGGAGGTAGATGCCGCTTTGGGTCTTCTCCTCCTGCTCGATCGCCTCAACGACGACTCGGTCCGATAGCGGCTTCAGCTGCATCGTTATCCCTCCTTACCAACAATAATTGGCGCTTGCAGGGTACTTATCCGCGAGCCTGCTATGTTTGCCTGGGTCACAGGCGTCTCTTACGCGTTGTTAGCACTCGCGCCACTTGAGTGCTAACTTCAATACAATATAATAGCCAAGGCTTTCCGCAAATGCAACCGTTTATTGGGGTTTTTTGCGCGCGCCTGGGCCGGTTCGTCAATCGTTGGCATCATTCGTTAGTCTCGCCGTCGCGAAGGGCAGATATGTCAGATTCGTCCGGACGGAGATACTCCCCCCGCACGCCGCCGCTCTTCTTCACGAGCCGTACGCCCTCAATGGTCATCCCTTTCTCTGCCGCCTTGCACATGTCGTACACGGTCAAGGCCGCGGTGGTCACCGCCGCGAGCGCCTCCATCTCCACACCCGTTGCGGCGTGTGTCTTGACGGTGGCCTCAATCCGAACGACCGACGCGTCAAAATCTGACCAGAGGCGTACATCGATCCCCGTCACAGGCACCGGGTGACACATGGGAATACTCTCTGCCGTCCGTTTCGCTGCCATGATTCCGGCGATGCGGGCGACGGTAAAGACGTCGCCTTTGGGCAGATCGCCCTCTTCGATTAACGCCAGGGTGGCGCGCTCCATGCGCACCTCGCCACGGGCGACGGCGATCCGGGCGCTGGAACTCTTCGCGGAAATGTCGACCATGCGTGCGTCTCCACGCTCGTCGATGTGTGTCAACCTGCGCTCATTCACTGGACCCAATCACTCCTACTCGCAAGAGTGTTAGCACGCCCATCGGAGTACACACTTCCTTCCGTCAACCGCGAATGCCTGTGAGACCGGTCGCAAAAATAACGTTAAATCGCGATCTGCAGGGATCTAAATAGCAAGGCGGACGTCACTCCTTGGCGAAACAATCCTCCGGAGGTGCACGGCTCATGACATCGTTACCACGCGTCGTCTCGATTTTACTTATTGCGTTGGCGGTGGCAGGCTGCTCCCACAATATGCAGCGTGTCTCACTGCCTCCAGAGGCGCCGATGGAAGGCATCCATCGTATCGCCGTCGTAGGGGTCGACAACCTAACCATCGATCCAGGACTCGCGCGAGAGTTTGCGGCCCAAGTGGTAAACATCTTGCGGAACTCCGAACGGTACACCATCATCGACGAATCGGTCGCACGTGCGGCCCTCTCTCGTCTGGGCGCTACACTCGACGACTTAGGCGACCCGAGTGTAGCCCGACGTCTTGGCCGCGACCTGGGGGTCGACGCCCTCATTGCCGGTTCTGCGACGTATTTCTTTGAGGACACGCGCCTCTCCACGCCCCGTTGCACCAACTGTGGGGCGCAAAACGCCACGCCCTACTGGAACGTCACGCACATGACGAGCGTGATCGGCAACTTTCAGGCCCGCGTCATCGAGAGTCGCTCCGGAGAGGTGCTGTGGTTCAATACGGTCGAAGGCCGAGAGACGACCAACCGCACGCTCTACCTCAACTGGAACGCGAACGAGCCGCCCCCTTACTCACTCATCCCGGGGACGGATCGCGCCGACGTCCCAAGCACCCGCAGCGCAGCGATTCAAGAGGCGGCCCGACTCTTTACGGTGGATCTGCTCCCCCGGTTCGTGTGGGTGCGGCAGGACTCGTAAACGATGGACGGCGTGCACCTTGGATACGGCAGACTCACGAACGGAGGCGATGATTAATGCGATACATAGAGATGGGATCGACCGGAAACCGAGCGAGCATCATTGGACAGGGCACCTGGAAGATGGGCGAGGATTCGACACGTCGGCGCCAAGAGATCGACGCAATCCGCACCGGCATTGAGGCCGGGATGACGCTGATCGACACCGCAGAGATGTACGCCGACGGTGGAGCCGAGCGAGTGGTGGCTGACGCGATTGCGGACTGCCGTGACGATGTGTTTGTCGTTTCAAAAGTATGGCCGACGAACGCTTCCTACGACGACACCCTGCGGGCAGCCCAAGGGAGTTTGGCCCGGCTCAATCGGGAATACATCGACCTCTACCTCCTCCACTGGCCCTCGTCGAAGGCTCCGGTCGAGGAGACCATGCGCGCGATGCGCACGCTCATCGCTGATGGGCTCATCCGCTCCGTCGGCGTAAGCAACTTTTCGGTTGAATTAATGCAACAGGCGCAGGAAGCGCTCGGCGACACGCCGCTAACGGCCAACCAACTCCCCTTTCACCTCAGGCGCCGCGTGATCGAGAAGGAGATCCTGCCCTACACGCAACAAAGCCGCGTAACAGTGATGGCTTACTCGCCGCTGGGGCACGGCGACTTCCCCGAGCCGGGATCACCCGAAAGGCAGCTTCTCGACGAAATCGCCGGGCGTTACAACGCCACGGCGCAGCAGATCGCTCTAAGTTGGGTCGTATCCCGCGCCGGCGTGGTGGCCATTCCCAAAGCGTCAAGCCTTGAGCACGTCCGCGAGAATGCAGCTGCCGCTGACATCCAATTGACTCCAGACGAAGTCCGGCAGATTGACGAGCGCTTCCCACTCCCCGAAGAAGAGTACAAGGTGAGGTGGTTGGGTTAGCGAGTGCGCTGGCCGAGTGCACTGCGAGTGCGTTCAGCGAGCCCGCTCACCGTACCCACAGGGTGAACGACTCACAGCCTTAAACTCGGGATTGCGTTAAGGGAGAGGGGCGAGCGCTCGCCGCTCACAAAGCGGTAGTGCCCTGCGCAGGCAATCATGGCGGCGTTGTCGGTACACAGCGCAAGGCTCGGGGCGTACAAGGAGACGCCCTTCTCTCGGCACAGTTCCTCCAAGCGGGATCGCAGTCGACGGTTGGCGGCCACGCCGCCTGAGAGCATAAGGCGCTGCACGCCGGTCTTCTCGACGGCGCGCAGCGCCCGGTCGGCAAGGACGTCCACAACGGCCTCCAACAAGCTCGCAGCGAAATCGGCCACCTGCACGGCCTCGCCCCGCTGTTTGGCCCGGTGAATCGTGTTGATCGCCGCCGTCTTCAAGCCGCTAAAGCTAAAGTCAAACGTGTCCGCCCCCAACGCTCGTGGAAGCGCATAGGCGCTCGGATCACCCTCTCGGGCCAGCCGGTCGATCTCGGGGCCTGCAGGGTACTCAAGCCCCAGGACCCGCCCCACCTTATCGAGGCACTCTCCCGCAGCGTCATCGAGCGTCCGACCCAACCTGTGATACCGGTTGTACCCTTCTAGATGAAACAATTCGGTGTGGCCTCCCGACACCGTCAAGCAGACGGCCGGCGGCTCAAGGTCGGGGTGTTCTAAGAAGTTGGCGTAGATGTGCCCCTCGATGTGATTCACGCCAATAAAGGGGAGCCGGTAGGCATACGCAAGCGCCTTAGCCGTCATGAGACCAACCAAGAGACTGCCCACCAATCCGGGACCGTGCGTCGCGGCGACACAGGCGAGTGCGCTCGAGGGGACGCCAGCCTCTTGCAGCGCCTGATCGACGACGGGGAGAATCAACTCGATGTGGCGACGAGATGCAATCTCCGGTACCACCCCGCCGTACACTTGGTGGAGCGCAACCTGGGACGCCACCACGTTGGAACGGATCGTCCGGCCGTTCTGAACGACGGCGGCAGCCGTCTCGTCACAACTGGTCTCAATCGCAAGGCAGAGACTCACCAGGCGCGACCTTCTTCGCCGACAATATCCTTCCACATGACAATGGCGTCTTCGTTGTTGTCCCGGTAGTACCCCTTGCGGATGCCAGCGTCAACGTACCCTAGCTTGCAGTAGAGTCGATGCGCGTTCTCGTTGCTCACGCGCACCTCTAATGTCATGCGTCGGTGTCCCCTGGCCATAGCAAGCACTTCGACGGCCTCCAAAAGGCACCGCCCAATGCCGCGCTGCCGAAAATCGGGGTGAACCGCCACATTGGTGATGTGCCCTTCTCCTGCGATGAGCCAGACTCCGATGTAACCCACCGGTCGCGCATCGACCTTCGCCACCAGGTAATAGGCGCGGTCGTTGTCGAGTAACTCCGACAAAAAGGCGTGTTTCGACCAAGGGGTCGGAAAACACAACTTCTCAATCTTTAAGATCTCCCCAAGGTCGCGCAGGCGCATGGGGTCAATTACGACTGTCTCCGTCTCCATCGACGTTCCGCCTCCGAACGGCGCAGATAATTGGGGATCAAACTGTAGGGATCGTCTCGTAATCCGTGTCGAATCGACGTAGCACCGAGGTGGGCGATGTGGGTCGGCCGGACCGGCTCTGCGTCCAAGGGGGCCCATACCAACCGCTCTTCAACGCCGTGTAACCCACGCTCTTTAAGGAGAGCTTCATAGATGCCGCAAGAGCCGTCACCGACTAAAATCACGGAGCGACCCTGATCGATGAAGTGTGCAAGTCGTTCACTGACGTCGCGTATTTCAATGCGGGCTTCGTCTGCAAGGAGCGCCTCAGGCGCCAGCGGATCAGACCGTAACCGCAGCCCATCATACAAACCGAGGTAGACGCTCTCCCGCCGGGCATCAAGCGTCGCGCAAATCACGGCGTCGACCCCGCGATACGCCCAGGCCGTGGAGTGCAACGTGCTCACCCCGACCAACGGAACGCCCCAAGCGTACGCCAGTGCCTTGGCGACAGCCATGCCGATGCGCAAACCCGTGAACGAGCCGGGCCCCTGGGATACGGCGATCCCCTGCACCGAGCCGGACGTCAGCTCTAGTCGCTGCATCAGACTCTCCAACGCTGGGAGCAGATGCTCGCTGTGGCTTGCCTCGACGCCAAACACTTCGGCGCCCAAGAAGCGGTCGTCCTCAACCAGAGCCACGCCCCCGACGCGGGAAGCCGTATCAATACCAATCACTCTCACAACGCATCACCGGGTGTCGCCGGCTGCGAGCGACCCTTCCGGCCCAACGTTTCTCGCATCCTCTCGATCCTCTCACGTGCGATCCCGACGGCCGACACCTCAATGCGGCGCGCCTGGTCCGCTTTAACCAGCCGCACATCCCAGCGGCGCCTGGGGAGCAGGCTCTTTGCCCCCTGGGCCCACTCGACCACCGTGATCCCGTCATCCGGTTCGAAGAACTCCTCGTACCCGATGTCGATCAACTCGTCTTCGGGGTCCTCGAGGCGGTAAATATCGAGGTGGTAGAGGGTGACCCGGCCGTGGTACTCTCTCACTAGGGTGAACGTGGGGCTCGCGACATCGTCAGGTTCACAGCCGAGCGCAGTGGCGACTCCTTTGGTAAAGAGTGTCTTCCCTGCTCCCAGGTCCCCCATGAGAGCGACAAAATCACCAGCCACGAGGAGCGCACCAAAGGTCTCACCCAGCGCTTTCGTCTCCTCGGGCGATTCGGCCCTCACCTCAACCACCATCGTCACCCGTCACGCCCCGTCCCTAAACACGTTGCCGACTTTATGTCCACAGTCTTGCACACGAGCCTTCGACCCATGTACTTACAAAATCGTAAACGGTGCTATTTCCATTCGGCGAGGGGCAAATCCATCCCTCCCGACACACAAAAGAGGAGGCCGTCTCTTCCAGCACGACGGGCCTCCTCTACTCTCTCCACTCAACTGTGACCTTATTTCAACTGTGACCTTATTGAACCCGTGACGGATTACACACCAACCGCCCGGGGGACGAACGAATGAAGCGCGATGGCCGCGGCTTCGCGAAAGACACGGTCCAATTGCTCCATGTCAAAGGGTTTACGAATGTGGTATTGAGCCCCCGCCGTCATGGCCGACTCCTTAATCTCCCGCCAGCCAAAACTCGTGCAGGTGATGACCACCGAAGGTAGCCCGAGATCCTGCTTGATCCGGCGTGTCGCCTCGATTCCATCCATCACCGGCATCCGCACATCCATGATGATGAGGTCGGGGGTTGTTTCATGTGCGCTCTGCACGGCTTCGACCCCATTTGAGGCTTCAGCGACGACCTCGAAATCTTCGAAAAAACACTCGACGAGTTGACGCAAGACGTCACGAATCATTGCGTCGTCGTCGACAATCATCAGTCGACATGCCGCCAACGTACGTGCACTCCCTTTCAAACTCCTACTTGACCTCTAGGGTCTCCCCAAACACGTCATGCACCCGGCAACATGTGTGCGACCGCGCTTCGCGCACGAGAAGTTTGCTTCGGGAAAGAAAAAGGGGGTCCTCTAAAATTTGTTGATTATTTTTGGTTCCCATGGAAAAGCTTCGATTTATGTCACGTCGAACTGCGCTGATGTCGAAATCTCCGGACAAGTAGTACGACGAGTAGAAAGATGATGAGTGATAGAATGATACGGTTTCCTTGAGCGATCACGTTCAGAATTTTACTCCATTCTGACTCGAGGAGCAAGCCTGCGTACGTGATCCCAAAGATCCACGGGAACGTGCCGAGGGCCGTGTAGAGCACAAACTTACCCAGGGGCATACCGGAGTGTCCGGCCGGCAACGAAATAAAGTCTCGAACGAGTGGGATGAACCGCCCAATGAGGACCGCCCTGCTCCCGTGGCGGGCAAACCACGCTTCGACACGATCCAGCTCGTTCTCCGAAGCAAAAAAGAAGCGGCCCCCCTTCCCCAGGATCGTCGCTCCATGCCGTCGACCAAGGTAATACGGGAGCAAAGATCCGACGACAAATCCGGCCGTCCCGGCCAAACTGGCGGCGAGTAGACCGAATTCACCTTTGGCCACCAAAAATCCCCCGAAGAGCAGGAAGACTTCACTCGTGATAGGAATGCAGGCACTCTCAATCAATAGGGCGAGAAAGACGCCCCACAGTCCTACCTGTTGTAAGAAGGCGACAATCCAATCGGAGATGAGTTGGAGGAGTTCAGCCACGCAAGAACTCCTCTCGAACACGCTCCAATTCCTTACGAAAGGCTGCCGGTAGTTGGACTTCTATCGCCCCTACGCGGCGGCCCGCATGATTGGTCAGGATGGGTCTGCGACGCTTCTCCCACCGCTCGTCGTCCTCCGCCAAAAGACCAAGGACACCGAGGAGCTCAGCGAGGGCGGGCTCGGATGCCCGGGCGGCGCCGTCCTCCACTTTGACTAGCACGCCCCATCCGCTGTGATGGCCGAGTGAGTACACCCCTTCCGCCCCGCCCTTGACGACCACTTCGGATGCCAGGGCCTCTTGCACCTCGGTGTTAAAGGAGTCGGTCCCTGCAATGAGGTGCGGATGGCGTTGCATCGCTTCACCGACACGGCGCGCGGCGTTGCCGATCCCCGAGGCGAACGAGAGTGAGGCACTCGCGTCCAAACGCTCCGGTTGAGCCAGTCGAGCGTACGCCCGGGCCATTGTCCAGAGCGGCAATCCAAAGACTGGGACACCACATCCGTCAACACCGATGCTGATCTCGGGCTGAGGGACGCCTGTCAAGACGCTGACCACTTCGAGGATGCGACGCTGAACCGGATGGCCCGGATCGAGGTACGATGAACGAGCTGTTCCAATAAGGCGAGCATGAGCGAGCATCCCCGCGTGCTTCCCTGAGCAGTTATTGTGGACGGCGCGGGGGCGCTCCCCCTCCTGCTCCAACCGGAGTGCGGACTCTTTATGAAGGGGTGGATGGGCCCCGCAGAGCAACTCCTCTTCGCTGAGGTCTGCTGCAGCGAGGATGTGGCGCACTTGGCGGACATGCGCGGGTTCGCCGAGGTGTGACGCGCACATCACCGCAATGTCTGCCGACTCCAATCCAAAGGTGGGGGCTCCGTCCGCCGCAACGAACGGTAGCGCCTGCAACGGCTTTGCCGCGGAGCGCCAAAACGTTACTCGCTCGGGATCCCCCGCGCTGGCTAACACTTTGCCGTCCGCGTCGGTGATGACCGCATGGACCCGGTGCTCGCTCTCGACGAGCGCCCCCCGGTTCACCAAAACTCGTATCGTCTCCATAACTTGGGTACCTCTTATTTCGTGCGAGTCACATCCGAACATGCCTGGACAAAGGCTTGAAAGAGAGCTAACTCCGGGGGACTCTTTGTGAACGTGCGCTCGGGGTGCCACTGCACTCCGAGCGTGAATGGCACACCCGGCTTCTCAATCGCCTCAACGAGTCCATCTCCTGCTTTGGCGGCCACTCGGAAGTGCGGAGCGATCGTTCTTATCCCTTGATGATGAAAACTATTTACACGCATCCTTGTCGTCCCTAAAATGCGCGCTAATGACGACTTCTCATTCACTGTCACCTGGTGCGTCGCATGCCAATCGGGCGCCTTTTGCGCGTGTTGTAGCGTGCTCCCGGTCTGTTCACCGAGGTCTTGGTAAATATCTCCTCCCGCCGCAACATTTAACACCTGTACGCCTCTGCATATTCCGAATATGGGGCGCTCGGCGGCGAGGAACGATCGGCAAAGGTGGATCTCAAAGGTGTCAGCAATAGGATCGATACTACCGTTTCTAACGTGTGGCTCCTCACCAAACCAGTGTGGGTCGATGTCGCCTCCTCCGGAGAGGAGGATTCCATCGATCGATTGAGCAAGCTCGTCAATCGCTACGTCCGGCGTGGTAGGCAACAAGAGCGGCAGACCGCCTGCACGGGTGACCGCTTCCACATACTGACGTTTCAAATAATATCCTTGCTCGGATTCGGAGAAGGCGGATGTGATCCCAATCCTTGGCTTCACAAGGGGTTCACCCCAATCGGTACCGTGATACGCCTCGATCATCGAGGCACTCCGATGTACCTATGTTACGAACCTGTCGCGCCATTGGTGCCACGCGAAAGAACTTACCAACCGAGTGTGATCCGGAGACGGCACGACTACAGTTCGACCAGGCCGAGACTGATCTCGAGCGCTGTATCGACTTGACGCATGCACTCGGAATCGAGATGGGCAACCCTCTCTTTGAGCCGCCTGCGATCAATCGTGCGCAGCTGCTCAAGGAGGATGACCGAATCGCGATCAAGGTTGGAACGCTCTTTGGGGAGTTCGACGTGAGTGGGGAGTTTGGCCTTCTTGATGCGGGATGTAACAGCGGCCACGATCGTCGTTGGAGAGTATTTGTTTCCGATGTCATTTTGCAAGACGAGAACCGGCCGTGTACCCCCCTGCTCCGACCCGACCACTGGATTGAGGTTAGCGAAGAAAATATCGCCCCTAGAAACCTCCACGCGAGTTTGCCTCCGGGAGATTGGCGCCGTACTCTGGCCAGTCGCCCAGGCTCTCCTCATCGTCGACGGCCAACGCGAGGTTTAACGTGGCCATCTCCCTATAGCCTTGGGCCATCAATTCACACATATCGGATTGGACAGAGCGATCGACGTACACTTCGACGGCTCGCCTGAGCACGTCATTGCGACTTAAGCCGGAGACTTGCGCGACGTTGTCCAACTGTTCTAGGAGCTTGTCCGGCAGGGCGACCCAGATCTTCGACGCATCAGACACCGTAAGAGACCAGCCTCTCTATTCCAGCATGCAAAATTCCAGATTGATTATAACGACGTGCACATGGCATGTCAACGCGATTTCCAGGGTTGTCAATACCAGGAAGAATGTGTTACACTTTTTCTGTAGCGAACGCCTGTTTCCTGTACTGCGCACGACCATGCCCTAGGGAACGTGTATCACGCTACGGAGGGGACCCGAAATGTCTGAAATGTCCGCCTGGGCCCGCAGCATCGGCCATAAGATTCGACAGTGCCGCCTTGCGCGCGGCTTGACGCAAGAGCAGCTCGCCGACGGCAACTTCTCAAAGAGTTACATCAGTCAACTAGAGCGCGGCACGGTGAATCCTTCGCTACGCGCGCTCCGACTCCTTGCCGACCGACTCGATGTTTCGTGCGCGTGGCTCCTCGAGAGCGCCAGTTCGCCGCCGGCCCTCCACATCAAAGCAGCATCCGCATACTATTTCCTCAAAGAGTACGCCGCGGCCGAGCGGATGCTGACCCAAGCTCTAGAGCTACGCGACGCGTTCACTCATCGAGATTACGTCGAAGCGCTCCTCCTCGAAGCGCGCCTATCCGCAAGGCGAAAGGCCTGGCAAAGTGTCGCCGATGCGTGTGAACGTATCCAGAGTCTCCACATGAAAAGCGGGGCCCTTCCGGGGCCCCACAGCGTCTCGCAACACTACCTTTGGGGGAGCGCCTGGTTTCATCGGGGCAACCGTCGCATGGCGATCCACCATTGGGAGAGAGGACTTGCCGCACTCAACCGCTGCGGTGGACCGCCGAGCCACGACGCGTTGCTCCTCCTGCGCGACGTGTCGACACTGTACGCCGCGTTGGGAGACGCACCCTCGAGTCGGCGGCTCGCTACCCGTGTAGCTGCGCTGGCCGCTCAGATCGCCTCAATCTCCGACATGAGCCGCTGGGTCCTCGCCCGCCGGCAGGAGGAACGCTCTAGCGGCGACCCCATCGAGATTAGCGTTGGCCTCGACGGAGATTTGGACGACGCGGAGGCGTGGGCCCGGGCTAACTATCTCCTAAGCGTGGCAGCTCAGATTCGGCAAGACCTCGTCCCATCCCCCAAAAACGGCGTCCGAACCAATCAATGAGAGAGAGTTATAAACGTCGACCCACGGCGCAACTGTCCACACCCTCACGACTCGACGGCAGCGAGTCGACTCTTGAGAAGGTCAATCATCTGGATTGGCGTTGGATCATTTCCATAGAGCAACGCCAGGTAGAGGCTCACCCAATCACCGGGGTATATCAGGGAGAAGAGTCGCGCGACATCGGACTCTCCTTCGGCCCATAACTCTGTCACCCCGCTTATCGACTCCTCCATGATCTCACGCGTGGTCTCGATCCGAGCCTGCGTTCGGCGATCGTCTCGCTGATCCCTGAGGAGCACGAGCTCCATCTGATTAGTCACCTCACGGGGCGACTCCCAGCCGACCGTCTCATTGTGATTGAGCTCCGGGAAGACATTCCACACCGCAGGCGCCTTCGCGTTCTCATTGATTTGGCACTTCCAGCGGTATGCAACCGTGCCTTTCCAACCCCGTGATCCGTAGATGAGCGGCAACTTGCCCTTTAAGGAGAGCGCCAGTTGTTTGGCAGGATTCTTCTCCGCAGCAACGTCCGGGCCAAACCGTTCACGCTGGCGCTCAAGCACCTCAGCGGCTTCCGCTAACGCGCCGGTGACAGGCGACGAAACCCCGGCTTGCTCCATGAGGACCAGCAACGGGACAAACGAATAGGCCAAAGCCGCCCTCGGGGACATGCCTCCGGGTATTTTGATGAGCGGCCACCCGTGTTCGCCTGCCAACGCTTCGAGCTGACCTCCCGACGTGACCGCAGCCACTTGGGCGCCTCGCGCCCGTGCTGCGTCGAGCGCCTCAAGGGTCTCTTCGGTGTTGCCGGAGTAACTCGAAGCGACCACCAATGTCTCAGCTCCAACGTGCGCCGGAACAACATAATCCCGATTGACAAGGATAGGCACATCTGCGTTCGGTTCGAGAAGGGCCCGGACCATGTCGCCCCCGATGGCGGAGCCCCCCATTCCGAGGACGACGACACTCTGAGGCGCTCCTAAGCCACTCAGGTCTGCCGCGCGGGCGATTCGCTCAGCGTCTCGCCACTGGTCCGGCACTCGCTCCACCAGGCTGGTCATTCCGTCCGGGTCAACCTTTTGAATGGCGCTCCTGTTATCCAACACCCAATCCTGTGGGACCGACAATCTTCCACACCCCTTCACCATCGTTACTTCCCTATCGTATGCGCTACGACAAGCGTCGTCCGGACCGACCGTGGAGTCGATCCAACACTCCTATCGACTCATCGTCGCTTCTTTGGACGCGAGAACGGCCTCCCCTTCGGAGAGGCCGTTTCTCAATGCCTGTGCATAAAAACGTCTTTTGCCCGAGCGACTTACTCGACGACCATCTCGGTCTCTTTGTCGAAGATGTGCACCTTACTCATATCAAAGCGAACCAGGTGCTCCTCGCCATCCGTCACATCGCTGTGAGGATCCAGTCGACCGATGAACTGATTCTCGCCTTTGGAGAAGTAGACGACCACTTCGGCGCCCATCGGCTCCGTAACGTCGACCATAGTCGGGAAGGTGTCGTCAGAGCTGCCGGCACTCTCCTTACCATCGTGGACAGCCTCAGGACGAATCCCGAAGATAACCTCTTTGTCGACGTACGCGCCAAGGTTCTTGATCTGACGGGCGCGGTTGGGATCGATCTTGAGCTTAACGGATTCGTCGGAGACGAAGTAATCGTCGCCCTCTTTCTTGAGAACCATCGTCATAAAGTTCATCGGAGGGCTACCGATAAAGCCGGCAACGAAGACGTTGACCGGATTGTCGTAGATCTCAAGCGGAGCTCCAACCTGCTGAATGAAGCCGTCTTTCATAACGACGATCCGATCGCCCATCGTCATGGCTTCGGTCTGGTCGTGCGTCACGTAGATGGCCGTCGTCTGCAGACGGGCGTGCAGCTTGGAGAGCTCGGCACGCATCTGCACTCGCAACTTGGCGTCCAAGTTGGAGAGGGGCTCATCCATCAAGAAGACCTTAGGCTCACGCACGATCGCTCGCCCGACGGCGACACGCTGACGCTGACCACCGGAGAGAGCCTTAGGCTTGCGGTCAAGCAGGTTTTCGATGCCGAGCATCTTCGCAGCTTCCTTCACCCGTCGATCGATCTCAGGGCGAGGGAACTTGCGCAGCTTGAGGCCGAAGGCCATGTTGTTGTAGACATCCATGTGGGGGTACAACGCGTAGTTTTGGAAGACCATCGCGATGTCGCGGTCTTTTGGGGGAATGTCGTTGACCAGCACATCCCCAATATATATGCTACCACCAGAGATCTCTTCCAAACCAGCGACCATACGCAGTGTCGTCGATTTACCGCACCCCGAGGGTCCGACGAACACCATAAACTCTTTGTCACGAATCTCGAGATTCGCTTCGCTAACGGCGACGATGTTGCCGTAACGTTTCGTGACGTTTTGCAGGGTAACCCCGGCCACGAATCATCTCCTCCTTACTTCCTAGTAAATTCAAACCAGCAAGATCCTGTTACAGATTAGAAACGGAAAAGCAGGCCTATTCCAGGCTTCCTCGATAATTCCACACTCGCTTTTCCGAATCCTTCTCAGGGTGTCGAAGATATCGATCACAGGGAAGAAAATTAACTGGGAGAGATGGACGCGCCAACATCTGATGGGAAAGCTTTCGAGTTTTTCACGAAACGAGGGTTCTATCCCTGGACACCTGGGCATAGTATACACCGATTCGCAAAATCAGGGTAGTCCAAGTTTGCCAATCTCAAAAGGTGCCAAGACGCGACAGAGGGTCGAAGCGAGGTAAGCCCTCACTCCGACCCTCTGTCATGATCCACGTGGTGCCGGCCCTACACCGGCCTCACGTTGTGATTAGAAGTTGAGCTGGTAACCGGCGGTGACGCCAAAGCCGTCAGCTTCGCCAGGAACTCCGAGGTTAACTCCCTCGCTGAGGTTATCTTCGCTGTTGTTGTGACCCCAGTCAAGGACTCGGTCGTAGTTTGCATAGTGGAGACCGAGCGTCAGACCATTCGGAGCTGCCCAGGTGGCGTCGGCGCCGAAGTTGGTGTCGTCGCCTTGGAGGCGGACATTCCCTTTGAGCGTCACGTCGCCGCCAAGCGCAGCCACAGGAAGGACACGGCTGGCCGACAAGTCGGTGACCGCATCGTGATCCTCAATGCTCGTGTAAGTCAGACCAAGGTCGATCTCAGAGATGGTCGTGCCGACACCGAGCACATTCATCGCCTTGCCGTAATAGCTTGCGTACTCGGGAGCTCCGAGGCTCACCTTAGCAGGGGCGCCAAGGGCGGGGTTGCCGAGCTCAAGCTGCACAGGCAAATTGTCCTCGAAGATGGTACCAGAGCGGAAATCGACATCAATCGGGAGACCGCCCTGTACCGTGCTGGCGCCAACCGAGAAGCCGGTCGCCATGTAGAAGTCGCCCCAGTCGGCGCCGCCGCGGCTGGCGTCGTCTGTCCAGCGACGATCCATCAGGAGGGACTCCTTAACAGCGTACTTCCGGTACACCGGACGGAAGTCGTCATCGGTGGACCATGTGGAGGCACGCAACGTCAAGTTGTCAATCGTCGCCAACTCACCGCTGATCTTCCAGGCGCCGGCCGAGTCGCCCCAGACCGTGCCGTTGGTCTGTTTGCGCTCACCATTGTTCGCATACTCAGCCGTGACAGAGACACCCTCTGACGGAGTGACGGTAGCCGCAACCGCGTAGTCTGCGTTCGCGTCTTGACCGGCCGCGATCGCCGCGGGATCATTGTCACGGAAGGCGAGGTAGGCGCCGCTGAGCTCAACGATGTCAACCGTTGCGCTGGCGGAGATTCCCATCAACCTCTGGTCCGCATTCAACCAACCGTGGTAGGCATGGACAGACGCAGGTCCGAGATCAAACTGTGCCCGGGCAGCCTCACGGCGACCGAGGTCACCGATCCAGGAGTTGATCTCGTCATCGAAGCGCCCAATCCGGAGTGTCGACTCAGAAACGCCGGAAAGGACCGGACCCTGCACGTCAACGTACGCGTCGAGGAGATCCATGAAGGCGTCGTTGGTGCCGAAGTTGTTCTCCCCAAAGTTGAGGAAGTTAGCATGACGCAGACGGTACCGCGCGTATGCGCTCACGGTGTCGTTGCCAGCGCGCAGATCCAAGTTTGCGCGGGTACGCCAGTTCCCCATTAACGCCCAGTCTTCATCTTCGTTTTGACCGAATGCGCTTCGGAACGTGAGGTCTCCGGTCACGCTTACGTCCGCGGCAGCATACGCCGCCATCGGAATCGCCAGCGACATGGCAAGCACCATGATCAGAGCCAGCTTCATTTTTTTCATGATTTGTGTATCCCCCTCAGATTTACGTGCTGCTTTACTGCAAGGGGCGAGTCTGCTGAGATCTCGTACGCACAAGGAGCTGTCCTAGTTTCCTCCATGTGTCTTTTGAGCTCTTAGCAAGCTCAATCCCCTCTGATTAACCCGAGCTCGTGATACCGGCCATTTAGGGGGAAGGCACCTCCTTTCTTTCCGGTCACTCATCTGGTTAATCAAACTTTGGCACTCCATACGTTCCAACGCCTCCAGTCTTTTTCAGATCTGGGTGCTTGGAACGCCACGCCCATTTTGCACGATATGCAACGCGGCGTCAAGCGTAATTGCGCCAATTGGACCAAATCCATTTACGGTTGTCACATCGTGTGCATATTGGGCGGAGCGCCGTAATACTTTTAAATTTGGTCGTTTTGGATTTTCGACGGTCCCAGAGAGACTCCTCCCTCTGTACCGAACTTTTTCCTGCCAAAAACCCACAGGAAAAGCCCTGAGCGTTACGCTCAGGGCTTTTCCTTGAGTCCTAAGCTTTGAGGTGAGGATTTGAAGGGTGGATGTCCCTGGGCATTGTTTGGTTCCCCCGTAGTGCGAACCCAGAGACACGACCCTTCTCTCCTCGACTTTTTGATTTGTGCTGAATGCGAAGGAGCAGGCTGCATCGTTCTGTTGCAGCCTGCTGCCTACTCACTGACTAGAAGCGGACAGTCACACCCGCCGAGGCGGACGGACCGGCGACCGAGTCGTACTTGGCTCCGAGCTCGAGGCCGTTGGGCGCGTTGTACTCCGCCTCCGTGTTCCAGGTCATGTCGTCGCCGACCAACTTCACTTCAGCCGAGACGCCGAGACCTTGGAGCTGTTGGATCGCGTTGACGACCGTCTTTGCCTTCACGGTGTGCTCGGCATCGGCGCCGCGCTGGAGCTTCGCCTCGTAGCCGAGGTTTACGCCGTGCATATCCGTAGAGGCCGCGAGCTTGACAAGCTCATGGGGATCGTCGTAGTCGGCCCTCAGGTTGATGCCGCTTTGCACCGTCTCGACACCGACCGTGAAGCCGTCCAACAGGTCGTAGTGGATGTTGTCCACGTCGTCGCGAGCGACGACGTTACCGTCTTTGTCCTCAGGAGTGATGGTGTACATCGGAGCGAACGCGTCGTCCGCGCCGCGGTACCCCGCCCGGAACGTCACGCCTTCCACGAGATTCGCAGAGGTGGCTTCGACGTTGTAGAGACGACGGTTGGCGCCATCGAGCGCAACCTTACCGGCGACGTTGACGCCGGGGATCAGCGAGGTGCCGGCGCCAAAGACGTAGTTGTTCTCCGTCCCTTTGCGCACGATCATGCCGCTCATGTCTACACCTTCGACCGTTCCGTTGACAGCGAGGCCGAACGGACGATCAGCGCCGTCCCAGATGTAGAACGCCTTGGCCATCGCGGGACCGGTCTCAAGACCCTCGACCGTCACACCGCGCATATCCTCCATGTGGGCCACGACAGGATCCCACTCGGGACCGACGTCACCGATCTTGGTGGTGACATCGGGGCCGCCGTGCCAGTAAGCGCCCTGGCTCTCGACCCAGGCCTTCTCAACGGCAAGGTTTTGCAGGGTAATGCCGTCGAGGAGGTTGTCGAAGAGGTGCGTCCCGTCGACTTCGTCCTTGTCGTTGTAGCCCGACTCGAATCCGAGCTCAACAACGCCCTTGATCGTGTTGCCGTTCTCACCGGTCACCTTCGTCTCAACGTCGATTCCGGTCTCTCCATCGATCTGCCACTTGTCTGCGACTTCGTGCAGCTCGAACTGGTTCTCGAACTTCCCGCCGAACTCAACGGCGGCGAACGCCGGAGCGGCCAACGAGAGAACCAGGCCGAGCGAGACTGCGGTAGCGAGTTTCTTCATTGTGTGTTGTTCCCCCTAGCTACGTTGTGTGCTGTGATGTGTTGTGTTTGGATCTCGTAACTGTGCGTCGAAAGCTGCAATGAGTGCTGCGATTGGGGTCGTCCTAACTTGTGACGCTGTAGCGTGAGTTGCCTTGTTTCCTCATGCATGCGTCGCAAGCGTCCGACTCCGGCTGCGATAATTGCTAAGACGTCGACTCTCCCAACTGCTCCGGACGTGCAAGCGGTCCGACAATGGGGAACGTGTTCACCTCCTTTCGTGAATTGCCGTTCCATCGCCCTGGAGCAGCGGGCCACCGTCCCCTAATCAAAGAGGACGTGTACCGGCTCATTTCACCGACACACGCCCTCTGCCTCTTGTTACTTTAATCCTCTTTTACCAGCTAGAACCCCTAATCCAAGGGGACGATCACCTCAGTACATATTGCCGCAGCGCCTCGCATACTCCCGCGCCGCGGGTCGACTTGGTCACGACGTCCGCCACGCGCTTGGCCCCTTCGGACGCATTGGCCACAGCGACGCCAATCCCAGCGCGTCCGATCATCGTCGCATCATTCTCGCCGTCCCCGATCGCCATCACGGCCTCCATGGGGACCCCGTAGGCGGCGGCGACGGCTTCCAGCGCTACCTCTTTGTGAATGCCCTGTTGTGTCACTTCGATGAAGCGGGGCTTTGAACCGGAGATATACAACTCGGGAAACTCTGGACGGAGGCGCTGGATGAGGCTGGGCACCTCTGCGGCCTCACCTACAAAGAGGCATTTGGTCGGCTCCCCTTGGCGGAGCGCGGCCCTCAGACTGGGCACCTGCACCGCGTCCACGCCCGCGATCCCGACATAATACTGGACACGCTCGTCATCGATCCTCTCGACCATCAACGTGTCATCGATGTAAAAGTTGAGGCAAAACCCCTCGCGTTCCGCCACCTCGATAAGGCGCTCAGCTTCTGAAGCCGGGACAGGCTTGTGCCACAGCGTCTCGCCGGCGAGAGAACGGATCAGCCCGCCGTTGTATGTGATTAGGTAGTCGTCGTCGAGCCCCAGTCGCTCAGCGTACGGGCGCACCGAGGAGAACATGCGCCCGGTGGCCAGGATGACGCGCACGCCTTGGCGGCGCGCCGCGTCGATCGCCTCCACGCACTCGGCACGCAGCTCCAGATCCTCTTCGAGCAGGGTATCGTCGACGTCGATGGCCACCATTTGAGGCCGGAGCGTCGGTCTTGCACTCACCATTCCCATTGCGGCAACGTTCCTCTCCATGTCATGTCGCGTCCGGCGCGTCGGCGCCGTCGGCAGCGGTTCCCTCAGGGGCACGTTCAGGCTCGGAGGGACGCTCGCGTTCACGTCTCTCCTCAATACGAATGCTGCCATTGACGGTCTTGGCCGTCACCTCAAAGCGACGATGCGCGCCCTCGTAGCCGGTCGTAGCCGCCGTAACGTGGCGTGACGCCGCACGTCCACCTCGGGATTCGACGTGCAAGCCCGTCTTCTCCTCGTCAATCTCGACAGATCGCCCCTTGACGTCGAGTCGCATGCCGACGCTTCCACTCCGCGGCACCATGAGGCGAATGCCGCCGTTGACACTCTTCACGTTAAACACCCCGTTCACCGACTCGCCCGCGCCGTCATCCGCGTCGACAAGATCTGGGGCGTAACGCACCGGTCCGTTCACCGTCTTGAGCTCCGCACGGACAGAGCGCCCTTCCCATGCGATCGATCCGTTCACTGTTCGAACCTCGCAGTCCGAAGCGTCGACCGCCTCGCCCTCAACCTTGCCGTTTACGGTCGCCGCCACGAGTCGGCGTGCGCGCACATCCTCCACGTGCACGGAGCCGTTCGTCGTCGTTGCTCGGCCTCGGTTTAGCGTAAGCTCCTTCAACGTGACGGAGCCGTTCTGCGTCGTAGCCTCCAACGCAATGGATCGCTTTGCCGGGACGCGCACCTCCATCGAAACGGTGACGCCGCTGGAGCCGCGGCCGTCAATCCTGAGCCGATCCGACCCACGTTCAATCTCCACAGCGCTTTCGGCCGTGCGGCGGGCGCCCTCTTCGTCGCGGCTGTACACCTTCTTCCGTACGACCACTTCGTAGCTGGCCTGATCCCATCCTGATACCAGCAGGCTGCCGTTCTTAGTGGCCAGCTCGAACTCGGGCAGCGCGGCCTCCTCGGAGAACTCGCCCACCACTCGCTCTTCAAACTCATGGGAGTGACCGAAGCCGACGTCGCGCATGTGCGTCAGCAAATCACCGAGACCGCTGAGGTCGACGAGTCGTTTCTTCTTCATCTCCTCCTTCACTTCTTGAAGGGATTGCTTCAAATCTTTGCGGACTTCGTTCCAACCTTCCCGTACGTCCTCCGTGATGTTGGGCACATTGCGCAGAATCGCCTGGATGGACTCGCTAAGCTGACCGGCCAAGTCCTGACTGGCGCGCTTCCCCTTGCGCTCACCCTCCTCTGCTTTGCCCGTCTCATCGCCCGACGCCGAACCTCTTTCCCGGGAATCCTCCGGGCGCTCATCCTCGTCGTGTTTGTCATCCAACGCGTCAAGGAGCGCCTCCGCCTCGGCGGCCGTAATCTTCCCTTCCTCGACCATCTTTAGAATGAATGCCCGCTCCTCATTCATCGCCCGCTCCTCCTCCCCCGTGATCCTCATCAATCCCTTTGAGCCGTCTCAAGGCCTCCTCGGAGGTAATCTCGCCCCGATCGAGCGCCTCCAAAATCGCCTTTCGGTCCACACCGCCGTCACTCACTCGTTGAACCGGGTAACCCAGGGCCTGAATAACGTCGTCAAGCCGAGAGCGCACGGTTGGGTACGAGATACCCAAGAGGCGCTCTACCTCCTTGATGTTGCCACGGGAGGTGACAAAGACTTCGACAAAATGCTGCTGCGCCTCGGAGAGTTTCGCAAATCGATTCAGCGGAAAGCTGCCTTCGAGGTGCGATCCACACGACTCACAGGTGAGCCTGGAGACGCGAAACGCGCCATCGCACACAGGGCAGACTCCGACCAATCGTCGTTCGCTCATAAGTGGGTCCTCCTTTCTACCCGCTAGTTTATGCCAACGACTCACGATATTCAACCTCAACATACACAAACGTTATGTCTTGGTTGATGTTTTTAAGGTGGGCTCACGAGATTTTGGCAAGCATCTCGGAGGCGGCGCGTGCTGCGCCACCTCCGAACCGTCTCGTCACGGCGTCCAAATGTTGTTGCTGGGATCGCTGTCGGCGAGCCAATGATGCGGGTCGAGTCGGACGGAGAGTGGCTTCTCCGGGAGGGTGAACGTGCGGCTCTCTCCCGCCTCGAGTCGTTCCCATTGAGATTGAGAGTTTAGAAAGCGGAACTCAACCTCCACCGTGCCGGGCTCGACGAGCTCACCGCGGGAGAGCAGGGTCATCTCCATCTCAAACCTTCCAGAGTCGTCCGGTGCTTCATTCGTCCGGCTCACCTGCAACGCGTAATCCAAGGAGCGTGTACCCCGGACCCACGAGGTGAAAAACTGTTCGAGGGCGAGGGCTTCATTAGTATCGTGCATGCTCCGCAGGATCGCTTCGAAGTCGCGCGCCGTTCCGTGCCCTTCACGGCGCTCGTTTACGAAGCGGCGCACTGCGTCAAAGAAGACGTCGTCACCGAGGCGTCGGTGAAGCATACGGAAGAGGAGGGCCCCTTTTTGAAAGAGGAGCGGCGAGTCCTCGTCAAAAACCTCGATCGAGGCGAGGCTCCGCGGCCTGCGTGGGGCCCCACGACCGTGCGATGCGACAAAGGGCTCGTACACCCGCGACGCGAACGTGCGGTGTGCCCACTCCTCGGGCATGTAAGACGCGAGAGCCAAGTGGCCCAGGTACTCGGCTAACCCCTCAGCAAACCATGCACTGCCGACCGGTGGCACCCCGGCGACGCCACCGAGCCACTTATGGGCCGTCTCGTGGACGGCCAAGATGGCGGGGGCGCCCGCGCCGGAAAGCCCGAGGTACTGCAGGTTTCCCCCGTACGTCAAGGTCGAGAGGCTCGGGAACGACGCCGGAACAAAGAACGGAACTTCGACGACCCGCAAAGTCGACAACGGCAAGGAGCCGAGGCGCTCCTCGAAAAAGGTGAGCGACTCACGAACATGGTACGCCACCTCGGCTGCCGTCGAGGCGAAGCCGATCGGTTGCCACACCTCGATGGTTCCGACGTTAACCGGCGCGTCCCCCTCCGGCCTAGGCGCCTCAGGGTCGTCTGCCACTGCCTCGACCTGCCGCGGCCATTCGACCTCGTCCACCGCAAAGCGGCCCACACCTACGCCCAACTTGTCTGTCGGCGACTCCGTTCGGTAGGTAAACTCCCCCGTCTCGAGCGACTCGCGCACCAACGCGCCGTCGGCGAAAGCCCGGTAACCCGGAGGCGCTTTCACTGTAATCTCTGCATCAAAGAAGTCTTCCGCCGGCGTGTGCGGGTACCAAAGCGAAGGGTATCCCAAATAGAAATGGCGCGATGAGATAAAGGGGTTGATCCCTTTCACCTGATCCCGCGGAAGGTGCCACTCGTACCTCACCGTCCGAGTCGTCGCATCCCGCGCCCCCGTTCCCGAGAGGCTCACTCGGTACACCGTGAAGGGGAGCGAACTCCAACTCAAGGTGGGTCGGGCGTCCAACGTGTGCCCCGTCTCCGGATCGACGACACGGTCCAAAACAGCGTCCACCCCAAGGAGGACGTGGAAAGAAGTGGCTGGCCGATCAAAGGAAAAGGTGACGTCGTCCAAGAAGCGAGCCTCTCCTGCCTGAGGATCGATCTCCGCCGTGATCTGATGATGAATCACATCGGCGCGATCGAAGTAACGCAAAACGCTGTACCCGACCGAAGCCCAGGAGGCTTCGGTCGATGGCGTTGCAGTAACCGCATGTGCGCACAGGAGTGCCAGCGCGAGGCACAACCGCAGCCCCCACCGGCCAAGTCGGAGAGACACGCGCGACGAGGCGCTCATTCCGACTCCCTCAAATGATGGAAGATCCGCTCCGCCACATCGGCGGGAATTCCTGGCACGCCCTTCAACTCCTCGAGACTCGCCTCGCGCACCCGGCTGACGGAGCCCAAGTGCTTGACGAGGCTCTTCTTCCGTTTCGGTCCGACACCCTCAATCTCATCAAGGACGGAACGAGACTGCCGTTTAGTCCGTAGTTTACGGTGATAGTTGAGCGCAAATCGGTGCGCCTCGTCACGAATCTGCTGCAAAAGGTGGAGGGCCGGCGAGCGCTCATCGAGGAGGATGGGCTCACCGACGTCCTCGATGAAGATCTCTTCGAGGCGCTTGGCCAATCCGGCTGTGGGAATCTCTTCGAGATTTAGCTCCCGTAGCGCATCGCGTGCGGCGCCGAGTTGCCCTTTGCCTCCGTCAATGATGACGAGATCCGGGAAGTCGGCGAAGCGGGCCTTGCTCTCTTGTGCTGACCTTTCGTTGGCCGGCAGCGCAGCCAGATCTTCCTGCTCCTTGAGCCCCCGCATAAACCGCCGCGTGATGACCTGATGCATCATCGCAAAGTCGTTGGGCCCTTCGATTCCACGGATCTTAAACTGGCGGTACTCGGCATTGGCCGGTTCCCCGTCGATGAGCACCACCATGGAGCCGACGGCGTCGGAGCCCTGTGTGTTTGAGATGTCGTACGCCTCGATGCGGCGAGGCGGGCGCTCCAAGCCAAAGGTCTCTTGCAGGAGCGCAAGCCCCTCGTCGATCCGCTCCATATGGCGCGACCGCTTCGCCTCGCTCTCACCCAGGACGAGCGCAGCGTTTTTGGTCACCATCTCAACGAGCCGTCGCTTCTCCCCCCGCAGAGGGACGCGCAAAGTCACTTTGTTCCCCCGGAGGCCGCTGAGCCATTCCGCCAGGACCCCCATCTCCTCGAGCTCCTCGGGGAGGAGTACCTCCTTGGGCACAAAGGTGCTTTCGGAGTAGTACTGTTTGACGAAAGCCGTGAGCGCCTCTTGGTCGGAGGTCTCCGCTCCGCCTTCTAAAAAGAAGTGGTCTCGACCCGTCAACTTGCCGTCCCGGACGAAAAAGATCTGCACACATATCGCGTCACCTTCGCGGGCCATGCCGATGACGTCTTGGTCGAGCCCCCCTTCGTTCACCACTTTCTGTCGCTCCACGACGCTCTCGAGGGCCTGGATCTGGTCTCGCAGTCGCGCCGCTCGTTCAAACTCCAGGTTTTGGGCCGCCGCCTCCATCTTTGCCCGCAATTCGGGAATGAGCCGCTGCTGCCGACCCTCTAAAAAGAGCGTTACTTCGTCGATGAGCCGATCGTACTCCTCTTCGCTCTGCAGTCCAGCGCACGGCGCGCCGCAACGCCCGATATGGTAGAGGAGGCAAGGGCGGTAATTCAACTCCCCCGAGAGATCGAGGCTGCAGGTGCGCACGGGAAAGAGCTTGCGCAAGAATTTCATCGTCTCTCGCACCGACCGCACGTTGGTGTACGGCCCGAAGTTGCGCCCATCCTTAGACGGGCGCCGAACGAAGAGCACCCGCGGGAACTTCTCGTCGGTCACCTTGAGGTACGGAAAGCTCTTGTCGTCTTTGAGGCGGACGTTGTACCACGGCTCTTTCTCCTTGATCAGGTTGCACTCAAGGATGAGCGCCTCCACCTCGGAGTCGGTCACAATGTACTCCAGATCGGCGATGTGTTCCACCAGCGCCTTCACCTTGGGCGAGACGAAACGCCCTTGTCGCTGGAAGTACGAGCGCACCCGACTTCTAAGCGAGACGGCTTTGCCGACGTAGATCACTTCGCCCTCGGCGTTCTTAAACATGTAGACACCGGGGCGCGTCGGCAGCGACTGCAGCGCCGTGCGCACTTTGTCGGTTACGTCGAACGCCGCTTCACTCATACTGAAGCAGCTTCCTCCGCCGCGTGCGGCACCTCCTGGGCCTCACGATGAGCGCCGTTCGGGTACGATGCGCCCTCTTTACCCATGTCCCGCTGCCCAGCGGCGTCTAAAAGGCGACGTAGGTAGCGACCTGTGTGGGAGGCATCGACTGCCGCAACCTCTTCCGGCGTGCCGTAGGCGACGATCGTTCCCCCTTGATCTCCGCCCTCAGGACCGAGGTCAATGATGTGGTCAGCCGTCTTGATTACATCGAGGTTGTGCTCGATCACCAGGACCGTGTCGCCGGCGTCGACGAGGCGAGCGAGGACGTCCAACAGCCGCTTGATATCCTCCGGGTGCAGTCCGGTCGTCGGTTCGTCCAAGATGTAAAGCGTCTTGCCGTTGCTGCGCCGGGACAACTCCGTCGCGAGCTTCACCCGTTGCGCCTCACCGCCCGAGAGTGTCGTCGCCGGCTGTCCCAGCTCCACGTAGCCGAGGCCGACGTCGTATAACGTGGCCAGCTTGCGATGGATGCGCGGAATGGACTTAAAGAATTCGACCGACTCTTCAACGGTCATCGCCAAGACATCGGCGATGTTCTTCCCTTTGTACTGCACCTCCAGGGTCTCGCGGTTGTACCGCTTCCCCTTGCACACTTCACACGGAACGTAGACGTCCGGCAAGAAGTGCATCTCAATCTTGATGATACCGTCACCTTTGCACGCCTCACAACGGCCGCCTTTCACGTTAAAGCTGAATCGTCCGGCCTTGTACCCGCGCATCTTTGCCTCAGGCGTTTGAGCGAAGAGATCTCGGATGCCGTCGAACGCTCCCGTGTACGTGGCCGGATTAGAGCGCGGCGTGCGACCGATCGGCGACTGATCGATGTCGATCACCTTCTCCAACTGATCGACGCCTTCGATGTCGTCGTGATCTCCAGGGCGGACGTGGGCTCCGTGCAACTCGTGCAGGAGGCGGTTGCGGAGAATCTCGTTTACCAGCGTGCTCTTGCCCGATCCAGAGACTCCCGTGACACAGACCATGACGCCCATCGGGATCGAGGCGTCCACCCCTTTGAGGTTGTGCTCACGGGCCCCCTTAATGGTGATCCACTGACCGTTAGGCGTCCGGCGACTCTTTGGCACGGGAATCGCCCGCCGTCCGCTCAGATAATCTCCAGTGATCGACCCTTCGATCTGCTTCACTTCGTCGGGCGTCCCGGCTGCGACGACGCGCCCGCCGTGCGCGCCGGCCCCCGGCCCGATGTCGACGATGTAATCCGCTTCATGCATCGTCTCCTCGTCGTGCTCGACGACGATCAACGTGTTTCCCAGGTCCCTCAGACCCTTCAACGTGTCGAGCAGGCGACGATTATCCCGTTGGTGCAATCCGATACTGGGTTCGTCCAGGATGTAGAGGACACCCACGAGCGACGATCCGATCTGCGTCGCCAGCCGAATCCTCTGAGCCTCCCCGCCCGAGAGCGTGCCTGCGGCCCGGTCGAGCGTCAAATAGTCGAGGCCTACGTTCGCCAAGAAGCCGAGGCGCTCTCGCACTTCTTTGAGCACTTGCCGTGCGATCATCTCTTCGCGCTCGGTCAGCTCCAGCTCTTCAAAGTGCGTACACGCGGTACGCACCGACATCGAGGTCACATCGTTGATGTTTAACCCGCCGATGGTGACGCCCAGGCTCTCGGGGCGGAGCCGCCCGCCCTTGCAGTCCGGACACGGGCGCGTGCTCATGTACTGTTCGACCTCGCTGCGCCCCCAATCCGACTGCGCCTCGCGATACCGGCGCTCAAGGTGAGCGACGATTCCTTCGTACGGACTCGTGAACGTGCGTATGCGCCCCCGGGCGTTTTGGTAATCGAAGCTCACCGGCTCAGCGGCTCCGTGCAACAGGACCTCCCGGTCCTCCTGAGACAGCTTGCCGATCGGTTTCTTGGGATCGATACCGTGGGCGCTACACACCCCGTCCAACAGCCCCGTCAACCACTTGCTCTGGCTCGTCGCCCAGGGGACAATACCGCCATCCGCGATACTCTTGCGCAGATCGAGGACCAACTCGGGGTCGATCTCCATCTTGTTTCCCAGCCCGTCGCAAGTGGGACAAGCGCCGTAGGGCGAGTTAAAGGAGAACATTCGAGGCGAGAGCTCCTCAAAGCTGATACCGCACTCGATACAGGCGAAGTTCTCAGAGAAGAGCATGGGTTCGTGATCGATCACGTCGATCAAAACGATCCCCTCTGCCCGTTGGAGAGCGGTCTCGATCGAATCCGCCACCCGACCTTGAACACCGTCGCGCACGACGATGCGGTCGACCACGATCGCAATATCGTGTTTTCGATTCTTGTCGAGTTGAATCTCTTCCGCCACATCGCGCAGCTCACCGTCGACCATCACCCGCACGAAACCGTCCCGGCGGATCTCCTCAAGGAGCTTCTTGTGCTCCCCTTTCCGTCCTCGCACGACGGGCGCCAACACCTGAATGCGAGCCCCCTCGTCAAGCGAGAGCACTCGGTCCACCATCTGCTCCACGGTTTGCTGGGCGATCGCCCGGCCGCACTTGGGGCAGTGCGGGCGCCCGATGCGCGCATAGAGGAGGCGCAGGTAGTCGTAGATCTCGGTGACCGTGCCTACTGTTGAGCGCGGATTCCGACTGGTGGTCTTTTGATCGATCGAGATGGCCGGTGAGAGCCCTTCGATAAAGTCGACGTCCGGCTTGTCCATCTGCCCCAAGAATTGGCGCGCATAGGCCGAGAGCGACTCCACGTAACGGCGTTGCCCTTCCGCATAAATGGTGTCAAAAGCCAGCGAAGACTTCCCCGAACCCGAAAGTCCGGTAAAGACCGTCAGAGTATTCCGGGGAATCTCCACGTTGACGTCTCGCAAATTGTGTTGTCTTGCGCCCTGTATGACAATGCGATTCTTATTCAAAGACGACCACGCCTCTCAAACGTCTACCCTTGGATTGAGCGCTTAAGCGAGCTCCAGAAGCTCCTCTCTCAACGTCTCAATCTCGTCACGCAACTCGGCCGCCCGCTCGAACTCCAAACGCTTGGCTGCCTCAAACATCTCGGCCTCCAGCTGCTGGATATGCTCAGCCAACTCGTCGGACGACATGCCTTTCACCCGCTCGAGCACGTCGTTACTCTCAGCGGACGTCTCGTCTTCGGTCTGCTCGGAGCGGATCGCCTCGTGTACCCGCTTGCGCACCGTCTCCGGAGTGATGCCGTGCTCCTCGTTATAGCGCAGCTGCACCTCACGCCTCCGATTGGTCTCATCGATCGCCCGGCGCATCGACCCGGTGATCGTGTCGGCGTACATGATCACCTTGCCGTGGACGTTGCGCGCCGCTCGACCGATCGTCTGTATGAGCGACGTGTCCGAACGAAGGAAGCCCTCTTTATCCGCATCCAGGATTGCAACCAGGGAGACCTCCGGTAGATCCAACCCCTCTCTGAGGAGGTTGATCCCCACCAGCACATCAAACTCACCCAACCGCAGACCACGCAAGATCTCGATCCGCTCAAGGGCCTCGATCTCCGAGTGCAGGTAGCGCACCCGAATGCCGACGTCGGTGAAGTAATCCGTCAAATCCTCCGCCATCTTTTTGGTGAGCGTCGTCACCAGGACACGCTCACCCCGAGCGGTCACCGTTTCGATCTCTTCGAGGAGGTCGTCGATCTGTCCCGTAATCGGGCGGACCTCCACTTGCGGGTCGACGAGTCCAGTGGGGCGGATGATCTGTTCGACGATCTTGTCACTCACCCGACGCTCGTACTCCGCCGGCGTCGCAGAGACAAAGATCACCTGATTCATGTGATGCTCAAACTCTTCAAATCGCAGAGGCCGGTTGTCGAGGGCGGACGGAAGGCGGAAGCCGTGCTCCACCAGCGTCTGTTTGCGTGACCGGTCCCCATTGAACATCCCGTTGATCTGCGGAATCGTCTGGTGCGACTCGTCGATCACCATCAAAAAGTCGTTAGGAAAGTAGTCCAACAGTGTCGCCGGCGGATCGCCCGCTATCCGCCCGGTCAGGTGGCGAGAGTAGTTCTCGATTCCCTGACAGATCCCCACCTCTTGCAGCATCTCTAGGTCGTACATGGTGCGCTGCTCGAGACGCTGAGCCTCCAGGAGCTTCCCTTCCCGCTTTAAGTAAGCGAGCCGCTCTTGCAGCTCCTCCTGAATGGAGCCGATCGCCCGTTTCATCTTATCCTCGGACGTAATAAAGTGCGTGGCGGGGTAGATGGTGAGGCTCTCTTTCTCCTCGAGGATCTCACCGGTCACCGGATCCAACTCAAGGATACGGTCCACCTCGTCGCCGAAGAGCTCGATGCGGATCACATTCTCTTCGTACACCGGGACGATCTCAATGACGTCGCCGCGGACGCGAAAGGTTCCTCGGGTGAAGCCGACGTCATTCCGCTCGTATTGAATCCCGATGAGGCGACGCAGGATCTTGTCCCGATCGCGAAAGTCCCCGTGCTTGAGGGAGAGCGTCATACCGACGTAATCCTCGGGAGAACCGAGGCCGTAAATGCAGGAGACGCTGGCCACGATGAGCACGTCGCGCCGCTCAAAGAGCGCGCTCGTCGCCGCGTGGCGCAGGCGGTCGATCTCATCGTTGATCGACGAATCCTTCTCGATGTACGTATCAGTGCGCGGAATGTACGCTTCGGGCTGATAGTAATCGTAATAGCTGATAAAGTAATGGACGGCGTTCTCTGGAAAGAACGAGCGAAACTCGCTGCAGAGCTGGGCGGCCAAGGTCTTGTTGTGCGCGATGACGAGCGTCGGCTTTTGGACGCGTTCGACGACCCGGGCTATGGAATACGTTTTCCCTGTACCCGTCGCTCCCAACAGCGTCTGGGCACGGTGCCCTTGCTCCAACCCCTCCACCAGCGCATCGATCGCCTTAGGCTGATCGCCGGCCGGCTCCCAATCGGCCGACACCTTAAAGGGCTTTGCCTCTGACATGCCCACCGCCTCCTCGCTCGAGACCTCGGTTGGGCGAAAACACGTTCGCCCCTTTCGATCTATTCTACTGCAAATATGACTCGATGACAACGCCGGCGCGCTCTCGGGCCCCTACGGCAGGTCACCGGCGGCCCGACGGCTCTGACTGCGAAGCGCTTCCAATGAGTGGGGAACCCTGGCGGACCGAGCGGACGAGCACTTCCGTCAAGGGGGCCAGCCGAACGCCCTCCGCCTCCAACAGCGGTAGCGCCGCCATGAGCCCTTCGTAGGTCGACGGATGGACGTGCCCGATGGCGACGGCCCACCCCCGCTCTTTGGCAATCTTCGCCGCGGCCAACATCCGGTCACGCACCCGAGTCGGATCGGGATCCGGGTCGATGAAGCGATCGTTCTCCAGGTAGGAGACGTTCATCGCTCGGGCAACGTCGGCGACCACACTCCCCGAGGTCGTTCGGCTGTCGAGGAAGAAGGCGCCCTGCTCCTTTACCACTGTGAGCACGGCCGCGACGACCCGCTCGTCGGCAGTCGCCTTGGAGCCCATGTGGTTATTGACACCGCTCACATGCGGCACCGACTCCCACGCCCTGGCGACGTCCAGCAGGATCTCCTCCTCAGTCATCGCGGTCGTAACGGCTCCGTCACCGAGGTCCCACCCAGTACCCATCGGCTCCATCGGCAGGTGGAGGATCACCTGATGACCCTGAGCCGCCGCTTCCCGGGCATGACGCTCCGTGTACGGAAGGTGGGGAATCACCGCCACCGTGAGCGGCGCATCGATTGCCAAAAAATCCTCGGCGGCAGCCCAACCGTACCCCCAGTCGTCGATGACCACGGCGAGGACGGGAGCGTTGCTGTCGGCCGATGTGGCGTTCAACGGAGCCGTAGAGGCTCCTTCAGTGTCCGTTCCCATGACGCTCTTTGAAGCGATCCCCGCGGGCTCCGCCTCCATTTGCGTCTTCAGAGACTGCTCCACATTCACCTCACCCGCCGTCACTTCCGGGCTCGGCCGATTCCCTAAGACCAACGAGGTGGCCACCGAGACGGCAAAGAGACATAGGAAGACGGCGCCGAGCGCCAAGGCGTGGCGCAAGGAGCCGGCCGTTCCGGTTGTCGGCTCTTTGGAGATCCCCATCTCGTCTCTCACCGTTGCTCCCTCCTGCACCCCGCTCTGCCTTGTCGCGCTTGCACGCAACCTACACGACGGGGCGCTCCACTATCGCGTGGGCGTAAACTTCCCGACCCACCGGCGCAGAACCTGCGCCACGGGGCGGCCATCGCTCAAGGAGGCATGCGCCGGCATCCACGGTTCGGGGATCAGGATCACCCCGAGAGGGGGAATCTTCCCTTTATAGGAAAGCCTTCGGCGCTCGTGGGTGAACGAGTTCGTCACCTCGATCACCGGATTGAGCGACCAGGGTTCCATCGCTTCGGCCAACTCGCGTCGTGTGCGGATCGTGGTTCCATTCACCGCCGTAATCACATCGCCGGTACGTATCCCCATCCGTGCAGCCGGAGAGTCGGGGTGCACGTCAAGCACCATCGGCTCCGACCCGCTAAAGCTGGGCGCGCCCTTCACCTCCGCGTTGCGTGCCCTCATGATCACCCACTCGTGGGCCAGTGGAGAGAAAAGCGCTGCCGCTACGGCAAAGGGCGTTCCCCACTGGGCCAACACCGCTAAAACCAGGAGTCCGACGCTGTAACCCACCAGGCTGAGCGCGGTCCGCTTCGCCTTCTGCTCGGGAAGCGTCGTGATCGAGATGTCACTGTAACCCAACGCCGCCACAACGGGAAAGAGCGTAAACGCGACCTCCATGCCGATCGCCTCGGGTCCGGACGGTCGAATGATTGGCCACCACGCCGGCATGTCGATCCCTGGGGTCGCTTGGATCATCTCTGCGGGGACCAACGCTCCGATGAGCGCGATGAACGGCAGCGGCCAAAAGCGCTGCAGGGCGAATCCGCCGACGACGCGTCCGCCGGGAATGCGGACGAAGACCGGCGTCGCCCCTTCTGAGCCGCTTAAATAGATCAACGCTGCCTCAACCAAGTGCAAGACGGCGACCAGCGCCATGAGGGCCGGGATGTCGAGTTCCGGGCGCCCGGTAAGCAGATGGAAGAGGGCGAGGAGCCCGGCGCCGTAGGAGAAGCAAAGGAATCGCGGTCGAATGAACATCAGGGCGATCGCAAGGAGCCACAAATACCAAATTCCCACGGCCGAAAGCGAGATGCCCACGACGACAAAGAGCAGGGTGGCAAGGACGCCGCCCAAGCAGCCAAGAGCGCACGCCTTGAGGAGCGTTGCAGCCGGGCGCCGCTTGACAAAACCCCAAAGTCGCCGCTCTACCGACGCCGCTCGGGCGTACTGCGTGTACACCATGAGCAAAACAACGCCTACGATCAGGAGAAGATCGAGGCGTTGTAGGTATTGCGGAATCGCTTGAGCAATGAGACTGAGGAGGTCGAGCACAACCACGTCGGCGATCAACCTACCTTTCGGGTCGTCTTACCCAGCTCCTCCTGCAGTACTTCCAGAGCCTTGAGAAGCTGTACATCCTCATCAAACGGGAGGTTGTATAGGGGCTCCACCATCTCGTCCTCGGTCTCTTCGACCACCTCGCCGGAGGCTGCGCCGTCGGACGACTCGGTCCCGGCCTCGTCATCCAGTCCGGGCACCTCTACGATGTAGTCAGGTTCGATCCCCTTCTCGTGGATATAACGGCCCCCAGCGGTCTGATACCGGGCCGACGTGAGCGAGAGCGCCGAGCCGTCTCGCAAGGGGATCACCGTTTGCACGAGTCCCTTGCCAAAGGTGGTCGTCCCGACGAGTTGGCCCCGTCCACGATCCTGGAGAGCGCCGGCCACGATCTCGGATGCGCTGGCACTGTACCCGTTCACCAAGACGACGATCGGAAGCGTGCGGCGCCTCGCCTGCGGAAACGCGTGAACAGTCCGCTTCTCCTGATCCCGTCCGACGATGTGCAGGATGGGTCCGTCGGGCAGGAACTTGTTGGCGACATCAATGGCTGCGCTCAGCGCGCCGCCCGGATTATCCCGCAAATCGAGGATGAGACCTTCCGCTCGTTGCGCTTCAAGCGTGTTGAGCGCCTCTTCCAGCTCCTGATCCGTTCGCTCACTAAAGCGTTGCAGTCGAATGTACCCAATCGAACGTCCCAAGTTGGGAATGGAGCCCGACTCGAGGAGCTCTACCTCCGTGACGCTCGGCACCTGAATCGTGGCACGCACAATCTCCACGTCGAAAGGCTCCCGTTCACCCCGCTGAATACCGATCGTGAGTCCGGCCCCTTCAGGTCCGCGCATCAGCGAGACCGCTTCGTCAAGCGACATAAACTCCGTCGATTTGCCATCGATGCTGACGATCCTGTCGCCCGGTCGCAGTCCCGCCGCATGGCCGGGCGTCCCCTCAAAGGGCGCTATGATGGTTAAGCGCTCATCCTTGAGTCCGACCATGATCCCGATCCCGCCGTACTCGCCCTGCGTGTCGATCTGCATCTGTTCAAACGAGCGAACGTCCATGAAGCGCGTGTACGGATCACCGACGGCATCCGCCAGCATACCGTTAATCGTGCCCTGCTCAATATAGCTGGCGATCAGGGCCACGGCATCAACATCGTCCACGTATTGGGTCTTCATGAGCGAGATCACTTCGAGCACCGTGCGCAGCGCGGCAGCCGACCCTTCGCCGCTGGCTTCTGCGCTACGTTGGATAGACCAAACCCCGGTCACCCCCGCCAGGAGCAGGGCGATTAGGGCGTATGCGATCCAAACCTTGCGTATCCTCAAGAACGCTCCCACCTTTGTGCGCTCACGCCATATAAGAGCGCGATCGCCAAGGACTAAACCAAACCTATGCGTGTGAGCCCCATTATATCGCAGCGGTCAAGGGACTGAAATGTCATGGGTTCGGGTCCAATAATAGCAAAAATGTGTGTCAAAACTGTTACGGACGCCCCGTTCTCCTAGGCGCCCGTCTCCGCCGCTTAAAGACACTTACCGCTCACCGCGGCCAAACCCCTCTCCCAACACATCGGTGACATCCGTGATCACCATAAACGCGCCGCTGTCGATGCGACGCACCAACTCTGTCAGGCGGTGAATCTGATGACGGCCGACGACGACGAGAAGCGCGTCACGCTCGCTCCCCGTGTAGGCTCCGCGCCCGCGAAACGTAGTCGCGCCGCGATCGAGATCGAGGAGCACCTCGCGGCCGATCTTCTCGCACTCGTCGGAGATGATGATCGCCCCCTTGGCAAAGGGGCGCCCCTCCTGAACCCAGTCGATCGTCTTACTGGCGATGACAAGTGAGAGGAACGCATACATCGCGAGTTCTGGATTAAAGGCGACAGCTGCCCAGAGGATCACCGCACCGTCAATTACAATAAAAGCCCGCCCTAAGCCCATCCGAGTGACGTGTTGCAATAGACGGGCGGCGATGTCGGTGCCACCGGTCGATCCTCCATACCGGAAGGTGAGACCGACGCCGACTCCGGTCAACACGCCTCCGTAAATCGATGCCAACACGGGATCGGTCGTCAATGGCGGAACGAACGGCGCAAAGAGATCCACAAGGACCGAGCTGGCCATGGCTCCGACGAAACTGCGCATCCCAAAGCTGAAACCGAGTCGGCGAGCGCCTGCGGCGAACAAGGGGATGTTTAGCGCAACCATCGTAAGGCCCACCGGCCATCCAAACTGGTGGAACGTGATGGTAGCCAGCCCACTCAGGCCTCCGGCCGCAATGCGATTGGGAACCGTAAAGGCGGCCAATGCGAACGCCAGCACAGCAGCCCCAACCAGTATCCCTAAGTAGTGGTAGATCCGCTCCACCACTCGACTCTTCAAGCTCGCGAAGCCCCCTTTTGCCACTGACGCCACAGGACCCGAGCCACAAAGCGCGGCAACGCCGCCATCCGGCGCACGCGCCGCGGCTCCCGAGCCAAGCGGTACGCCCACTCCAACCCCAACGTTTGGTAAACGAGCGGCGCCCGGCGCGTCCGCCCGGCAAAGACGTCGAGCGAGCCCCCAACCCCGATAACCACCTTAGCCTGCAGGCGCTTCCGGTGAGCCGCAATCCACAACTCTTGCTTAGGCGCGCCAAGCCCCACAAGGAGGAGATCGACGCTGGCCTCGGCGATCTCCTCGACAAGCCGGGGCACTTCGTCCTCACTAAAGTACCCGTGATGCGTTCCTGCCACTCTCAGTCCAGGAAATCGTTGCGTGAGCCGTGCGGCCGCCTCGGCGGCCACGTCCGGTTCTCCACCGAGGAGGTAGACTCGACGACCCTCCTCTCCCGCGGCCGCCAAGGCGCCTTCGGCAAGCTCGATGCCGGGAACCCGTTCCGGCAGTGGCGTCCCAAAGATGCGCGAAGCCCAGACGACGCCGATTCCGTCCGCGACGACCAGCGACGCGTTGTGAAAGATATCGAGAACCTGACGACTCAATGGATGCGAGTCGACGGCGCTCATCACGAGCTCGGGGTTCGCAGTGATGACGTGATATCCCCCCGGCATCGCCGGACCGCGCATCACGCCGACGAGCCGCTCGATCGCCTCTGCAAGCGTGACGCCGTCGATTTCAACACCGAGGATCTCAACCCGTTCGGGCCAACCGCGCGCACTCACGCTTCGCCGTGCCTCGCAATCGGTGTTCGTGCCATCTGAAGCGCCGTCTGGGCCTCGTCAAACGCCCGGGCACGCAACTGCGTCACCGTCGGCCTCATGGCCGAGGTGACGGCGCCCGCACCGGCCCATAGTGCTTTCAAGGCACTGAAAAGGGTCGCGGCGTCGACACCGACCGGAAGACAGGGAAGGGAGAGCTGCTCTGCCAGATTGCGGACCTTGGGGTCGTACTCCAGGGCCACAGCCGGTACCCCGCCAATGGCGGAGAAGAGAATTCCGTGGTAGCGGACGCTTAGATTCACATCCATTGCACAGAGCAACCGAAGACAGGTACGATAATCCAAATCGCCGGCGGGGCGGTGGATCCACGTGCAGCCGGCGGCGGTCAACGCCTGTGCCAACGCGTCCACCGCTGTAGTATCGGCGCTTGGATAGAGTGGCAAGAGGACCACCCGTGCCTCGACGTCCTGCGCAAATTGTGCAATGGCTTCAGCCGTCACGCTCATCGCTTGGTCGTCGTCATCACTCGCCGCACTGACTCTCGGATCCCGCCAGACGACGCCGAGCAAGGGACGGCGCCCCCAGGGAATGTCGAACGACTCCAGGAGATCCGTCTGTTCCACCGCATCGTCGGCGTCAAGGCAGAAGGCGGGATCTGCGCTCACCTGAACCCGCTCAGCCGGCACGCCCAACGCCAGAAGGCGCTCTGCCGACTGGACGTCGCGCGTGCCTGCGCCGGAGATCCCGCGCAGCAGGCGTCGAGCGGCCATCCGCACGAGCGGGGTCTCGACGGGACCCACCCCCTGGGCATAGAGGTACGTCGGCACACGAGCCTGCTGGGCCATGCGGATGAGCCCCAGGTAGTAAAGCGGCGATCGGCGGCTTGTCCGATCTTGAAGCAATCCGCCGCCACCGCTAATAAAGAGCTCTGTCTCGGACTTGAGCGCGTTCCAAATTTGCCCGTAGCGCTGACGATCGATCGCCTTGATACCGTGCAGTCGAGTCGTGTGCTCCGGGGAGCCACTGAGCACCGTGACGTCGACGGCAGGGTCGGCGCGACGCAGGGCAGCGAGCATGCCGCTGAGGATCGCCTCATCCCCTGCATTCCCAAATCCGTAGTACCCTGAGATCATCACCCGCATTCGACGGACCTCCTTCTCCCAGTCCGGCCCACGCCCGATCGGCGCCTCCAAGCTTCGGCGGCAGCCCACAGGAGCAAGGACGTCACGACGCCCAGGAAGACGCCTAGGAGGAACCCATACCCGGTGCGCGCCAACGAGATCGTCAGGGGCGAGTGCACGTGAGCGAAGGTGTTCATCATCGAGATCTGTCCAATGGCGCCAATCACAGCCGCCGCCACGGCGACAAAAGGCCGCCGACCGGAGATCGGCACGAGAAAGAGTGCAAGGACGAGCCCCGGATGCCCAATGAGAAACTCCTTGGTGCGGGGTCGTGCGCCGAAGGTCTCTTCAAGGAGCCGGCGAACGGCCCCCTCGACTTCCCAGAGGGGCAATCCTTGATTCCCGGTGCGCAGGACGTAGACTGTGAGCATCAGCGCGCCCAACGCGCCGAGAACGATCCACCCAAGGCGTCGGAGCCCCCCGTCTGCGCCCGCCTGTTTCGCGGGAAGGCCAACCAATGGAGGAGTCGCTCTGCTGGCAACCCATCGCGCCGGCCACAGGAGTGTCGCCACAAGCAGGAGTGGGAGCACGTGGGCCGCCTTGACGCCGCGAAACCCCTCAAGCGTTGCCGCAAAGCGGACGTCGTCGAGGAGGAGTACGAGCGTGCCTGCCCCGAGGAGGGTCCACCCGACGGCGCGCACGAATGCGAGCACGGTAACCCGAAGGGTCGCCGACAGGGACTTCGCAGGCGCCGCGACCTCCCTCGCCCACCGCCATCCCCCATACACCGCAAGCGTCGGAAACGCGATCGCCGCAGCGAAGGCCCCCGCTTGGCGCGCCAACACCGTATACCCTTTAAACCAGAGGGCCCAGAAAAGGAGGGTTGTCCCCAGACTTCCGACGATCCACACGACCGCTACTCCGATATTGTTAAGATTTCGGAGGCCGAGTCGTGGCGCCACGCAAGCAGCCAGTCTCCCCACGGCGCCCCCAACCACCAGCACACCCAGCGCGATCGCCCACAGGTTTGCCGGACTCCACGGTACTTCCGCGGGGTTGCCCAGTCTGAACCCCTCCGCCCGCAACCGGGTCGCCAGCTCCTCGAGGTACTCTATATTCAGCGTCGCCAAGCGCTCGGGAGCTTCGGCGCCCTCATCAACGACGTGATCGGCACGACCCACCGCGGGCCGGGCGAGCGTTCTCTCCTCAGGTGGCGTGCGAAAGTAAAGGCGGGTGTAAAAGAGGCGGACGCCCCTCTCTCGAGCTGCCCGCAGCCAACGGTCCAGAGCGACGTCCATTCCGATCGGTACAGCCATCTCCCGTTCGGTGATGCTGTGTACCCGCACGATGCGATACTCCCACTCTTTGGCCATGGCCGACATGCCGGCCTGCTGAGCAAACTCGACGAGGCCGATCGGGGCGGCCAATCGTTTGAGCGAATCAGCGGAGGATGGAATCTGATGGGGATACCCGTTGACGCGCGTGCCCCAAAAAATAACGGCGGGGACAGCGTACGGGCGGAGTTGGTGGACGCGCTCGATCAGCGGGATCTCTCTGGCGTGTGCGTCCGAAGCAATGCGAGGCACGACGCCCAAGCCCGCCTCACCCACGGCGCGCAACACCTCAGGAAGAAAACCGAGGGGTACATCCAAAGGAAGCTCGTCGCGTGGCAGCTGCCAGACATCAAAGGCAAAGACGCCCTCAATGCGTTGACCCATCGGAGTCAACAGGCGTTCGAGCCGCTCCGTCAGCCACAGATCACTCTCGTCGTGGCCGCTGCGAGGATGTCCCAGAATGAGCGTGGTCGCTGGAAGATTGCGTGGGAGGGCCCCGGCGAGGCGTGAGTCGACGAGCTCGAGGACCCGCTTTGAAACTAAAAAGACGCGGCCGTCTGCGATCGCGTCTCGCAACGTGTACTCATGAACCCCTACCGCGTGCACTCCCGCGTCCTTCAACGCGCTCAGGTATGCGTCGAAGGTAAGGCCCGCAGCCGCAGCCATGCGCTGCACCTCTCGCCCGTCGACGACCAGAGCGACTCGGTTTGCAGCGTGTTCGCGGGCACTGCGCGCCCACCCCACCGCCAGCGCCGCCACGAGGGTCGCACAGACGAGGACCACCCAGACGCGGCGGAGGAGACTTAAGGCACGCCCCCCCTGATCAGCCTGCTGTCGGCTCACGTCGGCTCATCCCTCGCCCCTGCAGGATGCGTCCCATAAATGAGAAGCTTTCCGTCTTCGACGAGCAGATCCGTGATGACCAACGGGATCGCCTCTTGGTCCAAGTCGAGCGGAATCGTCCACTCCTCAGCGATCAGGTCGAGGAGGAGTTGGGGAACGCGTGTATTCTGCACCGTCACCTCTTGGGGCACGAACGAGACGTTGGCGCCTCCCTCTACGAGGAAGTGCCCGGCCACCGTCACATTCAAGAGGCGGCCCAGGAGGCGGATACTCCCTTCGAGGACCGCTCGTCCACGCTCCAGAGCAACACTGAAAAATTGGGACTCATTCACCCGCGCCCAGAAGTAACGGTTGAGATCCTCTTCACCAATCACAAAGGTCGCCTTGAGCGAGTCAGCGGAACGCACCGTCACGCCTTCACCGGCGACGAGGCGACGAACGTCGACCGTCAGGTTACGTCCATCCAAGAGGACCGCGTCGAGGGTCAAGTCGCCCATCGTCACCCGCCGTAAGTCAAGGTTGATGCTCGTCAGCCGTCCGCCCAAGAGGATGACCGCGGGGTACGCCTCCACCTGGGCATCCACGAATTTTACATCGTCGAAGGAGCGTTCGAGCCCAACCTCTATGCGCCTCTCCACCAGTTTGGGCAGCGCGTATTGCCCCACAACCATGAGGATGACGACGATGATCGCCGCCGCTGCCCACCGTCGGATCCACCGCACCTACCGCACCTCACTCCCGGTCATCGCTACGCACCCTGACGACCGCGCAGGTAGGCCTCGATGAACGGATCAATCTCCCCATCCATCACACTTTGCACATTGCCCACTTCGGTATCCGTGCGGTGGTCCTTTACCATCGTGTACGGACAGAAGACATAGGAACGAATCTGGCTCCCCCAAGCGATCTCCTCTTGGTCGCCGCGAATCTCTGCCAGTTTTTGTTGTTGTTCCATCATCTTGCGCTCGGCGAGCTTTGACCGGAGGATCTTCATCGCCGCATCGCGGTTGGCATGCTGCGAGCGCTCCGACTGACACTGTGCGACAACCCCTGTCGGAAGGTGCGTGATCCGCACCGCCGAGTCCGTCTTATTAACGTGTTGACCGCCGGCGCCACTGGCCCGGTAGGTATCGATTCGCAAGTCGCCGGGGTCCAAATCGATGCTCACATCGTCCTCAACCTCCGGCAGCACATCGACGGAGGCGAAGGAGGTGTGCCGACGTCCAGACGCGTCGAACGGCGAAATGCGAACAAGCCGGTGAACGCCTTTCTCCGCCTTGAGGTATCCGTAAGCGAGATTCCCTTCGATAAGGAGCGTCACGCTTTTGATTCCAGCCTCGTCGCCTTCGAGTTGATCGAGGATCTGCACCTTAAACTGCTGCTTTTCGGCCCAACGGGTGTACATCCGCAACAGCATCTCAGCCCAATCCTGGGACTCGGTCCCCCCCGCGCCGGGATGGATTGCCAGGATTGCGTTGTGCCCGTCGTACTCCCCTGAGAGGAGCGCGGCCAACTCGAGACTCTCGACCTCTCGGGTTAAACTAAGTAACCCCGAGGCCACTTCGGAGCGAGTCTGGTCGTCGTCCTCCTCCTCCGCTAATTCGAAGAGGAGTTCCAACTCCTCGTGCCGCCCTTGTGCCGACTCCCACGCCTTGAGTTGCTCTTTAATCCCGTTGAGTCGTTGCGTCACCTTCGCCGCCTGCTGCGGATCGTCCCAGAAATCGGGGGCAGTCATCGCCTCTTCGTACTCGGCGACCTGCTCCCTTAGCCCGGGAACGTCAAAGGTAAGTCCCCATTTCGTCAATCCGTCGCGCCAAGGAGGCCAGGCGCTCCTTAATTTCAGACTTGTCCATCAACGTCATAACAACCCCTTTAACTCGCGTACGGACGGTGCTCATTTATGCGCCGTGGCACCGCTTGTACTTCTTACCGCTGCCGCACGGGCACGGATCGTTCCTGCCTACTTTCTCCTCGACGCGCCGCTGTGCGACTCGTCCCTCTCCAGCCTCGCCGTCGGGACCGCGGTTCATACTCGCCTGCTTGAGACGGGCCTCGGAGGCGGCTCTCGCCTTCTCTTCGGCTTGCTGGGCCCCTTCTTGGACCACTTGGATCCGGTGGAGGTAGCGTACGACGTCTTCGTCGATACCGTTCATCAGATCCTGAAACATGCGGTACGCTTCAAATTGATACTCGAGGAGCGGGTTCTTTTGACCGTATGCCCGCAGGTTGATCCCTTCGCGCAACTCGTCCATCGCCCGCAGGTGCTCCATCCACTTTTGGTCGATGAAGTGAAGCATGACGGAGCGCTCAAGCTCTCGCAGAGCGTCGGCGCCCACCTCTTGCTCACGCTGTGCGTACGCCTCCCTGGCGTTCTCCTCTAAAGCCTCTTTGAGGGCTTCCCGACCAAGGCCGCGCAGCGTTTCGGGGTCGAGCGAGGCTTCGCCGGCGAAAATCTCATCAAAGCGGTCGGTCAGGCTCTGTAAATCCCAGTCCTCGGGGTACGTCTTCTCGTCACAATACGCGTCGAGCATCTGGTCGAACACCTTGGAGCGCATCTCGACGAGGCGCCCGTCGACGCTTTCACCCATCAGGACGTCGTGACGAAACTGATAGATCACTTCGCGCTGCTTGTTCATCACGTCGTCAAACTCGAGAATCTGCTTACGCATCTCGAAGTGTTGTGACTCCACCTTGCGCTGTGCGTTCTCGATAGCACGGGTGATCTGGTTGTGCTCGATCGGTTGGTCGTCCTGCCACCCAAGGCGGTCCATCAACCCGCTGATCCGTCCCGTGCCGAAGAGACGCATGAGGTCGTCTTCGAGCGAGACGTAAAACCGCGAGGCGCCCGGATCGCCCTGGCGACCGGCACGACCTCGCAACTGGTTGTCGATGCGCCGACTCTCATGACGCTCTGTACCCACGATGTAGAGTCCCCCGACCGCGAGCACCTTTTCCCGCTCCGCGTCGGTCTGCCCTTTGAACTCAGCGTACAACTCTTGGTACGTTTCGTACGCTTTGGCCACATCTTCTAACGCGAGGGTCGAATCGGCCGGCTTGAGTGAGTCGACGACGCCGTTACTGCCGCCGGAGCGCGACAGCGTCTTAGCGAGGGTGTACCACCCGGTAGCTTCGGCGATCACTTCCGGCGAGAATCCTTGAGCGCGCAGTCTCTCTTTGGCCAAGTACTCCGGATTGCCTCCGAGGACAATGTCCGTACCGCGACCGGCCATGTTGGTCGCGATGGTGACGCTCCCTTCGCGACCCGCCTGGGCGACAATCTCCGCCTCTTTCTCGTGAAACTTGGCGTTCAACACTTGATGTCGAACGCCCTTGCGACGCAGCATCTCGTGGAGCAGCTCCGAGCGCTCAATCGAGATCGTTCCGACGAGAACCGGGCGCCCCTGGGCATGTTGCTCCGCAATATCCTCAACGACCGCGTTGTACTTGGCTGCGACCGTCTTGTACACCTGATCCGGAAGATCCTCACGCACCATCGGCAGATTGGTGGGCATGACGACGACGTCCATGCCGTAGATCTTGCTAAACTCTGCCTCTTCGGTCTTGGCCGTACCGGTCATGCCGGCCAACTTTTGGTACATACGGAAGTAATTCTGAAAGGTGATCGAGGCGAGGGTCTGGCTCTCGTGCTCGATCTTCACATTCTCCTTGGCCTCAATCGCCTGGTGCAATCCGTCTGAGTAGCGTCGTCCCTGCATCAAACGCCCGGTGAACTCGTCGACGATCACGACTTCGCCGTCTTTAACGACGTAATCCTTATCTTTCTTAAAGAGCGTGTGTGCCTTTAACGCCTGGTTGAGGTAGTGCGTCATCTCAAAGTGGGCCTCGTCGTAGAGGTTGTCGACGCCGAGCCACCCCTCCATCTTGGTGACGCCCTCCTCCGTGATGGAGACCGTTCGGGCCTTCTCGTCCAGGGTGTAATCCTCTTCGGCTTTGAGGCGCGGCACGAGCTTGGCAAACTTGTAGTAAAGGTCCGTCGGCTGCTCGAGTCGACCTGAGATGATGAGCGGGGTCCTCGCCTCGTCGATGAGGATCGAGTCCACCTCGTCGACGATCGCGTAATTGAGCTTGCGCTGAACGAGCTGGGAGCGGTGCACCACCATGTTGTCTCTCAGATAGTCGAAGCCGAACTCATTGTTGGTCCCGTACGTCACGTCCGCAGCGTAAGCGGCCCGCCGCTGCTCAAAGGTGAGCCCATGGAGGATGACGCCGACCGACAATCCCAGGAAGCGGTAGATGCTCCCCATCCACTCCGCGTCGCGTCGCGCAAGGTAGTCGTTGACCGTGACGACGTGAACGCCCTCTCCTGCAAGCGCGTTGAGGTACGCGGGCAGCGTTGCGGAGAGTGTCTTACCTTCACCGGTCTTCATCTCCGCAATCCGGCCTTCGTGTAAGACGATGCCACCCATCAGCTGCACGTCGTAATGGCGCTGACCCAGCGTGCGCCGCGCGGCCTCTCGTACCGTGGCAAAGGCCTCCGGCAGGATGTCGTCCAGGGACTCACCCGCGCTTAAGCGACCTTTAAGCGCAGCAGTCTGTCCGCGCAACTCCTGGTCAGAGAGGGCCTCCATCTTAGACTCGAGCTGATTGATTTCGGCGACCGTCTCTGACAGGCGCTTAATCTCTTTGTCGTTCGAATCGAACATCTTGCGGATCATGCCAAGCATATAGTCACCTCGTCAGTGAGGGTAGCAGCACTCTTTTATAAATTCAATGAACGACTCCCGTAAACCGCTATTGGCGATCCACGAGAGTCGCATCCCGAATAGAAATTGAATCGATTTATTATAACACGCGTGGGGGGCTCCGGTCAGCCGACCGTCGGTTCCATCAGTCCATAACGACCGTCTTTGCGCTTGTAGACGACGTTTACCTCTTCGGTGCCGGCATTGGCAAAGACGAAGAAGTCATGTCCCAATAGCTCCATTTGCAAGACGGCCTCTTCGACGTCCATCGGCTTGACGGTGAAGCGCTTGGTCCGTACAATCCGGACCTCGTCCTCACTGGGCTCCGACGCCCCGTTTGGCTCGGGGCTCTCCAATCCGTCCCCAAACCGAAGCGATGAGTGATATTTGCGTTTGATGCGGGCCTTGTGCTTGCGCACTTGGGCTTCGATCTTGTCTGAGGCTCCGTCGATAGAGGCGTAGAGGTCTTTGGTGCGGCTCTCCCCTCGCATGAGGAGTCCGCCGAGGTGGTAGGTGATCTCTGCTATTTGCGTGTCGCGCTCTACGCTGAGTACGATGTCGACCTGCACGTCTTCTCGATCTTGAAAGAACTTACTTAGCTTGGCGACCCGTTTCTCGGAGTACTCTCGCAACGCCGGCGTAACCTCGATGTTTTTACCTTTGACAACGAGCTTGCCATTTTGAGCCATTTCCGTGATACCCCTCTCTTGGGTGATGGAGTGATCGCAGAGCGGCACATCTTGAGTCTCCTTGCAATCTACTTCGCTAAGGCTAAGTGTGACTCCTTTCGCCCCGAGCGAGGGAGGCCGTATGTCCGACAGGACGGCGAAAAGGGCGCTCCACCCAACTGACCTGGTCTTTTCCCCCACACACGCCTACTGGGACCGTCGCAGGTCTCCCCACTGTAGGTCCTCTCTGCCTCCGCCACGCTGGGACGCGAGGCAGGTAGGTCTTACACTAAGCCGCACTATGATCGGACGCAATAGAGTTTGTTTTGGGCGTCCTTACGTGGGTCGCTTTGCCTGCGGCGGGCATCGACTTTCAACCACAGACTTGGGTGACGCGCCTTTCTGCCGTAGAACTATTATACCACGTACCGAATTAATGCTCCCCCGGTACGCTCAGGGACTCTTCATCACTTTGGCCTGCGTACTCTCCGAGATTGAGAGCCTTATCATTCGGACGGGTGTCTGGACTCCCCGCCTGGATCTCGTGATAGATCTCCTCGCGGTGAACGGGGATGCTGCGGGGCGCGTCGATGCCTACTTTCACCTGATCGCCACGCACATCGACAATCGTGACCTTGATAGAATCGCCGATAATGATACTCTCGTCCCGCTTGCGTGTGAGGACCAACACTCTCGCGTCCCTCCTTAGACAAGCCTGTCGCGATAGCCTCTCCTCAATCACGCAAGTTATTGCGCGCCTCGCGCAACATCGCCTCAGCAATAACGCGCGCCGAAGGTCGGTACTCTCCACTGGCAATCGCCCGCCGTAGCGACTGGACCTTCTCCCATCGCACGTCGGGCGAGTTGACGGAGCGGACGTCGAATTGTCCTTTTACGTTTGCCGCACGTGAAACCCGATGATCCTCGGGATGATCGAGATTGCCCATCGTGCCTCGTCACCTCGTCGACCTAACGAACCCCCTGGGATGCGACTAGGTATTCACGTTTCGCCCGGTGACTCCTCCGAACTTGTGTCAGGCTGCGGCGGCCCGTTGGCGGCCCCTATTTTCGCCTGCTTTCGGCTTGATCACCGGTCAGGTGTTGGCCAGCTGCCAAGCGGGAGACTCCCTCAGAACTGTAAGAAGCGAACTCTGCATCGAGCGAAGCGGCGGCGGCGCAGACCGAGGTACACCGCGCACACCCCGCCCGTTTAAGCGCAGTGGCGACGGCCGAGAGGGTCCCCCCCGTCGTGTAAACGTCGTCGACGAGGAGGAGTGAGCGCCCCTTCACCGAGGCGGGCGTGGGAACAGCGAAAGCACGCCGCACATTGGCAGGTCGGTCCTCCCACGTTAAGGTAGACTGGGAGGCCGTTTCGCGCACCCGAACTACGGGGTGAATGACTCGTTTGCACAGGTGACGTGCGACAACACGAGCGAGTAACTCTGCCTGATTGTAACCCCGCTCGCGTAGGCGCGATGAATGAAGCGGCACGGGAACCACTGCGTCGATGCGCCCGTACCGACCATCCGCGGCCACCACCCAGGCCATGAGCTCTCCCAGCCCCTGGGCCGCCTCGATCTCACCCCGAAACTTCAGGTCGCGTATAACCGACTGGAGGTAGCCGTCGTACACACCGTATGCTCGGGCGTGATCGAGGGCCGACGGACGCTTTTCACACTGACTGCAGAGACGCTGTCGCGTCGCTCGTCCGCATGCGGCGCAGTGCCGGCGACCGATCGCCGGCAAGCGGTCGAGGCAGTGTTCACACAACCGACTGTTCCAGGCGATCTCTCCGGGACCCCGACACAATGCGCAGACTGGCGGGGTGGGAAAGAAGACGTCCACGATGCCCAATGCCGTCCGTTGTAACGAGAGCGCGACCCGACTCCAGAGCTTAATACGTTTTGTCGATCGAGTGCTTTGCATATATTTTAAGGAGGCCTCCTGCCTCCCTCATGGGCCTGTGCGTACCTCAATCACCTGCTCGACGAAGCTCCCATCGCCCTCCAAGAGCCACGACCGCATCCCTGCTGCCTGGCCGGAACGGACCGCAATAATGATGTACGCGAATCCGGGGAAGGCGACCTGCGCATCGAAGCGCGACGGTCTTGGGGCGTGGTCCGGATGCGAATGATAGACGCCGATCACTTCACAACCGTCTCGGCGCGCCTCTTCATCAATACGCAGGTAATCTTTGGGGTCGACCTCAAAGCGGTCATCCCGGTCACCCTCGCGCAGGTTGCGACAAGGTTCGGCCCGAACGACGGTGTACGCCGCACCATCGAGACGCCCCACAAGGAGGCCGCAGCACTCCCCCGGGTAAGCCGCCTCACCGTGTGCGCGCATCCGAATCCGTTCAGCCTCAGGGAGAATCAGACGCATGGTCACACTCCGGCCTCAAAGAGACCCGTGCTCAAGTAGCGACCACCGCCGTCAGGAAAGACGATGACGATGAGTCCCTCGTCGATCTGCTGCGCCATGCGCATGCCGGCGGCCATGGCGGCGCCGCCGGAGGCTCCGACAAGGATGCCGCGTTGAGCGAGCCTGATGGCCTGGCGATACCCCTCTTCGGTCGGAATGTTGACGATCCCGTCGAGCCACGAGTTATCGTAAATCCCGGGCACTTTGGCCGAAGCCATGTGTTTGAGGCCCTCGAGACCATGCATAGGATGGTCCGGTTCGACGGCGTAAACTTTCACGTTGGGATCCACCGACTTAAGGTGACGTCCGGTACCCATCAGGGTGCCGCTCGTGCCGATGCCTGCGAGGAAGTGGGTGACCTTCCCCTCTGTTTGACGCCAAACCTCCGGACCCGTCGTCTCGATGTGCGCTCGCGGGTTGTTGGGGTTGTTGTATTGGTCGGGCAGGAAGTATTTATCGGGGTTCTTGTTGTACATCTCCTCGGCCACCCACCGGGAGCCTTCGGAGCCTTCGAGTGGATCGGTGTAATGAACCCGAGCCCCGTACGCCTCCATTAACTTTTTCCGTTCAAAACTGGCGTTCTCCGGGAGGCACAGCTCCACTGGGAAGTCCAGAGCTGCTCCGATCATGGCGTACGCAATCCCCGTGTTCCCAGACGTTGAGTCTAGGAGGATCGTCCCAGGCTTTAACCGACCCTCGAGGAGAGCGGCCATCACCATAAAGAGCGCAGGACGGTCCTTCACCGAACCGCCGGGGTTTGCCCCCTCCACCTTGGCCATCACGCGCACGTTGGGACCGGCGCCCGCCTCTGCGGACACATCGATCAATGGGGTGTTGCCAATCGTTTGTAAAATGGGGGCCCGGGAGATGATCTTATCCCAACGGGGTTGATGACTCAGCAAACCCTTCGCTGACTCGGTGTTCACAAAGATTCACCCTCACAAAATCATTTTGACGTTACCGGCGTTACCGGCGTTCGTTACCGGCGTTCCCGGTTGCGGATTCTCGCTTCGTCGAACTACCGCCGCACATCCGGCCCGACCAGATTGCGCGTGAGCGCATCGACATGCTCCCGTTCCGGCATTCCCTCAATATCGCCCGGAACCCCGGTGGCAAAGGCCCCGCAGGCGTTGGCGAGACGAGTAGCTTCACTTGGACGCATCCCCTCAAGGAGCCCCGCGATGTAACCGGATGCGAAAGCGTCGCCAGCCCCAACCGGATCCACAACGCGCTCGACAGGGAAGCCCGGTATGTGCTCGTCACCGTCCTGAGTGAAGACCCAGGCTCCCTCAGCGCCGACCTTCACGATCACCTGTTTGGGGCCCATCGCCCGGAGGGCACGGCCCGCAGCCACTGGATCTTCCTCGCCTGTCAGAAACTCCGCTTCCTCCTGACCCGGAAGGACGATGTCCGCCAGTTCGATAAACGAGAGCAAGGTACGCCTCGCTTCGTCCGCCTCCCAAAGCTTAAGCCGCAAATTGGGGTCGAAAACGACGAGGAGACCCGCAGATTTCGCCACGCGTATGGCATGCAGCAATGTCTCGCGACACGACTCGCTCAAGGCAGGCGTAATCCCGCTTCCCAAAAGGACTCGCGCCCCTGTGAGGTAATCGGTGTCAATATCATCAGGACTGAGGCGACTCGCCGCCGAGCCCTTGCGGTAGTAGTAAACGCTGCCGCCCCCAAGGGCACGCCTCTCTTTGAAGTAGACGGCGGTTGAGGCCTGAGGGTCTTTGCGCACCTGCGACACGTCGACACCTTCGGCGCGGATCGCGGAGACGACGTACCGCCCAAACTCGTCATCACCGACGCGGCTCACCCAGCCGGCTGAGTGTCCCAGACGAGTCAATCCAATGCACACATTGGACTCCGCTCCCCCAATGCCTTTGCGAAACTGGTGAACGTAGCGCAAGGGTCCGTCGAGATCCGGAGTGAAGAGAACCATGGTCTCACCGATCGCTACGACTTCCGGCACGTCGCACTCGTCCTCTCTTTAACAAAAGCCTACAAATAAACCAAACCCAGGATAACACGGCACCCTGCGAATGACAAGAATATCCGTCTGTGTACTCAGGTTTCGAGTGGGGCCTTGTCCCGCAGAAGTCCCAGCTTCCGGGCGGTCCCATTGAGCTCGTAAATCGTTGCTGTCGCCTCTTTCATCGCAGGCGTAACCCGGGACGCCAAAAAGACGACCCGACCGGCGGGATCGAGTGGACTGCGCCCAACACGCCCTGCCATTTGAATCAGCGACGCCGCGTCCCACACTCGCTCGAAGTCGGCCGCGAAGACGACGGCATCGAGGTGCGGCAGCGTGATCCCTCGTTCCAACACCGTGGTGGAGACCAGCACATCGATGTGTCCCTCTTCGATCCTGCGCAACTTCTCAGAGCGCTCCGCATCCCCCGCGTGGACGGATGTGACAGTGAGTCGCTCGGCTGCTGCCTGAATTCCGTCCGCGACTTGCGTGCACAACGAAACCGACGGGACGAAGACGAGGACGCGTCGGCCCTTTCTGACACTCTCATCGATCACGTCGAGCAGAGGCGCGAGATCCGGAGTTGAGGAAGCCGACCGCCCGATGGGGACGGCCCCTCGCACACGGACTACCTCGGGAATCGGCAAGGGGTGTCCGTGGGGCCGCGCGGGCAACATGTGCAGTGCCCAGCCTTCCCGTTGGGACTGCTGAAGAATAGCGGGCGATGGTGTCGCGCTCATAGCGATCGTACGTCCGTGCGGCTGCAGCGCGGTCTCGACCGCGTCAAGTAGCCACGGCTCGCGGTTGAGAGGGTACGCGTCCACCTCGTCGATGATCGCGACGTCAAAGGCCTGAAAGAAACGGAGTGTCTGGTGAACCGTCGCCACGACAATCGGGGCACGCGTGTATCGTTCGGCAGTACCGCCAAAGAGAGCGGCCACGTCGACCCCGTCGAAGACCTCGCTCAAGCGCCGACCCAGTTGCTCGACGACGTCCCGCCGCGGCACTGCGAAGAGAGCGCGCCCTCCCTTTTCCACAATGCGACGAATACACTCGTACGTCACCTCCGTCTTGCCCGCCCCACAGGCTGCCCAGACCAAGGCGTCGCCCTCAGCTTCAAGCAACGCTTGAGAGATGGTGCTCTGCTGTGGAGTTAAGGGAAAAGCCACATTGAGAGCGATTGAGCGGCCCTTCCCCGACTCGGAGTCGACGGGTTGAGGGCGCCGGTACAACGACGCGCAACCGGTCATGCGTCCAAGGGAGTGACACGTGTCGCACTGGGGACACGCATCCAAGCCACAGCGGTAACACGCGTAGCTACCAATCCGGGTCGAGCCACAACGCACGCAGTGCCAAGACTCAAGAGCGTGCGGCGTCCATTCGACAGCTGCCCGGCGCTGCAGATCGCCGTCACGCACTAAATTGGCGAGCGCGACATCGATCGCTGTGTCGACAACGATTCCCTCTTGCCCCAGCGCTGTGGCCACGTCGTCTGCGGTGTACGTCCTGCCTTCAAGTACACTACAAACTGCCTCTCGCAGCTCCGGGGACGTCGGACGCAGGCGGGAGAGCGTTGGCAGCAAGCCCTGACGCGGCCCCCACTCACTCGTCGCATCTTCGGCGCCTGGCCATCGCCAACGCACAGGGGGACCGAGCTGCGGAAAGCGGCCCGACAAAAAGCGTCGGATATGGCGTCGCAGGCGGTGCACAAGGAGCGCCCGTGAATCTCTTGACCGACGCCAGAGTCGGAGTCGGCGGCTTTGGGGAGGCTCGCTCAGCGCCCGCCTACTCCACTCGTGCCCCCATGCCGCAGCCGCTTCGGCGAACGCCAGGGGCACCAGCGGTGAGACGGCCGCGCCCTGCGGCTCCGCTCCTAATGGAGCGACGGCGAGCTTGGGCGCAGGCTCAGTGTGAGTAACCCACACCGCGAACGGCGGGTTCACCCCTCTACCTCCGAGAGCGGGCGGACCGCAAACGACTCGACGCTGTGATCAGCGGTGTATGCCACACGAATGAAGCTCGGCTCGGGCTGCGGTTGCAGTATGTAGCGCAAAATGTGCCGATCGACGTCGGGAAGCGTCCATGTCTCAAGCTCCGCCACGGGGATCCAGGCCAACTCCCCTTCGTCCGAGGCCGCCATCTCCCCCTCGTACTCGTCGCATCCAAAGACGAAGAGAAGCCAGTTATACGCGTCGCCCCCAACTTCCGAACAGACGGCCCGCAAAACAGGTCTTGCGATGCGAAGCTGCGTCTCTTCGCACACCTCCCGGATGATCGCCTGGCGCGGGTCTTCCCCGTCTTGTATCTTGCCGCCCGGAGCCGTCCAATGGTTAGCGAAGGGCTCCTTGCGTCGCCGCAACATCAGCAGCCGATCGTCGACACAGAGGTAACAAAGCGTGCTGAGTCGTTGTGTCTCACGCTCAATGAGCGACCGTGGATCGATTGCATACCCCAGCTCGGCCAGGTAGCGCCGGACCGGCCGCAGCGCTACCCCCTGTTGGAAAGGGCTCAAATGGCTTCCCCTCCTTGCGTTTAATCGGTTACCGTCGCCGTTCGACGACTTCGGTTTGCTGCCGTAACTTTACAATGCTGTGGGCCGGATAGTATCCCCGGAGGACGGCATTGGCGTATACCAACGTATCGGGACCGATCAGAGTCCCTGGACTCGTGACGGAGTTGCAACCGGTCTGCACCCGATCGCCAACCACCGCGCCAAACTTGCGCAAACCTGTCGACACCCGTCCCTCTGGGCTTTCGACGTCGACCATGCCACCGTCATTTTTGAGGTTAGAGAGCTTTGTGCCGGCGCCCAAGTTAACGTCGTTCCCCAAAATCGAGTCGCCAACGTAGTTGAAGTGGGGCGCCTGCGCGCCGTCCAAGAGAATTGATCGCTTTACTTCGGTCGCATGACCGATGACGCAGTCGGCCCCGGTCACGCAGTAACCGCGCACATACGCACCGTGGCGCACAACGGTGCCCGGCCCTAATAACGTCGGGCCTTGAACCATGGCCCCTGCCTCGACCACGGCGCCGGAAGCTATGTAGACGTCTCCCACGATCCATGCGCCCTCGTCAACACGCCCCTCGATCCGGGACGTGGCGCGCTCGCGTGCGTACTCATCAAGTCGTGCCAAGGCGTCCCACACATGCTCCAAATTCGCGAAGATCTCGGCGTGTGCGTACCCGCCGACGTCGAAGAACGCGGTCGGATTAAAGCTCAAGGAGAATTCCCCCTGTCAATGTGTTGCCATTTTAACACAGCCCGCGGCGATGCAGCACCGCAAACAGCCTCCCTAGGATATGTAACCCTAACTAAAGAGCATGCCGCGCCGCCGGCGTCCCGACCATACGTCGAGGGCGCCCATCCCCAGGAGGAGAATCAGGCCCGCGCCGACCGGCCAGTCGCCCCAGCGGGTGTAAAGCGTTGCCTCTCCCTCCCGTGCCGGAACTGTCGCTATGAGCGTACTCTCCACATCGATCGCAGCCTGTGCCTCGACGGCTCCCGTCGGACCGACGACCAGGGTCGGCCCCGTCGTCGCAGCTTGGGTAACGACAATTCTGTGCTCTGCCGCACGAAACGAGAGGAAGGCCCGCTCCAAGTGGGCGAGCGACCCGATCCGACTGAGCGCCGCTACGTAGTGGAGACTTTGGGCGCCGGCGCGCACGGCGGCGCGCGCGAGCCGGGGGTCGACGACGTCGGAGCAGATCCCTATTCCTATGGTCGTGGACCACTCTGAGTCAAAGAGCCGTACGGGCCGAATCTCCCGCCCCGCTTCGTACTGTGCTTCCGCGATCGGAATCACGGAGATTTTGTCGTACACAGCATGCACGTGGCCCAAGGCCGTCACAATCTGAGCGCTATTGTGCTGAACCGAACCTCTATCACCCCTTGCTCCCCCTACTCCAGAAGAACGGGTGGTCCACCGGGGTAGACCGGCGAGGAGCGTCACGTTCTGGGCTGACACAAAGGCGAGGATCTCGGTCCGAAGCCTGGAATTGGCCAACGCAGCGATGTGCAGCGTGGTCTCCGGCCATACGACGAGGATCGGTTGCGAACGCTCGGCTCGGGCCACCCCTTCACGCGAGAGCGCCAGCACTCGTTGGAGTAGGGCGAGTTGCCCGGCCTCCCCACCTTGTAATGCCTCGCGGTAATCTTGGGGGGTGAAACCAGGCTGAACCGCGACGAGGGTAAACGCGGTCGCTTGGGCGCTAGATGGGTCCGGCGCCTCAGCATCGAGGGGCCGCGAGCCCGCGAAGACCTCTGATGTGACTGTGAGAGATTCACCGCCGTAATTCAATGAAGATGAGAGATCAACCAGACTCCCCCTCGAAAAGAGGACGGCGACAAACACAGCAACGGCCAGCGTTGTGCCACCCCGGGCGCGCTGGCGCTGTGCCCAACCCCGCACGCGGCGATCGGGCGACTCCGCCCACAGACGGAACGCCTTCAATGCGAGCAAGGTGACCCCGTTCATACCGACAATCATGCCGCTGACAAGGTGCACCCCTCCATAAGCCGCTACATCGAGCGCAAACGAGGACTGCCATTGCGTCAGACCCAGGTACGGAGCGAATCCTAAAGCGAGGGAGCGCCACACGTACTCTAACCCGATCCAGAGCGCCGGCGCGATCACGGCGGAGCGCAGGGGCCCCGCCGTCTGACCGAGCGTACACTTCTGGTAAAGAATGGCAAAGAAAAGAAGGAAAAACGTGAGCAAGAATGTGACGACGAGCGTGCCGGCGACCCGATCCACCAGACTTCCGTCCTCAACGCTCAGGAGCGGATAGAATAAGCCGCCGCCCCACACCAAACCCCCGAAGAGCGTGCCGATCCACAGCCGGCCCAGGCTCGGACCGGGCGTCCGCCAGGCGGCCAGCAAGGGGACGAGAGCGATCCAGGCGAGCCCCGCAAGGTTAAAGGGCGGGTAAGCGAGGAGGAGCAGCAGCCCTGAGACGGCGGGAGCGAGGACATGTCCTACCGAGGGCCGGTAACGACGCATGTTAATCCTCTTCGGACGGCTTAACTTCGGTCGGCTTATTCTCCGCGTCGACAAAGATCACCCGAGGCTTGTACCCTCGGGCCTCCTCGTCGCCGATCAACGCATACGAGATAATGATGACGATATCACCGGGTTGGCCGAGGCGAGCTGCCGCTCCGTTGAGGCACACATCCCCTTTGCCCCGCTCACCTGGAATCGCGTACGTCTCCAGTCGAGCGCCGTTGTTGCAGTTGACGACTTGAACGCGCTCGTAGGCGAGAATGTCGGCCCGTTCCATCAAGTCGATGTCGATGGTGACACTCCCGCGGTAGTTGAGATTTGCATCCGTCAGCGTCGCCCGATGTATTTTTGACTTGCACAATGTTCGCATCATATGACGTTCATATACCCCTATTGTGAGTGTGGAAAGACGATGTTGTCGATGAGTCGCGTCGCCCCCAGGTGTACGGCGACTGCCACCATCACTCGTCCTCCAATCCAGGTTACAGGCTGGAGGGTTTCGGCGTCAACCACTTCGACGTACTGCTCACGCAGGCGCGGATGTGCAGCAAATACGCTGCGGACGGCTTGCTTGATCACGTCGGGGTCCTGGACGCCCCGCTCCAACTGCTCCAGGGCGGCATGCAATCCTTGGTAGACAGCGGCCGCGTCCTTGCGTTCCTCAGGTTGGAGGTACCGATTACGGGTGCTCATGGCCAGCCCGTCCGCCTCTCGCACCGTCGGAACGGCCGCAATCCTCACGGGGATGTTGAGGTCGTCGACCATGCGACGGACGACAGCTAATTGTTGACCGTCCTTCTCTCCAAAGAACGCCACGTCCGGCAGAACGATCAGCAACAGCTTTGTCACTACTGTGGTCACGCCGCGAAAGTGCCCCTGACGAAAGGCGCCGCAGAGCCCGTCAGTCAGCTCCTCTACCTCGACAAAGGTCCTCTGCTCGCGCGGGTACATTTCTGTGTGCGAGGGCGCAAAGACGACGTCGACTCCCCGCTCCTCACAAAACGCAGCGTCGACGTCGAGCTCACGCGGGTACTTCTTGAGATCCTCATTCGCACCGAATTGCAGCGCGTTGAGGAAGATCGAGACCACCGTCACATCACACGCCTGCGTCGAGTGATCGATCAGGCTGCCATGCCCCTCGTGCAGCCCGCCCAACGTCGGGACGAAGCCGACCCGCTTCCCCTCTCGCCGCCAGGCTGCAACGGCCGAGCGAATCTCATCAATCGCGTGAATGATTCGCAACCCAGACGCCACCTCTCACCGTTCCCCAAAGACCCTTCTCAAAAAATCTTAATACCGCCGGATCAGCGCTTGCCGTACGAGTGCTCTTCGTCTGGGTAGACGCCGTCTTGCACTTCCTGACCAAAGGCCCGCACAGCCGCCTTCGCCTGCTCGGCAAGGTTTGCATACCGCTTCACAAACTTTGGCTTGAAATCTTCGACCATTCCCAGGAGGTCGTGAAGGACGAGCACCTGTCCGTCACAGCTGGGACCCGCTCCGATGCCAATGGTGGGAATGGAGATCGACTGAGTCACCTCTTCCGCCACATCGTCGGGAATCCCCTCGAGGACCAAGCTGAAGGCTCCGGCCTCTTCCAGCGCGGCAGCGCCTGCCAAGATCTCGCGGCGACCGGCTTCATCTCGTCCCTGGACTTTGAAGCCGCCGAACTGCCGCAATGACTGGGGCGTCATTCCGATGTGGCCCATCACCGGAATCCCCACCTCGACCATCCGTCGAACACTCTCGGCCACGGCCACACCGCCTTCGATTTTGACGGCGCCGACGCCCGCCTCCTTGAGGAAGCGCGCGGCATTTGCGACCGCCTCACTCACGCTCCCTTGGTAACTGCCGAAAGGCATGTCGCCGACGAGCAACGCCCGCTTCACACCTCGGCGTACGGCCTTGGTATGGTGGATCATTTCGTCGACGGTCACCGGGAGGGTCGAGTCGTATCCCAAGACGACCATCGCCAGCGAATCACCGACCAAAACGCAGTCGACTTCCGCTTCATCGACGATGCGCCCGGTCAAGTAATCGTAGGCCGTCAGCATGATGATTTTGCGCCCGCTCCCCTTCATGCCCTTCAGCACGGGAGCAGTGATTGGTCCTTTTCGATCGGCCATCATTCGCGCACCCTTTCAAAGATGTTGCTCCGCAACAGATCTCGCAACGCGTGATGCTTCTCCTTAAGCACGTCGTTCTTCGCCTGGGCGACCTTCACTGTCTGCAGCCCTAAAAGGCGGTACAGGGCTTCGAGACCCGGATCTCCCAGTGCCTCAAGGGCCGAGAGGTGGTCCCGTACAGTCTCACGGTCGCCGCGCTCAATAGGACCGGTCAGCGCGTCCGGCAGCCCCAGTCGGTCGACATTGGCGAGGGTTCCGCGCAGGAGGGGAATGAGTGCGGCTTCGGCATCCGTCCGAGGAATGCCGGCCCTCTCATATAGCGACAAGCTCGCGTCGATCAGTGTGACAAGGTAGTTGCTGGCCACGCAGGCCGCCGCGTGGTACAAAGCTTTAGAGCCGGGTTTTATCGCCAGCGCCCGACCGCCGAACGTTGCGACCAGCGCTTCGCCGGCAGCGACCGCCTCAGGCGTGCCTTCGATGCCAAAGTATGCGCCACGCAGGCTCCGGTAACCGGTAGCTCGGTCAGCGACTGTCTGGATCGGGTGCACCGAGAGGAGCAGCGCCCGCTCTGTGCTCGGTGTGCGCATCACATCCGCCGACAAGGCGCCACTTGCGTGAATTAGCAGGTCGCGCTCGTCAAAGGGACGGGCCGTTGCGACGAGTTCGGCGCTCTCTTTGACCGCGTGATCCGGCACCGTCAGCAGCACGATGCCTGCCCCTTGCACCGCGCTACGTGGATCGGTCCCCGCCGTCCCGGAGCCAATGTAAGCCACGGCTTCCTCCGCCCGTTCGAGGCTGCGACAGACGACCCCGAGTATCGGATATCCACGCTCCGCCAGGAGCCGACCAAGGGACGTTCCGACGCGGCCAGCGCCCACAATGGCGATCGCCGGCTTCGGCAGCTTCTCATCAGCTTCCACCCGTGGGTCCAACTGCACCACTCCCAAAGCGGCTCGGATCGTATACGCGGGGCTCGCGCAATGCCGCGCAGGGCTTGCGTAACGGCGCAGGGCTCACGCAACGCCGCACAGGGCTCATGCAACGCCGCACAGGGCTCACCCATTGCCGCGCAGGGCCCATGTAACGCCGCACACAGGGCTCACCCATTGCCGCGCAGGGCCCATGTAACGCCATTATAGCACACGGTGCGCACCATTTATTGCCGCCCGACGAGGATATCAAGCTGGGCAGCGTAAGCTGGCGTGGCGCCACGGTTCGTACATGTTTCGCACATGATCCGCACGCAATCCTAATAGCCCAGCTACGCAGAGTGGCCGCTCCCGCCACTCGAGCGGCGTTTTCACCAACCACCGTCCAGTGGCCGGTGTTACCATCCTCGTGGGGAACGATTGCACACTGGTGAGAAATCATTCCACACCAGGAGGGCATCAACACCGTTTTGAGCGCCTTTTGCTCCATTTTTGCCGCCCGACGACGAGGTCAGGTCGGGCGCGTGAGCCGACGGGGCGCCACGGTTCGTACATGCTTCGCACATGATCTGCACGCAATCGTTAAAGCCCAGCTACGAGGGCTGGCCACTTCGGTCACTCGAGC
>JAWLDA010000020.1:66913-68781 GCA_041686855.1 Limnochordia bacterium
TGGGGAACGATTGCACACTGGTGAGAAATCATTCCACACCAGGAGGGCATCAACACCGTTTTGAGCGCCTTTTGCTCCATTTTTGCCGCCCGACGACGAGGTCAGGTCGGGCGCGTGAGCCGACGGGGCGCCACGGTTCGTACATGCTTCGCACATGATCTGCACGCAATCCTAATAGCCCAGCTTCGCAGAGTGGCCGCTCCCGCCACTCGAGCGGCGTTTTCACCAACCACCGCCCAGTGGCCGGTGTTGCCATCCTCCTGGGGAACGATTGCACGCTGGTGTGAAATCATTCCACACCAAGGGGGCATCAACACCGTTTTGAGCGCCTTTTACTCCATTTTTGCCGCCCGACGACGAGGTCAGGTCGGGCGCGTGAGCCGACGGGGCGCCACAGTTCGTACATGCTTCGCACATGATCTGCACGCAATCCTTAAAGCCCAGCTACGAGGGCTGGCCACTTCGGCACTCGAGCGCTGTTCTCACCAACCACCGCTCAGCGGCCGGTGTTGCCATCCTCTTGGGGAACGATTGCACGCTGATGTGGAATCATTCCGCAGCAGGAGGGTATCAACGCCGTTCTGAGCGCCTTTTTCTCCATTTTTGCCGCTCGACGACGAGGTCAGGTCGGGCGCGTGAGCCGACGGGGCGCCACGGTTCGTACATGCTTCGCACATGATCTGCACGCAATCGTTAAAGCCCAGCTACGAGGGCTGGCCACTTCGGTCACTCGAGCGCCGTTCTCACCAACCACCGCCAGGAGGTCGGTGTTACCATCCTCGTGGGGAACGATTGCACGCTGATGTGGAATCATTCCACACCAGGAGGGCATCAACGCCGTTCTGAGCGCCTTTTGCTCCATTTTTCGCCGCCCGACGACGAGATCAGGCCGGGCGCGTGAGCCGACGGGGCGCTACAGTTCGTACATGTTTCGCACATGATCCGCACGCAATCGTTAAAGCCCAGCTACGAGGGCTGGCCACTTCGGTCACTCGAGCGCTGTTCTCACCAACCACCGCTCAGCGGCCGGTGTTGCCATCCTCTTGGGGAACGATTGCACGCTGGTGAGAAATCATTCCACACCAGGAGGGCATCAAGGCCGTTCTGAGCGCCTATTGCTCCATTTTTGCCGCCCGACGACGAGGTCAGGTCGGGCGCGTGAGCTGGCGGGGCGCCACAGTTCGTACATGCTTCGCACATGATCTGCACGCAATCGTTAAAGCCCAGCTACGAGGGTTGGCCGCTCCCGTCACTTGTGCCCGTTCTCACCAACCACCGTCCAGTGGCCGGTGTTGCCATCCTCTTGGGGAACGATTGCACGCTGATGTGGAATCATTCCACACCAGGAGGGCATCAACGCCGTTCTGAGCGCCTTTTGCTCCATTTTTGCCGCTCGACGACGAGGTCAGGTCGGGCGCGTGAGCCGACGGGGCGCCGCAGTTCGTACATGCTTCGCACATGATCTGCACGCAATCGTTAAAGCCCAGCTACGAGGGCTGGCCACTTCGGTCACTCGAGCGCCATTCTCACCAACCACCACCCAGTGGCCGGTGTTACCATCCTCCTGGGGAACGATTGCACGCTGGTGAGAAATCATTCCACACCAGGAGGGCAACAACGCCGATCTGAGCGCCTTTTGCTCCATTTTTGCCGCCCGACAAGGAAGTCAGGCCGGGCTGCGTGAGCCGAGTTGAGGTCAGGCCGGGTAGCATGGACCGACGACGATATCAAGCCGGGCTGCGTGGGCCGACGTGGAGGTCGGGCCGGGAGGTATTGCCCGACGAGCACGTCAGGCCGGGAAGTATCGCCCGACGAGCACGTCAGGCCGGGCGCCCCTCTGCTTCCTCACCCGAGGCACTTCCGCCTGG
>JAWLDA010000021.1:0-54165 GCA_041686855.1 Limnochordia bacterium
ACGCACGCTGTTTAGTTTTCAAGGTCCAACGTGACCCGTCGTCTCCGCCGCCGTCCGCCTTGCGAACCGGCCGCCGAGGCGACTTGATTATCATAACACGTCCGTCCATCTCGAGTCAAGCAGTCGTTTGGATTCATCTCTTTCCAATCCAACCAGCTTGTCCACGTCAACGAAGGAGCATCCCCTCAATCGTCGGTACAAGACGAAGGACGCCTTAAACTATATCACGCATCGGCGGAAAAATGCAACCCCTATTTCACTGAAATTCACAAATAGGCTCTTCTCACCTCGAGCCCCGGCTTCACTTACGACCGAGGCCGCATATGTGGGAAAAGGATCACATCCCGGATCGAGGGCGAGTCGGTTAGCACCATTGTGATCCGATCGATCCCGATACCGAGTCCACCGGCGGGGGGCATCGCGTATTCGAGCGCTTCAAGGAAGTCGTGATCCATGTGGTGCGCTTCGTCATCCCCCGCTTCACGGGCCCTTACTTGCTCTTCAAACCGCTCCCGTTGATCGTCGGGATCGTTGAGCTCTGAGAACCCATTAGCAATCTCCCATCCATTAATGTAAGGTTCGAACCGCTCCGTAAAGCGTGGGTCATCGACCCGCCGCTTGGCCAACGGCGACACTTCTACAGGGTGATCCGTGATAAAGACGGGTTGGATGAGGCGATCTTCCACGAGTTGTTCGAAACTCTCCATAATGGCGTGCCCGGGGGTGGCTCCGTCCTCGAGGCGTACCCCGGCATTGCGGGCCAACTCGATCTCGTTCCCAGGATGTGCGAGAAAATCAATGCCGGCAAACTCCTTCACTGCATCAACCATGGAGAGGCGGCGCCACGGCGGCGTCAGGTCGATCTCGACACCCTGAAACGTGATCACCGTTCCGCCCGTCACGGCAATGGCGGCTTGCGACACAATCTGTTCAGTGAGTTCCATCATGTCACGGTAGTCAGCGTATGCCTGGTACGCTTCCAGCATGGTATATTCAGGGTTGTGACGGGTGGAGACACCCTCATTGCGGAAACTCTTGCCCAACTCATAGACACGCTCGAAGCCGCCTACGAGCAATCGCTTTAGGTACAACTCTGGGGCGATCCGTAGATAAAGCGACATATCAAGCGCATTGTGATACGTCTCAAAAGGACGTGCGGCGGCTCCGCCCGGAATGGGATGTAGCATCGGAGTCTCTACCTCTATGTAACCCTTGGCCGCTAGCGTCTGCCGCACGCTCGCTACCACCTGACTGCGCTTCGTAAAGACGTTGCGCACATCTGGGTTGACGATCAAGTCCAAGTACCGCCTGCGGTACCGTTGCTCAACATCTTTGAGTCCATGCCACTTCTCCGGGAGTGGCCGCAGCGCCTTGGACATCAGCGTATACTCGGCCACACGCACGCTGATCTCGCCGCGGCGCGTCCGAAACACCTCGCCCCGCACACCCACGATGTCTCCGATGTCGAGATCTCGAAAGCGCTCGTACGCATCGTCGCCTACCACATCCAAGGCAACAAAGAGCTGTACTCGCCCAGTACTGTCTTGTAGATCAGCAAAGGTGGCTTTCCCATGACCGCGCAACGCTCGCAATCGTCCCGACAGCTTCACTTCTTGCCCCTCGAGTCGCTCAAATTCCTCGATGACCACGTTGGCAGTGTGATCTGGAACTGCGAGGCCAGAGTACGGATCGCGCCCGTCAGCGCGAAGCGCTTCTAGTTTAGCGCGCCTAACCGCTTCCTGATCGTTTATGTCGCCTGAGTCTTGTCCATCTAGTTGTCGCTGATGCTCCGACACCGATAGCCCCCCTCGAGTTCCACCTGTTATGAAAAGTGGCCACGCGGTATGCAGCTCTCCTCCACGTGACCACCCTTCTGAATCGTTTTCACCTGTCAAGCAGCGGGTGAGCCTAAATCGCTAACGAGAAATCGCGAGGATCTCGTACTTTAGTGTACCCGCCGGGGCCTCAACTTCAACAATCGAACCGACACGCTGCCCCATAATGGCCCGCCCAACAGGGGACTCATTAGAGATACGAGCAGACGCGGGATCCGCCTCCGCGGAGCCGACGAGGGTGTACTCAAACTCTTCGTTAAGCTCAAGGTCCTTCAGCTTAACTTTAGAGCCAACGGTGACCGTTTCGGTATCGACTTCCTCGTCGTCAATCACACGTGCATTGCGCAGCATTTTCTCGAGCGAGACGATGCGCCCTTCGATAAAGGCTTGTTCGTTCTTGGCATCGTCGTACTCTGAGTTCTCCGAGATATCGCCGAACTCGATAGCTTGCTTGATCCGCGCCGCCACCTCCCGGCGGCGAACGGTCTTGAGCTCCTCGAGCTCCTTTTCCAGCTTAGACAAGCCGTCAGGAGTGAGAAGAACTTCCCTGTCACCCATCAAGTCTGATCTCCTTTGTTGGAATATAAAAGAAGATAAAGCACTGGCCCACCTTAGGTCAGTGCTATCAATAGCCGAGACTCATCCGAAATGGCCGGAAATGGCCGTGGAGGCAATTGGTTCCGGCGACGATTATATATCAGCGGTTTAATCAGTGTCAACCCTGGCCAGTACCGGAATCGGATCACGCACTCGCCCACGCTCTCTCGACATTGCCTTTTGGACGGTGTCGATGTACTCCTGGCTCACAGCTCTCTCAAAACTGCGGAGGCCGGCCAGCTTGAATCCGTGCTTCTCACCCAATCGCGCAATCTCCTCGATTTTTTCCACCTCAAGGTCGCGTCCCAAGCTATACGACTCAAATCTGCCTTCAAGGGTGAGTATCATCGTCTCTGCCATACACGCGTAACAGGTCCGCGGAGGGAAACCAAAATTAAAGTTGAACTCCACGTCGCCTGGCGGCGCCACAACGCCCCCCTCGAACACAAACACGTCTTGCCGCGCGTCAGCCACTGCACGCCCGATGTTCCGTGGCCGAGCCACGTCACACACGATCGCCCCCGACTTAAGCCACTCGGGCTCCACCAGCGAATCGACGGCGCTTGTCACGGCAATCACGACATCAGCGCCTTTAACGCCCGCTTCGATCTCGGTCTGTATGCTCGCTTTAACCCCTGACTCGTCGGCAATAAGCGCGGCAACTTCCTCTAGCGCGTCCTTGTGCCTTGCTACCAACGCGACATCGAAGCCCCGCTTAGCCATGATTCGAGCGCACGCTTTGCCGATCGACCCCGTCGCTCCCAAGACAGCGACTTGGGCCCCTTCAAGATCAATCTCCAAAAGTCGAGCGGCATATTCGATTCCTTGTAGCGCGGTAGCAACAGTGTAGCTGTTCCCTGTTGTGACGGGAATGTCCACTCGCTTGGCGACCGTAATACCGGCGTCGCCAACGACCGATGTGAACGCACCGAGTCCTACGATCTGGGCTCCCAATTCCTCGCTCTTGCGAGCCGCACCGACAATCTTGTTGGTCACATAGTCGACGTCCAGAGACATCATTTGTCGCGCCGTCAATGGGCACCCAACAAATCGGCCCGCAATCTGAGCGCCGTTGAGGGATTGCACACCCGTCACCTCAGAGACGTTAAGCGGGGGAACCAGGCGCAGGGCTCGCTCAAGCACACTCTCAGGAATTCGTTTAGCGAAACCAAACTTGCGCGTCATATCGCTGACGTGCAGTGGATGAATGATGAATGCGAATCGATTCAAGCTCGATTCCTCCCTGCCTATAATGGCTCCTACCCAAACAAGCGCTTCTAGAACCGCTCGATGCGCGGCGTGAATCCAACCTGACTAATGAGCGAAAGGTAATCCTGGGCACTCAACGCTTCGGGTCGCCTCCCACTCAGAGCGACGAGTGTCGCCTCCACCACGTTGGTCCCAAACGAGCGCCCGTTCAAGTTGGGTGTTGTGGTCACCAAAAAGTCAATCCCTGCTTTAGCGAGCAGCTCGACGTCTTCTCCGGTAACAGTGTTGGTAACAACCCCTTTTCCGTCGAGGCGCTCCGGCATATACCGCCTAATAAAGTGGAAGTCGCCGGCGATCACATCAGCCGCTTGAAAGTAGTGCGCTCGATGGGTTGATCGCTGGGTCTGTTTCTCACCAGTCGGATATAGGAGCTTAAAGGGAAGTTGGGTGACGACGGGAGCGGCGACTCGAGCGACACGCGCGAGCGATCTTAACGACCGAAGGGGGATTGGAACGCCGAGTGCGAAAATTAAGTCACCAAAGAGCATTTCACAGCCACTGTTGGCCAGCTCTTCTGCCATGCCGAAGCGATCGACGCCTGCAACCATCAAAACCCGCCGACGGGCGAGGCTTATCTTCTCCTCGTCTTGTAGGTACCTCACCACCCAGCGCTCAAGTGAGTTCTTGAGTCCACTGCCATCGACGACCGGTGTCACTTTGGCAGCCTGCGCGAGCCGTTTGGCGTCACGAAAAGTGTAGCGGCGTCCCCCGGCAAAGATGTATAGGTCGAGCCCTCCAAGTCCGATACAATCAACCTCGCCGTCGAGCTCAGCAATGAGAGCTCGAGCTTTATCCAGGTCACCGTCGGTGCCGCGCCGCTCGATACTCACGCGCTCCCCCAGGAGTTCCATCTCTACACGATGGTCTCGATGAGAGGAGCCAATACTAACCCCTACGATGCGCTTCATTATGCCCCCACCCGCTCTTTCCCAACACCTATTGTGACGAACGCAAGGTACGAATCACATCGATAATTTGGGTGACATCCACTTCCACGTCCTCGGTCAACGGCGACGCTCCCAGGGGCATGCCTACCACTACGTCCCGACCGATCATCGACTCGACCATCTCGAGCCGCAGGTCGGAGCCCAAAAACAAAAGCGCATCGTAGGAACGCAATTTTACCGAAAGGCTCATAATCTCATTGATAAGATCCGCTCCCGAAACCGAGGCAGCAAAGGCACGCCGCTCCTCGTCCGTAAAGAGGAGAACAAAGTCGACACCTTCGTCCCTCGCCGCGCTCTCCAACTCCCGAGCGTTCTTAATCGGAAATCCCACAAGGGCAACTCGGCCGCCCTTGCGGATCTCGCCCAACGCCTCGACACGCGAGACAAATGTACGGTCAATGCCCAATAAGTCGGCTGTCTCTTGTTGGCTCTTTCCCTGAATACGCAGATCTATTATTTCATCGATCCGTCGGTCGATGCGACTGCGACTCACGAGTTTGCTGCCGATTCTCACAAGGTCCACGGGACGCCTCCTGGATGTGCACAAATTTGTACACAGACGAATTGTACCACGCTCTCCGGGTCGGTGCCAAGAGAGGAAACAAAAAAAGAGGGGGTGATTTGCCCCCTCCGTCTCAATCTATGTGTCTCACGTCATGTACTGAAGTCGATCCTTACTCCTCATCCGGCAAGCGGAATTTGCGTCGGAAACGCTCGACCCTTCCTCCGGTGTCGACTAAGCGCCCACGCGTACCGGTGTAAAAGGGGTGGCAGTTTGAGCAAATCTCCACTCGTAGGTCCGTCGCTGTCGATCCAGTCTCAAACGTTGCACCACACGAACACGTGACCGTCGTGCGGTGGTACTCTGGATGAATTCCCGTCTTCACGTTACTTTCACCTCGCAATTCGGCACCAAGCTCATGCACAGTGCCAGTATTATAGCACAGCCAAACCTCCCTACTCAAGAGAGGCAGAAGAGGTTCTAACTTTCACGCGTCTCCCAAAAGGCATTATCCCCGTACGCTCTTAGCGCAAATAGTTGAGCGGATTCACGGATTGCCCATTCCTGCGAATCTCGAAGTGTACGTGAGGACCAGTGGAGCGCCCGGTATTCCCACTATAAGCGACTAAATCGCCGCGTCGCACTCGCTGACCCGCTTCCACTACAAGTCGCGAGTTGTGCGCATAGCGCGTCTCGACCCGATCTCCGTGATCGATCACGACCAAATTTCCGTAACCGCCATTCCAGCCGGCAAAGCTGACCCGACCGGCGGCGGCCGCGCGCACCGGTGTGCCTGTCACAACCGCGACATCGACTCCGTGGTGCATGCTTCCCCATCGTGTACCGTAACGTGAGGAAATCCTCCCCGATACCGGCCAGCTAAACGCCTGAAGCAAGCGTCCATCCGCGCCGACGACCCGGTTGGTACGCAACGTGCTACCGATGCTGGCCGCCTCGGTTCCTGGAACGATGATCTCCTGGGCCGGAAGGACGCGGCTCGGATCACTAATCTCGTTCATCTCGACGATCTGATCGAGATCAGCCCGATACATTCGTGCGATATCCCAAAGACTCTCTCCCCGTTGCACTCGGTGAATCGCGCCATCCGTCGTGAGGATATTCAACCGTTCACCCTCGCGCAAGAGGTTCGCGCTGACCAAGTCGTTGGCCGCCAAGATCGTCTCTTTACTAATGTTGAATCGTTCGGCAATCACCGAGACGGTCTCACCTGGCTGGACCACGTACGAGACCATCCGAGGGCGACTGGTCAGAGGGGCTTCGCTCTCCTCTTCGGTGGGGCCACCGACATGTGACTCCTCGTCTGGTTGGCCCAGTGCACCGTCGGATGCGGTGACGACAGCGAGTGCGTTACCGTCCTGCTCTGAATCGGCAACCTTCTCGTGTAACAGCCGGTTCACGCCGTCGTCAACGTCGAGTTGCTCAAGTGCGGTCACCACTGCGCCCTCGTCGAGCGCACCATTTGCCGCGACTGATAAAGTCGGCGCCGCCCTCTCGTTTGACTGCCGATCGTCTGCTGGAGTCTTGTCCACACTCGCCTCACAACAGGACGGAGTTTGACTCCCGATAGTAAACGCGAACACAGCGGCGATCCCGATGCCCCAAAAAACCGGTTTGCGAAAAAGATTCATAGCAAACTCCTTCACGAACCCCCCACCTGTCCGCGTCAGGCGCCCGGACGTACACCTCGACTATAAGACAAGTTTCGCTCCATTAGGAGCGCACATTGTCGGCAAAACTGGAAGTCACCACCAGTTCCGCAAACTCTTCGTTGGATTTCGTATTATTGAGTCTCTCAATCATTAAGTCAGTCGTATCGGCGGTCCCCATCGAGTTCATGAGCTTGCGGAGGAGCCAACTCATCTCCAATTCTCGCTCGGTAAAGAGGAGCTCCTCCTTACGAGTGCCGGAGCGGTTGATATCGATCGCAGGGAAGATGCGCCGCTCAGCCAACTTGCGATCCAAGTGCAACTCCATATTGCCGGTACCCTTAAACTCTTCGTAAATAACCTCGTCCATGCGGCTGCCCGTCTCCACCAGGGCTGTCGCCAGAATGGTGAGGCTACCACCCTCCTCCAAGTTACGGGCGGCGCCAAAGAATCGCTTAGGCCGGTGCAACGCCGCCGGATCCACACCGCCGGAGAGCGTCCGGCCGCTAGGAGGCACGACGAGGTTGTGGGCTCGGGCCAATCGCGTAATGCTGTCAAGGAGAATGACCACGTCGACACCGTGCTCAACAAGACGCTTGGCCCGCTCCAACACCATGTCCGCCACCCGAACGTGATTCTCGGGAGGCATGTCAAAGGTCGAGCTGACAACTTCCCCGTCGACGGAACGTTCCATGTCGGTCACTTCTTCGGGGCGCTCGTCGATGAGCAATACCATCAATTCGACTTCTGGATGATTTGCGGTGACGCTGTTGGCAATCTTCTTGAGGACCGTGGTCTTCCCTGCCTTGGGTGGCGCAACGATCATTCCGCGTTGTCCTTTTCCCAACGGGGCAATCACATCAATCATTCGCGTGGCGACGTCGTTGTGGTGGACCACTTCGAGCCGGAGTCTATCGTCCGGATAGATAGGAGTCAAATCATCAAAATTGGGACGGCGGGTCGCTTGATCGGGATCGCGCATGTTGACCGCCTTCACCCGCAGCAGCGCATAGTAGCGCTCACCATCTTTGGGACGGCGGACCTGTCCAATGACCAAATCGCCCGTGCGCAAGTTGAACCGACGGATCTGGGATGGTGAGACGTACACGTCGTCTGAGCCCGGCGTGTAATCGTTCACCCGCAAGAACCCGTATCCATCCGGAAGAATCTCCAGGATCCCTCGAGTAAAAATAAGACCGTCCTTCTCAGCCTCGGCCTTTAACAATTGCATGATCAAGTCACGCTTGCGCAACTTGGCGTAACCAACCACGGAATACTCTTTGGCAAGCTCGTGCAGCTCCGCGTTGGTCTTGGTCTGCAGCTCAGATATGTTCACCGAAAAGTTGCCTCCTCATGCCCACGGCAAGGGAACTGTACGTTAGGAGCATGGAATTTGAGTGTGTTGGATTGGAACTCATAGAGGGGTTGACCAAGGTCGTTATTAAGAGATTATGCCCGCGACCTCAAAAACCTAACCTTTCTCAGGGGTGCACCGCGCCTAAAAATTTTCGCCTTAGGACCTCTCCGGCGCAATCCACAAGCGAAGCGTGGGGTCCTCGCTGTTGTCTACCATGGTGAACAATGAGACCTAAGACACATTTGACACAAGAGGTAGCGCATAAGGATCCGTCGGAGTGAGAATCAGTGCAGGTGAAACGTGTGACACGCCGGAGATCTACAACACGCGTTTGGGGCCGACATCGAGGAGGTATTCGTGCTAGCGATTTTTTCTCCTTCCCCGAGTTGCGGGAAAATTCGCCGGAACAAAGCCTCGGCCAATACGTGGGCCGAGGCCTTGATCGTGCTGGTGAACGCCAGGGGGGAACGCTTAGTCCCGTTTGAAATTTCGCTGGAAATCCTCCGGGGTGACTGACTCGAGGAATTTGCGGAACTCTTCCATGTCGTCGTCCTCTTGGGGTTGATTGACCTGCAGAGCACGAGCAGCCACTTCTTCGGAGACGAAGATGGGGGCATCCGTCCTCAGCGCCAACGCGATTGCGTCGCTGGGCCGTGCGTCTACCTCAATCTCGCCATCGGACGTTTTCAAACAGATGTTTGCGTAATACGTCTCGTCCCGTAGATCATGAATAATGATCCGGTCGACCTTGGCGTTAAGCGTATCGATCAGGTTTTTGATCAAATCATGGGTCATGGGCCGAGGACGCTTTTTGCCCTCGAGACCTTCACTGATCGCACCGGCTTCGGCCGGACCAATTACGATCGGTATAAACCCCTTCTCATCTCGGTCAGTAATGATGACGACAGGCACCATGTTGTTTTGATCTAAACCGACCACTTTCACCTTCATTCTGACCATTGGGTTCACCCCTTAGGGTCTAGTTTCGATATAACACGATTATAACAGAATCGAACTTCGGGTTCCACTTATCAAGTTGTGGATGAGAGCTTAGCTCCGCTGGAGGACGCATCCCGGACTCTTTTATTCTTGAGAGCCGCCTCCACAAACCCTTTAAAAAGGGCGTGAGCACGGTTTGGACGAGACTTCAACTCTGGATGAAACTGACACCCAACGTACCATGGATGATCAGGGAGCTCGACGATCTCTACCAAGCGTTCATCCGGAGAGACTCCGCTCAGTTGCAGCCCAGCTGCCTGCAACGAGGCTCGGTAGGCGTTGTTCACCTCGTAGCGATGGCGATGACGTTCGCCGACGATCTCCTTTCCGTACATTGAGCGGACTCGACTCCCTTCCTGTAAAACACAGACGTAGAGGCCCAACCTCATCGTACCGCCCATGTCTTCCACATCGTGTTGATCCGGCATCAAGTCGATCACCGGAAAAGGAGTCTCCGCATCAAATTCGGAGCTGTGAGCGCCTTCGTAGCCGCACACGTTGCGGGCGAATTCAATGACGGCACACTGCATGCCCAGGCAAATGCCAAAGTAAGGAACGTTGTTCTCGCGACAGTACCGCGCCGTCTCTATCTTACCTTCGATGCCCCGCGACCCAAAGCCGCCAGGGACCAGGACTCCGTCGAGGTGTCCGAGAGCGGTCTGCGCCCCTCGCTCTTCGATCTCCTCCGAGCTGACCCACTCGATCTCCACACTGGCACCGCACTCGATTCCTCCATGACAAAGGGCCTCAGCAACACTCAAGTAAGCATCCGGGAGTGCCACGTACTTCCCAACGATCCCCACTCTAACGTTATGCTTCGGGCTCTTGATCTTCTCCACCATTGCTCGCCATGCTGACATGTCCGGATACCCACTATCAAGTCCGAGTCTTGAGACGACGAGCTCGTCGAGGCCCTCTCGGGCAAACAAAAGTGGAACCTCGTAGATACTTGCTACATCAGCGTTTGGAATGACCGCCTCTGGGGAGATATCACAAAAGAGCGCAATCTTCTTTTTAAGATCATCTGAGAGCCCACTCTCGGAACGGCAGACTATAATCTCGGGTTGGATTCCAATGGACCGCAACTCTTTCACACTGTGCTGCGTCGGCTTGGTCTTTAACTCAGCGCCAACTTGCGGGACGAGTGTGACGTGGATGTACAGACACGCGTCCCTGCCTACGTCACTCTTCATCTGACGAATCGCCTCGAGGAATGGGAGGCTCTCGATGTCGCCGACGGTACCCCCGATTTCGATGATCGCAACGTCGGCACCAGATTCCTTGGCGACTCGGGTGATCCGGTCCTTGATCTCGTTAGTCACATGCGGAATCACCTGCACCGTGCCACCCAGGAAGTCTCCTCTTCGCTCTTTGGTGATGATTGACCAATAGATTTTCCCTGTGGTCACGTTGCTCATCTTGGTCAGATTGACGTCCATAAACCGCTCGTAGTGACCGAGGTCAAGATCCGTCTCAGCCCCGTCGTCAGTCACGAAGACCTCGCCGTGCTGTAGCGGACTCATCGTTCCGGGGTCCACATTAATATATGGATCGAGCTTGGCAATCGTGACCTCAATCCCCCGACTTTTAAGGAGCCGCCCTAATGATGCGGCGGTAATGCCCTTTCCCAACCCTGAGACCACACCGCCTGTCACAAAGATAAATTTCGTCATGGGTCAGCTCTCCTTTACCGGGCTTTCAAGTTCTCGATTCGACCGGTCATACTTGCGAATCAGCTCAGAGTAAGCAGCAGCGTGAATAAAACCGATGGTACCAATCATAAAAAGCATCATCGGCACGCGCAAAAAGTACGATGCGACTGCAGTCAGCAACACAAAGAAGAGCACCACGAAAGTGGCGACAACGTTGTCTAGAGCAAGCAGTGCCGACATCTTGAGAGTCTCCCAAACGCTCGGTCCTTTGCGCACGATTAGGGAGTAGACGTACTGGAGCATCATCAGCCAAAAGAGGATCAAGTACATCCAGATCACACCGACAAACTGCATGATTCTGTTGCCGAGCTGCAAAAAGAAGAGGACGTCAATCACCAGGATGCCGAGGATGACGCCCATCACGGCGGTTACGAGCGCCGCTTTCTTGTAGTGTCTGGCCAAGTGGGAGAAGTACTCTCGATATTTTACTTCTTCACCTCGCAAGATTTCATCGCACACACTGTACACTGCTGCTGTCAGCGGTCCAAGCAACACAACACAGATCGCTCCAAAAATGAGGATCGAGTTGATCGCCGGAACTTGCACCAGCACCAAAAAGGCGAGGAGCGCCGGGAACAAGCCTAGAAAGAACCACAGGGTGCTCACAACCATCGTCGAACCGGCGTAGTCGTACGCGCCACCAAAACCGCGAGCTACAATCCTCCACCCCTGGGAAACAGATTCTCCTGCCATTCTATACACCACCTAAATAAGTCCCTAAAAGAATGCGAGGATCCCCTCGCGTACCACTTTTGCACCCAACATCGGGGTGATCCAGGTCGGATCCACCAACGGATTCACTTCAACGACGTCAAATGCAACAACATTCAACTCGGCCAAACGCTGTAAAGCGTCAAACAACTCTTGCGGGCGGACGCCTCCCGGCTCAGGCGTCCCCGTGCCCGGAGCGTACCCCGGATCAACCACGTCGATGTCAATCGTTACATACACCGGACGGTCACCCAAATCCGCCAGCGCCTTGTCGATACCCGCAGGAATGTTATCAGTGAAGACTCCCGAGAACGCGCGGCCGTACGCGTACTCCGCACGCGTCCCGGAACGAATGCCGAGTTGGTATATCGAGTCAGGACCAACCACTTCGCCTGCCCGGCGCATCACAGTTGCGTGCGAGTCCTCTTCACCCTCATAGTGGTCCCGCAGGTCGGCATGGGCGTCTACCTGAACGACGGCCAACTCTTTATAAACGTGATGGCACGCGCGAATGACAGGGAGCGAAATGAGATGCTCTCCCCCGACGACAACGAGGCCCTTTTTGGAGACCACGGCTTGCCTGCACGATGCCTCGATCCTCTCCAACGCTTCAGTCACATTCCCAAAAGGGAGCGCAACGTCTCCAAGGTCCGCGAGCGCAACCTCCTCGAGCGATCGATCCAGCAACGGACTGTACGTCTCCAGTCCGTCCGAAGCCTCCCGGATACGATTGGGACCGAGGCGGGTGCCGGGCATAAAGCTGGTGGTCCCATCAAAGGGAGCTCCCAACAACAAGCAAGAAGCCTCGTCCACACCGGCGAGACTTCCCAAAAACTGTATCCCTACGCCTTTCTCCAGCACGTCAATCCCCTCTCACTGGGGCGCTTACGATCTCCTGAACAAAGCGCGGGAGTTGAAATGCGCCTTGGTGTACGGACTCAGTATAATACCGCGTGGGAATCCCTGTTAAGTCGACCTGGGCATGCAAGGGGTCGCTTGACTTGGAACCGATGCTAAAGCTCCAAAGACCACTGGGGTAGGTGGGAATCGAAGCCAGGTATAACTTGGCCACGTCAAATACGGAAGAGATACCGCCAAACGCCCTCTCAATGATGGCACGATTAAAGAAGGGGGACTCTGTCTGCGCCACCAAGACACCGTCGGCTGTCAAGGATTCGCGAGCCCATGTGTAGAATTTCTTGTCAAACAACCCAATTGCAGGTCCAACGGGTTCGGTGGAATCGACAATGATGACGTCGTAGGTGTTGGCGTGAGTACGCACGTGTTCGATGCCGTCCGCGTAAATGCACGTGACGCGCGGATCGCTAAGGCCATTACTCAACTCAGGAAAGTACTCCCGGCTCACCTCAACGACACGCTGATCAATCTCGACGAGGTGCACGGCTTCCACGTCGGAGTACTTGAGCGCTTCGCGCACAGCACCACCGTCGCCTCCACCAATGACGGCTACCGTGCGTGGACGCGGGTGAGTCTGCAGCGCTACATGTGCGATCATCTCATGATAAACAAACTCGTCACGCTGTGTGGTCTGCACCATCCCGTCCAATACGAGCATGCGTCCAAACTGCTCCGTCTCAAGGACAGCGAGGCTTTGATAAGGTGTCTGCTCCGTGTGCAGTGTCTGCGACACCTTGCATGTAATGCCGAAATTCTCGGTTTGACGTTCCGTAAACCATAGCTCCATAGGGTGCTCCTGCCGTCCTCCCGGATCGCATATAGTGCCCAAGATGACTTTCACCGCACCGGCCTAGGCCGGTGCCGAACAACACGCATTAGTATATCAAAGGCAATCCGACTTGTGGAGAGTGAGAACGTGCCGATTGGCTCTCGCCCCCATTTAGCGGTAATCGGACCGCTGGGCGCTGCACTCGCATTAATCGCAGCGCTCAGCGTGGCTCCCGGCAGTGCCGCCGGCATCGAAGCCCATGCACTCCTTCCTTCGATTGGATTCGAAGGCTGGTTCCACAATGGTGCATGGACCCCGGTTCGCGTCGACGTACAAACGGGCAACGAAGCGTTTGATGGTCACCTGGTCCTCGGGGTGCCACGCGGCACACTGCGGAGTTTGCCGCCCGCGTACGTTGAAGTGAGGCTGCCCATTAAACAGGAGGCCCACTCTCACACACTCCACCGTCTTACACTCCCCCTCGTCGGCTCGCCTCACCCGCTCACGTTCCAGCTTCAGTCCCGATCGGGCCTCATCGTCACATCGGTGCGCGTGAACCTCCTCGACAAAGCGACCTCGTTGCCAATCGTTTTGGTCCTTGATCCGCAGGCACAAAGTTGGGCGTGGCTCGCTGCTGATTCAGACACCTCCACCCCGACATTTGCCTACGCGACCGATGCAGCGGACCTGCCCGATGAAGCGCTTGGACTCTACTCCGTCACGGCTGTGTGGGTGAGCCCGGAGTTCCCTCTCCACACCCTTTCGCCCCTACAGGAGGAGGCGCTTCAAGAGTACGTTGAGCACGGCGGACATCTCGTATTCATGGGGGGCGCACACACGCCCACCTTCTCGGACAACTGGGCGGACTGGCTCGGGGCACCTCTACCGTCGATGGTGCATCACATCCGGACACCCGACGGCGTCGACGTGCCTGCGTGGAGACTCCCAGGGACTGAGACCACAGAGACGGAAGTTCCGATGCTTCACCAAAGTTATCGGCAGGGAGCCGGGCGCCTCACGTTGATCGCGGCAAATCCGCTTCATCTTGAGTCGATGCGGCCGCGCACTGCATGGCGCGATCTCTTGGGCCTGGTGGAGAGTGTGCACGTTCCTCACGATACGATGGCGAACGACGAGGCCTTTTGGAGAATCCTCAATGGCGCCACACTCTCCAGTGGGCTTCCGTGGCGTATCGTTGCATTGCTAATTGGGCACGTCGTCCTCGTCGTCTTTTTGGCGCACCGAGCTGAGCGCGGACCGCTCTCTTTGGCACTCCTCCCGATCGTCGTCGGAGTGGGCACCTATGTAATCGGTTATCAAACTGCAGCCATGGGACTCCCAGATCGCGTGAACTACGCAGAGATTCGTTTGACACATCACGTTGCAGAAGGTGTCGTCAGTAGCCGGACCTACGGCCTACTCGATTCGCACCAAGCACGGGCGACCGACATTCGCGTAGGAGCAGCGAACACCCTTCCATTTCCGGCGCCTCACAACACCACTGTCGACCTGGCGACGCGCTACACTGGTGACCGCATTGTTCTCACCGACACCCCGGTTCGTCTCCTTCACGAGGCGCGCGAAGCAGCGCAGGTGCGCCTGCGCACGACCGGTGAACAAACCGTTAATGTACTCAACGACGGGGATGTTCCCCTACGCCATGCATTTTTGATCTCCGCCGATCAGTACGTCAACCTAGGCACGGTGTCGGCTCGGGGCGAACGCTCCGTTACACTGATTGGACAGGCGAGCTCCGGGCGAATCGCTGAGACCATAGAGGCCGTCCTTGAGCGTCTGCCAACCGCGAGGCGACCGCACCCACTGGAGATCAAGAGCCTTGGAGCGGCAATCGGCTGGGCATTAAACGTCTACTCCTTGCAATCGCCGCCCGTCTCTTGGTTCCTCGTTGCAGTAGCAGATGGAGACGCTGCAATCGAGATCCCCCCAACCAGTCAGCACCGGCGGGTGAATGTATTGGTGCTCCCGGTCCCCCCGCTGGTCTTGCAAGGGGGGGATCCATCGTGACGGTACATGAACTCTTCTCGGTCGCCGGATCGGAGTGCCGTTCGTTTTTCCGCTCAGGTCTATTATGGAAGCTGAGTGGCGCGCTTCTCCTGCTACTCACGTCAGTCACCTTCGCTTCGTGGCCTCGCGTCGCCGCAGTGGGTGACCAAACGATCCCTCTCACCTGGAACTGGTTTTGTTACGTAAGTATGGCAGCCCTCTCGTACATAGCGCTCACTTTAGCCTCGGACGCCGTTGAGGCCGGCGGTCGAGTTCCCATGTACGAATGGGTTTACTACGAAGCCGCGCGGCCAGTGAGTGTCGTGATCGCACGGGGGTGTGCCGTTCTTCTCTTCACACTTATTTTATGGTCGATGACGGTGCCGATCGCCGTCGTGGCCTACGCTGCATCCCCTCTTTCCATTGACCAACTCGTCGGCGCAGCCCTCATCACGTTGACCCTGGTCGTGATTGCGACGGCAGCGGGGAGCATCGTCGGGGCAAGCGTCACGGAGCGAACATTCCGGTGGATCGCTGTGTTGACGATCATTGGGGCCTCCAGCGCTCTTTTGCTCATCGTCGGCGGATGGATCGGGCCGTCGGGCGCAGCCGGGATCGTCACCCTCAACCCGCTGGGAGCCATGCATCACTTCCTCGACGCAGACTCCTTTGCGATCAAGGAGCGTCGGTTCCCTTGGGCAAGCTGGACGGCTCTGTACGGCACTCTGGTTCTCATCCTCGGTGCCAGCGCCTACATTCGGCTCAGAGGATGGTTGCCGGCCGACGACCGGAGGATCACGCTCGCGGGGACCAAAGGTACCCGTACCGACAGGGCGAAGGATTCTGCCAATACGCATTCCGGAGGTGAGCCATTATGATCCCGCAGGGAGTGGAGGCGCTCCTAGAGAGGGTGAGGCGCCGGCACGCACAATCCTCCATCGCCACCTCCGTCTTTTGGGCATTGACGTGGGCCGTGGGTATTGCGACCGCCGTACGCACGCTTGCCCACCTCCTCTGGCACCAACCTTCCTGGCTGGTGAGCGCGGCGCTTTTCGCCTTGAGCGCCACCCTGGTGGCGTGGCTCCTCCGCCCTCAACCGCTCAGCCGCATTCAAGCCGCTCGGCTCATCGACGACCGGCTCAAGCTCAAAGATCGCCTGGCGACGGCCGTGGAGTGTCAACAGACTGACTCGCCAATCTTGTATTGGCTTCTTAAGGACGCCGAACAACAGGCGCAATTCGTCGATCCCCGTGAAGTGGCGCCGTTTCCCCCTCGGTGGGAACGCAAGGAGTGGATAGCGGCTGGCCTCACGGTCCTGTGTATCATCCTCTGGAGTGCACCGCTCCCCACCGGTTTGCTAAGGGCCACAGAGTCAACACCTTCCGCAACTAGCTCCCTAGACACGGCGGAAGCCGATATCCTCCGCCGCATCGACGCGATCCGGGAGCGTGCGGCGTCCACTCAGTCGCCACAGATGAGCAGCGTCGATCGGGAGGCTGAGGCGATTCAGGCAGGATTGCGGGACCGGTCATTGCGCATCGACGAGGCCAATGCGCTCCTGGGTCACCTCGAGCGCCGTCTCAACGCAGCCGAGGAGAGGGCCGGGCTCGCACCGACCTACACCCAGCCCCAGGAGCCCATCGACCTCGAGCGTCTTCGCGACCTCTCCAAAGGTCTCAACACTGCCCAAGGAGAGCTGCGAACCATCCGTATTGCGGCAGAACGCGTCACGCTGGAGCCACTGGAACCTCAAGACGAGGTCGACCCGTCGGCCCTTTCGCAGGCACAGGCTGTCGCCAGTATGAACGCCCAAGAGCGCTCGGACGGTGCCGAAATCGACAAGGGTGGCGGGGACGCCCAGGGAGAGGGGACGGAGCAGACCGAAGTGGCAAACCAACCGGGCGCAGGAACTAACTCCTCCACACACGACGAGGAGACGAGCGGCGACGCCGGCGGTGCCGCGTCCACGGACGGAACGGAGTCCGAAGGTAATGGTAGCCAACCCTCTCAGCAAGACGGGCGCGACGATTTTGAAGAGGCCGCCCTTTCCCGGCGTCCCGGCGGCATCCGTGTCGTGGTGGGGCTTTCAGGCGCCAGGGGTGATGGCCCTCTTCGGGCCGCCTCTGTACCCACCTCGGTTCCGCCTCCTGAGCATCACGCAACAGGGGTCGAACCTCCCCTAGCCGCACCGACAAGCGGTACGGCCGCGTCGGCCGTTCTACGGGAGTCAATCCCTCTGGAGTATCGAGAGGTTGTGCGCCGTTACTTTCAATCGCTCGAGGCAGCCCCGTAATAATTTGTCATGTAAGGATGATTCATATGACTGAGTCGAACATCGCAATAACGGAGTTGCAAGGACGTGTCGGGCGTCTTCGACGCGAGGTGGGCAAACTGATTGTCGGCCTGGATTCCGTAGTAGAAGAAGTGATCATCGCACTATTGTGTGGTGGACACGTGCTCCTCGAAGGAGCGCCTGGCTTAGGCAAAACTCAGCTGGTGAAGGGTCTAAGCCGCGGCCTTGAACTCACATTCTCCCGCATCCAATTCACCCCCGACTTGATGCCGGCCGACATCCTAGGTACCAACGTCCTTATCGCGGACGCCCTGGCTGCAGGTGAGCGTCGTGTCGTCTTTCAAAAGGGGCCGATCTTTGCCAACTTGGTCCTTGCTGATGAAATCAACCGCTCGACGCCCAAGACGCAGTCAGCCCTTCTCGAAGCCATGCAGGAGCAAAGCGTCACCATTGCCGGCCAGACGTACCGGCTCGACCTCCCCTTTTTTGTGATGGCAACCCAAAACCCCATTGAGATGGAAGGCACTTACCCCCTCCCCGAGGCGCAAATCGATCGGTTCTTCTTTAAACTTCGCCTTAACTTTCCGTCGCCGGACGAGTTGCGCAGCATCATTGACAAGACGACCGGGGAGAGCGAGCCACAGCTCGAGCAGGTGATCACTCGGCAACAACTCTTAGATCTCCAGCGGTTGGTGCGGGAGGTTCCGATCGCTTCACACGTCACGGACTTCGCCATTGCGATCGTCTCTGCTAGCCACCCACAGCGTGACGAGAGCTCAACCGCCTCACCTGTCGAAGGTTATGTACGCTACGGAGCCAGTCCTCGAGGGGCCCAAGCGCTGGTGCTGGCAGCGAAAGCGCGAGCGCTTTTGCAGGGGCGCTTCAACGCCTCGATCGACGACGTGATGAACGTTGCACACGCTGCCCTGCGACATCGAATTATCATGAGCTTTGAAGCGGAAGCCGACGGGGTCGACTCGGACTGGATCATCGACAAGCTCTTGGAACGGAATCGACCAAAGGTGGCTTCGTAGGCGTGGTCCCACTCCCCCCCAAGCTTTTGGAATCACTAGCGAGACTCAGTTTCCGGCTGCCTACGGTCCGGCTTACCAGCGACCAAGGGGATCGTCGGAGCGCTCAGAGAGGCAACAGTGTAGAGTTTAGCGATTACCGCGAGTACGGTCCCGGCGACGATTTTCGTCATATCGACTGGAATATCTATTCGCGCCTCGACCGGCTCTTTGTAAAAATGTTCGTCGAGGAACAGAATCAGACCGTACACGTCCTGCTCGACAGCAGTGCCAGCATGGAGATGGGCGAGCCGAGTAAGATGGCGTACGCCGAACAACTCGCTGCCGCTCTCGGCTACATAGCCCTCTCCAGCGGAGATCGTACCCGTCTCGCCACTGCGTCGACAGAGCTCAGGTGGCGGACGCCGATTCGGCGAGGGCGCCGGTACACAGGGGAGCTCCTGCGCACGGTACGGAAGCTTGAGACCGGTGGGATGACGCAACTCGCTCACGCGCTGCGGCGCACCGGCGGAAAACACGAGCGCGCCGACACCACCGTTCTCATCAGCGACCTCTTCGATCCCCAGTGGCGTGACGCCGTCAACACCTTGGGGCGACGCGCTACTCGAGGGGTCCTCGTCCACCTCTTGGCCCCGGAGGATTTGAGTCCCAACCTTGTCGGCGAGTACAAGCTCGAAGATGCCGAGAGTGGTGAACGCCTTCTCCTTGAGCTCGATGGTCCCAGCGTCGCCGAGTACCACCGACGGGCACTTGCCTGGATCGACGAGATCCAACGATACGCAGCCTCCTGTGGCGTCGCTTGTTTCCACCTCGATACGACGCGTCCCATAGGGGACTTCCTCCTCAACACCCTACGACGAGGGGGCGTCCTACATTGAGCTTCTTCAGTCTAGGGTGGCTGATCGCAGGGGCAATCACCGTGGGGAGTGTTCTGTGGCTGCACCGACTCCGACCGCCTCGCCGCACGGAAAGGGTCTCGAGTCTCATCTTGTGGGCGGAAGTTCACAAAGAGTCTGTCGCCAATCGTAAGCGTCGCCGCATCCTCTCGAGCCTAATCCTTCTGGCACAGGTGAGCGCCCTAGCGATCCTGGCGTTTGTCCTGGCAGGCCCCCATCTCCTGGGGGCGCGTCCCGAGTTACACGTCGCTTTTCTCGTAGACACCTCGGCCAGTATGACACTGGAGAGTAACAGCGGCTCAACTCGCCAGGCAGAAGTGATTAAGAGGCTCACCGCTTTCTTAAATGAAGGCGATGCAGGCCGGTACACACTTATTACCTCGACAGGAGCGCCTCTGCGTTACGACGGCTCGTCGCTGTCGGCGTTGCGAGCCGCGCTCGCCAATCTCTCCAGCCCGATAGGAGCGAGTGACTGGACCGAAGCGCTGCAGACGTTGGAGGTCCTCTCCGATCCCCGCAATCCTCCGTTTGTCGTCGTCGCCACAGATGGGACCGTGACCTCCCAAGACGCGTCCCTCCTTCACGGCCTGGCTGCCACCGTCCCCGTCTTCGCGCTTCAGGTGGGTGAAGGGCTCGATAATGTAGCGATTACTGAACTGACGGCTCGTCCTGTCACCGGTGGCGCCGACACCGTTCAGGTGCTGATCAACGTAGCCAATTTTGGCACGCGTCATGAGGAGATACGGCTAGAAGTGCACTCCGCCTCTCCCCGTCACGTGGGAGCCGAGGCAGGCGTGGAATCCGGAGGGGAGAGCGGATCGGGGATACGCATTGAGGAGGAGTCCATGCATTCTCTTTACGAAGGGACCCTCACCTTAGGTCCGAAAGCTCAGGAGCGAGTGGTCGTTAACCACACGTGGACACCTGGCTCGGCGCTACGAGCGCGCGTCGACCACGGCGATGCACAGCCACTGGATAATACCGCCTATCTCGTGGCACCACCCGACACGCCTTTTCGCACTCTTCTCGTCGGCCGCGGGAGCGAACTGCTTCACACGGGTTTAGCGACACTAGACGACATTCGGCTCGACAACACACTCCTCGCCAATCCACCACGCGCGTTGGCAGCAGAGTACGATCTCGTCATCTTTCACGACCAACCCGTTCCAGATGAGTTTGAAGGGACGGCGCTCGCACTACGCTCCGGACGTGAGGCGGGGACGAACGACCCGGGTGTCGAGGTGACCTGGTGGCATCCATCCCATCCCCTCTCTCGCTTTGTGGATTGGCAAAGCCTCGCTCCGGGCCCCGCCAAACCCTTGGGGGTGACGCCTGGGGCCCGCGTCTTGGTCGAGTCGTCTGCCGGTCCACTCGTGACGGTCGAAGAGAACCAACGCCAGCGGATCGTCAATGTGTCCATCCCCTTAGAACGCAGCGACTTTCCCTTTCGAGTCGCGTATCCGATCTTTCTTCACAATGTGATCCTCTGGGCATCCAATCTGACCGTGGAGAACCCGATGAGCTTGCCGCTGGGAACCCTGCCGAGCGCGGCAATAGCCAAAGTCAGTCTTGGGACCGGCACATCCGTAATGATCGAGCCGTGGCAGTGGCCGGGGGATTCTCCCTCCACTCCATTCACACTCACGGTTCTCGACAGTGCCCTGTGGAGCGAGTTGGCCAAACCTGGAGTGTACACGTGGACGTCGGGAGGTACCACGGGCGTCTTTGGGACGGGGCTCCTCTCGGGCGACGAATCGGATCTCAGCCTAAACGGTAATCCCCGGGGGCTCTTGGACGTCATTCCCTCCCTAGGCGAACGCACCCTGAATGACCTGGGCGCCCCAATCGATGGCGACAAAGCTTCGACGCGACTGGGCACCCCTTCAACGCTGGTCTCGATCAACTCCCTCAGTGGGAAAATCGCAGTTTTCATCGTGGCATTGATACTCACGTTGGAGGCAGCGCTCTACATGCGTCGATTTGGCCGCCACATCCGTCAAAGGAGCATCCAGCGATGAGCCTCGGTCCCCTTTCGCTCGTTGCCCCGTGGTGGCTGGCGCTCCTTCCCCTGGCAGGGTACGCGTTTTGGCTCTGGCGCCAGATTCCGGAGTGGAATGCACAGCGCCCCCTTCTAATAAGCCTCCCCTACGTACGTCTAAGCGCCGTCCTTGCATTGGTTCTTGCCTGCGCCGGCGCTGAGTGGAGTACGCTAAGTCGCGGTGTCGACATGCACGTCTTCCTTGATCGATCTGCCAGCATTGGGACTGACGCGCGGCGCCAAAGCGACCTGGCCGTCGAGAGCATTCTATCGATGATGGGCAGGAGTGATCGCATGGCAACGTATGTCTATGGACGAGACGTTGTGGTGCAGTCCCCGCTTTCGTCGGCGGAGACGCTCACCCCAGCCACCGCTTTACCCGATCCAAGTGCCACCAACCTCGAGGCAGCAGTGCAGAGTGTACTACCTAGAGTGGACGAACGGGCCAACACACGCTTTGTGGTCATCTCCGACGGTATTGAGACCGCGGGGGACGTGGGCGAGTTGATTCCCCAGTTAAGCCGACTCGGAATCCCTGTCGACATCTTTCCACTCGGACAGCCCTCGTTGGAGGAGACTGCCGTCGAACGTCTAACGGCCCCACAAAGCGTCTCCCCGGACGAACCTTACTCCGTGCAGGCCGTCGTGAGCGCCACCGCCCCTACTACAGCTGGTCTTTCGCTCTACCGAGACGGTCTCCTCATTGCGGATCACGAGACATCGCTCGAGGAGGGGCGGACAGTGGTTCGCTTCACCGGTTTAAGTGAGCCCGGCGCAGCTGGGAGCGCCACGACCCTCGAGTTGCGCATTCGACCTCAACTCGACACGTTCACTGAAAACAATGTGGGCTTCGCGACCGTTCAGATTCAAGGACCCGCCGGCGTGCTCGTGATCTCTGAGACAGCGCAACGCGCCCACGCGCTCGCAGCGCTCCTCGACCCCGCCCAGATCGAATCCGTACCAACGACTCCTGCTGAGATGCAGCTCGATGTCGAGAGTTTGGTCCAGTATCGAGCGATTATCATCGACAACGTTCCAGCGCATCAATTCTCACCAAGGCAGTTGGATGAGGTGGCCCACTACGTCCAGTCGACGGGAGGCGGGCTCCTGGTAGTGGGCGGAGAGCGCAGCTTTGGGTTGGGCGGTTACCGTGGGACTCGCCTCGAAGAGGTATTGCCGGTCTCAATGGACGCGCCGCAAAACCTCGTCATGCCTTCCTTGGCCATGGTGATGGTGATCGACCGCTCGGGGAGCATGGCCCAACGGCAAGACGAGTTCTCAAAGCTTGACCTCGCGAAAGAAGCCGCATTGGGCGTCCTCGATGTGGTGCAGGATCACGATCTCCTCGGCGTCGTCGCCTTCGATTCGAATCCCGGCTGGGTGGTTCCTGTGGAGCCGGTGAGCAATCGAGTGCTCTTTGCCGCCCCGATCGCCGCAGTCACGTCGGACGGGGGCACTAACATCGGCCCCGCCCTTATCGCAGCACATACCGGACTGCAAGAGGCTGAAGCGGCCGTCAAACACGTCTTGCTCCTGACCGACGGCATCTCATCCCCTGCCGATTTCGAAGAGATCGCCAATGCGATGGTGACAGACGGTATCACCATCAGCACGGTGGGAATCGGTCGAGACGCCGATCGAGAGCTCCTGCGCCAATTGGCAGAGTGGGGCGAGGGCCGGACTTACTACACGGACGACATCCACTCCGTACCCCAAATCTTCGCCACCGAAACAACAATTGTCTCACGACCCCTTCGAGTGGACGAACCGTTCGCGCCTCGATGGGACCAGCAAGCCGAGTTTTGGTCGGAGTCCGTCTCCTTACCCGCGCTGGGTGGGTATGTTCGTACGACTGCAAAGGCAGCCTCCGCAGTCCACTTGCGTGCGCCCGACGATGCACCGATTTTATCCACGTGGCGCCACGGACTAGGACGCACTGCGGCGTTTGCCTCGTCTCTGAGTGGAGCATGGGGCGGCGCATGGGACGAATGGCCCCGAAGCCGGGCGTTTTGGAGTCAGCTCCTGCGCTGGTTGATGCGCTCTGATCCCGCCGAAGGGCTCTACCCGCAACTACTCCTCGACGGAGCGAGCGGTGTCATCACCGTCGACGCGCTTGCACCGAACGGTGAGTACGTCAACTTCCTCGATCTCGAGGCACAGGTTCGTACTCCTGATGGCGACGATCTTCTCGTCCCACTCACGCAACGACAACCCGGCCGGTACCAGGCGGAGTTTCCCGCTCGGAGTCAGGGTGCATACGTCGCCACGATCATCGAACGGAGTGCCCGGGAGACGAGCCTTCCCGACGAGGAGCGCCGAGCCGTAACCGTCGGAGCAATCCTTCCATATCCGGAAGAGTATCGCACGCTCCGCCCTGAGACTGGATCGCTGTATAGACTTGCTCTAAGCACACAGGGCCTTATCATCAGAGATACAACCACCGAGTCGATCGCCAGACTCTTCACCCATCCGCATCCGGTGAGGCGTTCGCATGCATTGGCGCCGTGGCTCCTCGCCCTCGCGTTTTGTGCGTTCCTTGCGGATATTTTCGTGCGCTACCTCTCGGCGGACGTCCTGACGCGGGCCCGTAGAGCCCTAGACACGGCAGTCACGTCGTTGGGGGGGGCCGGGGATTCCCCGGTGCGAAAGTTACAAGAGCGCATGCGAGCGGAACAGGCGTACGTTGACGAGCTGATGCAGCGGCGGGAGCGTTCGAGTCGTGAGGAGATTCAACGCTCTGCACAGGCAGGGCGCCACTTGGCGACTCGCAGAAAAGGGGAGGACGAGGAGCGTTAGACATCCTCGTCCCCTTCGTACGCGGTTATGCTCCAAAGAAACGTGCGATCTCCTCGCGAGCGTTCTCGGGACTGTCGGAAGCGTGGACGATATTGAAGGGATTCTCAATGGCGTAGTCACCGCGAATGGTTCCAGGCGCCGCTTTGAGCGGATCCGTCGCACCGAGGAGGTTGCGAACATGTTGAACCGCATTCGGACCTTCGAGTACGGCGTAGACCACCGGTCCGGCGGTGATGGCTTCGATCAGTTCCCCAAAGAAGGGTTTGTCGGAGTGATGCCCGTAATGCACCTTGGCCACATCGGGTGTCACCTGACCGACCGACAAGCGCTTGATGGCAAGCCCTTTGTTCTCAAAGCGACGCAGGACCTCTCCAACCAACCCGCGTTTCACGCCTTCCGGCTTTACGATAATAAACGTCTGCTCCATCACGCATTCTCCTTTATGTACATCATTGCACCCTTGGCAGCTTCTGCCGCCTCTTCTAGATCATCCCACGTGTGGGCCGCGCTTATGAAGACGGCTTCAAACTGGGACGGAGCCAAGTACACACCCGAAGAGAGCATTTTCCGGAAAAAGCGAGCGAACCCTTCTGTGTCGCACGAAGCAACCGAGTCGAAATCCCGAACGGGTTGATCGGTAAAGAACCATCCGCATAGCGAACCGACACGCGTCTGAGTGAGCGGTACACCGGCGGCCCGTGCATGCTCCGCCACCTGCTCCGAAAGCCAAGCGGCCTTCGCGTCCAGGTCTTGGTAAAGCATGGCGGCATTATCTCGCAGGTATGACAGTGTGGCTAATCCGGCCGCCACACAAAGCGGATTTCCAGAGAGAGTCCCCGCCTGATACACGGGACCCGCTGGAGCCATCTGATCCATCAAATCGGCCCGACCGCCGTACGCCCCCACCGGTAAACCTCCTCCGATGATCTTACCGAGGCACGTGAGATCGGGCTTGATGCCGTACAATTCTTGGGCGCCGCCATAGGCGACGCGAAAGCCCGTGATCACCTCGTCAAAGATTAGCAACGCCCCATGACGATCAGTCAGAGTGCGCAACCCAGACAAGAAGTCCGGAGCCGGTGGAACGACACCCATATTTCCGGCGACAGGTTCGACGATTACGGCTGCAATCTCCTCGCCCCACTGCCGGAATACCTCTTCGACCGCAGCCAAGTCATTGTAGGGCACTGTAAGCGTCTCCTGAGCCTGTCCCGGCGTGACACCAGGACTACTGGGAACACCCAACGTCGCGGCGCCCGAGCCCGCCTGAATGAGGAGCGCGTCCACGTGCCCGTGGTAACACCCCGTAAACTTGAGGATCTTGCTGCGACCCGTCGCCGCCCGGGCCAGACGCAGAGCGCTCATCGTTGCCTCCGTGCCCGAGTTGACGAGACGCACCTTTTCGATGCTGGGGACGGCCGCCACAATCTCTTCGGCTAAGCGCACCTCTCCTTCGGTGGGCGCACCAAAGCTAGTTCCGTTCGTGGCCGCCACCTTGAGTGCGTCGACGACTTGCGGATGAGCGTGTCCCAGAATAAGCGGGCCGTATGAGGAGACAAAGTCGATGTACTCGTTCCCCTCTACGTCATAAATCTTGCATCCGCTCGCCCGCTCGACAAAGACCGGATGAGTCCCTACTGCCTGGTACGCCCTAACAGGACTATTGACGCCTCCGGGAATACTCTTGGTCGCGCGCTCGAGCAAACCTTTTGAGCGATCCCTCACTGAGTCAGCCATGTGGCCACGTCCTTTGCATAATAAGTAATCACCATATCGGCACCGGCCCTACGCATGCCGATCAGGCTCTCAAGGACAACGGACTTCTCGTCGATCCAACCTCGTTCGGCCGCCGCCTTGATCATGGAGACCTCACCGCTCACGTTGTACGCCGCAACGGGTGCCTGGAACGTCTCTTTTACTCGCCGTATCACATCGAGGTAGGCCAAGGCAGGTTTTACCATGACGACGTCTGCCCCTTCCTCTATGTCGAGGGCCACCTCGCGCAGCGCTTCGTCAGTATTGGCAGGATCCATCTGATACCCTTGCCGTCCCCCCTCTTTTGGGGTGGATTCCGCCGCCTCGCGAAAGGGACCGTAGAAAGCCGACGCATACTTCGCCGAGTACGCCATGATGCCGACATCGTGGAAGTGATGCTCGTCGAGCGCCTGACGGATCGCCAAGACGCGTCCGTCCATCATGTCCGACGGCGCCACCATATCGGCGCCGGCCTGGGCGTGTGAGAGAGCGACCCGTTGCAAGAGTTCGAGCGTCTCGTCGTTTTGCACCTCTCCCCCTGCGTGGATACCGCAGTGACCATGATCGGTGTACTGACACAGGCAGACGTCCGTGATGATCGGTATCTCCGGGACTGCCCTCCTGATGGCCCGTATCGCGCGCTGCACGGTCCCGGCAGGGTTGTACGCTTCGGAGCCTTCCTCGTCTTTCGTCTCGGGTACGCCAAAGAGGAGCACACCGCCGACGCCGAGAGTGGCGGCCTCCTTCACTTCATCGCCGATCAAGTCGACTGAGAATCGGAAGGTGCCGGGCATGGAGCGTATCGGCTCTCTCTTCTCACTCCCCGGAATCACGAAAAGTGGATAGATTAATTGAGAGGCTTCGAGATGCGTCTCTCGTACAAGGGCCCGGAGTTTAGGCGTTCGCCGCATGCGCCTCATTCGATGGATCGGATACATAATGCTCCCCCTAACCGCTTTACACGTCTGCCTGCCTAAAATGGGTCTCCAGCACGTCGATCAAACCGTCGAGTCCGGCAGGATGTGCAGCCCCACCCAGGGTAAAACCGGCCTCCTCGGCGGCCGCAGCCGTTGTCGTTCCAATGCAGAATACGGGTATCCCCCAAAAACCATCGTAACCCAGTTGCTTCATGCCCATAAGGAATCCTCGGACGGTTGAGGGACTTGTAAAGGTGAGCGCATCCACGGGACGCGCGAACGTATCGCGTGCCACGTGAGGATCGACTGGGACGAGTCTCGTCTCATAAGCGTCGACCCGAGTCACGTGCGCGCCACAAGCGCTCAGACCCTCCTGCAAGGTGGGCAGCCCGCCGACCGCCTGTGGGATGAGAATACGCCGGCCGCGCACGCCGCTCCGACACAACGCTGCGACGAGGCTCTGAGCATTGTGGTAAGGCGCAATGAGTGAGACTCGAGCCCCCCGCTTTTCCAACTCCCGCGCAGTCGTCGGTCCCACCGCCGCGACGCGTACACTCCCTAGATCCGCTCGCCGACTAAACACCGATCGAACTCCGGAAAGACTGGCAAAGACGATCCAGTCAAAGTCGTCGAGGCTCTCCAAAGCATTCTCGAGGGAGTGGGGATGTTCGAGTGGTTTCGTTGCGATCACGGGAATGTGAATCGGGTGTGCGCCTAAACGCTCAAGGCGCTCCACGAATTCGTCTCGCTGAGACTTGGCCCGAGTCACCACGATGCGTCGTCCAACGAGGGGCCTCTCCTCGGCATTCACGCCCACTGATCACGACTCCTTCGACGAATGCTCCTCAGACGTTACGACTTCCTTCGCTTCCTCGATCAGCTGCCCCTTTGGAGCCGTAAGCCGGGCCAACAGGAGACTCGCCTCAAAAAGAATGATCAAAGGGATGGCCAACATGACTTGGGAGAAGATGTCCGCCGGTGTGACGATCGCCGATACGACTGCGATCGCGAAGATCGCGTACTTGCGATTGCGGGCGAGCGCTCGTGGATTCACAACCCCAATGCGCGCGAGGAAGACGATCACTACAGGTAACTCAAAGACGGCTCCAAAGGGTAAGACGAATCCGATCAAAAAGCTAACGTAGTTACCGACCGCGATCTCTTGTTCGAGATGATCGCCGCCGAAACCCAGGAAGAAGTTAAGTGCGAGCGGGAGCACCCAAACGAGTGCAAAGAGACAGCCACCCACAAACAGTACGTAGGCCAGGGGCAACAGAGCCAGCGATATTCGTTGCTGGCGGCGGTTCATCGCTGGTGCGACCAGCCCCCACAGCTGATAAAGTATGACGGGCAGTGAGAGCACGAGCCCCAAGGCTAAGGCCAGTTTCAGCTGTGAAAAGAAGGCTTCGGCAGGACTGAGAAAGACAAGCCCGGAGAGTCCGGCCTCCTCGTGTAAGAGGTAGGGCAAGACGTGAGGGACCAAAAAGTACGAACCAGCAGTCGCGAGCACAAAGGCCACCAACGCGCGAATGAGCCGCAACCGGACGTATTCGAGGTGATCTAGCAGATTAAAGCGGATACCCAGTGAACTCAGACCCTCTCGAATATCAAATCTCCCCATCAACACCAGCGGTGGGGGGCTCAAAGCGAGGCGCCAGGATTACGGATAGTTCGTACAGAGCGATTAGTGGCACCGCCATAAGCATCTGCGACACCACGTCCGACGGCGTCATCACCGCAGCCGCGACAAAGGCAAAAAAGATCGCGGGCTTGCGAATCTCGCGCAGGCGCCCTGCCGTAAAGATACCCATGCGAACGAGCGTGAGCAGGACGATCGGGAGTTGAAAGACGAGTCCAAATGAGACGGTGGTGCCAAAGACAAACCCCAAGTGACGGCTGATACTAATAGCCGGACGTAGCCCTTCGGTCCCAAAGTTCAAAAAGAAGGCCAGCGAGACCGGGTACACCACCGTGTAGCCAAACCCAAGCCCGCCCAACAACAAAAGGAGTCCGGCCCACACCATCGGCCGGACAATCCGTGTCTCGTCCGGAAACAGCGCCGGAAGGACGAAACGCCACAGTTGGTAGAGAATGACCGGCAGTGAAAGTACAAGCCCCACGGTAGCGGCAATCTTAAAACGAGCGAAAAAGGCTTCAGTCGGCGCGACGAAGATAATGCGACCGACAGCTTGGACGAATAACTCCAGCACGGCTGGGACCAAATACCATCCTGCCACCGTAGCGATGAGGAAAGCACCTAGTGCAATGATGAGGCGAACGCGCAACTCATCCAGGTGTTCGACTAGCGCATCGGCCTGTTCGCCTAAGAGAGCACCAAGATCGCCCGGGTCAGGACGGCTTGGACTCGCTTGGGGGCTGTTGCTTGGACTCGCTTCCGGCTCCGGAGGCGCTGCCGGCCTTGTCCTCTCGTCCTCCCACACCATTCACATCGTCCTCAAGCGCGCTTGATGCTCGCTTAAACTCTTTGATGCTTCTACCGACGGCACGCCCAACATCGGGCAACTTTCCCGGGCCAAAGATGATCAACGCAAGGACCAAAATGATGATAAGCTCTGTGGCGCCTATGGGACCAAACATGGGAACACCCTCTCCAGTCTCCTAACAAGGACTCAATAGGCCGCCATGGCCCAACTCGACGATGTCGGCACGGGTGAGTCGCTCATCCGTCAAAACCCGCGGAACGAGGTAGTCAAAGGCCGTCGTCTCTTTAAACATGACGCAACCGGGTAGGCCCATCACCGGCACCTCGTCCAAGTAGGCAACGAGATACATGTTGCCCGGCAACATCGGCGCCCCATACGAGATTATCTCCGCCCCCGACGCTTTGATCGCGCCGGGAGTCCGATCATCCGGGTCCACCGACATTCCACCCGTGGCCACGATCAACTCCGCGCCCTGCCCTCTAAAACCTCGGAGCTTCTCGACGATCACCTGTTGGTCGTCGGGCGCGTATTCGATACCGATGACTTCGCATCCTAAAGCGCTAAACTTCTCTTTCAAAACAGGACCGAAGCCGTCGTCGATTCGACCGTGGTACACCTCGTTACCCGTGATGACAACGCCGACCTTTTGGCGCACAAAGGGACGCACCGAAAGTATGCCGCCCGCTTCGAGAGCAATCTGCTCCGCCTCGCGCACCTTGGCCTCTTGGATCACCAAGGGAATCACCCTCGTGCCGGCCACTTGATCGCCGGCGTGCAGAATCGGCTCGTTGGAACGACGTGTCACCAGGGTCACCTGCTCGACGCTATTGACGCGCCGCAGTGCATCCACATCCACTTTGAGGACTCCTGGATGCTTCGCCGAAAGCTCTACTTTTCCCTCGGAGGGTGTTGAAAGAATGAGACCCTCGCCGGCAGCCGCACGCCCGATGCGGGTCGCGGCGTCATCTTCGTGAACCATTCCCTCTTGGGACTCCCACACGTAGATGTGATCTTTGCCTAAGTTGAGCAAGACAGGAATGTCTTCGGGACGCACAATATGCCCCCGCTTAAAGGCCGCCTCCTGTACCTCACCCGGCACGATGCGGGTGATGTCGTGACACAATACCTCTCCCACAGCTTCGCCAACGGGTATCTTTCGCACAGTCGGCCCTCCACTCTCCACCTGCCTGCAACTCCGAGCCACAGGCCACTAATGATCGACGGGTCTCTCACGCAATAACGCAACTGCATGAGGCAACTGGTCCACAATCGCATGTAATGATTCGCGAACCCCCTTGGGACTTCCAGGCAAGTTGATAATAAGCGTGCGCCCACGGACGCCGGCAATCCCACGGGAGAGCATGGCACGTGCGGTCTTTTTAAGCGAGTAAATGCGAATGGCCTCCGCGATCCCAGGCACTTCGCGCTCAATCACTCGATGTGTCGCCTCCGGTGTCACATCTCGGGGCGCCAAGCCAGTGCCGCCGGTGGTCAAGACGACATCAAGGTCCAACGTGTCGACCATATGAATGATGGTCCTCTCGATCAAATCGGTTTCATCAGGGACCACACGTCGATCTTGAACCTGCGCGCCGACGATCTCCAAGAGCTCCGCGATCGCCGGTCCGCTCTCGTCGACACGCACACCGCGATGAGCGGTGTCACTCACCGTGAGAACACCAACACTCATGCGCCGCATTGACGAGAGTGGGCCGCCTTGGTCAACAGACACGTTTAAAACTCCCTCGTTAATACACTTTCGGCCAACGCGTGTAGGAGATCACGCGTTGGACCCGCGGGCAGATCACAGAGGGCCTCCTGCGCATCGCAAGCGAAGCTCTTGGCCGAGTTAAATGTGTAATCTATGGCCCCATTCTCGCGCACCCAAGAGAGGAGGAGTTGAACGTCAGCCGCGGTAATCGCGTCTCCCTTACCGATCAAGTTGGTCACGCGGCCGCTGTACTTCTCGTCCCGCAGCAAATAAAGAATCGGAAGCGTGAGCACCCCCGATTGAAAGTCGTGACCGACGGGTTTACCGACCACTTGCTCTTGGGCGTCTACATCCAGTAGATCATCGACGACCTGAAAAGCCATGCCAAGATTGCGGCCGTAGTGCCATAACGCATCGCTCTCTTTGGCGCTGGCACCGACCGCCAATCCACCTGCCTGACAACATGCGGCAAAAAAGAGGGCAGTCTTTTTCTCAATACGGTTATAATAGTCGGCCTCGCTTTGCTCCGCTCTGCGCAACGTGGCGTGCTGGGCAATCTCACCTTCGCACGTACGATAAATCATGTCGGACATAATCCGTACAATTGCTGGGTTGGTACCATCGACGAGAATCACCAGTGCACGCGCCAATAAAGCGTCTCCGGCGAGAACACTCACGTGGTTACCCCATAGAAAGTTGACACTCTTACGACCCCGTCGGGTTGAAGCGCGGTCAATGACGTCATCATGGACGAGTGTTGCCATGTGGATGAGTTCCGAAGCCACCCCTACCGGGACCACTGGTGAAAGTTGGGAGGTGAAGAGGCGGCCCGCCAAAAGCGCCAAGATGGGGCGAACGCGCTTTCCCCCGCTCTCGGTAAGGTGGCGTGTTAACTCTTGCGCCTCCTTGGAGGCGTCAGAGAGCGCGTGACGGATGCCTTGCTCGACGTCTCGCAGAGGCCCCCCCACGTGTTTGAGTACGTCTTGGGCCAAGTTCAAAATCACGTGCCCTCCATCTATAAGTACGACCTTTTCTCTGCGACTTGCGGACATAAAGCCCAACAGGCTTTCCGCAGCGCCCGCTACATTGTACCAAAAGCTCTTGAGAGGCTCAAGATAGGGTCAGCTCTCCAAATAATAGGCCAAGCGCTGCATTTCAAGGCTCAAGTCGGCGCTCGCTACCCGCACATGCCCAGGTACTACTAGCTTTACCGGTGCGAAATTAAGAATCGCGCGAATGTCCGCCGCCACCACCACATCGGCTACTTCTTGTGCATTCTCTGCAGGTACCGTGATGATCGCCATCTTGACTCCAAGCTCCTGAGTGATTGCGGCAAACTCCTCAATCGGCGATATCCGTATTCGGTCGATCATGCGACCGTACTTACTGGGGTCATTGTCAAAAATTGAAACAATCTCAACATTGAAACTGCGATCCTGCTCGAGACGACCGCGGTTGTAGCGAGTTAACGCCTGCCCCAAGCTCCCCGCCCCAATGAGAGCGACGCGTATGTTGGCATCCAAATTAAGGATGCGGCGGAGTTCGTCTTTGAGGTATGATATCTCATAGCCCACGCCCTGTTTACCGAACTCGCCAAACCAGGCAAGGTCTTTGCGCACAAGGGCCGGGCTCACCCCGGCTCGCTCCCCTAACTCTTGAGACGACATGAGACGCCGATCTTCGTCTCGACTCACGTCCTCGAGGACGCGCAAATACAAAGGCAGGCGCCGCACCACGGCATCGGATATCTTCTTCCAGCGCACCGAGATCCCCCTCCTTGGTGGGCGCCTTTACTCCTTAAGCCACGTCCGTTTGTGAACACTTTCATTATACGGAATCCCACGGAAAGCGTCAATCAAGCGGCTACAGCGCTACAGATACCTCAAGGGGCTCTCCTCGCCGCTGAATCCCTAGCAGCAGTCTTCCTCCCTCCCCCACGGCTCGCACAGCTTGTGCTAACTCCTCCACCGTTCCTACCGAGCGCCCATCGACCGAGACGATCACGTCAGTCGCCATCAATCCTGCCCGCTGCGCGGGTGTGCCGGTACGCACTTCGCGCACAAAGACGCCCCGCTCCGCACCGAGTGGGACGCCCGTCGCTGTCTCAATCGAGCGAGCGATGGCAGGAGTGAGCGTGCCCCCCAGGATGCCCAAGCGCACAGGGCGTCGACCTTCGACGACCTCCTCGGCCACGCGACGTGCATCATCAATGGGAATGGCGAATCCGAGCCCTTGAGCCTCAAATCCTGCGACACTGCGCAGGACCGCGGTGTTGATGCCCACAACCCGTCCCGCTCGATCAACCAATGGACCGCCAGAGTTTCCGGGGTTGATCGCGGCGTCTGTCTGAATGAGGTTAGTCAATACCACCTCTTGCTCGTGACCGACGACCAATTCACGCTGGAGGGCGCTGACGATTCCGGTTGTAACGGAGTACTCAAAACCGAATGGATTTCCAATAGCGATGACCATCTGCCCGACCTGCAGGTCAGACGAGCTGCCGAGCGCAGCCGACGGCAACCTGTTGCCATCGATCCGTATGACGGCCAGGTCGGATTCGGGGAACGAACCAACGACTCGCCCGTCGAATTGCCGGCCGTCCGGAAGCGAGACCACAATCTCACTCGCTCCGGCGACCACATGGTGGTTTGTCAACACAAGCCCGTCTGGGTCGACGATCACGCCGGAGCCCAGTCCTTCCTCATCGACCGGCACGCGGCCAAAGAGGCCATCGATAAACTGCCGCTGTGTCACCGAGATCTTGACAACGGCCTCCCCAACGTCACGCACAGCTCGGACGACCGCTTCGTCACTCTCATCGCCGACACTCCCGTTGGAAGGACCCGGGCCGCTACGTGGAGCGTTCGATCCCAAACGATCCCCTACTCGCTCTGCAGTACTTGGGCCGCCGGACCCCGGTAGGAGCGCCCCCCCGAGCACCAGTCCGATGAGGACGCCGACAGTAAGCAGAGCCGCTCCTATCTTTACGGCTCTTAACGCTCTGTGTCTGCCGTTCCATGAGCCAAAACGATTCCGCACCCGCAGGTCACCTCATCTCTCTTTGAGGTAGCCTTTCCCACGGGTGCGGTCGGATAGCCAGACTTCTTTAATTAGGACGAGCGGAACGGACCATGTTAAGGAAGTACTCGTGGATGCGGTCATCGTCGGTCAGTTCCGGATGGAACGACGAGACGAGGAAGTTGCCTTCGCGCGCGAAGACCGGTGTGCCGTCAACGTCAGCTAGGACTCGTACGTCTTCGCCGACATCGTCTATATAAGGCGCTCGTATGAACACCGCCTTAAACGGCGACTCTCCGAGATCGGGCACCGGGAGATCGCGCTCGTAGCTGTCGACTTGACGCCCTGAAGCGTTGCGCGTGACGACGAGATCGATCAGTGCCAAGTGAGGAGCCTCACCACCGGAAATCTGTTTCGCCATAAGTATCATGCCGGCGCAAGTCCCGTAAACGGGCATCCCGTGGGCCGTCCGTTCTCGAATCGCTTGATCCACCTCGTACAGGCGCATCAACTTGCCGAGGGTGGTGCTCTCGCCACCCGGCAAGATGAGACCGTCGAGCTCACGCACCTGCTCGGCCCGACGGACCGCTACCGGCTCGACGCCAAGACGCCTAAGCGAGCGCGCATGCTCTTCGACAGATCCTTGTAGCGCTAATACGCCAATCTTCAAAGGTTACCACCCTCGGCTGGCCAGGCGTTCCTCAGCGGAAATTTGCCCGACGTTCATGCCTTTCATGGCATCCCCGATCCCTTTGGAGACTTTGGCAATGACCGCAGGATCCTCGTAATGTGCTACAGCCTCAACGACCGCTTTGGCCCGCGCAGCTGGATTGTCGGACTTAAAGATGCCTGATCCGACAAAGACACCCTCTACACCCAACTGCATCATCAACGCCGCGTCGGCGGGCGTGGCGACGCCTCCAGCAGCGAAGTTCACAACTGGGAGGCGGCCGTTCTTGTGCACCTCGACAACCAAGTCGTATGGAGCGTTCAACTCCTTGGCGATGCTCATCAACTCTTCGGCGCGAGCGTGGTGGACACGGCGGATATCCTCAGTCACTTGGCGAATGTGACGCACCGCTTCCACGACGTCTCCAGTTCCCGCTTCGCCCTTGGTGCGAATCATCGCCGCGCCTTCGCCGACGCGCCGAAGCGCTTCACCAAGATTGCGGGCTCCGCAGACAAAGGGAACCTTAAACGTGCTCTTGTCGATATGGTAAAGCTCATCGGCCGGAGTGAGGACTTCGCTCTCGTCAATGAAGTCGACCCCCATCGACTCAAGTACCTGAGCCTCAACGAAGTGACCGATGCGCGCTTTCGCCATCACGGGAATCGTGACGGCTTCCATGATCTCCTCGACAATTCGCGGATCCGCCATGCGCGCGACCCCACCTGCAGCGCGGATGTCCGCGGGAACACGCTCCAGCGCCATCACCGCCACCGCCCCGGCATCTTCGGCGATTTTCGCCTGCTCAGGCGTGGTGACGTCCATGATGACGCCGCCCTTCAACATCTCAGCTAGTCCCGATTTTACCCGAAACGTACCTTTATCAGCCGCTGAACTCTCTGTCATTCTTACATTGCCTCCCTTAAGGCGCTCTAAGAAATTATAGCAGTTTCGTCAGGCCAGTACCAGACTCGAGAACGGCACGCACGTCGGCTGCGTACGCACTTTGCAGCGCGCAGATCGCCGGTACGTCCACTCTTAGAGCGCGCCTGTCCAACTGCTTCACAGCCCGTACGCCCCACAGCGCATTCGTCATAAAGAAACCATCCGCCGCGGCCAGGTAACCCTGGTCGAACGGTGCCTCCTCAACGTGCAATCCCATATGCAAGGCCAGTTCCAGTACGCGACCGCGTACAATGCCCCCCAGCGCACCGTCGGCCACCGCGGGTGTACGAATCACGCGATCCATTACGCCGAAGAGATTGCTCTTAGCCCCTTCAACCGCTCGCCCGGCCGCGTCTGTCAAAATTGCCTCATCAGCGCCGGGGCCCGCTTTCGTCTCCGCCAGGGCATAAGCGAGGCGGTTGCCACTCTTGGGTACCGCGACGGAGCCGAGCCCGGGCACAACCACATCAGTGATGACAGCGGTCAGAGGCTGCGACGGGCGAGTGTACGGCACGACTGTCACAAAGGTGACAGGCTCCATCCCGGGGCGTGTCCAGGCGACCGTCACCCGCATGCGCCCATACCCTCGGAAGCGAGCGCCGAAGAGCGCTGCCGCGCGGAGCATCCACCCGTGCATCTGCTCCGGGGCAGGAACACCGGGCCACATCAAGCGACGTGCAGCCGACTGCAGCCGCTGGAGATGCCGGACCTCAAGGTAGAGATGACGCGTCTGCATCGGCCAGACAAGCAAGGTCTCAAATAGTGATTGGCCTCCAACCCACATGGGGCTTGCCAGGTCGACTTCGGCCACTGCACGCGCCTGAGACTCCCCGTCCCTCAATACGATTCCCTGCTGCACTGCGCCCGCTCCCTTACGTCGCCTTGGTCTCTTGGGCAGCAAGGGCGAGAGCCCGTGCGATTCCCAATCCCTTGTCCAAGGTCTCTTGGTACTCCGAATCCGGATCCGAGTCTGCAACGATAGCGCCGCCGACGTGAAAGTAGGCTCGACCGTCGGCTAGGCTCAGTGTACGGATGGCAATGTTGAGATCGATGGCTCCGCCGGCGGACAAATACCCGATGGAGCCTGTATAAACACCGCGGGTAACCCGCTCTAACTCGTCGATGATCTCCATCGAACGAACCTTGGGAGCACCCGTAATCGAACCACCCGGAAAGGCTGAGCGGACGGCGTCGATCGGGGAGACCTCGGTTCGCAGCTCACCCCGAACAGTACTCACCATGTGCCAAACGGTTGGATGCGCCTCACTCGCCATCAAACGAGGGACATCCACTGTCCCATACCTGCAAAAACGACCTAAGTCGTTACGCTCCAAGTCGACGATCATGACGTGTTCGGCCCGATCTTTCTCGCTGCACTCAAGCTCTCGTCGAAGTCGATCATCCTCCCCGGCGCTCTTGCCCCGCGGGCGCGTCCCCTTGATCGGTCGGGTCTCGACGTTCGCCCCGTCATAACGGAAGAAGCGCTCCGGTGAGACGCTCAACACAGACCACGCTCCTGCATGGAGGTAAGCCCCAAACGGAGAAGGATTCACGCGCCGCAACACGGCGAATAATGCATCAGCAGAGAATGGTGCGGCTACATCGAAGCGCTGGGAAAGATTCACTTGGTAGATGTCGCCCGCTCGGATGTACTCTTTCGCCTGTGCGACAGCCTGCGTGTACTCCACTTTAGACATCGACGCGTGCAGACCGCCGAAGAGACTCGAATCATCGGTCCTCCAAGGCCCGCCGTTTGGCTCAGCATTAGCGTGAGGCGCCGGGGCGGCCTGATGCATCCACGCCCATACGTCCTCGAGTCTCCGGCGAGCTCTGCTATCGGCGGCGGGACCCTCCTTCGGAAGGCCCGTGGAGAGAATGTATCCTTTCTCGTCCAAGTGGTCATAGATGCACGCCACATCAAAGAAGGCAAAATATAGGTCCGGCAAGGGCAGATCGGCCAACAAGCGCGCGGGGACGCGCTCAACAAAGTGGCGCAACTCGTAGCCGAGGAAGCCCATGGCTCCCCCATGAAACGGAACCTCGATGTCAGGCGCCGTGCTCCGGGCGCGCAACAACTGGTACTCCGCGTCAAGGACCTCAAACGGGTCCCCTCGCATCTCGCGCACGCCGCGAGACGACCGAATCGTAATCTGCTCCCCTCTCGCCGTCATTACTTGGTATGGATCGATCCCAAGGATGGAGTAGCGTCCCATTCCCTGGGCATCCCAGCCGCCTTGGAGCCTAACGGTGTGTGCACAATTCGCCCAGGCCATAAAGAGGGCGTCAAACCGATCCTCGTCATCAAAGGAGCGTACAAGCGGAAGCATCTCGCTATCATCTCCTTATTGCAAAGCCCGTTTCTCATCCTACTCGGCGCATCTCAACCGTAAAGCGGGCATCCTATCAGGGATGCGATGCGACGGGAGGAACCAACGATATGTCTGAATATGAACGCCTGCTCCACGAACGCCGCCACACCCATGACGCCAAGAGAGAGGCACGCAGACTCAAAGGGGCGCCAGCGTCCGTCCATCCGTGGATCGAAGTTGCGCACTCCAAGCGCGCCCGAGAGCAAGAAGACCACGCAGAGGTTTCGGAGGTTTTAACCCATAGATCAAGGACAGGACGGAGAGTCACAAGGCTCCTGGTGGGACTCATCGTCGCCACTGGGATTGCCTTATTTGCCGCGTCTTTCACCCCAAGGGACACGCCTGCGGGCGCGCCGGAACGTCTCCAGGTGACACTCTGGCACTCGCTTGCTGCGCCAGAGGCCACACTCCTCCAAGAATACACACACCAACACATGAGCGACGAGGAGACCATCGAGTCGATCGAATTCATCGCTCGGAACGATCTCGAGCAGGCCCTGCGCGTCGCACTTCTGCGTGGACACGCGCCCGACGTCGCTATTGTCACCGCCAGTGCAGCCAGTCATTTCGCCTCCGTCGGAATGACCCAACCGTTCGCACCGTTGCGAACTGACGAAGGGGCGCCATCGTATATCACACTGGGCGACGCCATTCCGTGGACCGAAGCGCTTGTCGCAGTACGCCTACGCACCCAGTTATCACGGGAGACCGACGTCGCCTTAACCCGATTGTTCTCAGGGCTTGCGGTTAGGATCGCGGAGAGCCTACACCGATAGGTCACGTCGTGCAGCGCGCAGGGTGTTGCGCAACAGCATGGCAATCGTCATGGGGCCCACGCCGCCCGGTACGGGCGTGATAAACGACGCGACGGACTTGACCCTCTCAAAGTCGACATCCCCAATCAAACCGCCGTCGGCAAGACGATTCACACCGACGTCAATCACCAGAGCGCCCGGCTTGACGTGCTCACTCGTGATCATTCCCGGCCTGCCAGCCGCTACCACCAAAATGTCGGCCTGGCGGCACGTCTCTTGGAGATCCTCCGTCTTGGAGTGAGCCACTGTAACCGTTGCGTCCTCTTGGAGGAGTAAGATCGCGGTGGGTTTGCCGACGATGTTGCTCCGCCCTACGACGACGGCGTGCCTTCCTGCAATGGGTACACGAGTCAGCTTGATCAACTCGATCACCCCTGCCGGTGTACAGGGCACTAAGCCGTCCCTACTCCCCGAGACGAGGAGTCCGGCGTTGATCGGGTGAAACCCGTCGACATCCTTGTGCGGTGCGACTGCCGCGATGATCTCATGTTCGTCGATTTGCTCGGGCAATGGTAACTGTACCAGTATCCCATGAATATCTTCGCGCTGATTAAGGCGGCGCACAAGTCGGAGGAGATCATCTTGATGCGTACCTTTGGGGAGTTGGTGCTTCTCGGAGGAGATACCCACCTCTTGACAGGCACGCTCTTTCATTCGAACGTACACCTGAGATGCTGGGTTATCTCCTACCAACACAACAGCGAGTCCCGGGGGGCGCCTGGTACGGCGTATGTACTCGGCGACATCCTCTTTGAGCGCCCCTCGGACCGCAGCCGCAGCAGCCTTGCCGTCAATGATCTCTCCAGTCATCTCTGCGCTCCCACCCCTTCTTCCTCTTTCACAACATCCCGTTCTTGTTTACGGGTTATGCCTCGAGCCTAGTGAGATGAGCCGCGCGATCGTCTGGGCGGTGTGCATGAGGTGGGTGTGCGTATGGGCCAATGCCTCTGCCAACGGCATCGGGCGCGGCGTGCAGTCTACGACCGCAGCAAAACCGTTCGATTCGAGGAGGTTGAGCTCCGCTCCGATCCCACCTCCAACAGCAACCACCGGTACACCCATCTGAGCGGCGGCGCGCAAAACGCCGCTGGGTGCCTTACCGAACGCCGTTTGCTCATCGATCATTCCCTCACCGGTGATGACCAAATCAGCGCCTCGCACACGCTCATCAAAGCGAACCGCCTCCAAAACCAGTTCGATCCCAGGCATCAGCCGAGCATTAAAAAACGCGACCAGTCCTGCCCCAAGGCCGCCTGCAGCGCCTGCCCCGGGAAGAAGGGCTACGTCGCGTCCAATTCGCGCTTTGACAACTTTCGAGTAGTGACGTAACGCCGCCTCCAACTGCTCGACTTCGCTAGGGCCTGCTCCTTTTTGGGGAGCATACACTCGGCTGGCACCCTGAGGACCGATCAATGGGTTTTGTACATCACATGCAACGACAAATTCAGTTCGTTCCAGGCGCCGGTCAAGCCCCGATAATTCAATCGAGGCAAGCGAGGCCAAGGAAGCGCCTCCGCGAGCCAATTCGTTACCTTCAAGGTCGCGAAAGGATGCCCCCAGGGCTTGAGCCATTCCGACCCCACCGTCGTTTGTCGCACTGCCCCCGATTCCCAGGACGACGCGCGAACAGCCGGCATCGAGCGCGGCACGCACCAACTCGCCGGTCCCGTACGTCGTCGTAATTAGGGGATTGCGGAGCTCCTGCGGCACGAGCGGCAGGCCGGAAGCGGCGGCCATCTCGATGACGGCGGTTACACCGTCTCCTAGAACTCCAAAAAAAGCTTCTACTCTCTCATCCAGCGGTCCCGTGACGCGCACGCGCTCGATGCGACCGGCCGTCGCCGCCACCAAGGCCTCGGTCGTCCCTTCCCCGCCATCAGCTAGCGGAACTTCGTCGATCTCTGCGTCTGGCCAAACGCGTCGCAGACCTTCGGATATCGCCGCGGCAACTTGAGGCGCCGTGAGGCTCCCCTTAAACGAGTCAGGCGCGACTACAACTCTCAATTTCAGGCCACCGGTGGATTCTCGGTGGGGCGAGACTGATTGAGCTTTCCTGCGACATCTTCGTCGCAATCAAAGCGGACCACTTTGCCTGACGGGAATAATAACTTAGCAATACGGCCACCTTTCCATACGATCGTCACATCTTCATGACTTCGGTACGGACCGGGTGGCACATTCTCCATCCGAATGGCCATTAAACCCTCACTCCTGACACCTTGGAAACCGCATACGAGCTTGGAACAAGCGAAATTATAGCAGAACCGCAGTAAAAGAGTCAAAAATTATGGGTCAGCTTGCCATTCCCTTTTCTCTCAAACTATGCAAAGGTTGGCCGGGCTACGCCCGCGACGTCCTCCGGCCTACCAATCGCCATCCCCACCACAAGAGGAAAATGCCGCCTGCGCTTGCCATCGTGACAAGGCCCAAATGCTCCTCGACAAAGGCGACCATGTCCGCACCGAAGGCGGCGATCAACCACGCTACCAATCCAAACCGGGCAAACCGACCGACTAACGACGCAATCATAAACCGCGGCAATGAAAGGTTAAAGACGCCGGCACTCACGGCGAACACTTTATAGGGAATCGGTGTGAACCCTGCGAAAAAGATTGTCCACATGTCGTAGCGGTGATACCACTCTTCGACGCGAGAGATGCGCGCCTGTGACACAAATCGCATGAGGAGCGGCCGACCGCCTCGCAATCCCAAGAGGTACCCGACGGCGGCGCCTAAGACCGAGGCGAGTGTGGTCACCGTCGCTGCCCACAAAGCCACTTCCGGTTGCTGCAGCACTAACGGCATGAGTAGGGTGTCAGGTGGTATGGGGAAGAAGATCGATTCGATAAATGAAAGGAATGCTAGATTTTGTAGGTTTACCACTGCGAGGAGCGGCTCAAACATCGCTTTCACCGACTCGAGCACCCAAGCATCCCCCCAAGAGTAGCATTTAGACATAAAAATGGTGCGCCTAGCAGGACTCGAACCTGCGCACCCGGCTCCGGAGGCCGGCGCTCTGATCCACTGAGCTATAGGCGCACAATCATGAGAGATATCTATGCAATTGTTTGGCCAGACGTTCTTACATTCAGACGCCTAGTCATTATATCAAACCGAAGAAGAGTCGTAAAGAGGGAGAATTCCCATTGTAGCCTGGGTGTAATACAGGCGACTAAGATTGCAGGTACCAGTGTGTGTCTTCCTTACGTTGAACGAAAAGGTTCCCTTTGGTGTCCAGGATGGCCGAAAAAACTTCCTTGGGGTCCTTAATCCCTCGCTTGGCCAACTCCCCTTGGAGCCACGTCATGTCGAGATTGCACTGAGCAAGATGGGCGTATTCGACGAGGCCATCATTGATGATGGTAAGTGGCAACCCTTCATACCCAGTGTTGATGCCCAAATCTTTAGGTTGTATGGGCCTGGCTTGTGATCGAGGAATTACCGATAAATTCCCATCTGTCTCAAGGACGGCGATCTCGACGTCGGCAACGTGGGGATGTCCCTTTCGCCGCAACTGTTCCAACACGTCATTGATCGTGTATCGCACCTTTTTCATCTCTTTAGGCACAAACTGTCCATTCTGTACGAGGATGTTCGGACGACCGTCAATGATCGAACGCCACCGATGGCTGCGCAGCGAGAGACCGGAGAGGCCTATCGCCAGGAGCACGATGGTAACGATCGGCACCGCCCCCACCAAAATTGGCAGGTCCGGGTTAGCAATCGGGATTGCGGCCAATTCCGCGATGATGATTGTCACGGCAAGATCGATCGGTGCAAGTCCGCCGATCTCCCGTTTTCCCATGATGCGCATCATGAGCAGGAGAAAGAAGTAAAAGAAGAGCGTGCGCAGGAACGCCGTTAATATCATGCCACCAATGCCCCCACTGTGCATCCATCGCAGATTCCTCGCGTTGTAGGCTTTCCCAGGAGGACCGAGATATGCGCTGGAGAATCCACCGTTGTGGTGCAAAGAGCCCCTTGATTTTTCCCGCCGACGCACTTATACTAGTGAGTGCTTCCGTTTTTCCAAACGGTGTCGGCAGGCGGATGTAGCTCAGTTGGTAGAGCATCAGCTTCCCAAGCTGAGGGCCGCGGGTTCGAGTCCCGTCATCCGCTCCACATGTTTTGCCGTAAATCAAGTGTAATTGCGCTGGCGTAGCTCAGTCGGTAGAGCGGCTCACTCGTAATGAGCAGGTCACCGGTTCAAGTCCGGTCGCCAGCTCCAATAAACCCTTGCAGACAACTGCGAGGGTTTTTACTTTCGTCCGAATGCATGCGCGTTCCCCTAAAATAGCGAGACCTCTTTCCTAAATGTTTGCTTTTTTCCCATCCTTTAAGAAGGACCACGTTTCCAGACTAAAGAATCATTCCTCTGGTTAACGCGTTAACCCCATACCAACCGGCAATCGCTCCAACCGTGATTGCGGGATTTCCGAAAAGGAGTCTTGCCCATGCTAGCGTCAAGACGTATGCAATCGTTCGCTATTTGCCTTATCGGCACCGCCCTTGCGGTTGCACTCATCTCCTCAGTCGCGTTAGGAAAAGTGACGCTAACCTTCTTCCCGCACGGCGCACCCGCCATGTACGACGCCCACGATTTAGAGAACGCGGTCGCACGTTTTGAAGCGGCGAATCCCGACATCGACATCGAAATCGTCAAGGGCGCCGCCCGGAACTGGGATTACATGGAGCAGGTCCTGTTGCGCCTTGCCTCCGGCCTGGGCGTTGATATCATCACGCCGCAACCTCACTGGTTCCTCTCCACGATCGATCACGTTGCCGACCTCACACCTTACATGGAGCGAGATGGCGTCGCGACTACGGACTTTCTGCCCGGCACAATCGATGCCTATCAAATCGACGGAAAGGTGACGGGGCTCCCTCTCGCCGCGGTCCTGCGAGGCTCAGTCTACAATGCACGGATGCTGAACGAAGCCGGATACAATCCTCCCGCTCCGGACGATTGGACGTGGGAGACGGTGAGAGATATCGGCCAAAAACTTACATTGGATCGTGACGGAGACGGGTCGCCTGAAGGGTACGGCGTCGATGCAGGCGGTCGCATACGTACGCTCATCCTCTTCCCGCTGGCGGCGCAAGCCGGCGGTATGTTCTTCGACTCATTTATCGATCCCAAGGAGAGTTTGTTGGACTCCCCTGGCGCCCGGACAGCCATTGAATACTTCGTCTCTTTTTACCAGGAGGGTCTAACCAGTCCCACGGCCAGAGTCTTCTCCAACACCGCGGCGTACGGAATGGATGCCTACCTCATGATGAAGGGGAACATTGAGCGGAGTCTGGGACACCAGGACGTCGTCTTCATCCCCGCTCCCCGAGGGCCTGTACAGGGAGGGTTCCAACAAGGGGCCCAAGGCGTGCAAATGATGGCATCCACGCCGCACCCCGAGGAAGCCTGGAAGTTTATAAAGTACCTCGCCACGACGCTCGGAGAAGTGGAAGAAAGGTACCGACTAGGACAGCGCGAGCCCTCCGCACTCGTAGAGGCTCTCCCGCTTTTCCAGGAGATAGCGGACGAGATTCCGTCGTTCGACAACTGGATGACTATCGCCAGCCATCCCGACAACACGCCTCGCTTCTCGATTCGCTCCCGAGACGTGGAGCCGCTCATCGAGCAGATGATCACGCAAGTCGCCAATGACGAGCAACCTCTCGAGAGTATCATCCCAGAGCTCGATCGACTCGTCCAGGCGGAACTCGACGCAACACACAGCAGTCGTTAAGGAGGAGACGCTCTATGAGCGAGGCGTCACGCTGGATTCACCCGGACGTCAAGCAGTACGAAATCTGGCCCGGTGAGGCGGGTTACCCGTGGGCCGAATCAGGGATTCGACTCTGGACTCGCGAAGGAGTTCTGCGCCGGATCTCGACCAACCGTCTCATGTGTACTTGGACGACTGGCGGATTCGCGGAGCCTTCGGACGGGAACTTCACGATGGTCAGCTACTCCGACGATCACGGAGAGAGTTGGGCGGAGCCAGAGATTCTCTTCCGGCATGCCCACCGCGGACTCTTTACGACGGAGCTCTTCGTCCCCCGTGCCGGTGAGATCCACGCATTCTTACAGACGTATCAGCTCGGCGTCTGGATGACTCAGCTCCACAGCTATCGGGCTGTCAGTCGCGACGGCGGCCGCACGTGGCAAGGGCCTCACTCAATTCCCGGTGGCATTCACAATGTCTGGGTAAACCAAGGCATCGTACACTCATCCGGTCGATGGATTATCCCCGTCAGTTGGGCCGAACACATTGGCGACGAATGGTGTGAACCCTCGTCTGGGCGCTCGGCGGCTCAGCCCATCGTCGCCGGGAAGCCGGCCGAAATGCTCGAGCTGCCCTGGGGCGCTGACCACACTCTCATTTACAAAGCGGGCGGTCGCTGGGCGAACGAGAACCACCGCTACGTCATCGGCTTCATGATTTCGGACGACCAAGGCGAGTCCTTTCAACTGAAGGGCTACCTGAAGCAAGATGCGCCGCGTCACTTCTTCGAGCCGAAGGTCGTCGAGCTCTCCGACGGTACAATTGCAATGTTGACGAGAGAGTGGTCTGACGGATGGCTCTGGGAGAGCCGCTCCTCCGACGCCGGTGAGACATGGTCGCCGCTCAGCCGCAGCGACATTCCCAACCCATCGAGTAAAGTAAAGTTGCTGCGCTCCACTGACGGGAGGATCTTCCTGCTGCACAACCCCTCCGGAACGGACGGCGTGAACAAAGGTCGGCGGAATCCGCTCTCTCTTTGGGTAAGCTCAGACGACATGACGTCGTGGCACACGAAGGTTGACCTCGTGGTTGACGAGAAAGCGAGTCTCAATTACCCCGATGGGTTCCTGGATGAGCAGAGACAGGAGATTCACTTCGCGTGGGAGGATGGACGTCGGGTTTACATCATGCGAGTGCCCATGGAGATCGGTTGAATCGAGCCCGTTGACTCCCGCGAGACCAGTTGTCTCTCAAACGTGACGCACTCAGGTGCGGTCCCGGGGTGCTCGACGATTTCGAGCAGGCGTTTCACCGCTAATCTGCCGATTTCGTATTCAGCGTAAAACATGGTGCTGAGTCCGGGTACAGTGATACGGGCATAGTGGTCGCCAAAGGTTGCGAGGGCTACACGGCCCGGCACCGGGATTCCCTCTCGCAACAACTTTCGTAGAATGCTGGTCGCCAGCAAATCGTAAGAGGCAACCACACACGAATAATCATCGACTTGGGCGAGAAGGCGCGAGCTTGCGTCTTCTCGCGCGTCCTCTGCAGAGGACGCGGCCCAAAAAATCATCTGAGAAGGGATCGTAACCCCCCTCTGCGCAAAAGCACGCTGTAACCCCCTCAGTCGCAGCTCTGTCACAGCGCTTTCTCGGGTACCGACGAAGGCGAACCGCATGTGTCCTAACGAGAGCAGATACCGTCCCAAGGCGTACCCCGCGCCCTCTTCGTCAACCATGAAGCAGTCAATGTCGCGGCGCAATCGACTCCCCGAGATACCAACCACCTTGATGCCATGGCGCTGGAGGCGTTCTACCAGCTCGTCACGGGCATTCTCCCACGTCAGGGTGATGATGACCCCGTCCACACGCATCTCAATCAGGCGATTGCTGTATTCATCCGCCAATGAGCGTGACCCGCGTGTATTAGCAATAAAGACGGAGTAACCATGCTGGTTCGCATACTCTTCAATGGCAGCGGCGTTTTCCCCAAAGACCGGATTAGAGACAGAGGGAACGAAAAAGGCGATCATCCGGGTTTTGCCCGTGAACAATCCGCGCGCGAGTGCGTTCGGCCGATAATCTAGCGCCACTAGCGCCTCTTCGACTCGCTTTTTCACTTCGGGTGTGACCCGTTTCGTCTGGTTGAGTACCGCTGACACGGTCGCTACCGAGACACCGGCCCGCTTCGCCACCTCGCGCATGGTTGCCACCTGTGCGTACACCCCTCCTCGTGCATGAAGCACTCTTCGTCTGAGGTTCGCTTCGAGACGGTTTCCCCCTGCCCACTGGATAAACGGAAGCCGCCCAGGGTGGCGCCCCAGCGACACAAAGGTCGCTGGGCACGTTGGTCCGCTACCAGCTCATGAGATTATCGCAAAGGTGGCTCGTAACCGTCTCGAACAAGCTGCTCGAACGCCGCAAAGTCACCCTCACGCAAGAAGTCCATGGCAGCCTCTGAGGGTTGACCATACTGCCGACGCAACTCGGCGTACCAGTCCTCGAAGTCCTCGAACTCCTCCGCCGGGCCGCCGATCTCGCCTTGCAGCTCCTCGATTTCTCGTTGGATCTCCTCATCCGGTCTAGGCATGCATTCACCTCCCTCACGAGTACAATGCCCCACCTTGAGCGCCTACCAACGCCGATGTTGAAACGACGTCGGTGTGGTTGAAGATGGCAAGTCAGAGAAGGAATTCGTTTTGTATGTTCCTAAATTTTTCGCAAACCGATCGGCGCGGCCGCCTCCGGCGAAGCGCCGTTACGATTTCAAGGGGGCATTTGAGTGACACACCACACCTCGGCCCAGGACGTGCTGCCGGATACGCAACCCCTCCATGGATCCGTCGATTATGCCGAAGCGTTGGTCACAGGGATTAATCGCCTCTTGGACCAAGAGTTGGCCAAGGCAGATGCCATGCGGCTCAACGATCCGCTACTGTCAACAGACAATCCGACCACACAACTAGAGATCGCCGCTAAGAGACGGGAGCGGCTCGCCAAATCCTTGGGTGTGGTCGACTCGCGCATCCCAATCGGCGCGCTCACCCTCCACTGCACAAACACCACCAACGCAAAGATCGCCGAAGCTGATGGATACGACGTTTTCTCCGTACGTTGGCCCGTACTCGCGGGTGTCGACGGAGAAGGACTCCTGCTCACTCCCCGAGTCACGCCAGTGGCGCGTGTCATCGCCCTCCCTGACGCTGACCAGCGTCCCGAGGACGTGGCCGGCCTTTCGGATGCGCTCACCCCTCCGTCCCAATTCGCCCGTTACTTCGCCGACGCGGGGTGCGAAGTTGTCATCCCCACCCTCATCAATCGTGAATGCACATGGTCCGGGAATCCTGAGGTTCGCATGACGAATCAACCCCATCGAGAGTTCGTCTATCGCATGGCATACGAGATGGGCCGCCATGTGATCGGCTACGAAATCCAAAAAGTGTTGAGTCTGGTCGATTACTTCTCCAGCCTGGCCGACGCAGACGTTCCGATCGGCGTCTTTGGCTATGGCGAAGGTGGGCTGCTCTCTCTTTACTCAGGCGCGCTCGATCCTCGCATCACGGCCGTCGGCGTTAGCGGGTACTTTCGCAACCGCACGACCGTCTGGCAAGAACCTATCTACCGAAACGTTTGGCAGCTTCTGCGCGGCCTCTCCGACGCGGAGTTGGCCGCCATGATCGCGCCGCGGCCACTCGTCATTGAGAACTCCTCGCCCCCAGCAGTCTCAGGGCCTCCTCCTGAAAACGGCGCTCGGCGCGGAGCCGCACCTGGTGTGATCGCTGCTCCTTCACGCTCTGAGGTGAGCTCCGAAGTAGAGCTTGTCCGCAAGGTATACTCTCGCCACGGGGTCGCAGACAGCCTCGTACTCGTGGATCCAGAGGATGCGGTCGAGCTCGACCGGTTCGGCACATTCGAGACCCGTAAAGCCTTTTTGCAAGGCCTCGGACTTAAGGGAGAGGGCCCTTCGTCACCTCCCCCACTCACGCGGTTGCGGTCGCAGGACGATGGCGACGCCCGGCAACAACGCCAGTTTGATCAACTCTGTCAGTTTACGCATCAGTTGTGGGAGGCGTCTGCTAAACGACGGGTTCAGTTTTGGGAAGAGATTGATCGCACCTCACCTGCCGCCTGCGAGAGGAGCTTGACGCGCTACCGGCAATACTTCGACGAAGAAGTGACCGGAGCGTACCCGACGCCCTCCGATCCCCTATCCCCAAAGAGTCGACTCCTGGAATCAAACAAAGCGTACGCGCTCTACGAGGTCGTGATCGACTTGTGGGAGGGAGTGCCCTCCTTTGGTTATTTTCTGGTTCCCACCGGAGTTCACGCCTCCTCGCCCCGCCCTGTCGTCGTCTGTCAACACGGACTAGGCGGCGATCCGGCCCCTATCATCGACGATGATTCTAGGGCTTACAAGGGATTTGGCCGCCGTCTCGCCGAGCGCGGCTACATTGTCTACGTCCCGCAGGCACCGTTTGTCGGACCCATGGGCGACGACTTCCGAGTCCTACAACGTAAAGCGAATCCGCTCGGCCTCTCACTCTTCTCGTTCATCGTTCCACAGCACCGACGCATTCTGGCATGGCTGCGTTCCTTACCTTACGTTGACGGCGAGCGTATTGCCCTCTACGGGCTCTCCTACGGAGGCAAGACGGCGATGAGAGTTCCCGCGCTCGTAAAAGAGTATGCGCTCTCCATCTGCTCCGGCGACTTCAACGAATGGATCATGAAGAATGTGAGCCGCACGTTCTTCTCCAGTTACATGTTTACCGGAGAGTACGAGATGTTTGAGTTTGACCTCGGACACACGTTCAATTACGCCGAGATGGCCTATTTGATTTCGCCGCGTCCATTCATGGTGGAGCGCGGTCACAGCGACGGCTGCTCCACCGATGAGTGGGTTGCGTTCGAATTCGCGAAGGTACGACGGCACTATACACGCCTTGGCCTCAGGGACCGCACGGAGATCGAGTTTTTTGACGGTGGCCACGAGATCAACGCCGAGGGTACCTTCGCCTTTTTGGATCGCCACCTGCAATGGTCGCCCCCGGCGGCAATACGTACGCCGGCATCTTAACGAGCTTAGCTGTCCATAACTCCCTCCACCCTCAGCGAAGAAAGGTCGATTCCAATGGAAACGTTGCGTGCAGGCGTTGGTAGATTGGTGATCACTCCGCCGTTAGGCACCTCCCTACTCGGCTTGCTACACGATCGGAAGGCAGCCGACATTGAAGACGATCTCTTCGCAAAAGCGCTGGTCCTTGACGACGGCCGACATCCGGTCGCAATCGTCCTCCTCGACGTCATCGCAGTTCTCGCACGGGATGTAGCCAAGATCCGCCAGCGTGTCGAAGAGCATACCCACATCCCCAGCACTAACGTCCTAGTCGCTTGCACTCATACCCACACCGGACCAGCCACCTTTTCAATGGCCGGAATCGAAAGGGACGAGGCTTACTGCGAATGGATGGTCGAGCGAGCCGCCGACAGTGTGCGACTTGCCGTACAGCGCCTTCAACCTGCCCGGGCGGCTGTCGGCGTCGGGCAGGCGGAGGGCATCAGCTTCTGCCGTCGTTATCTCATGTCCGACGGCACGGTCCGCTGTAATCCCGGCGCAAACAATCCGGACGTCCGACACGTGATGGGTACGGTCGATCCCGACGTAGGCGTACTCTATGTTGAGACGCCGGAAGGCGCCCCTCTTGCGGCGGTTGTCAACTTCTGCCTTCACTACGTCGGCACGGACGACTCACTCGCCGTCTCGGCCGATTACTTCGGACACTTCGAGCGAGCCATGCAGCGATTCAAAGGCGCTGACTTCACCGCGATGCTCATGAATGGGGCCCAAGGTCACACGAACAACGTGAATATCTTTGACCCGCCGACCCGACGCGGCTCCGCCCAGGCGCGCCACGTAGCAGAGATCCTAGCCGGCGAAGTGACGCGAGTCATCGGCGGACTCAAGACCGAGCCTGATCCGACTCTCGGCGCCGCGGCGACGCGACTCACCTTCAAGCGCAAAGAGGTGACAAAGGACGATGAGCGGATTGCCCGCGAGATACTAGCCGGAGCGATAAGTGGTGGTCCCGGCCCCTTCAGTTGGGTTGTCGGCCATCCGATTCCCCCTCGCACCCGTAACGTCTATGCGATCGAGACCCTCGAGGTCGCTAAACTCCCCTTGCATCTCGAGACTGAATTGCAAGTGCTGCGGGTTGGAGACGCCGCCATTGTCGCGCTCCCCGGTGAGTTCTTCGCAGAGATCGGAATCGCCATTAAAGAGCGTTCGAGTGCGAGCAAGACCTTCGTCGTCGGGCTTGCCAACGACTTCATCGGGTACGTCCCTACCGACAAGGCGCTCAGTGAAGAGGGCGGGTACGAAACCTGGACCTCGCGCTGGTCCTTACCCGACGTCGGCGCGGGCTCGCTCTTTAGCGACGCCTCCGCCGACATAATCACCCGACTCTTTGCGTAATCGAGACCCAGACGAGGTGATATAGACGTGACTTCAATGGGAGAGACGAAACTGCGCAGCGCTGAATGGTTTCAGGGCCGCGGAGAGTTGGGGCTGCAGCATCGCGCCGCATTGAGGGCTATGGGCATCGCGGCCGAACACTACGTGGGTCGACCGATCATCGGCATCGCTAACTCCTGGAGCGAGTTGAACAACTGCAACGCCGGGCTGCGAGAGGTGGCCGACGCAGTCAAGCGTGGCGTGATCGCCGCCGGCGGGCTCCCACTCGAGTTTCCTACCATCTCTCTGGGTGAAGAGTTCACAAAGCCCTCGGCGATGCTGTATCGAAACCTTATGGCCATGGACGTCGAGGAGATGCTCCGTTCCAACCCGATCGACGGAGTCGTGCTCCTGTGCAACTGCGACAAGACGACACCCGCTCAGTTGATGGGTGCCGCCAGTGCCAATCTCCCAGCGATCCAGGTCGCTGGTGGCCCTCGCACGTCCAGCCATTGGCGAGGCGAAGAGGTCGGCAGCGGTACTGACCTCTGGCGGATTTGGGACGAGTACCGGTCCGGTAGACTCGACGAACAAGGATGGAACGAGTTTGAGCGGTGCATCGGGTGTAGTGTGGGCAATTGTAATGTGATGGGTACTGCCTCCACGATGACGGGGCTCTCAGAGGCCCTTGGCATGATGCTTCCGGGAACCTCGAGCATTGCCGCCACGGACGCTCTGCGCCTTACAGCCGCCGAAGAGAGTGGCCGCCGCATCGTCGAGCTCGTCGAAGAAGACCTCAGGCCAAGAGAGATTATGACGCCCGCTGCGTTTGAGAACGCCGTGCGGGTGCTGATGGCTCTGGGGGGCTCCACCAACGCCATCATTCACCTGATTGCCATCGCGGGGCGACTCGGTCTCCCACTTCCATTAGTGCGCTTTGACGAGCTCTCCCGGACGACTCCCTTCATCACCGATGTGAAGCCGTCGGGTAGCCACTTGATGGAGGCGTTTCATGCCGCAGGGGGTATCCCTGCAGTCATGCATGAGATCGCGCACCTCCTGCATCCCGACTGCCGTACGGTGAGCGGGCGGACGATAGGTGAGATCGCCGACTCTGCTGCTTCGTTCAACCACAAGGTGATCCGCCAGGTCCGCAACCCACTGCGCTCCGAGGGAGCGATCGCTCTCCTCAATGGAAACCTCGCGCCTCGGGGCGCCATTCTCAAAACATCGGCCGCGTCGACGGCGCTACTCTGCCACGAAGGCAGGGCGATCGTCTTCGACTCCTATCAGGAGATGCTCGCGCGGATCGACAGCGAAGAGCTCGATGTTCGCCCCGACGACGTACTGGTACTCCGCAACGCTGGCCCCAAAGGTGTCCCGGGAATGCCAGAGTGGGGTATGATTCCAATCCCCGCCAAGCTCCAAAAGGAGGGCGTCACTGACATGGTACGGATCAGCGATTCCCGGATGAGTGGCACTAGCTACGGTACGGTGGTCCTGCACATCGCACCCGAGGCCTCGGCCGGTGGGCCGCTCGCTGTGGTGGAGAATGGGGATCGCATTCGCCTCGACGCGGGCGCTCGGAGTCTAGAGCTCCTTGTCGACGACGTCGAGTTACGCCGCAGGTTGGAGCGCTGGACCCCGCCAACGACACCCCATGTGCGCGGCTACCCGCGCCTTTACATCGATCATGTGTTGCAGGCGGATGAAGGATGTGACTTCGACTTTCTGCGCCCTCAGTCAAAGGAAGCGCTGACGTTTGTTCCCCCGATCGTTGGCCGTAGCTAAGAATTGAGCGAAGGGGTGATTTGATGAAGACCATCAAGGTTGGAATTGTTGGTCGTCGTGGCGGCTCGTGCATCCGAGCGCTCAAGGCTCTGCCGCAAACCGAGCTCGTCGCGTTTTGCGACCTCGACGAAGAGCTCCTCCGGCGGATGCAGCAAGAGCATGACGTACCCTACACCTATACCAACTTTGAAGCGATGCTCGATTCACCGATTGACGCCGTCGTGATCGGTACTCCCATGCCACTACACGTTCCCCAAAGCGTTGCGGCGCTCAACGCGGGCAAGCATGTTCTGAGCGAAGTGCCTGCTGCCGTCTCGATGGACGAGTGTTGGGAGCTGGTGGAGACCGTCAAACGCACGGGTAAGACGTACATGATGGCCGAGAATTACTGTTACATCCGTGAGAACATCCTTGTGCGCGAGCTCGTCCGGCACGGTATGTTTGGGGACGTCTACTTCGGATCGGGAGCCTACATCCACGAACTGAAGGAGCTCAATGAGAAGACCCCTTGGCGTCGGGTATGGCAGACAGGGCGCAACGGAAATACCTACCCCACCCACTCGCTCGGACCTCTTATGCAGTGGCTGAACGACCGTGTCGAGAGCGTCTGCTGTTTAGGGAGTGGCCACCACTACCGCGACCCGCGCGGCGCGCATTACGAGAATGAGGACACCACCATCACTCTGTGCAAGCTCTCCCGCGGCGGACTCGTCGAGCTCAGGCTTGACATGCTCTCTAACCGTCCGAGCAATGCCGCACTTTACACATTACAGGGAACCAAAGGCTGCTACGAAGCGCCCCGGTCCAGTCGGGGAATCGCAGAACAACCAAAGATCTGGCTCGCGGATCACGCCGATCATCCGGAGGAGTGGCGACCTCTCTCCGACTTTGAGGAGCACCTTCCCGACCACGTCAAGAACCCGCCTACCGAAGCACTGCGGTCCGGGCACTGGGGCGGGGATTATTGGGAGGTGTTGGACTTCGTACGAGCCATCGAGACCGGCGATCCACCGGCGATCGATGTCGTCACCGCCGTCGAATGGACTGCCGTAGGCCTGTGTTCAATGGAGTCCATTCGACGAGGCGGGGCACCGGTCGACGTGCCAAACTTTCGCGCCTACGCCTAGGAGCCTGTGTGAGTAAACCGTCTTAATTATGCATGAAAATATCAACTGAATAGCGAAGACGTGTTGTATGAAGCGCTTTCGAGAGTACGAAC
>JAWLDA010000022.1:0-23245 GCA_041686855.1 Limnochordia bacterium
CTTGACGAAAACACCTACATTCGACCTCACGCCACCGGGGGGTGACCTTCTTCACCTAACTGGACATAAAACTCATCAGTAACTGCGACCAAGGGTGCGAAAGGTCAGATGTAAACAAGGTCCCGTTCCCCCGCTTCCGAGTGGGGAGAACGGGACCTTGCGCGCTGGGGAAGAGGACGCTCCGGGGATGAGGGCGCGCTGAGGAAGAGGATGGAGTGATGGGAAAGGTGTCACGCAACTGCGCGCGTAACTTACGGCATTAGGAGGCGAGAGTATGAAGATCGGTACGTACAACGTCCTTGCCTGTACGGGATTTCCGCCGGAAGAGGCTGCGAAAGAGTTGGTTGGCGCCGACAGCCCCGAGCGGATCGAACATTTTGCCCGTGTCTTTGAGGAGCTGAATTGCGATGTCCTGGCGCTTCAGGAAGGAGGCGTCTCGGCCGACACAATTCAGGCGATTGCCCGCCGCATGGGAGTGTACCTTGCAACGATACCTTCACCCAAAAAGTGGCCGGGACAACTCCTGTCACGGTATCCGATCCTTGAATCGCGCGTCTTTAGCCATCCGATTCCGGAGGATGAGACGCCTCCACTCAGTCGATGCGCCGGGGCCGTTCGTCTCAAACTGCCCGACCGTAACCTCTGGGTGTTCCTTCTGCACTTACACCCACATGACGTCGAGATGCGTGTACGAGAAGCCCAGATCGTGGAAGGGTACGTCGACCAACTCGCTCACGATGGGACCGACCGGATCGTCCTGGGAGATTTCAACTGCGCTGTTGAGGAGCGGGTGCACCAGGGTCTGATGAAGCGCGGCTTTGTGAATGCGATGGCCACCGTCGGTGGGGGATTGCAACCGACGATGCGAACCTTTCGCACCGATCCCATTACGATTGATCACATCTACGTGAGCCCATCCCTCAAGGACTCGCTGGTCGACGCGGCAGTGGTGACGTCCCAGGGTTTCCATCACGAGGGACCCAAGGCTCCCGGCGTATGGGTGCATTCCGATCATCTACCGGTGGTTGCCACCCTGGCATTGTAGCGCGGCGACGGCGAACAACGACGATAACGACGATAACGACGATAACGGCGACAACGGCGAAAACGCCAACAAAGGAGTCGTGTATGGCGCGCAAACTCTTGATTATCTGTATAGACGGGTGCGACCCCGCCTATATTCAAAACAGTGAGACGCCCACGCTGGATCAGATCGCTCGGGAAGGCTTTGCGACGAGCGGTCGGTCCGTCGTACCCGCGGTGACTAACGTGAACAACACGTCGATCATCACAGGGTGCTTTCCCCGGGAGCACGGGATTACGACGAACTTCTGGTACGATCGCCAAAGGGGCACCGGCACGTACATGGAGGAGCATGAGTTCTTGTTGCGGCCCACCCTTTTGGAGTGCGCCGTAGCGCGAGGCGAGCGTGCCGTGCTTTTAACGGCGAAAAAGAAGCTGTTGTATCTATTGGCCGGCTCCGACGCCGTTAGGTACGATCCGCAACAAAACTCCGCCAATTTTGGGCGTGTACAGGCCCTGGCCGCCGAAGCGCCACCAGAGGCGCTCACGCAGCGCCTCGGTCCGGCGCCCGATATCTATTCGCCCGATATCAACCTGTGGCTCCTAAAGGCTGCCCGAGTAGTGTTGCGCGAGAGTGATCCCGACGTGATGTACGTCTCCACGACGGATTATGTCCAGCACGCTTACGCTCCGGATCATGAGGTTGCCATCGAGCATACGACCCAGATGGATGCGCTCATTGGGGCGATTCTAGCGGATGATCCTGGCCGCGAGGTTTACGTGACGGCCGATCACGGCATGCGACAGATGACGTCGGGGGTCGATTTAGGCCGAGTCCTCACTGGTGCTGGTGTGGAGGCTGTCGTTCAACCGATCATCAAGGATCGCTACACTCTGCACCACAACAACCTCTCCGGGGTGGCCTACGTTTATCTGCAGGATCCAGGTGATTGTGAGCGCGCCGTAGTTGCTCTGACGGAGCAACCCGAAGTCGAGGACGTCTACACAAGAGAAGAAGCGGTGCAAACCTTCGGCCTGCACCCGGACCGGATTGGCGACCTGTTTGTCCTTGGATCTCCGGGCGTTGTCTTTGGGTCGTTTGCAGCGTTGAGGGCGCCTGTTGACGTGCGGTCACATGGCTCCCGACACGAGAGTGTGGTGCCGATCTACGGGTACCAGGCGAGCATTCCGCTGGAGAAGATCCACATGAACCTGGACATCGCGCGCCTCCTGCTGCGCAAGTGAACCTACCCTTGCACTAGGGAACGGACGTCGACGACGTACATCTGCCGCGATCCTTCGTGGACGGAGTCGATGCAGATCTTGGTGCCGTCCTGGTTCCAGCGGGGGTGTAGGTCGCAGCGAATCTCTGCGGTGACATCGGGCGGCGAATAGTAGGAGCCGATGTCAATGCGGACGCCGTCCTCCAGGCGGTAGAGGATGAGTGGGCGCTTATGCTCTTTATCCGGATACTCGTCGGTGAGGAGCCAGGACCGGTCGGGCGAGTACGTCACGTGCCCGTCTCGAGTGAGGAGCCCCTCGCCGATCACGTTGATTTCGTCGCTTTGATCGGTGCAGTGATGGTAGGCGTTGCCGAAGCGCTCCGAGCGCGCCCACACGGTGAAGTGCGTCTCGTCGTACCAAATAAAGTGGCTCGCCCCGGTCACCGGCACGCGGTGAAGAGTCTGGCCGCTCTTGTCGGCGGTGTACATCCGAGTGAAGCGCCCTTTTCCGTGGGGCCAGCGGTGCAGAAAGATGAATCGATCGCCCGAAGGGTTAAAGAGTAAGTGGTTGACCCAGTGCTTTTGGCCGATCATGCTCTCGTCGCGGTCGTTCGCCGCGAGCTGGGCCAGGGAGACGATCAGCTCGTGTTCGCCCGTCTCTAGGTTAACGAGGAAGACGCCATCCTCGCTCGGGGAGAGTTCGTTGGACCACAGGTCGGTTAGGCCTTCGTACCCGTAGCCGGGCCGCGTCTGGGCGAGGCGGGAGAAGTTGAGGCTCAAGGCTTCATTGCCGTTTGGACTCACGGTGTAAATGGGGCGGGGGAGCACCTTGCGGGCCCCCGTACGCACGTTTTGAATGATAGAGACGAAGCGGTCGGCGATGAGGTCGTTGTAGATGATCGTCTCCTCGGCGCCGGGGAGCCATTGGAGCATACAGCCTTGTTGCCAGCACCACGCCCGGGTCGTACTGAGCGGGATAAAGGCACCGGCGCCCTCCGAAGTATCGATCATGCCGATCTGGGCTGTATCGCCGCGGCGGGGCATGCGGTCCATAAACTGGGTCTCCAAACACAGGAGGTATCGGCCGCTCGCGTCCCACTGCTGTTTGTCGTAGTAGCTGAAAAAATGGTGTTGCGGGCCGCGTGTCACCTGCTCTGCGGGCAACGGCTGGGATACTCGCTTCATCAGTGTTGACCTCCAAACACCCTTGATTGGCATTGCCATTCTCGCTCATCGCGTGATTCCCTTTGTATCGAGCGTTTGACAGAGCGCGACGTACCTATAGCACCAATGCCTATAGCACCTATGCCTACGGTACACCCACCCCGGAACCTTCGATATCTGCGAGTCGCTTTTCGCTGCAAGCTGGTTTTCACTAAGAGCCGTTCCCTCTGCGAGCTGCTTTCCGGTAGCGCTGGCCACAGGTCTTGAGGTATTGGATCGTCTGCTTGAATCCGCGCAAAGCCCTCAGCGGCAGCTTGTCGCCGACTTTTCTCCGCATTGTGGTGAATGAAAGATCCTCGGCGTGGATGACGACCAGGGTGATCTTTTTGTCGTTGCAGATCCGCCGCTTGAGGGCGTCGCGTTTGCGCTGTGCAGCAACTTCTTGTTTCGAGAAACGCCCTGTGGCGACATAATGTTGCCTTCCGTTGAACTCGAAAGCCACGCGATCCACCGGATAGAATCGGTCGAGCTCCATGCGCTCTCCAGTGGACGGATTCTCAAGGAAATCCGGTCTGGCGCCGTCCTCACACTCTCGTGTGTCGGCGATCAGCGAGAGGCACGCCCGCATAATCCCTTCCCCACTGTATTTCGACTCCCCTAGGCGCCGTGCGACTTCCTCTTTGTACGCTTGGTCGGCGTCTTGGAGGCGAAACCAGATGGGCGCGAGGCGATGCTCTTGCGCAAGCGTTATCCAGCGTGCCTCGGCGAGGGCACGGACGGCACGCTTCACGGTCTTCAAGTGCAACCGGGTCAGCTTACTAAATTCGGCCCACTTGAATTCGCCCGTCAGTCCATTGAACGTACGTATCGACTGTAGAAGCCCGTAACAAAGAAGCGCCTGCGGACGCAGGGAATGTGACGAGCGGATCAAGTCCACCGGAATCTGCACGAAGGTGCGGTTGCCCTTGGCAGGAAAGACCGTTCGCCAGCGTCTTTTCCCGGAAGAGCGATCACGGTGAGGCACGAGCCAACCCGAGGCTGCTGCTCTTTTCAAGGCCTCATACACGGTGGAACGGGCCACGCAGATGCGCTGTGCGAGACGCTCTGCCACGTGGGAGCGCTGACGCCGGTGGGTTGCATCGAAGCGCAATCGGATCCAAAGCAACTTCGCAGCGGGTGTCAACGCACGAGAAAGCAACAGAGCGAGTGGAACGTCAATCGTCGGCAACTGCAAACGCAACTGCACCTCGTGCCGCCTCCTTATTGGCTTTCGTTGAGACCACGCGCCCGAACTGCCGTCGATACCCTGCTTCCACATATACAAACACTTGTTCGTGAGGCTCGCCTATCCCTTCCGTGACCCTTACCGATGGTGATGTAACAGAACAAAAACATGCGGAGAATGAAAGGGAACCTCAACGGATCCTCAACGAGAACTCAAGGCAGCTCAGGAGAGCTTGGGAGCTCGAACATGGAAGGGGTTGCAGCGTCCGGGCTATCCGAAAAATAGCCGGTAATGTCCCGTAGGAGGCTTCCATCCTCGAAGCGGATAGTAAATGGCCAGCTCAAAAGGGGATTTGCTCACGAACCGATCCACGGGCAGCCGGAATTCCGCACACTGCGGGCACTTCTCGGACAGCGAGGTGAACGGCTGCGATCCAATGCTGACGACTCTGACGCCTGACGGCCCAATGCACGGCGAATCCTACGCATAGCGTCAACGCACGGCAATCCACGACTGGTTAGCCAACACATAGCGCCAGGGGGCGTCCGAAAATTGCTCCCACGCGCGACACCATAGCCGCAACGTATTCGTTCAAACAAAACCCACGCGCTAAACCCCTGTTCACGACGGAGGAGCGTGGCACCTCGATCAATTGTGCGCCGGTCTAATCCACGCTGCAAGCATTTATCGGACAAATCTCGAGCGGACTTGGGTCACCCAGCATGACGTTAGATGCGGGTGGACGACCTTGGACGAAACGGGACGGACCTGGACGAAGTTGAGCGACGCAGTCAACGACGCGACGCCACTGTGTGGCAAATGAAACAAGGCACTGATACTACTTCGCAGGGGAACCAAGTTTCGCCTGACAGTCCACGCCGCACGCCCACTGTTCCGAGAACGCCTACTTGACGAACCTCGTTAAGTTAATTCAGTCCTTTCATACCCGTCAGGAGGAGTCCCGCAGAGGCAGGCGAACCCTTGTCGCATCCTTAGTTGAGGCATCTTGGGAGGCCTTGAAGTACACGGAAGGCCTCGAAGCACGGGAGACCTTGAAAGCTTGAAGGCTTGAGGGCTTGAATCCTTGAGGGCTGGAGACCTTGGAGTCTGAAGGCTTGAAGGCTTGGGATAACTTGACGCACCTTGGGTGGCTTCTGGTAGGCAGGAGGAGTGCGCGTTGCAAGGATTAATAGCAGCACCGTTCACGCCGATGACCGAGGACGGCGGACTGGCGTTGGATCAAATCGAGGCGTTGACGGAGCACTTGGTCAGACACCGAGTGGCTGGCGTGTTTGTGTGCGGGACGACGGGTGAGAGTCTGTCGCTCACGGTGGAGGAGCGCAAAGCGGTACTGGCCGCGTGGATCGCCGCTAGCCCGTCCGGCTTTGACGTGATTGCACACGTCGGTCATCCGGTGTTGGCCGAGGCGCAGGAGTTGGCCCGGCACGCCCAGGTAATCGGCGCGCGGGCGATCGGGGCGATGCCGCCCACATTCTTTAGACCCCAGACCACCCCCGACCTCGTGGAGTACTGCCGGGTGTTGTGTACGGCGGCGCCCGACACACCGTTCTACTACTACCACATTCCGTCTATGACGGGGGTGGATCTGCCGATGTACGCCTTTCTCGAAGAAGGGGCCGAGCGCATCCCCACTCTCGCGGGGCTGAAGTTTACGCACGACGATTTGGTAGAATTCGATCGCTGCCTCACCTTTGACGGTGGGCGTTTTGACGTCTTTTTTGGCCGAGATGAGTTGCTTTTGCCCAGCCTCGTGATGGGAGGGGTGGCGGCCGTCGGCAGCACCTACAACTTTGCAGCGCCGATCTACCACCGCTTGATCAACGCGTATCGGGCCGGCGACATGGATGCGGCCCGCGCCGAGCAGCGGCTGGCTAATGAGCTCATTCAGACGTTTAACCGATTTGGTCCGCTTCCGGCGCAGAAAGCGATTATGGCCCTCCTGGGCCTCGACTGTGGGCCGGTGCGTGAGCCCCTGCGGACACTCGGCTCGGACGAAATGGACGCGCTGGCGGAGGCATTGAATCGCATTCGTTTCTATGAACAGGTCGAAACACCAGTGACGCCGGGGGTGTGACGATGCGCGAAAGGGGAGGCTCAACGCACGTCGACGTACACGACGATCGGGAGCTCTTTCGAGCCGGCGAGGGCGGGTACCACACCTACCGCATTCCAGCCTTGACTGTGACGAGGTCGGGAAGGCTCCTCGCCTTTTGTGAAGGGCGACTGGAGGGGAGCGGTGATGCAGGCCGCATCGACCTCCTGGTCCGCTGGAGCGACGACAACGGCGTGACGTGGGCAGCGCCGAGTGTCGTGGCCCAAGATCCCCCGCATACTGTGGGGAATCCGAGTCCGGTGGTCGATCGAGTGACCGGGCGGATTCACCTCGTGTTTTGTAAGAATCTGGGAGACGGTGACGAGGGCCTCATCTGTGCAGGGAAGGCGCCGCGCACCGTCTGGAGAACCTACAGCGACGACGATGGTCGCACCTGGTCGACGCCCCAAGAGATTACGAGCGACGTGAAGCGCGCCGATTGGACGTGGTACGCCACCGGACCGTGCCACGGTGTCCAATTGCAGAGTGGCGGCCAGAGTGGCCGCCTTGTCATTCCCTGCGACCACATTCGCAGTGTGAATTTTGATCGCAAGACGGACCCGTACCACAGCCACCTGATATTTAGCGACGACGGCGGCGAGCGCTGGCAAATCGGCGCGGTGATGCCGCCGGATACCAACGAATCGACGGTGGCGGAGCTGTCCGACGGTAGGCTCTACCTTAACTGCCGCAACCAGGGCGGCGTCGTCCGTCCTGAGGAGGCACGCCGGGTGGTCGGCTGGAGTGCGGACGGCGGCCTAAGCGTTGCCTCGCCTCGGAAGGATCCCGTCCTCGTCGATCCGATTTGCCAGGGAAGCGCGATCAACCACGGTGGTCGTCTCCTCTTCCTCAATCCGGCGGGGGGTGGTCGGCGGGGCCTCACACTCCGCGTGTCGAATGACGGCGGCGAGACGTGGCCGCATACCGCTCTGATCTGGCCCGGACCGGCGGCGTACTCGGACCTTTGTGTTCTCGAGGATGGGCGCGTGGCTCTCTTGTACGAGTGCGGCGCCCAGAGGCCGTACGAATCGCTGCGGTGGTCGACGCTTACCTTACGTCTCCCCACCGGCATGCAGAATCCACCAACTCGCCATTAACAGGAGAACGAGGAAACGAACGCTAAACCTCCCCGTGAGTTTCGAGGGGAGGTTGCTTTATGTCGTTCCCTATCATTGGCATTACGACGCGGGGGCGGAATACGAGGCGGCGGTTTGCCGTTGGCGTCTCGTACGTCGAGGCGGTTCGTCGAGCCGGCGGAATCCCTGTGCTCATTCCCCCGGAAGAAGAGCGGTTACACGAGCTTTTGGAGAGCCTCGACGGATTGGTGCTCACGGGCGGCGGTGACATCGATCCGGCGCGCTACGGCGAATCGACCCACGAGAGCGTCTATGAGGTGAACGCCGCGCGGGACGGAAGCGAGATCGCCCTTGTCCAAGCGGCGCTCAGAAGGCAGACGCCACTCTTTGGCATCTGCCGAGGCGCGCAGGTGATCAACGTCACGCTCGGCGGCTCACTCATCATCCACTTACCCGAGCCTGAGCTCGAGGATCAGGCCGCTGTGCGTCATCGCAATGGGAATAAGTCAGCGCGCCATGCGGTCACCGCTGCGCCCGACTCGCGCCTTGCGTCCCTCATGGGCGCGTGCGACGTCATTCCCGTCTCACACCACCACCAAGCCGTTCGGGACGTGGCGTCTACGCTAGAGGTCGTTGCCCACGCTCCTGACGGTGTTATCGAAGCCTTAGAGATGCCTGGACATCCGTTCCTGATTGCAGTGCAGTGGCATCCCGAGCTCTCTGCAGCGAAGGATCCCACCCAGCAACGGCTCTTTGATCGGTTTGTGGAGGCGGCCGCGGTGTACGCCGCCCATGACCGACGCCCCGATTGGAGACTTGCTCTGGAAAATGCTGTCTAGGAACATATAGGATATTGGGCGCGAATCGCTGGTCCGACGTCAAATGGATGGAACCAACGCCGAAGGCCGCCCGATGGATGTTTGAACAAACGCTACCTAGGCCGCGTTGACCTGGGGTTTTGGGCAGGAATCAATTGGAAGGCGAACCTAACAGGTGCACGTCCTCTGTAAGTCATATCACCTAAAGTATACGATTGGTTGTGTTATACAAGCATGGTGCAAAAAGGATTCGAACAAAACGGGTTGGACCAAAAATGTTTGGAACAAAAGGAGGTTTCACCATCGTGACAGTGCAGAACGTGCGCTTCCCTGCGATGATCATGGCAGTTGCGCTATTAGTGCTCGGCACGCTCAGTCTCTCGGCCTTCGCGCAAGACGAGATTGTGATTCGTTACGCCGATACGATGTCGGACCCGCAAGAGCGGACGGGTGAAGGGGAGATCCTGCGCGAACTCCTCGATCTCTTTATGGAGCAGAATCCTGGGATCAAGGTCGAGGTGGTCTGGGAGTCGGACAATTTTGATGTGCAGTACCTTGGGGGAGTCTCGCCGGACGTGGCCCGGTTTACGCAGGAGCCCCTGCGTCGGCGTGCCGCGAACAACATGCTGCTCCCTCTTGACGAGTTCATCGCCCGTGATCAGTACGATTTGAGTGAGCTCTTCCCGGCGGTCTTAAACGAAGGCTTCACCCACAACGGGCAACTCTACGGCATGCCGATGTACTTTGGCACGCTGGCGGCTCACTACAATGTAAACATGTTTAACGAGGCGGGGCTTGGGCATCCGACATCGCCCAACTGGTCCTGGGAGACTGACTTCGTCGAGGCAGGCCGCAAGCTGGCCAAGGACCGCGACGGAGACGGCGTCATGGATCAGACGATCGCAACGTATCACTCGAGTAACCTGCTGGCGCCGTTGATGGCCGCCCGAGGCAGCGCCTTTGTCTCAAATGACCTGACTGAATGGCTGGGCGCCGGCGCCTCGACGGTCGCGACGCTACAGTGGATGCAAGATCAGATTCACCAAAGCAGGATCGTTGCACACCCGCAGTCCGATCGGCCCGCGTTTGTGGCGGGACGCACCGCCTTCCAACCCTTTGGCTCGTGGGGGCTGGCCGGCATGTACCGAGATCTCTCCTTTGAGTGGGCGCTTGCCGAGATGCCCGTCAGTGAAGTGACGGGACGCCGCGGCACCCGGTGGAACGCCGACGGATGGGCGATTTCAAATCAGACCGAGCACCCCGAAGCCGCGTGGAAGCTCGTGAAATTTATCAGCTCTCCCGAGGCGCAGGAGATCATCGCTCGGGGTCGTCTGGGAATTCCGGCGCACATCGCCGTGGCCCGGGAACTCTTTGCCGATCCGACGACGCCCCAAGATGAGAACGCCTTTCTCTACGCTGTGGATTATATGTGGATTGACAAGCGGCACGAGGTGGCCCGAGAGACCAAGGACTACATTGCCAGAGCTCTCAACGATGTGATCAACGGACTGAAGCCTGCTCGAGCCGCGATGGACGAGATTACGGCCTCGGTCGAAGCAGGGCTCAGCGCTAAGTAAACCGTCGATCTTAGCCTCGTAGTGCTGAGCAGCGGTTGTAGAGGTGGAGGTGAATGAGACCCATGACGTACCGCGTTGGAATTGTAGGAGAGACAGGGCGCGGGGGATACGGACACAGTCTGGACGTCGCCTTTAGGAATGTGCCGAATGCACGTGTGGTCGCCGTCGCCGACCCCGACGAGCGGGGCAGAGAGCGGGCAGCCGAACGGACCGGCGCCGACTCCATGTACAGCGACTACACGGAGATGCTCTCTCGGGAACGGCTCGATATCGTGGCAATCTGTCCACGCTGGTGTGACCGCCACGCCGACGTGGTGGTAGCTGCGGCCGCGGCAGGTGTCAAAGGAATCTTCTGCGAGAAACCGATGGCGCCCACGCTTGCTGATGCGGACCGCATGGTCGAGGCGTGCGAGCAGGCGGGTGTCCGCATGGCCGTCGCCCATCGGCGCGTGAGCGGATACGAGTTGCACGCCAAGCGCCTCATTCAAGAGGGACGCATCGGAGACGTACGCACGATCCGAGGCATGGGCAAGGGTGACCACCGAGCGGGCGCCGAGGACATGGCCGTCTTAGGGACCCACCTTATGGACAGCATGCGGTTCTTTGCCGCCAGCGACGTCCTATGGGCCCACGGGCACGTCACACAGGATGGACGTGAGGTGAGCCCGGCCGACGTGCGCGACGGGGCAGAGGGGATCGGTCTCCTCGCAGGCAATGGTGTCTCGGCCTACTTCGCGTTCGCCAACGGGGTGACGGCGACGTTTGAGTCGTATGCGAGCGACCGGCCCGGCGCCGAGCGCTTTGGCATCGAGATTTGCGGAACGAAGGGGATCATCTCGGTGCGCAACTCGCCTCGCGGGGAGATGCACCTCTACCCCTACGGCACCGTGCTCCCTTCCGATGACGAGGTTGCGTGGGAACGGGTCCTCCTCGGCGAGTGGGAGGCTCACGAGGACGGCCGTCCTCGCTTGGGCAAGGAGTGGACCCAGCGGAGCAACGAGATGATCGTCACGGAGTTGATCCAAGCGATCGCAGAGGACCGGGAGGTGTCAGGTGTCTCCAGCGCGAGGGACGCGCGGGCGGCGCTGGAGATGATTCACGCGGTGCATTGGTCACAGCGGTTAAAGACGCGAGTGTACTTCCCGCTTGAGGAGCGCGGCAATCCGTACAGTGATTGGACGGACGCCTCGTAACAACGTTGGCGCCGGCGCTCTCAAGTGAGTGCGGACGTTGGTGCTCGTCCTTGGCGTGCAGGCCATCTCCAGCTGCTGCCAGGAGTTGGAGGCGCTCCACCTGAATCTTATCGATCAACATATACGATCGGAACGTCGTGAGGGCGCTCGAAAGAGCGCTCGAGAGGGCCAATCGACGGGATGAGGGAGACGAGCACATGACAAAGCACCAACGAGCCTACTCCTACTTGCACGAGCGCATCGTTCGAGGTGAGTTTCGCCCCGGGAGGCGGTTGGTCATTGCAAAGTTGGCCGAAGAGCTGGAGATGAGCGAGATACCGGTGCGGGAGGCGGTGAAGCGCCTCGAGGCCCAAGGGCTCGTGCAGTACGACCCGTATGTGGGCCCGGTGGTAGCCAAGATCTCCAATCAAGAGGTCGCCGAGACGCTCGAGTTGTTGGCTCATCTCGAAGGGCTCGCCACCAAACTGTCGGCGGGCCGCTTGGGTGAGGAGCACTTTCAACGCTTGGATGAGATCGTCCAAGAGATGCATCGAGCGGTCGAGGCGCGGGATGGAGAGGCGTACCAAAAGCTAAACCAGGTGTTTCACACGACCATCTACGAGGTGACGCCGAATCAGGTGCTCTTGCGGCTCATCAGCAATCTGTTTGACCATACCGAGCGCTTGTGGGCGGGCGAGCCCAAGCGTCGCCTCCTCTTCTCCGACGACGGCCACCTGATGCAGTCGTTGCGGGAGCACGAACAGATCCTGGTCGCTCTGCGAGCCGGTGATGCCGAGGCCGCAGAGGCCCTCGTGCGGACGCACAAACGGTTGGCCAACCGCCGGATCGATCAGTGGTTGGCCACGTGGAACTTCGGCTAGATGGGAGCTGACGGCACTTTGGAGAGACCTCTTCGACTCGCTTTGGTCGGCACGAAACATCCGCACAGCTCGCTGTATCAAGAGCTTCTGCGGCACATTCCCTCTGTAGAAGTCGTAGCTGTCTGCGACGACGGCGGCGGGGTGATCCCGGCGAATCAAGCGCTTCCGATCGTCACCGACCTTGATGAGCTTCTCGCTCGAGAGTCATTCGACGCCGCCGTTGTCACCGTTCCCAACAATCGGGGCGTCCAGACACTCCTGCCCCTGGCGGCGGCCGGGAAGCACATCCTGGCTGACAAGCCGGTCTGCCGCAACGCAGATGAGATGCGCCGCATCCTGGCGGAGACGGAGCGGGCCGGCGTCTGCTTCGCGGTCGGATACAACAATCGCTTCCAGCCCGCGCACGAACGGGCGCGAGAGCAGGTGCGATCCGGCGAGTTGGGCACGCTCTTTGCAGTACAGGGGCATTTGTTCACGACGGATGTGCGGGCCCGGGATCCGGAGCACTTCCTCTTTGACCGGGAGGTTAGTGGCGGGGGCGTCCTGCACTGGCTGGGGTGTCATGTGTTGGATCTGATGCTGGACCTCGTTCCCAGTGAGCCCGTCGACGTGACGGGACACGTCTCCACCCTCAGCCAGATGGACCTCAATGTCGAGGACGTGGGCGGCTTCTCCGTACGCTTTGCCAACGGCGTCGTCGGCACGCTCGTCGCCGGCTACACCATCCCCTTTGAGACCGACTCACCGTACCTGGAGTCGCCCAAAGATACCGAACTGACGGTGTGGGGGAGCCGGGGGCGCCTCACCTACCAACCGATGGGCCCGAATGCGGTGGCGGAGTGGTACCAGGCGCAAGGCGACCAGCCGGTGAGGGAGTCACGGGAGTACCTCCTTCCGCCGTTCCCCGGGTACACGGGATGGTTGGGGAAGCGCCTCGTCGATGACTTTGTGGCAAGTGTGAACGAAGGGCGTCCGCCGCGGGCGGGCGCCAGGGATAACCTCAAGGTGTTGGACGTGTTGGATGCCGTTTACGCGCGGGCAGGGACGATTTGATCTCCACGGATTGATGGCGACGTGAGAGCGCCGCAATAAGGATGGTGGTTGTAAATTATGTGTACAAAGAGTCGGTGTTACCGGGTAGCTGTTGTCGGCTGTCGCTCTCGCGGCCGGATTGCGGCGGGCGCCTATCACGCGCATCCCCGTACCAAACTGGTGGGGTTGTGCGATCTCAACGACGAGCGTCTCGAGCAGGCCGGTGAGCTGTTGGGCGTATCGGCGCTCTTTAGCGATTTGGACGAAATGATTCGGAGAACCACGCCTGACATCGTCGTGGTTGCCACCGGGACGGAGTTCCACCACGACCTGTGTATGCAGGCGCTGGAACACGGTGTCAACATCGACGTGGAGAAGCCTCTCTGCATCGATCTTGAGCAGGCGGACGCACTCGTGTCCAAGGCGCGCGAGAAAGGGGCGCGCACGGCCGTCCACCACCAGGGGCGGACCGGGCCGGCGATGCAAGCCGTTGTTAAGGCGCTGCAGGAAGGACGCATCGGCCAGCTGCGCCACGTCGACGCCACCGAGAAGGGTTACTACGCAGGGTACGGCCTGATGAATATCGGAACGCACCTGATCAACGCCATGCTCGAGGTGACTGGCCCCTGCCGTGAGGTGGCGGCCGTCGGTACGACCGGGGGAGAAGCGATTCGACCGGAGGATGTGCTGCAAGCCCCCGGGGGAATGGGCGTCGTCGCCGGAGAGCAGATCACCGCTTCGTATCGCTTTGACGGGAATGTGACGGGGACACTTCGCCAGCACAGGCTCGAGCGCATCGATCCGGCCGCTGATGCGATTGAGATTCGCGGCGAAGAGGGGCGACTCTTTTGGCACGAGAGCGGCAAAGCGTGGTGGCTGAGGGTGCCGCACTTCGTCCCAGGCGATCAAGAGGCTGTTTGGGAGCCTCTTACGTTGACGCCGCCGGAGCACTTTGACCTCGCTCGGGTGCCGGGGAAGATCACCCACGCCACTGTGGACGAGTACTGCTACGTCGACGAGTTTGTGCGAGCGCTCGACGAGGACCGGGAGCACGCCTGCAGCTTTGAGCAGGGCCGACACGTCCTCGAAGTGATCATGGGGACCTTTGAATCGCTGGCCTACCGCCGCTCGGTATCGCTGCCGCAACCCCTCAGGGATCATCCCCTGCTCCGCTGGCGTCGAGAGCACGGACTAGAGGCTCCTGAGCCCGGACCCCGTCCTTACCGTGAGTGGTTGGCGCTGGAGGACGAACGGTTGCGCGGGATGAGAGGCGCTGTCGCCAAAGACGCGGACAAGCTGGGCGTGCGCTAGCGTCGCCAGCAACTTGCGGCCGGCAAACGACGGTCGGAGACGATGGAATCGCTCGTTTAAGACGACCTGCAACACAGGGCAGGTCGAGGAAATGGAGGAATCCCAGTGCGGTATTATTCAGTGAAGACACCCCAGGGAAGTCGCCTCGCGGTGAAGGACGGCGACACCTATATTGACCTGCAAAGGGCCTACGAGGCGGCCCTGGTCGATGGCGGCGCTTGCGCGACCCAGGAGGCCGCACGTCGGTTGGCCGGAACCCTCATTCCCGTCGATTTGCGGGAGTTGATTGAGATGGGCGCGCAAGGAGCAGCAGCGACTCAAGAGGCGCTCCGCTTCGCGCAAGACGCTCGCACCGATGCGGAAGCGCCGTGGCGACTCCCCGCGACGGCCGTGCACGTCGATGCCCCGGTTAGGACGCCCAAGAAGTTTTTCTGTATCGGACTCAACTACAGGGCGCATGCGGCCGAGTCCAACTCGGAGATCCCCAGTGAGCCACTCTTCTTTAACAAATTTGCGACGTCGATTACGGGGCCGACAGACGACGTCATTCACCAAGGTGACCTTACACAGAAGCTCGACTATGAAGTAGAGCTTGGCATCGTCATCGGCAAAAAGGGGAAGCGGATCCCCGAAGCTCAGGCGGCGGAGTACATCTTTGGGTACACGGTGGTCAACGACATCAGCGCCCGTGATCTGCAAAAGCGCGACGGCCAGTGGGTGAAGGGGAAAGCGCTCGACACGTACGCGCCGATGGGCCCGTGTGTCGTCACGGCCGACGAGCTCGACGGAGGCAACCTCACTTTAAGGACTAAGGTGAACGGCGAGCTGCGCCAGGAGTCCAACACCTCAGATTTAATCTTTACGCTGCCCCAGTTGGTCTCGTACCTGTCGCAACTGATCACGCTCGAGCCGGGCGACGTCATCATCACAGGGACGCCGTCGGGAGTCGGCGGGGCGATGAAACCGCCGAGTTTCCTGCGGCCCGGCGATGTGGTCGAGTGCGAAATCGATGGCATCGGGTTGCTGCGCAATGCGGTTGTTGCGGAGGACGGCGTGTAGCCTCCTCGAACTCATCCCTAATGAGTTGCTTGAGGAAGGGATGAGCTGAGTATGGCAGTTGGCATTGGAGTGATCGGGACCGGCAGCTTTGGCCGCAAACACGTGGCGGCGTACAGCGACCTGCCCCAGGCGCGGGTGGTGGCTGTGTACGATGCAAATAGGGAGCGGGCTGATGCCGTGGCGCGTGAGTTTGGCGTCGATGCGGTGTGTGAGAGCGTCCAGGCCCTTGTCGAGCGCCCCGACGTCGAGGCGGTGAGCATCGTCACGTCCGAGGATCAGCACCTCGAGCCCGCCTTGGCGGTCTTGGCCGCCGGCAAGCCCGTTATGGTCGAGAAGCCGTTGGCGACGTCCGTCGAGGAGGCCCGCACGCTTGTCGACGCCGCTGAGGCGAGCCGCGGCTTTTTGCTGCCCGGACATCTGCTCCGGTTTGAGCTTCATTACGCAACGATCTACGAGCGCGTCCAAAGCGGTGAGTTTGGACAGCTCATCACGCTCACGGCTAGGCGGAATCGTACCTTCGGGCTCTTTGAGACGTATCAACGTACGCACCCTGCGCTGGAGACGATGATTCACGACATTGACTTGGCCTTGTGGTACGTTGGCGAGCGACCGACAAAGATTCACGCCTGGGCGCGCAACTCGGGCGGGTATGAGAATCCCAACGTGCTCAAAGCCGTCTTGGAGTTTCCCGGCGGCGTCTTGGCTACACTAGACACCTTTTGGACCCTCCCCGACAACGGCGGGATGGCGATCGACGACGCACTGCAGCTCGTCGGCCTCGATATGACGGCGAGCCTGGACTTCTCCCGTCCGGCCTTGGTCACGTGGGGCAAGGACGGCGCTAATGTGCCCGAGCTCAACTACGAGCCCGTGCTGATGGGCCGTGGCGTCGGGGCTTTGCGAGAAGAGCTTGCGTACTTCGTTGACTGTGTCGCCTCAGGGCGGGAGCCAACCCGTGTCACGGCGGCGGATGGGCTCGCAGCTGTCGAAGTGGCTCGTGCCGTCATCGAAACAGCCGCGAAGAGGGAGGGCTAACCGCCGCTACGATCCGGTGAGTCCGGCGGAGGAGTCGGGCGAGATTGGGGCGAGGTTGGGGCGAGGGGGCGCCCTCACCGCCGCCGGATCGAACGGGATGTGGCGATGTTCAACAGGAGCAGGCCGATGACGCTCAGGAGGAGCGAACCCCCGAGGGCGATTGCCCACGACCATGGGCCTTCTTGGAGCGGAAGGTCCACATTCATACCGTAAAAACTAAAGACGCTCGTCGGAATGGCAAGGACGATGGTGACAATGGCGAGTAGGTGCATCACGATGTTCAAGTTGTTGGAGACGACCGACGCAAACGCGTCCATGAGGCCAGCGAGAATGTTACTGTAGATGTCGCCCATCTCGATCGCCTGTTTGTTCTCCGTGATCACATCCTCCAGAAGCTCCTCGTCTTCGGCGTACATTTGCAAGATGTGCGTGGTCTCCGGCATGCTCTCATCAGCAGGGTTGGTGACCGCCTTTCTGAGCTGCGACCGCAGCAGCTTCTCCAAGACGATCTGGTTGGCTTTGAGTGACGTGGTGAAGTAGACCAGACTCTTTTGTAGGTGCATGAGGTGAAAGAGGTGCTCGTTTCGCGTCGAGCGGTGCAGCACCTCTTCCGTCTTGGTGATCTGGCGGTCGATGCGGCGGAGATACATCAGGTAGTGGGCCGCCGTCTGATACAAGATCTGCAGTAGAAAGCGCGTCCGCTTCGCCGTTGATATGCCGCGCATCTTGTTTTGCTCTAGGACACGTAGGATGGGGCTATCCGAAAGTGAGATCGTCACGATGCGCGCCCGGGTGATGACGATCCCCAGAGGAAGAGTCGAGTACTTACTCTCTCCGGGTTCCCCGGTCTCAATGGGAATGTCGATCAGAATCAAGACCTCGCCCGCTGCAGACTCGATACGGGAGCGCTCCTCATCGTCGAGGGCCGTACGCAGGAGACCCGGACTCACCTTCGCTTCAGACGCGACGCGTTGAATCTCCTCCTCCGTAGGCGCGATCATCATCGTCCACGTATTCGGCTCCCCAATCGCTGCGGGCGTCATCCCTTCATTCATACTTTTCATGGTGTAGATCATCGCTGATCACCCTCGGTTGCGGAGTCATTTCACTATCGTATTCCCGGACGTCGTGCGCGTCGCCTGCGTTCACACCGATTGCGAGCATCTACCGTTCCGAGGTCACCTTTTAGTTTACCATGCAGGATTGATGCCAGCAGCACGATGGTGGCGACGATCCACATCTCTCTTGTGGTGGCGGACGCCACATGGTATCTTGAATGCAAGCAAGTGCTTGCGTTCTTTCGAACCTATATTGAAGCGAAGTGATCGTTTGACTACTAAAGAAACGAGACGCCGCATACTCGCCGCAGCGTCCGCCGAGTTTGCGGAGAAAGGGTTCGCCGGCGCAACGACCCGCGCCATTGCTGATCGGGCTGAGGTCAATGAAGTGACGCTCTTTCGGCACTTTGGGAACAAACAAGACTTGTTCACCGCCGTGTTGAGTGACGTGCCACTCACTCGTGCGTCGGTCGAGAGCTCTCTGCGAGAGATCCAGGCGCTTGCGCCCAGAGACGGGCTCGTCGCCATCGGCACCCGTCAACTCGAAGGTCTGATGGATCACATTGTGTGGCTCCGCTTGCAGATGATGGAGCCCGGGAGTGTACCACCGACGCTGCGTCTCCCTGGTTTTCGTTTCCGAGATCTCCTGACGGATTGCCTGCGCCATTGGCAAGAGATGGGCGCGTTGCGGCGGGACATCGATCCCAAACTGGCAAGCGAGGCTTTTGCGGATGCGATATTCGGCTTTGTCCTAGCAAACAAGGTGGTGTTTCCTTCCGACAACCACCCGTCGCCTAAGGCCTTCCTACAGGCGTTTGTAGATGTATACCTCTCCGGGATGGAGGAGGCCTCATGAGGTCGATTGCATGGCTAGGCGAGATCGATGAGCCTCTCCTTGCGCGTGTTGGCGGCAAGGCGCGCAATCTGGCTGAGTTGGAGCTGGCCGGAATGCCTGTCCCGCCGGCTTTTGTGGTGACTACAGATGCGTATCGCGCCCATTTGGAACATGCGGGTTTAGCAAAGCGCATTGCGGTGCGGGTGGAGGGGTGCGACCTCGACAACTTCAATGCGGTCGACGAGGCGTGTAACGATATCCGTACGTGGATCGGCGCTACCCCGCTGCCCGAACCGGTAGCGCTCGCCATCGCTAAAGCGTACCGGGAGTTCCCTGGCGAGCATGCATCGCCCCGCGTCGCGGTGCGTTCGAGCGCCTCCGCAGAGGATGGGGCAGATGTCTCCTTCGCCGGCCAACATGAGACGTTGCTCAACGTACGTGGTGAGGGGGAATTGCTCGACGCTGTGCGCCGCTGTTGGACAAGTTTATGGACACCGCGGGCGCTCGTCTATCGCTCTCGCTTTGGCTTTGACCTCACCCGCGTTGATGTGGCCGCCGTGGTACAACTGTTCGTGCCGGCAGAGACGGCGGGAGTGCTGTTTACCACAAACCCATTGTCGGGCAACTCGGACGAAATCCTCATCACCGGCTCCTACGGTCTGGGTGAGGCGGTGGTGGGCGGTCTGGTTACACCGGATACGGTGGTCCTGGACGCCAAAGGATCTATCACAGAGCGTCGGCTCGGCACCAAAGAGATCCGGGTCGTCCCCGCGGAATCCGGCACCCAGGTGGAGTCGGTGGAGGTGTCTGGGCGGCGGCGCTTCTGTTTCACCCCTGCCGATCTCAAGGGGTTGAACGCGCTGGGGCGCCGGGCGGCAGCCCACTTTGGCGCACCCCAGGATATCGAGTGGGCGAGAGCCGGTGGTCATCTGTATATTCTCCAATCCAGGCCGATTACGGTCACCTCGTTCGGATACGTTGGGCCCAAGCTGAGTCCTCTCGAGCGGTGGTCTCTCAGGGTGGCTACCGACAACAACCGCGATCACTGGCCGGAGCCGCTAAAGCCGTTGGATGCGGCCATCTACCGCGTCGCCACGTCGGGGATGGCCGCATGGTTTCGAGAGTTCGGCGCGCATGTTCGGGCCGATCGTCGCTACTACGAGGAGTTGCCCGATAAGCGGGTGGCAATCCGACCCTTAGCGCTTACACCCAGGCTCCCTATGGTGTGGCGGATTCCACGGCGCATCTTGCGGGCGTTCAAAGAGGATCCTCACGAGGCCTGGGCCGGGTTGAAAGCCGAAGTACTGCGCGTGATTGAGCCCTGGGAGGCTACGGAGACGGCCTCGCTCGAGCCCGAGCGCCTCGCCCAAGGCATTGAACAGACGTTAAAGGCCGTCGCCGACGAGATGCCCCTGCGGTTTAGCCGCATCTTTACCCCCGGCCAATTGCACGAGTCGTTGGTGCGGGTGTGGTGTCGGATGGCCTTGGGAGCGGAAGAAGGGGCTGAGGCCGCTCAAGCGCTCTTTGATGCGTTGCCCTACCGAACCGCTGAAATGAACCGGGACGTAGCCCGACTGGCACGAATTCTCCTGAGCGAAGGGAAGGAGTCGCCGACGCTCGACGCGGCGCTCGAATCGTTCCTCGCCGAGTGGGGGAGCCGTCCCATTCGGGGGATGGAGGCTGTGCCGAGCGTTCCCACGTGGCGAGACGATCCTACCATCGTGTTAGGACTCATCGATGCCATGGCGCACGACCCGACGGCGATCGACGTGGATGGATCGGAACGCCGTCAGGCGGAGCGGTATGCGGTGGCCCAAGAGCGCGTGGCGGCACGACTCAAAGGTCGGCGTCGGCACTGGTTTTTGCACAGTGTAGACACGGCGCGACGGGCAATCATTGCGCGGGAAGACAGCCTTCATCTTCACGAGCGGGCGAGCGCGCTCGTGCGGCGCCTTGCCTTGTCGCTGGGAGAACGCCTGGTGGGCCTGGGCGCTCTCGACGCCGCGGAGGACGTCTTCTTTCTTTATGAGTCAGAACTCTCCCAGGCAGCCCGCGGGGACTCAGGCTTGCGGGAACGGATCATCCCCCGGCGCCGGGCGTACCAGCGCGTGGTGGCTGCTCACCGTCGGGGCGAGAACTGGTTTGTCGCCAGCGGCAGTCTGCCCGAGGAGGTGTTCGCACGGTCGAAAGAGACGTCGGACGTTCTCCTCAAGGGGCTTGCAGCCAGTCGCGGCGTCGTGGCCGGGCGCGTGTGTATCATCACGGATCAATCGGAGTTTGAGAGGTTTCGGTCTGGCGACATTTTGGTGGCTCCCATCACCACGCCGGCCTGGACACCGCTGTTTCGCCTGGCCTCGGGCGTTGTGACGGACGTCGGAGGGCTACTCTCCCATGCGGCGATTGTCGCCCGCGAGTACGGCGTTCCGGCCGTCTTGGGTGTCGGAAATGCCACCCGTCGCCTGCAGGAGGGCGAGGCGGTGACGGTCGACGGGACGGCCGGTGTGGTCCGCCGGTCGCGGGATGATCGGTGAGGGCGGTCCTGACGTTCCTGCGGTCCTTAGGTTCCTACGGTCCTTAGGTTCCTACGGTTCTGACCTTCCTGCGGTCCTAACCTTCCTGCGCTCCTGACGTTACTCTTGACGCTAAGAGGATTTCTTTAAGAGGGACTCCGCCATGAGTTCGTACGAGCGAAGCCGAGCCTCATGATCAGCAACCAGGTCCTGAATGATGATCTCCTCTAGGGATAAATCGTGAGCTAGCCCTTCAATCTGCTCCTTCACCTGCTCGGGAGTGCCGCCGATAAACTTGGGCGGAATACCCGTGCCGGGGGTGTACGTCTCGAGTGCTGGAAGTTCTCCCCACGCCGCAATCGCCTCGTCGGGGCTGAGCAGCGGATCGGTGAGGTTGCCTTGTGCTAGGTTGCGATAGACCATGTAAACGGGCGCAAGCTGCCGGCGTGCCTCGTCTGCCGTCTCGGCGCAGACAACGTGCACGGAGAGGATCGCTTGCGGCTTTTCGGCGCGGCACTCGCCGTGAGAGGACGTGAAGTGATTGTGGTACGACGCAAGGATCCCCGGGGTGCCGGATTGGTTGATAAAGCCTGCGAAGACGTAGCGCAATCCGAGCTGGGCCGCGGCCGATGCGCTCCACGGGCTGGAGCCCAGGACGTAGAGCTCCGGGCGGGAGTCGATAGTAGGAATCGGGTGCGTCGCAAAGGGATGCTCGTTCGGGAAGCTGTTCTCGAGCCACGCAACCAGCTCAGCGAGCTGTTGGTTAGAGTCAGGCTGTACACGCTTACTCCGCTCCTGCTGCAGAGCGAAGTCGGTGACGGGACCCGTTGTCGCTCGACCGGCGCCGAGGTCGATGCGTCCGGGGTAGAGCTCGTTTAATGTGCAAAAGAGCTCGGCCACCTTAAAGGGGCTGTAGTGGTTGAGTAAGACGGAGCCCGAGCCCAGACGGATGGTCGACGTGTGCGCGCCGACGGCGGCGATCAACACTTCCGGCGCTCGGCCTGCACCGATCGCTCCACCGTGGTGCTCGGCGAACCAGATGCGATGGTAGCCCAAGCGCTCGGCGTGTTGGGCGAGTTCGATGCTGTGATGAAACGCATCGTGCCGGGTCTCTCCCGGCGGGATAGGCGAAATATCGACAATGGATAACTTCATGGGCGCCTCCCGACTTAATTCTCCTTGCGTGACGGCCTGTACTCCCTAGAATCAGGCGTCCTGGGGAGACACCCTTAGTTTACCATTGGCAAGCAACAGCGCTCTAATCCGTTGGTTCAGCGAGCGGGGCGCGGCTTGGAATGCGAGTTGGAACGCGAAAATGATATTTGCTCCGTGCGCCGGTGCTCCCGGTGCTCCCGGCGCGTAGACCTCATTTGCACCTCAAGTGAGGTGGTGCTGCTCGCACGAGGTGTTGTTGCCCCCATGAGGTGTTTCTGCTCGCTTCAGGTATTGCTGCTCCCATGAGGTGTACTTGCTCGGAGGTGAGGAGGTATGCCTCGTTTGAGGCGTAACAAGGCTGCTTTGCGTCCTTTTCGCGCTGTCGGGAGCCATCTGGTGAGGCGGGTTGCGGAGTCACGTCCGAGAATGACGCTGGGTCCACCGGAGGCGATCTCTAAAGTCCAGCTAGATGCGTTGAGCATTTTTAGGATATTCGTTCCTTGCGCGGGTGCTCCTTAAGCACGACCCTTATTGCGCCTCAAAAGAGGTGTACTTGCTCGGAGGTGAGGAGGTATGCCTCGTTTGAGGCGTAACAAGGTCGCTTTGCGTCCTTTTCGCGCTGTCGGGAGCCATCTGGTGAGGCGGGTTGCGGAGTCACGTCCGAGAATGACGCTGGGTCCACCGGAGGCGATCTCTAAAGTCCAGCTAGATGTGTTGAGCATTTTAAGGATCTTCGTTGGGTCTGCGGGCGCTCCTTGCGCCTCAAATGAGGTGTTTCTGCTCGCAGGTGAGGAGGTCCACCTCGTTTGAGGCGTAACAAGGCCGCTTTGCGCCCTTTTCGCGCTGACGGGAGGCATCGGGTGACGACGGATTGCGGAATCACGTCCGAGAATGACGCTGGGTCCACCGGAGGCGATCTCTAAAGTCCAGCTAGATGCGTTGAGCATTTTTAGGATATTCGTTCCTTGCGCGGGTGCT
>JAWLDA010000022.1:23345-53426 GCA_041686855.1 Limnochordia bacterium
TTCGCGCTGTCGGGAGCCATCTGGTGAGGCGGGTTGCGGAGTCACGTCCGAGAATGACGCTGGGTCCACCGGAGGCGATCTCTAAAGTCCAGCTAGATGCGTTGAGCATTTTTAGGATATTCGTTCCTTGCGCGGGTGCTCCTTAAGCACGACCCTTATTGCGCCTCAAATGAGGTGTTTCTGCTCGCAGGTGAGGAGGTCCACCTCGTTTGAGGCGTAACAAGGCCGCTTTGAGCCCTTTTCGCGCTGACGGGAGGCATCTGGTGACGACGGATTGCAGAGTCTCGTCCGAGAACGAAGAGTGGCCCGCCGGAGTTATTTTGTCGATCCAGTGGAGATCTGGAGGGGGTGGGTAAAATGGGGAAAACGCGCAGAGAAAACGGTCAGGATAAATGCATATTATCGCACTCGATGACGACGCGAAAACGGAGGCTTCGCGATGCTCGGAGGACGCTTCGGTCCCGACCCTGAACGTTGGTGCCATGAGGAATCTATTGACTTGCCACATTTCCCCCTTGCAAGATTCCTCCTTGGAATAAACCCGCCTTGGGGTATCATTCCCGAGACGACTAACCGACAACTAAGTGAATTAGGAGTGGGAGATACATGAAACGCACTAATCGACGTTTTGTCCTGGCGCGTCGCCCAGCAGGGTACCCGGTGGAAGAGGATTTCCGTCTCGAAGAGGTGCCAGTTCCCGAGGTAAGGCACCGAGAGGTGGTGGTAGAGACTACCCACTTATCGGTTGATCCCTACATGCGGGGTCGGATTGCCGGCACGGCGTCGTATGCGGCGGCCATCGAGATCGGAGGCCTCATGGGCGGCGGGGCCGTAGGCCGCGTCGTCGCCTCGCAACACCCTGCCTTTGCGGAGGGGGACATGGTCACGGGGAACCTCGGCTGGCAGGAGGTGGCGGTCACCGACGGCGGCGCTCTGCGCAAAGGGGATCCGATGATTGCACCGATCTCCACCGCTCTCGGTATTTTGGGGATGCCCGGCATGACGGCGTATTTTGGTCTTCTCGAAGTGGGGCGGCCGCAACCCGGCGACACCGTCGTCGTCTCCGCTGCAGCGGGCGCTGTGGGTTCGGCTGTCGGTCAGATTGCCAAGATCATGGGATGCCGTGTGGTGGGAAGCGCGGGCAGCGACGAGAAGGTCCGCCACGTCGTCGACGAGCTTGGTTTCGATGCAGCGATCAACTATCGGACGGAAAGCGATTACCATGCGCGGTTGCGGTGGCTTTGTCCTAACGGGATCGACGTCTACTTTGACAACGTCGGCGGCAACATGACGGACGCCGTCTTTCACCTGCTCAACCTAAGGGCACGCGTCGTGGTGTGCGGTCAAATCTCACAATACAATCTGGAGAAGCCGGAGTTGGGCCCCCGCCTCCTCGGACAACTCATCGGCAAGCGAGCCCGAGTGGAAGGGTTCATCGTGAGCGACTTCAGTCAGCACTACGAGCGGGCGGTGACGCGGATGGCCGAGTGGATTCGTACCGGAGCGCTGAAGTACCGGGAAGACGTGGTCGAAGGCTTCGCACAGACCCCCGCAGCGTTTATCAGTATGCTGAAAGGCGACAACATTGGCAAGCGGATTGTAAAGGTGTAAACGCCTCGCAGGAGCCTGCATTTGCTCACTTGCGAAACCGAAGAGATTATCCAGTCAGTCAGGCGGGTGCCGGGGACTTTCGTGGAGTGCCTGGCACCCGGAGTTCGTTGGGACCTTGTCGGTGTGTAACGTTTCACCTCTTGTTCTTTGCCGCCATCACGATCTCCGCCCCGACCTCTTCCAATAGCTGTATCTGTTTCTCCTCATTAAACTCCTGGGGCAAAGCGTTATTGGCCACCATGACCGAAAGCCCCAGTTGAAAGAGTTTCATTTTGAGTAGGATGGTTCTCAACTCATCTTCGGTGAATCCTGCGAGATGGGGGACCGCCGCCATCGTTTTCACAAGCTCACGGTCAGTCTCCGCTTGCTGTTCGACGGTGTGCGGATTCTCTTTCAACACGAGATCGCGAAAGAGGACGCTATACTCCCTCGCAAATCGAAGGCTGGCTACGCCGATGTCAAGGAAACGGTCGCCGGTGTCGGTTGACGCCAACAACTCTGTGGCGGCCTGGTACGTTCTATCAACGACGGCAGCCCGCAGCTCATCCACACTCTCGAAGTTCACATAAATTGGGGCGACGGAACACCCCAACCGATCTGCGATCTTCCGGGCGGTCACGCCATCCATACCCTCCTGCCGTGCGATGTCAAAGGCGGCTCCGACGATTTGTTCTTTGGAAAACTGTTTCTTTGGTGGCATCCACGCCATTCCTCTCGATCATTGAGCTCGTTCCGTTCCATTTTTCGTAATTCACCAAGCCCTGAAATGTTGGTGTGGTGACGGGCGCCAAGAAGTCGATGGTGATCTAACAGATGTTATCTAAAAGGGATTATACGGCGAATGCGAGGGCCGTGCAAGGGCTGAGCAAGGGCTGAGCAAGGGCTGAGCAAGGGCTGAGCAAGGCCAACCAATGGGAAAAACCGCTTGCAAAGATTCTAAGGAGTGGTGTATAATTCCTGTTGTATAACAAGAGTTACATAACGGTTGTTGTCAATGGCTACAAGGGAGCGATAACAATGAACGCAATGAACGCAGGGTATCGGTTGGTTTTAGCTTTCAGTTGTTTACTGTCACTCTTGATTCTCCCGTCATTAACCTTAGCGGCCCCGTTTGGCCTTGCCTCGGGAATAACACAAGTTGAAGAGGTAGTGGATCGCGTCATTCACGCTCAGATGGAGAATGACGGCATCCCCGGCGCCACGGTAGCCATCGTGTCAAACGGAGAGGTTGTGTTGAGCAAGGGGTACGGGACTGCGAATCTAAGTGAGGGCATTGCCGTTGACTCGGAGCGAACGCTCTTTCGAATTGGTTCTATCTCTAAGCTCTTTGTTTGGACGGCGGTGATGCAACTTGTCGAACAGGGGAAGCTTGATTTGGACGCCGATGTGAACGATTACCTTGATTTTGAAATTCCCAATCGCCTCTATCGGCGCTCTAACGTGTCCGACGTCGCGCCGATAACCCTTAAACACTTAATGAGCCACAGCGCCGGTTTTGAGGATGTCCCTGCGGATCTGTTTCATCTGCACGCGGACCAAACGCTTCCTCTCGATGAATACGTCCGCACACACGTGCCGGCACGGGTATTTCCGCCAGGTGAGTTGGCGGCTTACTCCAACTATGGCTCTGCTCTGGCCGGTTACATCGTGCAACGCGTCTCCGGAATCTCCTTTGCGCAGTATGTTGAGGAGAACATATTCACGCCGTTGCACATGAACCGCAGCACGTTTCGACAGCCGGTGGATCCGACTCTGAATGATGATGTGGCTAAAGGGTACCGATTGACGGAAGGCGAGTTTCTAGAGGGCGATTTCGCATACGCTTTGGGGCCAGCGGGCGGCATGAGCAGTACGGCTGAGAATATGGCGCGCTTCATGCTGGCGCACTTAGACGGCGGGATGGTTGACGGACAGCGCATCTTATCCGAGGAAGCAGTTCGTCAGATGCACAGTCCGTTGTTCTCCCAACATCCCGCTCTTGATGGCATGGCTTACGGCTTTCTCGAGCAATCGTTTAACGAGCAGCGAGTCCTTTACCATATGGGCAGCGTTTTGCTCTTCAACAGTGGTATGTATCTGCTCCCCGACACGGGCGTTGGGGTGTTCGTCTCCTATAACGGTGGTGGCCACATGGCGCCGATCGAGTTGTTTCGGGCGTTCATGAATGCGTTCTATCCCAGTGCAAGTGCCCAGTCGGCTCCGACCGATACCGGTGCATCTGTGCCGGTGATCGCTCCCGAGAGGGACGATCGCGGGGGACGTGCGTATACGGGAGAGTATTATATTAGTCGCCGCAGCTTCACGACGGATGCGAGCTTACTCTCTTTACTGGAGACGCTTCGTGTCAAAGAGGGTGACGACGGCTACTTGTACGTGACCCACTTGGGGCAAACGGAGACGTTTCTCGAGATTGAACCCGGAGTGTATCGGAATATAGCACCGGAGCACAGCCGCGACCCGTATGGTGCATTTCGAACGTTAGTCTTTAGAGACGGTCCCGGTGGAGAAACAGTGCTTCTCTCCGACGGCCCCATGAGTTACACGAAAGCGCCTTGGTATGCCAGCACTGGGTTCACCTTAGCCGGAATGTTGATCAGCTTGTTGATGTTGGTTGGTACCGGTCTATTCTGGTTCGTTCGTTCCTCCGTCAATCGTCTGAGAGGCCGCTCATCACGATCCATCACAGTCGCAACCGTGGCTCGGGCTGTTGCCGCCGCGTTTGCTTTGATCACGACGGGCTTCTTTATCGGTGTGATGGGTATCAGTGGCGACATGGAGCCTGCTTATGGAGTACCCAAGTCTTACTTTGGCATTGAACCGAGTTGGGCCTCGATGTTGACGGTGTTCCCGATACCCATGGTTGTTCTCGGCGCGGTCATGGCGATTCTTAGCATCGTTTTGTGGCGTCAAAAGTTGTGGGGGATCGGAGGCCGGATCCATTACACTTTGGTGACAGGTTCCGCATGGGTGGTGCTTGGGATCCTGCGCGGGTGGCATGTAATCTAGCTAACCCTGTCGGGCAGCCTTCTCCAGAAGGTACGCCCGCTCTTGCAGGCTGCGCGTAGCAGAGGCCGCGGCTCGATAGAGCGCGACGGCCTGCTCTCGCTCGCCACTCATCTCGTAGAGGTGAGCCCGCACCGCCGCCAGGCGATAGTGACCGGCGATTCGCTTGTCTAAATCCAAGGGCTCCAAGAGGCGCAACCCGGCGTCGGGGCCATCCACCATCGCAACGGCGACGGCTTGATTCAACGTCACCATGGGGTTCTCTGTCATGCGTTGGAGCAGCCCGTACAGGGCGGCTATCTGCGGCCAATCAGTCTCTTCGGGTCGCACGGCTTCGTCGTGGAGAGCGGCGATGGCGGCCTGAATCTGATACGCCCCGACGGCCCCTTTTTTGATTGCCTCAGTGACAAGCACTGTCCCCTCGTCGATCAAGCGCCGGTCCCAGAGGGTGCGATCCTGTTCCTGGAGGGGAACCAACCGGCCGGCGGGGTCGGTGCGCGCCCTCGAGCGGGCGTGCGTGAGAAGCATTAGAGCGAGCAGACCGGCGACTTCGGGTTCCTGCGGGAGGAGTCGGTGCACCGAGCGGGTCAGGCGGATCGCCTCGCCAGCGAGGTCGCGCCTTTGGAGCGTGGGACCGATGCTGGCGGCGTACCCTTCGTTAAAAATGAGGTAAAGGACGTGCAACACGGCGTCGAGGCGTTCGTTCCACTCCGTTTGGTCCGGACGGCGAAACGGCACGCCTGAGGATTTGATGCGTTGCTTGGCCCGGCTGATGCGTTGCGCCATGGTGGCTTCGGGAACGAGGAATGCGTTCGCAATCTCAGCCGTAGTGAGCCCGCCCACAGCACGGAGAGTGAGTGCAATGGCCGAGTAGCGCGTCAGGGCGGGGTGGCAGCACATGAAGAGGAGAAGGAGCGAATCGTCCGCGTGCGTCTCGTCCGGCGCGTCGGGGGCGTCAACGACCAGAGGATCGCACGGTGAGAGCGCCGCGGCCATACTCTCACGCCGTCGACGGGCGATCTCCGCGCGAATGTGGTCGCGCATTCGCTGCGAAGCGACGTGAATGAGCCACGAGCGCGGGTTGCTTGGTACACCTTGTTGCGGCCATTGGCGCGTCGCGGCGATGAGCGCCTCCTGAACGGCGTCTTCGGCTGCTGCAAAGTCGCCAAATCGCCGAATGAGGATCGCGAGAACCTGCGGCGCCAAGTCGCGCAGCAGGCTCTCGTCCGCATCAAAGCGTCGCTGTGTCACACGTCGTCTGCGCACGATCCGCCCGCGACCTCGCGCACTTCGATCGGCATGTTAGACGGCCCGCCGCCCGGCCCGGGGACCGCAGAGATGAGCGCTGCAATCTCGTACGCCCGCTCCGGGCCATCACAATCGACGAGCCAGTACCCAAGGAGAAACTCTTTCGACTCCGGAAAAGGACCATCGGAGACGACCGGAACTCCGCCTTGGCCCGCCCGCACCAGTTTGGCTTGGTCGGGGCCGGTGAGCCCTTCGGTGCTAACCAGTTCGCCGTTGGCCTGAAGCTCCTCGGAGAGCTTGACCATGTGTGCGATGGCTCTCTCCATGTCTCCCGCGTCCTCGAGCACCCCTTTGGCGTTCATCATAAGCATAAACTTCATCGTAATTCCTCCCCGGCTAGAATGTGGCGGCGCCTTCACCTGTTAGTCGGAGCCGAGTCCCGTTTCTCGACATCCTTGCCCGACCTGATTACTGAGGGGAGAGGAACGCGTGCTGCCGTGCGGTGCGCAGATCACGCCACACCTGATTGATCGGCGAGTCCGCCTTGACGGCCTCCATGCCGAGGTAGGGAATGAGTGTGTCTACGCGTTCGGTCACAATGGCGGCGGTTGCCCGGCTTAGGCGCCCCACTGCCTCTTGGGCCGACTCGCTGACGTCGCCGTCTTGAACACACTGCTCCCACGAGAGCTCAACCCTTTGATAAAAGTCGGTGCGGGTCTGCTCGATGGCCTCTCGTGTGTACTGCAATGCGGCAAGCGCGCACTCCGTCGGTTGCTCCGAGGCCCCAGGAGGCACGGAGTTTGCCTGGCGCCGCTTGATGAGGCGTTCCGCTTCGTCGAGGAAGTGCTTCCCGATCCCGAGAACGACTGAAGCGAAGCTAGACTCAGCGAACGGCACGAACGGGTACCGGTAGAGTGGATGGCTGTACGTGTCGTGCGGTTGGGTGAGGTCAAAGGTCATCTCGGTGGGCACGAAGGTGTCCATCACCTTGATCGAATGGCTTCCCGTCGCTCTCAAGCCCATGGTGTTCCAATCCCTGATAACCGTGACCTGATCGGGTCGAAAGGCAAAAGCGAGGAGTCGACCCTCCTCGTCCTCCCTCGATATGCGGGCGTTCGCGGTAAAGAGGGTGGCGTGCAGCGCACCGCTGCAGTACTTCCATTCGCCGCTGACCCGAAACCCGCCCTCTACGGGCGTCGCGACGCCGCCGGGGAACGCGCTCCCCGCAATCACCGCATCGGGCGCGCCGAACACGTGGGGGAGGACTTCCGGATCAAAAAAATCTGCAAAGAATCCGCCACCTGAGCCGATCGTGATCAGCCAGCCGAAGCTGCCGTCGATCCAGGAGGCCTCCTCAAAGATGCGCAGCGCCTCGGGGAGATCGGTCATGCGGCCTTCGAGCTCCGCCGGGACGAACAGCTTAAAGAGTCGTTTTCCATAGATGATCTCTAATACGTCCGACGAAAGTTCTCCGCGCTGTTCTGCCTCCGTAGAGAGCGCCCGAATCCGTTTTACGGTCTCCGTCGCAAACATCGCTCGATCCTCTCCTCACATGACCCGCCGCCGGAGTTCATATCCCTGTGGAAACCTTTTGAAGAACTTCTGCCATTATTCCTTCTCCCGGAATCGCGTCGAGTATGTGTGACCGAGTTAAAAGGTGTTTTCCTGTGAAGTGGCAATGTTTATCGGAGTTTGTCGATCGGGGGAGGCGAGAGTGGGTGAAGGGTGGAGGCGATTCAATGAGTCGGGTTGCGGACTCTCTTGCGGGGTTCTCAGTGCGCAAGGCGACACACGAGGACCGGACGGTTTTGTTGGATTTGGCGGCGCGCATCTTTCATCAGCAAACGGGTGAGTGGCTGGCCGATCGCTCGTGGCATCGACTCAGCCCGGAAGCCTTTGACCCCAGTGGGTACTTCGTCGCGCAGGAGAAGGGTGAGCTCATTGGTGTCGCTGCGTTTCGGCCATTCACCCTGCGTCTGCCGGGGCTCGCCTTGCCGTGGGTTGGAGTCGGGACGGTGTGCACGACCGCTGAAGCCCGCGGGCGGGGTGTGATGTCGTCGATGTTGCGGGCCGGTATCGCCGAGACGGATCGACAAGGAGCGCTCGTGAGCATCCTCTGGGGTGACCGCGTGCGTTACGGGCGATTCGGCTGGGAGCAGGCGGGCAGGCAAGTCGTCATGGAACTGAGCCGCCGACAATTCCCGGACCCGGGTTGGCCCGACGGCACAGTCGTCGAGATGCTGGGCCAAGGGCGGGGCACTCAGGTGCCCAAGGGGCTCGGGAAGCGTCTTGTACGTGTACAAGAGACGTTCGGCGATCGAATGGGACGTCCCGACACCGAGCACTTGGGGCTCCTCTCTCGTCCGGGCTTGCGAACCCTCTGGGTTGAGCGAGGGAACAAAGAGGCCTACGCTGTCTGTCGGGATGGCGGCGGTGCGACCACGCTTCTCGAGGTCGGCGGAGAGCCGGAGTTGCTGGGTGATCTCATTGGGTACGTGTTGCGAGGCTCTGCCGGTCGTGCCCGAGCCGTATGGGGCCTAGAGATGAGCCCGGCTGAACGTGGGGTGTGGGAGCGAGCGGACCGAATGCAGGTTGAGCCGACTGGCATGGTGCGCATCCACGACGTGGCGGGGCTGCTCTCGGCGTACAAGCCGTGGTGGAATCGCCGACGGCGAACCGGGAGCGGAGCTGTCATTTTTGCAATTGACGACGAGGTTGGTAACGGACAGCGAGTAGCCGTCGAATGGACGCCGACATCAGTACATACCACCCGACTGGCGCCGGAGGAGGGGCCGCCGGGAGCGAACGTGATTATGTCGGATCGGCGAACGCTCACTCGGATCCTTTTTGGTCCCCTACCGCCTGAGTTCGAGCTAGGCGAGGGGGACGAAGGCTGGCGCCTGCGGGAACTCTTTCCACTGCCTCTCTTTGTACCTTTATTGGAGCGGGTATGAACGGTCATTCGAGGAGGATGTTGTGATGGGAATGAATCTGAGGACGCACAAACAGCCCGCCGTGGGCTCGCACGCAGCGGTGGCAGCCGCTCACCCTATGGCCGTCGCGGCCGGACTGGAGATGCTGGCGCTCGGTGGGAACGCCATTGACGCGGCGATCGCCACCGCTAGCACCCTCACCGTCGTCGAACCCTTTATGAGCAGTCTATTTGGAGCCGGGTGCACCGTGGCTCGGCTCGCTTCGGGGGAGATCCTCTGTTACGATCACTACTCCGTCGCACCGCAGGCCGCTCACGAGACGATGTACGATCCACTCCCTCCGACGAACGGCCTCTTTAACGCTCGGGATGACGCAAACGACATCGGTCACTTGGCGGTCGGAGTGCCGGGGAGTGTCGCATCGTATCAGGAGCTGGCGCGACGGGGCGCGACGTTGCCGTGGACGACGCTCATGGCTCCGGCGATTCGCGCGGCTGAGGAAGGGTACCGGGTCACGCGCCTGCAACAGGCGATGATTCGGCGGGGCGAGGAGCATCTGCGGCGATTCCCCGCCAGTGCGGACGTCTTTCTTCCTGACGGGCAGGTGCCTGAGCTGGGCTCGGTGATTCGGCGAAGCGACTACGGACAGACTCTGCGGGAGTTGGCGCGGACGGAAGGGGAGGCCTTTTACCACGGTAGCATCGCTGAGGCGGTGGCCGACGACATGGCGGCGAACGGCGGCCTCATCACGCCCGAAGACCTGGCGGCCTACCGACTGAAGGAACGGGCGCCGATCCGCGGAACGTACCGCGGCCGTGAGATCGTGAGCATGGCCCCAACGAGCTCGGGCGGGATCGGACTGGTCCAGTTGTTAAATATTCTCGAGGGATACGACCTCAGCTCGCTTGGGTTTGGCGCCGAGCAAGGGGTTCACCTCGTGGCGGAGGCCATGAAGATCGTCTTTGCCGATCGGTACGCCATCCTGGGGGATCCCGATCAGGTGGAGATTCCCATCGAACGATTGACGTCCAAGGCGTACGCCGAGGAGTGCCGTACCCGTCTGGACGAGTCGGTGGCGCAGGAGTACACGAGTGGCGTCAGCACTGGGGATTCAAACAACACGACGCACCTCTCTGTGGTCGACGCCGAGGGGAACATGGTCTCAATGACCCAGACGCTCAACGGCCTCTTTGGCTCGTATGTTACCGTTCCCGGCACGGGCATGCTCCTCAACAACAACATGCGCTTGTTTGATCCCCGCCCGGGTCAGCCCAACTCCGTAGGCCCGGGGAAGCGGATGTTGAGCAGCATGTGCCCGACGTTGGTCTTTGACGGGGAGCGGAGTGGGCTCGCGATCGGCACCCCCGGTGGCACCCGCATCTTTAACGCCGTGGCGCAGGCGATCATGAACGTGGTCGATCACGGTATGTCGCTCCAACAAGCCGTCGAAGCGCCCCGTCTCCATGCAGGCACGGTCGGTGACGACCTGCTACTTGAGCGGAGCTACCCTGTGGACGACGCCTCCCTTGAGGCACGTGGCCATGCGATCGAGCGGGTGGAGAAAGTGGCGGGCGGCATGCACGCCGTCCTAGCCCGGTTTGATCAAGGGCGGTTGGAAGGCGCCTCCTGCTGGCGTTCAGATGGAGGCGCCGGTGCGCTCAGCGGAGGGGCGGCGGCTGACGAGTCGTTTATCTTTTGACGAGGCCGGGGGCGGCAAGCCCCCGGCTTCTTACAAACTACTCCATCCCAGCTCGTTCACGTAGCTCCGCGTATTTGGGGACGATCACCCGCTGGACATCACTGAGCGCCTCGATGGGGCTCTTGGCGCCGGTGAGGACAGCCGTCTGCGCTGGAATGAGGCCGGCGTTGACCAGGACGTCTTGCCATAGGGGCGGCCGGGAGTTGGCGACTGGAAGTTGGTTGAGCAGGTGGCGCTCCTGATCGGAGACTCGCTCGGCAATGATGCTGACGGCTTCACCGTGGGTCGGCAGCCGGCCAGTCATCTCGTAGATCTTGAGTTGGACCTCGGTGCTTGCCAGATAGGTGAGGAGCTTCGCGGCTGCGCTGAGATTTTCGGCGGCACGGGGAACGATGTGCACTTGGCCGCCTGCCCACGTGCCGTTACGCCCTTCGGGCGTATGCGGGACGGCGCCGGTCTGGAAGGTGACGTCGGGTGCATGGGTTCTAAGGTCGTTGATAAAGAACGAATGCATCGCCGTCATGGCGAGCTCCTGGTTAAAGAAGCTAGTGGGAGCCGCCCTGGCGCTTAGCTCCGCATGTCCCCAACGGACGACGTAACTCTGCAACCATTCCAAGGCGTCGACGTTGCGCGGATGATCGATCGTTGGGGTGAACGTCTGCGGGTCGTAGAGGGATCCACCGAACGCCCAAAACCACGCGGGCAGGTACCAGTTCCCCGACCACGGGACAAAGCCTGCTCGCTCAATGGCGCCGTCGTTGCCCGTGCGGGTGAGTTTGATCGAGTACTGGTCGAGCTCGTCGATGCTGTCCGGGGCTCGGTCGGGATCGAGACCCGCTTCGGCAAAGAGAGATTGGTTCCAATACAGCCCGCGAGCCGCCGTGAAGAACGGCAGTCCCCACACCTTGCCCCCAAAGGTAGCCTCGTTGATGGCAAAGGGGAGGAATGCGTCCCAGGCGACTTCACTCTTTAGCAGGTCGTTGAGCGGATAGAGCGCGTCCATGAGCCACCATTGGACCACCGCCGAGCCGTCGAAATGGACGACGTCCGGTGGGTTGCCAGAGGCGATGAGAGCCGTCAACTGATCGTAACTCGCTGCGGCGCCCGTACCTCGGATGATCTCGAGATCGATCTCGGGGTGCTGCGCTTTGAATTCGGCGATAAGCTCTTGGAAGAGGGGCTCTAACGGCTCTTCGTTGTACCAGTTGTACATGTAGACGAGCCTTTCGGCGGCGAAAGCATGCGAAAAGGTCATGAGGGCGAGGGTGAGCACGACGACGAGAGTCGCGGTAACGGGGCATGAAAAGCGGCTGCGGCGAACGGTACCTCGCATGATGATCATCCTTTCGAGTGTGGTCCCCTGGTTAAAGCTGACTTGGGTCCGGTTACGCTGTCCACAACAAATGATTCGAAATATTGAGTCGGGTTCCTCGGAAATGATGCTGATGTACCCGTCTGATTTGATATAATGGAACCCAATCGGATTACTTGGTTTTGTGGTTATGCTCAATGCGGATGAGGAGGAATCGTCGATGCGAGTCGTTCGGATCCAACCGTTGACGGTGATCGTGGTGGCGTTGCTTGCGAGTCTGACACAGAGTTGGTGGCTGGCGCTCACCTTTGGCGCCATCATGCTGCTGGGTGCGATCCTTCCGAGTCTGAATCTCATGGATCGCTGGGTCTCGTTGCTCTCACGGACAAAGCAGCGCACGGTGCTATACCCCAAGCGGTTCGCAGCTGGGATGGGCGGGAGCATGCTCGTCGGCGCGGGCGCAGCGGGCTGGGCGTCGCTCACGACGTCGGCTTTCGTGCTTGTTGGGCTGACGATCGCAGCGGCTTCGCTGCAGGCGGTCTTTAACCTCTGTATCGGATGCTGGATCTATAACGGCATGGTCGCGCTGACCCCCAAGTCGGGGCGGCGCGGTGAGGCGAACGTGGGCTGAACCTGAGCCATGGGCTAAACCTGAGCCATGGGAAGCCGCGCGACTCCCTCAAAGTGGCTCGTGTTCGCGCATGGTGCCGCCCTCGGGTAAGTCGAGGCGCGTTGTGACAGAGCCGGAATGCACTCGCCGGATCTCCTCGACCAGCGCCTGGCCTTCCTGGATGTAGGTGCGCTCCTCCTCCTCGCTGGCGAAGCCGCTGCTTAGGGGATCGTCGCTACGGTAGGTGGCTTGTAGCGCTTCGTCCCAGCGGTGCACACGCTCTGCCAGCTCCGGGGGGAGTCCCGCCTCTTCAGGGGAGAGGTTCTCCCCGGTGTCGGCGTCCCATAGCGGCCAACACTGGTACTCCGGGGCGATACGGAGCGCAAATCCGGTTCGTGGTCCGTCATCGGTTTCCTGGATGTCTTTCCCAACACGTATGCGGAGGGTGCGAAAAGCGACAAGCGCGGTGGCTAACGCAATCATCCCGGGTTCCACAACTGCGAGGGTGATGGGTTGGAGGGGAAGGGCCCAGGGCCGAAACGCGCCCGCAAGCGATGCCCAAACGACAAAGAGCCATGCGGCGACGTAAACGGTAAAGGCCACGATTGTTGAGCGACGCCCTTTTGCCTCCTGGGAATCTTGGGGCGGCAGGGCCCTCTGCGCCCACACGAGGTACCCTCCTTGCCAAAGGACCGAGAGGGTAAAGAGGGCTAGGGCGTAGCGGCTCAACGTTAACACGGCGAGCCCGCCGGCGAAGGTAAGGACCCCACCGATGGTCATGAGGCGATCTTGCCATTGCTCTTTTGGATCGGGGTCGGCGAGGGTGATTCGAGAGAGGGCGTCGTCGAGCAGGCGATTCATTGCCAGCTGTCTCATAAGGAATACACCTGCGAACACGTAGAACCCACCGATGAGTATGGCAAGCCATTTCATGACGTCTCGAGCCCCCAGTCCTCCTTAACTTCGCTGTGTCTACAGGAAACACTTTTGAAAAGAATGAAAACAAAAGGTCGGTACGATTCCCAACTAGTGGCGACGTGTGATTCGGGGGTGAATACGTGTGGTTTTGGCGGCGACGTGTGGGTAAAAAGGAGACCAGCACCGGCCACGGTTCCACATGTTCCTTTTGCGATAGCGCTCCCTCCGTCACGTGTATCGCATGTTCCCGGGGGGCGTGTGGGGATGCATGGCACATCTACGGCCTCTTCGCAACGAAACGATTCGGTACTGACGCCGACCAGATCGGTTCGAAGTTTGCCTATCACTGTGCTAATTGTCGCGGGTTTGTCTGCGTCGACGACGTAGGCGTCCGCGGTGGCTACCCGTGCCCAACGAATCGGGTCGAATACTACCCCTTTACCTGTCCGGCGTGCCATCATCGCCTGTTGGTCATGCGTATGGACAACGTCGATGCAGTGGAGGCTGCAGCCGAAATCCGTCGGTACCTGACGGAAGGCGATACGGGCGTATCCCAGACGGTTCCGTATGAGGGTCATGACCGAGTGGTGACGGTGGAACCGGGTCTATTGGTGCAGGTGCCCTTTGGTCCTCGCCCCCGACCATTGCGATTCGGCGAAGCGTGGGAGACTGTTATCCGCTTGCGTGACGCCGATGCAGAGGTGGTGGAGCTGGTATTGGAGCACAGCGAGCACGCATCGCCCAACACCAAAATGTATCTCCGTCACCGTCGGCGGTATTACTCTCTGCGGGCGCCCAACTCAGAGAATGACGTGTGGAGCAGTGAGCAACTGGGCGCCATTCTCCCCGAGCTTAGCGGACGGCATGTGACGCTCTCTCTTGAAGCGGAGGGAGCGAATGTCGCGCACGTCGACGATCGTCACACGCTCGAAATTGAGCGAGTCGGTATCCGACCGATTTACTCATCGACCTTTCCACCCGCGCCTTCTCACTCAGATACAGCTCACTCAGACGCAGCCCACTCAGATATAGCCCACTCAGATATCTCAGATATAGCCCACTTGGACACCACCTGCTCCGGCACACCAATGCCAAGTACAAGGCGAGAAGGCGTCGACCCTAGTCCTGGGAGAACGTCGGAGACGGCCCGCCGCAGGGAGCATCTCGCGAGGATCTTACACGAACTGACTGAGCTGCACATCTGGGATTACACGTGGTTGGAGGCGCCGCCACCCGAGAGAATGGGGAGCAAGGCGGTCCTCACCCTTGCCGGCAGCACGGATCTGACGTATTATCACCTGGTTCGTGTTTACTTTCGCGGGGTGCGTTACCACACAATCCCGCGCCATTTTAGCCACCCGTTCTTAGCCCTGGCAAGCCCTGCCGAGGAGGCGCAACTGCGGGATTTGGCCGCCTTTGGGAGGGGCTCCTTTGCCGTCCGGTTGCTGACCGAGTTTGGAGGCCGCCTGCAGCGAGGCGCGTATGTGGTGGCGGATTGGATCGAGGTGCAGCGGCTCGAAGGTGACGAAGAGACGACTGCCTATCGGCCCATTCATCCGGCGAACGTGGGTTGGTGGTGAAAGAAGCGTTACGTTTTCAGGCTGATCACTCCACCATCTGTCATACCAGCCGAGGGAGGGAATGGATGCGCCGGCACGAACCCCCTAATTGCAGGGGTGTATGGGGTGCCAGTAGGCTCGTTTCCAAGGGTTCACGAAAAATTTAGCGATTGTTCTGTCTCTGGATTCGTCGACGTGGAGACCACCGGTTTGAGTCGCGAGCGCGATGAGGTGGTCGAGTTGGCGATTCTTCTCTTCGCGTTTCGGCGCACGACGGGTGAGATCGTCGGCGTCGTCGACGAGTACACGGGCCTGCGCGATCCAGGACGACCGATTCCTCGAGGTGCGAGCTCGGTTCACGATATCTACGATCAACACGTCCGCGGCAAGCAGCTCGACCAACGTAAGATCCTCTCTCTAATGGCCCAGGCGGAGTTCCTCGTGGCGCACAACGCGACCTTCGACCGTGCCTTCGTTGAGCGCCTCTATCCTGAGGCCGGCGAAAAGGCATGGCTCTGTTCGATGAACGGCGTGCCGTGGCGTCGTCTCGGTCTCCCTTCTAAAGGGTTGCAAAACCTCTTACGAGCTCACGGAATTCGGGTGAGCCGAGCGCACCGAGGCGCCGACGATGTGCAGGCCTCGCTGCGGCTCCTTGCGACGCCGGATCGTGAGGGCGCCTACTACTTTAAATACCTTTTGAATCGTTACTACGGCGAACGGGACGGGGCGAGCCGTGACGCTCGTCTCCCGACGGGATCATAGCGACTCGGCTGACCGGCCCCATTGGCTCCAGTATGGCTCCGACACGGGTCCGAGTAGACGTTTGGCTCTTGGTGAAAGGTGTGAATCGCAGATGGGCATCCGATTCCTACATACCGCTGACTGGCAGATCGGCATGAAGGCGAACCACGTGGCCAAGGTAGCGGAGGCGGTGCGCAGCGCCCGCCTCACGACCGCTGAGCGGATCGTCGCGGTGGCCAAGGACGAGGACGTCGACTTCATCCTCATAGCGGGCGACTTGTTTGAGGATAATGCCGTCGGCAACGATGTGGTACATCGGGTCGTTCACATCTTGGAGCAGGCCACGCCGATCCCGGTCTACATTCTCCCCGGCAATCACGACCTCCTGAGCCCCGGATCGGTCTACGAGCGGGCGGCGTTCCGCCAAGTGGGGAACATCCACGTGCTGCGCAGCACGGAACCGATCCTGCTGCACGAGGGGGAGGTGGCGTTGCTACCCGCTCCGATCACCCAAAAGAACTCGGAGCGCGATCCGACCACGCACCTGCAGGCGAGTGATGCACCCATACGGATCGGCGTGGCGCACGGTTCGCCGCGGATCGAGGGAATGTACCAGCCCGACGACCACCCCATCGCGCTGGATGCGGCCGCGCGGCTGGGCTTGGATTACCTGGCGATCGGGCACTGGCACTCGTGGCTGGAGCTCGGGCCGCGGATGCTGATGCCCGGCACGCACGAGCCGACGAAGTTTGACGAGGCGAGCGGTTACGTTGCGCTCGTCACGTGTGAGGGTGGTGGGGCGCCGCCCCACGTTGAGCAGGTTGCAGTGAACACACTCCGCTGGGCGGAAGGGTCGTTCCAGACGGATGGAACCCCAGACGCCTTGGAGCGCCAGGTACGCACGTGGGTGGAGGGGCTTGCAGATCCCAAGAGCACGTTGGTACGAGTGCAGCTCGCGGGACCGATGAGCGCGGAGGTCGAGGCGGTCCTGAGGGAGTTGGAAGACTGGCTCGCGGTGCGCACGCTCTATGCGGAGGTTGACACCCGGCAGACGACGCCGACCCTCTCCCAGGGGCGACTCCGTGAGATCGCCATCGCGCATCCCTTCCTCGAGGGGCTCTTGGCCGACCTCAGACGGCTGGCGACGCTGGCGGGACCCGAGCTGCCCGCCTTTGCAGAGGCAGCTGCCGGGCGTGACGACGACGAGGATGGGGGTCCGATCCAGGCGCTTGACGTGGACGAGCTGCGCGCCTTAATGCGGGAGAACGACCTGGAGATCGACCCTGACGTGATCAAAGAGGCGATTCGCCAGCTGGCGCACCGGGCTGGGGAGGTGTGGGAATGATTCTCGAACGACTGGCCGTACGGGCCTTTGGGTGTCTGCGTGATCCGGTTGAGTTGGCGTTTGACGAGCGCTTCACGTTGGTGACGGGGAAGAACGAGGCCGGCAAGAGCACGCTCTTTCGCGCGCTGCATCACGCTTTGTTCACACCGTACAGCTCGAACGCTCAGGAGATCCGGGAGCTGCAGACCTGGGGGACGGAGCTCTCCCCGGAAGTGACGGTGGAGTTGCGGGTCGGCGACGAGCGGTATCAAGTGACCAAGTCTTTTTTGCATCAGCAGCGGTGCGTCTTGGCCGAGTGGGACGGCACGCGCTTTCGGGACGTCGCCAACGGGGACCGGGCCGACGAGCGCATCCGTGCCTTTTTGTTGGGTGATCGACCGGGCCGGGGGGCGGCCGGTGAGGAGCACCGTGGCTTGGCCCGTCTCCTATGGGCGCCGCAAGGCCAGGTGGCGCTCCCCTCGATCGAAGGCACGCTGCGCCAGGAGATCGAGAAGTCGCTTGACGCCCTCTCGCTCGACGAGGGCGAGGGTCGGTTGCACGCACTCCTCTCCGGTCTTTACTTTGAGACCTGGTCCAAGAACGGGAAATCGTTCCTCAAGAAGTCCCGCCTCCCCGATCTGGAGGCGGAGATCGAGCGGTTGGAAGCGGAGCGCACTAAGGCGGAAGCGGCCTGGCGGGCGGTCGAGCAGACGAGTCAACGGCTCGGCGACGTCGAGGCAGAGCTGGCCGGGTTGGGTGACGAGCGGACGGAGCTCCAACAGGCGATCGAGCGGCTGGAGGCCGCCGCCAAGCGGGTGCAGGCCCTCAAGGTGAAGCTGGCCACGGAGTCGGCGGAGTTGGAGAAGTGGAAAGGTCGCTGGGAGAGCCTCGACCAGCAGCGCAAGCGCGTCATCGCCCTCAAAGCGCAGGCAAGTGAGGCCCAGGAGGCCTTGGAGAAGCAGATTCAACCGCTGCTTGAGAGGGTCGGAAAGGCGCAAGAGGCCTTAGGGAACGAGCTGAAGCAGCTCGAGACGGAGATTGCGGAAGCGGAGGGACGGGTAAAGAGCGCCCGGTCCGCATGGCAGCGCGCTCGAACGCTGACGGCCGCGAAGGAGCAGGACGCGCAGATACGACGGCTGGCTAAACGGCTGGAAGACGTCCGCGAGGTACAGGCGGACCAGGCCGCGTTGAACGAACAGCTCGCCCAGATGCCCAATCCCACACCGGCCCAGATCAAGCAGGCGCAGGAGCTCGAGGGTGAGCTTAAACGCCTGGACGGACGCTTGGAGTCGGTGGGACTCTCCCTTGAGTTCGTCGCCGAGAGCGCTCAGACGGGGCGCGTTGTGCACGGCGACGGCCGGGAGGAACCGTTCACGGTGGAGGGCGCTGAGACGATACGCGCCCATGCTGCGCGCTCGCTGCAGTGGCATATCGATGGCGTCGGCCGATTTTCGGTGCGCTCCGGGGCTGACGAGGTGGCCACCCTGGAGCAAGAGCGGGAAGAGGCAAAGGGACGCCTCAAAGCGCTCCTTGCCGGCTTTGGCGCGACGTCCTCCGACGATTTGGCCGAGATGCGGGAGACGCGCCGCGATGTGGAGCAGCGGATGAAGTCGCTCAAGGAGAAGCTGACGCAACTCCTAGACGAGTATGAGTCGGCGGATGCACTCCAAAGCGCCTTGGCCGAGTTGGAGCGGAGACTGACAGCCGTGTGTGAGGATCTGGATGTGACACGGGAGGCCCTGGCAGAGACGGAGCCGCCTGGCGTGGACGAGGCGGAGGCTACCTACACGGAGGCAGAGGACGCGCTTGCCGAGCTCAACAAGGGCCTCGACGATCTACGTGCCGATGTCGCTACCCTTGAGAAGGAGACTGGTGAACTTAAGACCCGCGAAGCGACGGAGGTTGAGAAGCGCCGTAACGCCACTCGAGAGATGGAGACGATTCTCGCTGAGTATGGCGGGGAGACGGCAGAACTCGACCGCGCGATGAGTGATGCGCAACGTCAGCGAGACGCCTGCCAGCAGAAGGTTGATGCCATCACGAGCGAACTCCCTGACGAAGACGAGGATCCGGAAGTCGAGCAAGCGGGCCTCAAGACGGAGTTGCAATCCCTTGAAGAGAGCATCGGCGCATTACGCGAAAACCGTGCTCAGCTACGGCAGCAACTCGAGACCGCCGCGGCGCAGGGGACGTACGACGAACTTGTTCGGATCGAAGAGCGGTTGCAGCAGACTCGGGATGAGTATGAGCATCAGGTGCGCCAGGCGAAAGCTATTAAGCTCTTGAAGGCGCTATCTGACACACGCCAACAGCGAGTCGTCGCCCAACTCACCGAGCCCATCTCCAAACGGGTGAGCCGCTACTTTGAACAGGTGAGCGGCAACGTCGGTCGACAGGTGCGCTTTGATGAGTCGCTGCGCCCCACGACGATGTCGGTCGAACGCGAAGAGGGCGTCTCCACGGAGGCGCTCTCAACCGGAGCTCGAGAGCAGTTACAGATCCTCTCGCGCTTGGCACTGGGTCGTTACCTCGCCTCGAAGTCGGGCCGGCATCTTTTCGTACTCGACGACAGCCTGGTGAACACCGACACCGTAAGGCATCGGAAGTTTCTCGAGTTGCTCGAGGAGGCGCAGGAGGAGCTCCAGATCGTGCTGCTGACGTGTCACCCGGAGTGGTATCGGGGGTTGGAGGGGGCGCGGAGGGTGGCATTGGGGAGGTGAGATCGAATATGTACATCCAAGTGCCGCCAAAGGCGTTTCCTTGGAAGTCGTGCAGTTTCCAATGTCCGGAGATTGGACGCTCTGATCTATACCATTCACTAGAATTCTTGATCAACTGGATGCTTACCCAAAAACCGTATGGGGAATCGCTTAACTTCAGCGGCTGAAACAGGGGCTGGTAACATCATGAAAAGCATCGAAGGCCGAGCTCGAACCGTCCGAGAGCTTCTGGACGGGGCTAAATATACCATCGACTTCTACCAACGAGAATACGCATGGCAGGAGCGTCAGGTTCGCGAACTTATTGACGACCTTACAGGCAAGTTCCTGGACTTCTACGAGTTCGATCACGCTCGCCATGAGGTAGAAGGTTACGGCCATTATTTTCTCGGCTCAATAGTCATAAGTCATAAACGCGGGCAACGATTTATTGTTGACGGACAGCAGCGTCTGACGACCCTTACGCTGCTTCTGATTTATCTCTACCACCTCCAAGAGGATCGAGATGATCGGGTTGATGTTCGTAATTTAGTGTATTCGGAGAAGTTTGGCCGTAAGAGCTTCAATCTTGACGTGCCCGAACGTACCGATGTGATGCAACGACTTCTTGATGACGAATCGGTCGATCTTAATGGAGAAAGCGAGTCGATTCATAACATCGCCGGCCGTTACACAAATATTGCCGATCACTTCCCCGAGGAAATTTCGGATACCGCATTGCCCTACTTCGTCGACTGGTTACTGGAGAATGTGCATTTAGTGGAAATCGAAGCCTATTCGGACGAGGATGCTTACACCATCTTCGAAACCATGAACGACCGAGGACTTTCGCTTAGCCTCCCCGATATGCTGAAAGGGTATGTTCTTGCCAACATTCGACACGAAAACGACCAACGATCCGTCAATGCTAAGTGGAAGACCCATATGCAGCGTCTCAAGGATCTCGGTGAGGAAGCGGATGTTGACTTCTTCAAGGACTGGCTTCGAGCTCGCCATGCTGAAACAATTCGGCCCGGGCGAAAGGGTGCTGAAAACAGAGACTACGAACGAATCGGATCGGAATTTCACCGTTGGGTCCGTGATAATAAAGACACTCTCTGCCTAGGTGACTCTGATGCCTTTGTGCGCTTTGTTCAAAGAGACTTGAACTTTTACGCCCGTCAGTTTCACACCATACGGCAAGCTGGACGATCATTGACGCCGGGATGGGAAGCCATTCGCTACAATGAGGACCGTGGATTCACACTGCAAACCCAAACACTTCTCGCCCCTCTGGCGCCTGATGATCCCCCTGAGACCGTAAAAAAGAAAGTAGCACTCGTAGCGGACTTCCTTGATATTTGGCTAGCTCGCCGTGTATGGAACTTCCGAACCATCGCTTACTCTTCGGTGAGGTACACACTCTTTCAGCTCACGCGCGATCTTCGGGATTGCGATGTGGAACATCTCTCTGAGTATCTTCAAAGCCAACTTGACGAGCAAGGTGAGAGCTTCGTTGGTGTACCGCGTTTTCGTCTACATAACCAAAATTACCGGCAAGTTCGCCATATTCTTGCTCGTCTTACACATTGGGTCGACGTCCAGTGCGGACTCGTTTCTCATTTTGAAGATCTCATTTCTCAAGGCCGAGCCAGGCCGTTCGAAATCGAGCACATCTGGGCGGATCAATACGACCGGTTTGCTGACTTGTTTGCCCATCCAAGCGATTTTGAAGCGGAACGCAACCGCGTCGGGGGCCTTCTCTTGTTGCAGAGAGGTCTCAATCAAAGTCTTGGCGACGCTCCGTATGAGGCAAAACGAAACGCTTATGTAAGCCACGGGCAAAACTTACTGGCCCGTAGCCTTCACCCACTGGCATACGAAAACAATCCCGCGTTTGCCAATTTTCGGGAAGAGACCGGGTTACCATTTCGACCTTATGACCACTTCGGTCCGGAAGAGCAAGCCGAACGTCAGGAATTGTACATCCGTATCGCCGAGTGGGTATGGAATCCGTCTCGACTCGACCTTGACGGTGAAAAACCCCCTGTTCCAGAACCCATTGGAGAACCGGAAGAAGCAACTTCCGACTCCCTTGATCGCCCTGCTCGCCAAGAGGCGAGGCAGAAATTTTGGCGGGCCCTATTGAAGCATGCGAAGGAGCGCTCGGATCTCCATGCACGAATCTCACCGAGCCGCTATCATTGGATTGGCGCCCGACGTCACGGCCAATGGTGGAACTACAATGTACTTCAAGAAGAGACTCGGGCAGAACTCTACATAGACACCCCGGAACCAACTGCTAATAAGGCACTCTTCGACGCTTTGGTTGCCCAACGAGATGTGATCGAAGCCGACTGCGGCCAAGAACTTTATTGGCAGCGTCTAGACGACAAACGGGCCTGTCGCATAAGTCTTACGGTGTCGGGAGGGTGGGTGAATGATGCTACCTGGGCAGCCGCAATTGAGCAAGCCGTTGATGGGATGACGCGGCTCTATGCGGCACTTTCGCCCAGAATTGTCGCGATTCGGGGGGAATGAGAAGACGAGTAGCAGACCTTGTTCAGTAGTGGTGTCTTGCGTTCAACGTGCCAAACAGCAGGAATGCCGTCAATGAGAAGAGCGATATCGGGTACCGTGGGATCCGAGTTTACATCACGAGTGTGAAGTGGAGGAGGACGATGCGCGTTCAGGTGAAGGCTTTCCAATGGCTTGGTAATCAGCGAGTGGGCAGAACATATTCTCCTCCGCTTTTTCTAGGTGTCAAGGACGTGTTCTCGGCTTTCTTTGTCCTCTGATCCAGCCAAATCAACTTACCTCTAATTCCTGAGACACTAAACCGGCGCGCGTCTCTTGTCACATCCCACCCGAGGGAACTGACTCGATTGAGCAGTTCAAACGACGTGCCCGTGTAGGGCGCGGCCTGGGCGGTCACATTGCTTTTAAGCGGGCTTTTGTTTCAATCCGCGCGCCCGCGTGGGGCGCGACCATGCTCAACTCTAGCAAGGAGGTGATCCAAGGTTTCAATCCACGCGCCCGCGTGGGGCGCGACTGTTGTCATCAACCTTAGGTTCTCCACCCTGAGTGTTTCAATCCACGCGCCCGCGTGGGGCGCGACCGTCTCGACACTCACGCCACGCTCTCGACTTGTAGTTTCAATCCACGCGCCCGCGTGGGGCGCGACCGGCGAGACGCCGATGCGCCGACCGGAGTTGTTGGTTTCAATCCACGCGCCCGCGTGGGGCGCGACAACAAGTCGTGCTCAAAGTAGAACCGGCGAAGGTGTTTCAATCCACGCGCCCGCGTGGGGCGCGACACGTGTACCGGCACGTCGGGCTTGTTGCCGATGACGTTTCAATCCACGCGCCCGCGTGGGGCGCGACTGGTGCAGGTTCGTCCTCGTCATCGACTCGTTAAAGTTTCAATCCATGCGCCCGCGTGGGGCGCGACAGCGGTACCGCAATACCGCGTTAGGAAAGGTTTTCTCGTAACGCATTTGCGAACCTCTTGAAATGTGTGGGTGTCACGCTTGCTGATGGTGGGCAACAAATAGCCAGAACGGTGATGTCAAGGGGATTTGCGAATGCCTAAGAAGTTGAGGGTGTGCTTAGGGTTCGCAGTGGAGGGTGAGATGAGTTATCAGGTAATTAGAATGCCTTCAGGGTCATAGGCTTCCCGAGTCCCTACATGTTCGACTCTCTTCCGCCAATTGTTACCCAGGTGGTAATAGCGGACACTATCCTTCTCCATATCGACAATGGATTCCAGTTTGTGCCTAAACTGCGCGAACTGAGCAGGATCTAATAGGCACTCAAATACGGAATTCTGGACTCTTTGTCCGTAATCAACGCAGTGCTTTGCTACTTTTCTAAGGCGTCTTTGACCGTCGGGTGTTGTCGTGTTCACGTCATAAGTAATTAAGATCATCACAAGTCTTGCACCGCCTTTACCGCCAAATAAATGGCGGGAATCCGTCGAGGTCTCCCCGTACATACCGAGCGAGTAACAGGGCTTGTGCATACGGAATAAGGCCAACTTCAATTTTCTCTTCAAGGTAGGGATGATGAATGGTCTTCTGTTTCCGCTTCTGCCAGGCGGCCAACACGGTTTTCCGTGTATCGTCATCCATTACGACCCCGCCGTTTTCGGATTTAGTAAAGCCCTTCGCTGTCACTTGTTTTCGATTGACTAACGATAGCGCGATTCGATCGGCAAGATAAGGCCGCAGTTCTTCCATGAGGTCTAATGCAAGGCTCGGTCGACCAGGGCGATCACGGTGCATGAATCCAACATATGGGTCGAGCCCAACGGTCTCCAACGCAGATTGAACGTCGTTGCGCAGCAATGTGTACAAAAACGAAAGCAATGCATTCAACTTGTCTTTCGGAGGCCTTCGATTGCGACTTTCAAATCGAAATTCTGAGTCGGGCTCAAGAATTAGTTCGTTGAAGTGTGCGAAATAAACCTGCGCCGCTCTGCCCTCTACACCTCGCAATTGATCAAGATTCGAAGAACGGACGACCATACGAATGCAATCTGTTAATTCGGAGACTGCTTGGTTAAGCCGGGTGGTGTGTACTGAATCTCCATGGTCCCTCAGGACACGCCGCAATACTGTCATGCAATTAGCGATCTTTGCCGCAATAAAACTTGAAACAATACTTGTACATATGGTGGTATCATCGGCAATTCGATACTGTTGGCGACGCAACAGAACGTTTCCCGTTGTTGGTCCAGACACACGTGCGAGAAACTTTCCGCGCTCCGTCAGAAAGGAAAGAGTAACCCCTGATTCTGCACACAGATTCATAAGCCCCGGACTCGCGCCCACGTAATTGAAACACACAACACTTTCCAGTATGTGAATCGGAACTCGGGCTCGCTCTTCGTGTTCCACCCGGACAATGATATTTTGCCCATCGCGCGCGAGGTACGCTTCGGGAGTCGTCACATAAAGTACATTGAGAAGCTTTCGCATACGCTCACCTCGTATGTTCGATGTCTAAGTGGGTGCGTAGATACGTTTTCACGGTGCGCCTTCTACGCGTTAATTTAGGCACGCAGACATCTTTGAGAGAGCACAGATTGCATGGCACACCCGCGGGCGCGAACGGTGTCGTGCCGCGCTCAAAGATTTCGTGCATTTCCCGAGCAAGAATGGCAACCCGCTCTCGGAGCTCGGGAGTAAACGAAACTCTGGTGCGGCGGCGGGGTTGCCCGTAAAAGAGACTTCCGGCGTTCACTTCTGTTTCAAGCATCTCTTCAAGACATATCGCTTGAGCACAGAGCTGGACTTCGTCTCTGTCGTCCGATTTTGCTTTGCCCCGCTTGTACTCAACGGGATGGGGTTGCCACACGCCATCACGATCTGTAAGAACTACACCCTTATCCGTCGCTCGATGATACTCAATTAGATCGGCGACGCCATAAAGGCCCAGCTCATAGGAGACAATTGGGATAGATCGCGCAATGATGACCTCGCCAATCGACTCAGAATGTGGTCCGGAGTGAACTTTCTCATGAAGGTGGTGTCCCTCCACGGTTCTAAGATTTTCGCTCCATTGTCGCTCAATATGAATCAGCGCCCACCGCCGGGGACAAAAGGCGTAGTGTTGCAGCCCCGACAGCGGAAGCAGTGAATCTTCAGTGTAACGTACCATTACGTTATCCGATCAATGACCCGTACCTCTGACGGAATGTCCGAGTGATCTATCTGCACCTGGTAGTCGGCGTATTTGCGGGGGGGCAAGACGCCGTCCGGGCCCGTCACTCTCACGGTATCAAATAACCTTTGGGCGGATGAGTTACCGATTTTAGACGCGTGCTCAAAAATGACAAGACGGCGGCTCGCCATTTTCCCTCTTGACGCGGATCGGTCGTGATCGAACATGTTTTCGAGCGCTTCCCAAAAAAGCTCGAGATCGCCGGGAGAAAACCCGGTCTTCTCGGCCAAACTGGCGGATATGAACCCTTCCAAACGGTAAAGGGCGTACGGAACGATGTGCTTGCGTCCCATCTCCCGGCTTTTCGTCTCCGCATCCTGCTCCGACGTCACGGCTACTCGAGTGATGGTCACTTCTTGTTGGATGATGGGATCAGTGCTGCGTGCGAACCCTAATTGAACCGGGCCGCGAACCTGTCCGCAGTTAATCTTGGTCGTCATTACTGCACCAAAGGTGCGGATGTCGAAAAAGTTCGCGCACATAAACCGAGTGAGTTCGAGCGCCTGTTGTTCGTCCTTTGGCAGCTTCTTGTCCACAGGTTCAATGTTCAGTGCGTCATAAGCTTTACGGTGTTGAGCATTGAGAACGACACCTTCCCGAACGTAAATGTCGAATCCTGGTTCGTTAGTCTTGACGGTCTCAACGTAGTTTCTGATCTTACGTTTGATTGCAACGTCTGTTACGAGTCCGTGGCTGGTTTCGGGATCGATCCGTGGGAGATTGCCGGCGTCGGGATCTCCATTAGGATTTCCGTTCTCCATATCGAAGAGGAGTACAAACTCGTACCTATGTTCGATCGGATTGGCCACGTGAAATCACTCTTTCGAATTAGATTTTTGGTAGAATGCTTGCCGTTGGTGATAGTACCCGAGCATAAATAGTCCCTGATCCCCGGGACTTAAGTGCGAAGGAAAGTCGTCGAGCTCCGACACGATTCCTTCAATGAGTCTATCCGACACGCCCCCATACTCGGCCTTTACCACGTGATGTTGTACAAGGCGCAGTAGTTGAGGAAAGACCGCCCTCGGAGTCGCCGAAGCCGCTCCGAAGTAACGGTCTCGGATCGTCGCGTTGAGGCCGGGATTCGCTTCTTGCTGTACTTTCTCGAGTACCGCAAAGAGCCGCCCGAGGCGATACGCAGGGTTTGTGCTCTTTTCATCCAAACTCACCGTCAACTTCACCTCCTGTGACACATCAAGCTCATTTAAGAGGCCGCTCTGCGACCGGGAACGCATGCGTCGAATGAGCGCGGCCTTGATCACCGCCGCTTGTACGTAACTCATTTCGCGGTCCGCGCGGATTCTTGCGATCATTGCGGTGTATAAGCCCTGTGGATACGGTTGGCCCGTGAGAACCGCCCGCATCAGACCGCCTCCGAGGAGGGGCGGAATTCGCTCTGGATCACGACGAGGGGCTGTTTCGATCAAGATCTCGCGAACCGAAATGAATTCGCTCTTGCGATAGTTTGGAGTGACAATCGATAGATCTGCATGGTGGCTTGCGACTCGGTTTACCAGGTTGGCAACGGTATCAACGTGCCAGAATCGAACTGAGAGTCGGCTCGAATTAGGAGAAAGGCCAAGGACAAAAAACCGCGACTTTGAGTCGACGTGCATGGCGTCAAAGTCGATCTGCTGGCCGCGACGAACCCGGTCCAAGACGTCGTGAACAAGTCTTGTAGTCTCCAAGTCTTGTAGTGAGTCTTGTCTTGAGTCGATACTCTCACCTGACTCGTCGACACCGCGAAGATCAAACAGCTGAGCCAGAAGATTCTCTTCGCGCTCGCCGTTTTCGCGTTCCGACCAGAAAACGACAGTCGTACTTGAGTCGAGTTGTAAACGCTGCCTGCGCTCAGACAACATGTGATTAAGTACGGTTGTGTATCCAAAGGCGACGTCTTCGCTTAGAGGTGCGTTGAAATTTTGTCTCTTTCCATATGACGTGAATGCGTCCAAATTGAATGAAACCAAAGCGGCACCGGATGTTTGGGCTCCTCTGACGCCCTTTATACTGGGATGAATGCGGGCAATCGGTCCATACTCGCCGGTAACAAGGCATTGACCAGTTACCTGAGAAGAGGACCGGTTGCGGTGATTTAACCAGGCCGCTTTGACTTTGGGGCGGTCGTGTATGTAGCCGGGGTTCCCGTCCAACACTAAGACGATGTTCCCTCCCGCAAGGACGTCTTCCAGAACGGCAGAGAGTGAAGGGTGCTCTTTGACCATTGACGGATCCCATTTGGTAAAGTAATGGCAGACGGCTTGAGCGCCATCGTCATCGACGTCCTGCAGAATTTGAAGATGGAACTTCATACTTGTCTCAAACGCGAGTTTCGATCGATTGGGGTTTCCCTTCGAGTCATCGCCGATCATGTACATGCTGTTGTCGCACAAGAAACACGGAGTCACCCCTTTACCAGCCCTTTTTGCCGGCTCGGGAACCTCCATGTCGACTGGGACCAGCCTCTTTCCCTTTTGGTCCGCGAGGGTGATTACCTCGAGCAATTCGCCGTCGAGAGATAAATTGAAGGCGAAACTCACTCGAGCCGTTGCAAAACCTGGTTTGGGTATTTTTGAATCGGAATGCTCGGCTAACGTCTTGTAATGGGCGTGGAGGGCGTCGATAATCAAAATACTTGGCCTCCTACTTCCACCGGCGGTACTTCGATGATGCCGTCACGCATCACGGCTCGAAAAAACCGAGGTGTCATCTCACTTTCAAAATCGATGTCGAGAAGCATCCAGCCGAGATCCCGCTCTCCCTTATGCACTGATTGCTCGACTGCTGCATCTTCAACTAACTCAAAATGGGCGGGGAACTCGCGACACCCTAAATATGGGCGATGAAAGCATTGACCTTTACGGGCCCGGCGAATGAACATGTTGTAATGCTTGCTGGGATCGTCTTCGCCTTCGGCTTTCTCTGACATTTCAAAGTGTGCTTCAATCACGTAGGCGACATCGCGCAGCATCAATGTGGCTCGCTGTTGCCGATCTTCCGATGCCACCTGCCAGAGCGCAATCGGCGTGCCGTTCATCGCTTTGCGGATATTCCCGGCCGGAATCTTGCTATTAACTTCGTTTCGTCTTAAGTTCTCAAAACGAATCTCGTTGAGTACGTGGATTCTATCAATGACCCATCGGATTGCAGGTTTCCAGTGAATCGCCTCAAGGATTCCTCGTGCCGCAGACGGTGTCATAGCATCGTAACTAACGCGCTCAGCTTTCATCTCCGGACGTGTGAAGCATGCGTAATCTCCCCAGACTTTCACTTTGACTCCGTAGCTCACAACGTCACCCCCTTAAAAGATCAGCGGCTCATCTAAGAGACTCGATTGCGTTGGCTTCAGACCGACCTCTTCGTCGTACATGGAAAGATCCGTGAGCGACGTATACTGCTCCCCGATCACTTCAATGGCTTTATGGCGGGAGAGTTCGACAAACTCGTGTTGGTAGACCTGAACGATGAATGGCTGAAAACGGCGGGAGAGGCTCATGCTTGGACCTTTCCATCGCGCCTCTTCCATTAGCGCGGTACACTCAGTGTCCCTCGGGATGATGATTGGAGTCATGGGGCTATCGATGAGTTGAAAGTTCGCGTCCACTTCGCGAAACGGGAATGCTAACTGCATCGCACCCTTATTAAAGGCCGGAATGATTTGGTGTTCGTCGAGTTTCTCACCCTCGAACTCGTACAGAAGGCGAAAATACGCATCAATGGCCTCAAGAGCTAGGAGGTCGTTGTGTCTGCGCAACACCATCTCGGTGATCGCCGCCGTTCGCTGAAACCGTCCTCGGGGTTGGTGGTTCGCTTCCGGTCGGAATACGATCACATCGCCGGATTTGAGCCGGCCTTCACGATTGCAACGGCCGGCAGCCTGTGCAATAGAGTCGAGTCCGGCGATCGCACGATACACGATCGGAAAGTCGACGTCTACACCGGCCTCGATGAGCTGGGTGGATACGACGCGGCATATTTCTCCGTTTCTTAGAGACTCTCGGATACTCTTTAGTTTCCTGGAACGATGTGCCGGGTACATTCGTGCACTAAGGTGATACGTTCCGGGACCCCGAATATGTTCGTACAACGAAGCTGCATGGTTTCGAGTGTTAACAATGCATAAGACCTGCTCAAGTTCCGCCAGTTGATCGCCAAGTGAGTTGTCGTCGAGATCACCCACTGACCGAATGTGGACGCGCCGAAATGCGTCATAAAGTTCACGGGGATTGGGAGCGATTTCAACGGGAGTCGTGTTCTGTGGTAAGAGTCCATTAATGCTCGGTTGTGTCGCGGTGCAAAAAAGTACGCTTACATTATAGTTTTGAACTAACTCGTTCAAGGCCCATAGGCACGGAATGAGATATGAAATCGGAATCATTTGGGCCTCGTCCAAGATAACTACGCTCTTGGCTATGTTGTGCAGTTTGCGACAGCGCGAGCTCTTGTGCGAAAAGAGTGATTCGAAGAATTGCACGCTGGTCGTCACAACGATAGGGGCGTCCCAGTTTTCACTTGCAAGCCTTAACCGGTAGTCACGAATCGATTCATCGGCTTCATCGGCGTGTTGAAAATTGCTGTGGTGTTCGAGAATGCAATCGTCGCCTAGGAGCCTGTGTGAGTAAACCCACACTTTGACTCATCGAACCTTGACAACTGAATAGCGAATACCCGATGCACTGGTGTCCACTGACGCTACCACTC
>JAWLDA010000023.1:0-33215 GCA_041686855.1 Limnochordia bacterium
AGCACGTCAGGCCGGGAAGTATTGCCCGACGAGCACGTCAGGCCGGGAAGTATCGCCCGACGAGCACGTCAGGCCGGGCGCCCCTCTGCTTCCTCACCCGAGGCACTTCCGCCTGGGTCGTCGGCCCCTTGCCCCGGGGCCGCATTGAGCGCAACGACGCCTTGAGCCGCGAGTGACCGCACTTCAGCCTCGGAGTAGCCCAGCTCCTGTAGGACCCCACGCGTGTGTTCGCCGAGGAGTGGCGGCGGGGCCGGCTCCTCTGACGGTGTACGAGACAATTTGACAGGCACACCGACTGTCTTGACCTGTCCTGCCTGCGGATGTTCAAACGAGGTGACCATTCCCCGCGCCTGCACGTGAGGATCCTCAAACACTTGCGCCACGTTGTTGATCGGACCGCACGGGACGCCTACCGCCTCCAACTCTTGCTGCCAGAGGGCCGTCGGCCTCTCCTTAAGCGCCTTGGCGACCCGGGCGACCACGAGCTCCCGATTCTCGACACGCGCCGCGTTCGTGGCAAAACGGGGGTCCTGAGCGACGTCCTCGAGATCGGCGACACGGCAGAAAATCTGCCACTGTTTGTCTGTGCCGACGGCCAACATGATATAACCGTCCGCAGTCTCAAAGGGCTGGTAAGGAACGATGGTAGGATGGCCGCTTCCGTACCGATTGGGGAGCTGCCCTGTTGCGAAGTGCGCCCCAGCGACGTAGGTGAGCCACGAAATCTGCCCGTCCAAGAGTGAGACGTCGAGGTGCTGTCCCCGGCCACTCTTCTCCCGTTCGTAGAGGGCAGAGGCGATGGCGAACGCCGCCCACATTCCCGCCGTCAGGTCGGCGATGGACATGCCGTGTTTCATAGGGGTCCCATCCGGTTCACCGGTGATCGACATCATGCCGCTCATCGCTTGTGCGACAGCGTCAAAGCCGGGGCGATCCCGGTACGGTCCGTCTTGCCCAAAGCCTGAGATCGAACAGTAGACGAGCCCCGGATTGAGGCGCGCCAGCTCTTCATAGCCGGCGCCCAGGCGTTCGGTCGTTCCCGGTCGAAAATTCTCCAACAAAACGTCGCTGGTCGCGGCGAGCCGGCGCAGGATCTCCCGGCCGGACTCCTGCTTGAGGTCGATGGCGATGCTGCGCTTATTCCGATTGACGGAGAGAAAGTAGGCGCTCTCGCCCTCAACAAACGGCGGTCCCCACGCCCGGGTGCCGTCACCGCCCTCGGGCACCTCCACCTTGATAACGTCCGCGCCCCAATCCGCCAACATCATGGAACAGTAGGGGCCGCTCAGGATGCGCGAGAGGTCGAGGACACGGACTCCCTGCAACGGTCCGCTCCGTCCGGCGTTCGATTCACTCATCAGAGTTCATTCCTTTCGGTGTTCGCCGGCGGGCCTTGAGCCGGCGGGCTTTGAGCCGGCGGGCTTTGGGCCGGCGGGCCTTGAGCCGGCGGGCCTTGATCCGACGGGCCTTAAGCCAGCGGGCTTTGGGCCGGCGGGCGCCCGCTCAGGGCGCTCACGCACCCGTAGCGCGTGCTCGCTCAGGGCGCACGCTCGGCAAGCATCCGCTCGGCCAAGAGTGTGTGGCGTCGGTCCGAGCGATCGTTTTTGATGTACCGCCACAAAGCGTCTTCACGTCCCACGAGGACGACGAGTCGCCGTGCACGTGTAATCGCCGTGTACAAAAGGTTGCGGCTCATCAGGGTCGGCATCACCCACGTGATCGGCATCACCACGGCGGGGTACTCGCTGCCTTGACTCTTGTGAACACTGGTGCAATACGCAAGCGTGAGCTGGTTCACCTCTTCGCTCGTGTAGACCACCGCTCCTGGGTCGTCTCGGTCAGGGAAGTGCACCTCGACCTGTCGCTTGACAGGATCGACCGCCCGCACCGTCCCTATGTCCCCGTTGAAGACCATCGAGTCGTAGTTGTTTCGCACCTGCATGACTCGATCCCCAGGCCGCAGCGTATGTTTGCCGACAACCACTTGGGCGGCGCCCGGCTGCGCGGGGTTGAGCGCCTGTTGCAGGGCCTCGTTCAACCCGTCGACGCCGAGAGCGCCTCGACGAACGGTTGCCAGCACCTGAACGTCCCGTCTCGGATCGCATCCGAGGTAGCGGGGCAACCGCCGGGAGACGAGGTCGCAGATGAGCGCCATCGCTTTCTGCGCATTCGCCTCTTTGACAAAAAAGAAGTCGCTCTCCTCACCGCCCGCCTGTAAGCCGAGTCCCTGCTGAATGCGGTGCGCGTTCACGACGATCCGGCTCTCTTTGGCCTGGCGGAACACTTCGGTCAGCTTCACCACCGACGCGTCGGCGGCGCGGAGGAGGTCGCCTAGAGCGTTTCCCGGACCCACGGAGGGGAGTTGGTCGGCGTCCCCGACCAGAATCAGCTTGGCCTCCTCAGGGACAGCCCGCAACAGGTGAAACAGGAGTGGCAAGTCGATCATCGACGCTTCGTCGACAATGACGGCATCGCCTTGGAGGGGGTTGCGCTGATTCCGTTGAAATTGAAAGCCTGCCCCGCCGGAGTACTCGAGGAGGCGGTGCACGGTCCGGGCCTCCTGCCCGGTCGCCTCACTTAAACGTTTAGCCGCGCGCCCCGTCGGCGCCGCCAAGTGGTACGAGCGACCGGTGAGCGCAAGCCCCTCGACAATCGCACGGAGCGTCGTCGTCTTCCCCGTGCCTGGCCCTCCGGTCAGCACCATCAGCCCACCCCCGGGCGCCAGCGCCAACTCGACGGCACGGCGCTGCTCACGGCTGAGCCCCAACTTCTCGATGAGTGGATGAATTCCGGCACTGTCCGCGACAAATAGATCGGGGACGTCGAGTGCCTGCCGTTGCGTCACGTGATGCCGATCCCACAGGCGCTTGGCCACCTCGACCTCGGCTCGGTACAAGAATGATGGATAGATGCACCACTCGTCGCCCTGATCGCGATCGATGACGATCTCCGAGCGGGACTCGAGCTGCTCCAACGCAACCTGGACGCTCTCGGCGGGAATCTCCATCGACGCCGCCGCCTCAATCAGGGCCGTGCGCGGCAGAAAGAGGTGCCCTTCCGCGTTCGCCTGGTTGAGAAGGTACAACACCGCAGCGACGGCCCTCTGTGGGGAGTCGAGCGCCAGCCCCATCTCCCGTGCCACCCCGTCGGCCGTGCGAAAACCGATGCCAAAGATGTCGTCGGCGAGGCAGTACGGGTTCTCCCGCACCGTTTGAATCGTCTCACCTTGGTACTCTCGATGAATCTTGGCCGCAGTGCCCGGCGCGAGCCCTAGTCCCTCTAAAAAGACGAGGGCCTCCCGCGTTTGTTGCTCTCCTTGGAGCGCTTTGCTGATCTCACGAGTCTTGGCCGCGCCGATCCCTTCGACCTCCAAGAGGCGGTCGGGCTCCGTCTCCATCACTTCGAGCGTGCGCTCGCCAAACTTGTCTACGAGGCGTTCGGCCAATTTGGGGCCGATACCGGTGATCGCGCCGGAGCCGAGGTAACGCAAGATGCCGCGCGTCGTAGCCGGAGGGGTTTTCTGGTAGGAGCTCACCTGAAATTGGCGGCCAAACGTCTCGTGCAAGCTCCACTCGCCTTCGAGCTCGACCCACTCTCCGACAGCCAACGAATCGAAACGCCCGACGACCGTCACTTCGCCCGTGGGAGCCTCGGCAGAGGGCTTGTCCACATCGACTTGGGCAACCGTAAAGTGGTTGTCCTCGTTGCGAAAGGTGATCCGGCGCACGTGTCCCTGAAGTGTGGCCACCGCCCCGCCTTCCCTTCACAAAAAATGAATCACCCAAGGGGGCGACCCTTCGAGTGTTCGACGAAGGCGGGCGGCTTCCTGGCCCCGTTACAGTTTCTCGAGTGGCACCAGACCCAGTCGCAGCGCGGTGATCGCCACTTGAGTGCGATCGTCCATGCCCATCTTGCGGTACACATTGCTCACGTGGTTCTTGACCGTGTGTGGGCTAATAAATAAGGTACTAGCAATCTGGTCGTTACTCATACCCTTAGCAATAAGCTTGAGTACATCCAGTTCGCGCTGTGACAGGTCTGATAGCAGCTTCTCTTTGCGCTGAAGGTTTTCATCCATGTGGGCGAACCCCCGACAGGCGGTAGTATCGTTCTCGCTCATACTATTCCGAGGCGCCCTATACGTGCCTGGTCCCAAGATCCTATCCCGGCGACTTGTAGCCGCTTGCTTTGTATCTACTTTACGTCCAACTGTCTAACGGCGCGAACCGCTCATTGGGAAGATAATTGGGAAGTTGGAAGGTGTAAAACTAAAAGGCGAGAGGAAAAGGTGGACAAGGCGGGAGAGAAAGGAGTCCCGGGGGTCGGGGGGGTTTTTGGTATGAGCCCTTCCCGCCTCGCCGCACACGTGGTACCTAGAACGTCAACTTGCACACTTAGAGTACCACGTCTACCTGGCCTTTGGCATCGGTCGCAGGTCTCACAGGAAGTCACATCTTTACGTAGGAGGAAAGTCCTGGGTCAAACCTGGTTAAAAGGATTAATGCTCCGGCTCGATCGTCACCAGACCGTTGCGAATGGCGTAGACGGCGGCTTGTGTGCGATCGGCGAGATTGAGCTTGCGCAAGAGATTGGTCACGTGGTTTTTAACCGTCTTTTCGGAGATAAAGAGGGTCGTGGCGATCTCGCGATTGGTGTGTCCATCAACGATGAGCTGCAAAATCTCCATCTCTCGATCCGTGAGCGGGTCGTGCCCACCCTGTAGATTGGCGACGGCAGGCGCCATCGGCGTTGGACGAGGAGTCGACCGCCTCCGAATCTCCTGGAAAACCTTTGTCATAAGATTGGTTGGAATAAACGAATCGCCCTCGCGCACCCGCCGAATCGCCTCGATGAGACGGGACGGATCCACGTCTTTGAGCATGTACCCCTTTGCCCCCGCGTTTACCAACTCAATAATGTATTCATCATCGTCGTGGATGGTGAGCACCACCACGTCAACCTCTGGGAGTTCGGCACTGATGGCCCGTGTCGCCGCCAGGCCGCCGCCACCGGGCATATTGATATCCATGAGGACGACGTCCGGCCTGAGCTCTCTCGCCTTCTCGATGGCTTCGCGGCCGTCACCGGCCTCACCGACCACCTCGATGTCGGACTCCATCTCCAAAATCTTGCGTAGGCCCTCCCGTAAGAGGACGTGGTCGTCGGCCAACATCACGCGAATCTTCTCAGGCATCCGGGCTCCTCCTAGTACTCTGATCAATCGGACGTGTGAATGGTTCGGGGCGCTCGCGACATCTAAAGCGGGAGTGTCGCCACAATGCGGGTCCCTTTTCCGGGGACGCTCGTGACGTTCATCTCTCCATCGAGTAGCTCAATGCGCTCTTTCATTCCCATCAAGCCGAAGCTCTCTCGGTTGATCCACTCGGCCGTGAGCTCCTCCATGTCGAATCCGACGCCGTCGTCCTCGATAATGATTGCGACATTATCGTCGGCCGCAAACTCGATCTGTACCTGGATGCATGAAGCCTGGGCGTGCCGGCGAGCGTTGTTGACAGACTCCTGGACCACGCGAAAGATAGCCACTTCATGGGTCGGATCGAGTCGACATTCGGGTCCACTCACACCGAGACTCACAGGCACCCCGTGGTGCTGCCGCAGATTCTCGAGGTACCGGTTAAGCGTCGGCACCAGCCCGAGGTCGTCCAAAGCCATCGGACGCAAGTCAAAGATGATCTGACGAAGCTCTCTCAACGTCCCCTTCACCAGCATCTTTAATTGGTCGAGCTCTTGGTGCACCTCGGTGCGCCCTGCCTTGAGGAGACGCTCACAGATCTCCGTGCGCAGGACCACGTTGGCCATCGCCTGAGCGGGCCCGTCGTGAATCTCGCGGGCCACTCGGCGGCGCTCCTCTTCTTGGGCTTTGATCACTCGCTCGCCGATCTTATGGCGAGCCTTCATGCTCTCCCAATGTCCGGCCACCTCGCCAAAGCTGCGCTGGAGCGAACTCAAGCTTCCCTCAGCCTCGTCGGCCATCTGCCGAACCTGCTCGATCGCTGCCCCAAGCTTGTCCGTACTCCGTGCGAACAGAGCGCTTAACTCCGGCCGCGCCTCCTCCAGCTGTGCCAGCGACGAGCGGTGACACTCATACTCAGCGCGCAGTCGTTCGGCGATCTCACCCGTCTGAGATCGAGCACGATTGACTGCGGAGAGTGCCTGCTCCACGAGTTGGTCCACGGCGTTCTCTCCGACACTCCGTCTACCGGCCATTGAATAATTCACCCGCTCCATACTCTTTGAGACGGGCCGGATCGACAAGGACCATGTTGCGCCCTTCAAAGCGCACCAGACCCGCATCCTGCAGCTCGGCCAAGATCCGGCTCACGGTCTCTCGGGCCGTTCCGACCATGTTGGCCAGCTCCTGGTGTGTCAGTTTCATATCGATCATGCTCTCCTCCTCGAGTCGCACGCCGTGACGGGTCGCCAGTTTTAGCAACGTCTGCGTCACCCGGCCGCGCACATCGCGAAAGACCGCATCCATCACCTGGGCGTTGGTCTGCCGCAACCGGTTGGAGAGCACTTTGATCATCCCTAAGGAGATGGCCGGTGTCGATGCGACCATCTTTTGAAAGTCGGCCCGATGAAGAGCGTACAACGTCGACTTCACCACGGCCTCGGCGATAGCGGAACGCGGTCCGCCGTCGACGATCGCCATTTCGCCGAAGAACTCTCCTTCGCTCATCAAAGCCAGGGTCTTCTCCCGTCCGTCCTCGGCGACACGATATATCTTAACGCGTCCCGATTGCACGATGTAGAGCGCGTCACCGGGATCGTCCTCAAAGAAAATCACATCGCCCCGGGCGAAGGTGCGCTCCACCAACAGCCGGGCGAACGAGTCGAGATGCTCGGCGCATAAGCCTTCAAAGAGTGGGATTCTCTCTAGAAACTGTACCCTCTCGTCGGACACCGCCTACACCCCCTGGGACTAAGGAGAATACTCCCGTTCCTAGGAGTTCGCTTTGGCGGCGCACGGTTCCTCTACCAGCGCATGGCCGAGTCGGCATGTGCCGGCTTGAGAGAGCGTGAACGTTATCGCGCTTTTTGGGCTGGAGCAGGAGCGCTAGCGGGATACTCGTAGATGGGCACCGATTCGCTGCGTCCTCGAATCGTCACGGGGTTGGGACCGCGGCCCTCACTTTGCAGGGGTTTGGGCAGGAGCGCAAACGTCGCATCCGAGAAGACGATCCCGCCGGACCGGGCCAACTCCTGCAGACGGGCGGCCACGTTGACCACGTCGCCAATGGCCGTGTACTCCAAGCGCTGTTCGGAGCCGATCGAGCCGACGACCGCTTCGCCACTATGGATGCCAATACCAACAGAGAGCGCCAGACCCTCGTCGTGGCGTGCGACACTCTCCAGGCGACGCAAGAGGTGCTGACTCGCCCGAACGGCGGCCTCGGCATGATTCTCCATCGGCAACGGTGCGCCAAAGAGCGCCATCATCCCGTCGCCAACGAACTTGTCGACCATCCCACCGTACAAGAGCACCGACTCCGACATCAGCGCTAAGTAGCGGTTGAGCAGGTGCACGACCCTTTCGGGTGGGTTCTTCTCTGAGAGTGACGTAAACCCACGAATGTCTGCGAAGAGGACGGTGACATTGCGGCGCCCACCGCTCATCTGTGCGACGCCTGGTCGACTGAGCAGCGCGTCGACCACCTCCGGGGCGACGTAGCGACGAAAGGTCTCACGCACCCGGCGCGCTTCGCGCTCCACTTCGATGTGAGCGTACCAGAGACCGGCGACGTAGACGACCGCTACCAAACCGAGCGGCGGCACCACGATCACCCATTCGCTCGCCTGCACAAAGCGCCAAAACGCGAACGAGAGACTCCCTGCAACCAGCATGACAAAGAGCGCCGTCGCCGCCCACGGTCGCAACATAAAGGCAATCGCGCCGATGAGAACGCCTCCGACCAGGAGGGTGGCGGCCAAACTCCAGGTCGACTGGTGCTGCAGGTAGTCGCCGCGCAGAATCGATGTGAGTGCGGCGGCGTGCAGGTAAACGTTGGGAATTTGTCCCAGGGAGCGCAGCGCGGTGACGTTCCGCTCATCGGTGCTTTGGGTCGTGCGCGTCACGCCGAGAATGACCGGGCGCCCACGAAGCTGCTCGCCGGCGTTCCCACTAATCACGTCGACGACTGAGACCGTGGGAGCGATCGCCGAGTTGCGCAGCTCAGGCCCTACTCCGCTGGGTCGCAAGTTAATGTGAAGGGGCCGCTGCAACTCTTCGGGCGGGACGGGTGGAAAGGAAGTGCGCAGCCGCCTGGCCATCTCCCAACCGAGCGTACGGAGTCGACCCATCGACGAATCGAGCTCCCATGGAAGGCGTCTGACCACGCCGTCGCCGTCGTTGATCGCGTCGATGTGCCCGATGTACACGTTTGGAGCTAGTAAGCTTAGAAGGGGCAACTGCTCTCGCTCATCGAGTACCGAGGCAGCCAATACGACAGGGATCTCGGTTTGCAGGCTCTGAGCGAGACGGGTGTCTCCGCGGAAGTCCTCTGAGGGCGTTGAGTAGACCAGATTGATCCCAAGGGCGGCCGGCTCCTCCTTGAGGATGGCGAGAATCACTTCCGCCTGTACCGCCCGCGGCCACGGCCAACTGCCGAAGGCCGCCGTAGCCCGATCGTCAATGGCCACCACGGTGACCGGAGAGGGTGGAGCCGCATCGGGAGCGGTGCGGTAACGAAGGAGAAACCGAGCGTCGAGCGTCGCATCCTCGAGCGTGGAGAGCAGACCGACGCTCCAGAGTCCAAGGAAGAGGGAGCCGATCAGCAGCCCAAAGATGGCGCCCCGCAACGCGCACCGCATCCCCGCGCGTCCAACGGAGTGAAACACATGAGCCAAAAGGCGTGACGACCGCCGCTGTCCGGCGCGTGGCCTCGACTGGCGAGTATCCATCGGGGGCCCCCCTCCCAAAGATCCCGGCAATTGTTCTAGCGACTTTCCTCATTATTGGGTCGTACCCCTTTTTTTGGAGCGCCGTCGTCACCGTTGTCGGCGCCAGCGAACTGGTTTGTAAAGATTGGAATTCGCGCCCGCGCCACTAACCGCGAACCCCGCTCATCCTCCCAGCGCTCGCCGATATCTGACTCGATTCCAATACCAATCCGCAAGGGAAGGCTCTCGAGAGGCGGCTGCCACTCGAGACCTACGCTGAGAGTAGAGCGCGCCGAGCCGTCCCGCGGATCCTGACCCATTCCTGTCCACCCCCCGACTCCCGGCACGGGCACCATCCCACCTGCCGATCCGTCTGCCCTCTCAATCTCAGACCAAAGAATCTCCGCGTACCCGTAAAGCCCACGAGCCACCGGTCGGCTGGCGTGCACCCGCGCCGCCGCAGCGCCAGGCGCTGCAGCCACACTCTGCCACGGCGCTACGAAGCGTGTCAGGCGGCGCAAGTCCGCTTCTACACTCCAGTCACCGCAACTGCAGGTGGCCTGTACCGTCCAAGCCTGACGCCCTTTGTAGGAGGCAAGGCTCCCTCGCTCCATTCGACGATCAAAGGACGTCCGCCACTTCCCTAACCGCCACTCGCCTTCCAGACTCAAAGCGACGCTGCGCTCTTGCTCCTCCCACGAATCGAGGCGGCCCACTTCAACGCTCCAGTCGACTCCCTCCTCTGATGTGGACGCAGAGCCTAGCCTCCCCTTCACCCGTCCTGAGAGTTGTACCGTGTCGTACCGTCCCCAATACAAATGAAGCGAATCCTGAGGATCGCGCGGCTCGCGGCCGTTGATCCGCAAGCGCACATCGTGGCCGAGGATGCGAGCGTCAAACCGCAGGTCGTCTCGCAACCGAGTGAGACTTAAACTCCGACTAAGCTCAACGCGACTGCTGCTAAGCCCCGCCAGCAACTGGGGCGGAATTGGGTTACGCAGCGAGAGTCCCACCTCGCCGATCCGCTCCCTGCCCTCGTCACCATCGTACGCGTCGAACGAAGCGCTCAGGTTGAGGCGGCCCCCGTCCCACCGCCAAGCAAGGGAGCGCCGCCCGTCTCCCCGCTCGACGTCGAGCTCTCGCTTGGCCTCCTGGAGTGGCCGGTGTCCGAACTGCGCCTCGAGGCGGTGGCGCCCGGCCCATGTCCGTACAATGAGGCCCGGCCGCGTTTTCACCTCGTCGAGCTCCCCCCTCTCCTTTAGCCATTGAACAGCAGGCACAAATTGAAATGAAAGCGGGCTGCGCGCTGTAAGAGCGAGATCGCTCTCTCCCGACGGGGCGACTCGGGCGCTTGCAACGCCCAACTCCACCGCCTGAGCGCCACTCGACCACCGACTTGCGGCGATGGTGGCCGCCTCGATAGCTGGCGCACGAGGACCGACTTGCGGTGGGTGGAGATTTAATGATCCGTGGTGGCCATCACGGGGCGTCTCACCGCAGGACGGTGAGAACTCTCGAGGATTGCCGGCGTAGAGAGCGTACGATGTGCGCCAGCCGCCCTCGGTGGTGGTCGAGCCCCCCGTCCCCTCGAGCCTCACATGTCCGGCCTGATCGCGCCGCTCGCCTCGTTCATCCTGACGCACGTGGGTCGAGCGGGTCATGTCTGCGCTTAGGCGCGTGGTCCCGGCCGACCAATCAACGCCGGTCCACAGAGTGCGACACCCCCAGAAGTCGCCGCCAGCCTCGCCCAGTTGCATTCCGACGGAGGCGACGGCCGACTCTGAGCCGGGGATCGCATGCGGCGGAACATCGAGGCCGAGCGTCCAAGCCGACGCCACCGGCAACGAAGGCCGCAACGCTCCGAGACGAATTCGCTCGGGCACGCCCTGCCGCCAATTCGCCTCCCACGTGTGCCCTTCTCCCCGCAGTTGCAGGCGCGCATCGCCCCCGACCGAATCCGTGCCCCAATCGAGCTGGGCCACAGGGCCGAGATGAGTTGCGCGGATTCGGTGCGCCGTACGCTGCCTTTCGCGCGTCGTGCCGAGGGTGGAGGCGGGCGGCGCGAGCAACTCGGCCTCCAGGTACACTTCGTCCCTCCGCCTGACTGCATCTACACCCTCCGAGGGAATGGGTAGGGAGATCGAGAGCGGAGCGCCCGAGTGAACATCCACCCACGCCGGCCGACTACTGCCACTCTCGCTGCGGGCCCAGATGAGATGAGAGCCTGACGGTAATCGCAACGTGAACGAGCCGTTGCGGTTGCTACGGCGCACCGTCGCACCGTTGACGACGATCTCGGCGCCCGCGACGCCGGATTCGCCGCTCCCCGCTACGCCATCTCCATTCCGGTCGATAAAGGCGACACCGTTTACCTCCAGCTCTGTGGTGAGACCCGCTTCGTTTGTAAGCAACCGCGCTTCCGCGCTCCGCACCAGCATGGGCTCGGCCTCGCCCGACCCGCGAGCGTAGAGGTAGAGCTGAGCGGTCGGAACGCGTTCGATTCGAAGTAGCCGCGGTCCTGGAGGGGGCCACTCCATGAGGGAGAACGTCACTTGGTGTTGCGTACGACCCGCCAGGCTGCCGAGGAGGAGGACTTCGCACATCCTCCCGTCGATCGCCCGCTTCACCCGGGGGTGGTCGGCGGCCGTCACATACCACTCTGAAGGAAGGCAGACGTACAGTGCGCTCTCAAGCAGCGAGAGCATCCCGGGATTAAAGAGGCGAACGAGCCACTCCGCGGGCTCCCCGGGCCGAGAGCGTTTGGAGTCGACTTGAATGCGCGCCTCCAGTTCACCGCCGATCCGAGCCTCTGCCGGCGCCGCCGCTTTATTTTGGGTGAGAGGGTGAACGGCCAGCTCCGTAGTCCGCCGCCCCTCCCCACTCGACGGCAGCACCTCCCACGTTCCCATGGCGATCCGTTCTCCCCGGGAGGCAGCCAGGGAATAGTGGTATCGGCCTGGGGTGAACGACCCTGCGTTCGACACCATCACCTGCTGCCAACCGTCTTGAGTCACCCCGACGACCTGGGCGCGAGTCGGAGTTCCGGCGGGAGCGCCGTCCTTTGATATGACGAGAGTGAGATCCTCAGGGTGAGGGCTACGCTTATCCCGAGGGATGCCCCCCTCTTGCTTCCCGACATCGTCCATCGAACCGCGAAACCAAATGGAGACGGCCTCGACACTCCCCTGCGTGAATCGGTGCGGAGTGACGTAAGCGGCGTGAATGCGCCCTGCTCCAGAGAGCGCCAGCCGCAGCCGGGCGTGCAATGGGAGGTCCGGAGGATCGTCCCACGACGGGGAGAGTGCCAGGTCGACCCGGATCTGGCGACCATCGACGCCAGTGGGCTCTTGGTCGCTCAAAGTAACGAGCGCCCCCACTTGGGTGAACGAGGACGCTGGACCCGAGGGGCCCACATCACGTGATATGAGCACGGGGCGCACCTCTGAGCGGATGGGCCGGCCGTCCTCAGCCTCCAAGTCGGCCTGGAGGCTGAGGCTCCACACGTCGGGTGAGATCACCGTGAGGTGAGCCACATTGGGGATGAACGCCGGCTCTCCGGGTTGGACGCCCGCGACGCTCCATGCCCGGCCGCTCTGCCACAACTCCAGACTGTGAGGCGCGGCGCTGACGTCGCCCCCTAACCAGCCACTTCCCCATCCTGAGAGCGAGAGGAGGACCAGGGCCCACACGAGGGCACGCAAGGAGGCGTTGGGGCGCCTCCTCGAGCCGCCAAGCCTGCACAAATCGCCTCGTCGTTGCACCGACCTAGCGTACTGAACGTGACAGCGCAGTGGGCTCTGTACGACCCTCCAGTGTGCGCGCGGCATATCCGATGTTCACCCCGCCCTCCCTCACTTCAACGCCGACACCGAGCGCCCGGCCGAGCTCGTCAGGCGCCAGCCGCACCTTGTGCTCAAACGCGTGTCCACCTCGGGAAGAGCGCGTCCACGTACCAGTGCCTATCGAGCGGACCAGCTCCTCCCCGCCGGCATCGTAAACGACCACATGCTCTCGCAAAGCGGAGGCGGTTTGAGTGAGCGAGGCTCCCACTAGTCGCCCACTCACTGTGAGGAGCGACTGGTTAGCGAGGAGGGTTGCCTGCAGGTCCGCGATCTCCACCTGCCGTCCCGAAAGCGCCAATCGATCAGGAAGAGTGAGCGCCATGAGCTGGGGAACTGCCTCGTTGTCGGCACCGTCTCGGGCCCGTGCGACGAGCCGGAGTGCCTGCGGGAGGGAGCGGAGGGACCACTCCGTCGTGAAACGGCGCGCGGCTCCCGGTAGAACTCGGGCTGATTCGGAGACGAACGTGGCGACGGATTCGCCGCGCTCGTCGACGAGGCTAACGTGCACCGCCGCCGGACCGTGTACTGTGCCTCGGTTCTCGACGTCGACGCTGGCGCGCAGGACGTCAGCGTTGGGTACGGTGTGCATTGAGACGGAACGCACGTGAGGCGAGACACGCTGAAGATGGCGGGCCGCGCGAAACGTCGCCAGGACTGGTACAGCGATGCGGACCCGGCTGTGCGACGCCGATGTCGGGCGATGAACTTCCCGAGGCTGTGGGAACTCCGCATGGGCCGGCTCCACAAAGAGGACAGGGTACGCCGCCACCCTGCCCGGAACCGACTGAAAGTGCACCTCAATCTGTGCGGATGCGCCGGGCTCAAGGCTCGTCCGACTTGGCTGCACTCGTACCCACGTGGCCGCCTCGTTACGGGAGCGGGGGTCGTCGTGGTATAGCGTTCCACCCCTGAGATCGTGTGTGCCGAAACCGACGTATGTGTTTAACGTTACTTTACCCGGGCCCCGATTCACCACGGTGAGCTCCCTAGTCGTCCCGTGGGGATCCACTTCGACGTGGAGTCGGGCCGGCGTGACGACCACCCCTGCGCTCACGGATGTGGTGTGGGTGAACGCCAACACCAGCATAACCAGTGCAATCGTCACTCCAGAATGCGATTGCGAAACGAGAGAAGCTCTCAAGCGTCGTCGGGGGAAGCGGGCCCTGGCCCTATGGGCCTCGATTGAAGTCATGCTAGAAGCCCACCCCAGCGGTGTACACCAGGACGATGCGGTACTCCCGCCCTTCTGGGAGGGGCTGGTGGTCGTACGTCGGCGTCACCCGCAGCAGGAAGCCGACACTGGCGCCCGCCTCTCCGGTCGGGGGCTGATCCGCAAAGATCGGCGTCGGCACTGACGTTATGGGCGTCCACAGCCCGTCGGCGCTCGTCGCCCACTCGACGGGCCCGACGGTGTGGCCGTCCGCGACGTAACTCGCGAGCGTGTGATCATACTCCCTGAGCAAGCCGTCGGACTCAGCGCTTACTTGAATTCCCCACTCGCTATTGGACCGTACTCTGATTGACAACTCTCCAGACACCACCGCCACGCCCGGCGCCGCCCCATCCGCGAGCGAGAACGTCGCGGCCGGCCACGAGGTCACCTCGATGGCCTCAGCGATGTTGAAGCTCACTGTCGTCGTACCGCTGTCCGTCGTTGCGGCCCAGGCCAAAGGCGTCCCCATGAGTACCGCCATCGTCACTCCGACGAGGACAGCCACTCCCACTGCCCAACGATTCGCTCGTACACAACCCCCAAGTACACTCACACTCTGCATGTCCACTCAATGCTCCCCTTTCGTGTAACCCCGCAGTTTCGTCCAGATTTACCCGACCAAAAAGTATTTGTTAACCTCAAAAATCAGGCTAACACCTTGGGACGGTCGCCTTTGTCGAAGTGTGTCGAATGAAACTGATGTAACACGAAGGAAGCGTAAAGGAAGAGCGAGCAGTGAAGGAAGAGCGAGCAGTGAAGGAAGAGCGAGCAGTGAAGGAAGAGCGAGCAATACCAAAACGCCCGGGGCATCGATCCCCGGGCGCTCACGCTCATTTATAGGGTGTTTGCAAGCGTCGGTGCGCTGCCGGCCGCTTAGGCCTGAGCGAGTCGTCCCGCCCGCTCCCGCAGGGCGTCGACTTGATCGGTCCGCTCCCACGGAAGATTGAGCTCATCCCGACCGAAATGCCCGTAAGCAGCGATCGGGCGGTAGATTGGCCGTCGCAGCTCAAGGTGCTCGATGATGGCCGCGGGGCGCAAGTCAAAGACCTCGGCGGCGATCTCAGAGAGATCGTCGTCGGGCAGAACGCCGGTCCCAAAGGTCTCGACCAAAAACGAGACGGGCCGGGCCACACCGATGGCGTACGCGACCTGCACTTCGCAGCGATCTGCGAGTCCCGCCGCCACGATGTTCTTTGCGACGTAGCGACCTGCGTAGCACGCCGACCGGTCTACTTTAGTCGGATCCTTGCCGGAGAGCGCGCCGCCCCCGTGACGCCCAACCCCGCCGTACGTATCAACAATGATCTTGCGACCGGTCAAGCCGGAGTCGGCGGCGGGTCCGCCCAAGACGAACCGACCGGTGGGATTCACCAAAATCTTGGTCTTGTCGTCCAATAACTCCGCAGGGACGATCGGCCGAATCACATGCTCCACGACATCCTCAAAGATGGTCTCGGACGCCACGTCGGGTGCGTGCTGGGTCGAGACCAACACCGTGTCGATGCGCACAGGTTCGTGGCCGTGATACTCCACAGTCACCTGCGTCTTGCCGTCTGGACGGAGGTACTTTAAGGTCCCGTCCTTGCGCACCTGAGCCAACCGTTGAGCCAGCCGGTGCGACAGCGAGATCGTCAGCGGCATGAGCTCCGACGTCTCTCGACAGGCAAACCCAAACATGAGGCCTTGATCGCCCGCGCCCACTGCGTCGAATCGATCCTCGACACTCTCTTGCTTGTGACGATCGACACCTTGGGCGATGTCCGGTGACTGCTGATTGAGAGCCGTCAGCACCGCGCAGCTGTTCGCGTCCAGCCCATACTCAGGGTGCGTGTATCCGATATCGCGAATCACCTCGCGTGCCACCTGAGCCACATCGATCCGGGCAGAGGTGGTCACCTCTCCCATAATCAGTACCAAACCTGGACTGATCGCTGTCTCGCAGGCAACCCGGGCATTGGGATCCTCACGAAAAATCGCATCCAAAACGCCGTCGGATACCTGGTCACACACCTTATCGGGGTGTCCTTCGGTCACCGACTCTGAAGTAAAAAGGTAATTGGACTTGCGCCCGGATTCCACCGCCTTGCCCCTCTCATCATCTCGTCATCTCGCGCACGCGCGCGTTGGCATACTTTTACGGATCATATAGTACCATTCGCATCGGACCGTGTCAAAATCGAAATTCCCCTTCTAACAAACGGGCTAACGCCGTACGCTGATTACAAAGTGGGGTGCGAAAGACGCCAGTGATCACCTTCGAATTCCTACGAGTACCCAAGTCCTTCGTCGTCTTGTGCATCTGTGTCGGTATCATCGCCTGGGTCGGTTTCTCGGGCCGTTGGATCTCACCCCGCGTCGCCCTTCCTACGATGGCCGAGCTCCAAGAGGAAGCGGAGATTCGCCAGGCCAAGGTGGGCGAAGCGGCACCCGACTTCACGCTCACCGACCTCTCCGGAGAGGCACAGTCGCTCTCAGCGTACCAGGGCCGCCCGGTCATCCTCTACTTTTGGGCCTCCTGGTGCCCCTACTGCACGGACGAGATGCCGAGCCTTAACGACTTCCGGGACGCGTATCAGGAGGAAGGTCTCGAGGTGCTCGCCATTAACATCCTCGAGTCTGCGGAGCACGTCCGCAAGGCGGTCGAGGAGATGAAGCTCACCTACCCCGTCCTCCTCGACGAAAGCGGCCGCGTGACGCGCAGCTACCTCGTTCGTGCGACGCCCACCTACATTTTGATCGACTCCGATGGCGTCTACCGAGACCTCGTCGTTGGCTCCCCACGCAAAGGAGTCCTCGAGGGGAAGATCGCTCCCCTCCTGCCCTCCAACAATTGACTCCCTTTCCACGAGAACAGTTGGAGGACGGCCGTTCGTACCGTAGAACTAACCTGCGAAGTGCGGGAGTTCGCTTCGGGGGGAACTACGGACACGCGAACGGAGGAAAGTCCATGATGAAAAGCACCTTTCGAATCCAAGGGGCGCTCGTCGCCCTGCTACTCGTCTCTGCCTTAATGGTTCCCGGAGCGGCCGCTGCCGAATACGGAGCACGGGCCTTTGGTATGGGTGGCGCCTACACCGGCATCGCCGACGACATGTCCTCGATTCTTTACAACCCCTCGCGCCTCTCCGACACTTCCTTTGAAGTGGGAGTTGGGCTGGGCAGCAACGACATGACCGGGCTCACTTCGTTTTACTCGATGCTCACCGACCCGTCTGAATTGAGCGATAACACGCACTTACAACTCGCCACACTCAGCGGCATCTCTGTGGGCAGTCTGGGCCTCGGCATTGCCGTCGAAGGCTCCCTGGACGTCGCGACCAATTGTGACACCGCCGACCTCTGCGCCGATGGCGAGTACATGTCACAAATCTTGCTCGGAATGGGAAAACCGGCCGTCGGCCTCCCCTTACAGCTGGCCGGGGCCAAGATCGGCGCCACACTCAAACGCCTCGACGGTCACCGCATCGAGTTTGAGCGGACCGACGCCGGCGCCACCTACCAGACCCAAACCGAGGATTGGCACGGACAGGGGTACAGTTTGAACCTCGGCGCGACTGTCGGCGCATCTGAAATGGTGACCGTCGGAGTCTCAGTCTCCGACCTCATCTCCACGCTCAACTGGCAGGGGACAAGCACCACTGAGGTGTACGAGACCGTCGGCGGAGATCGCTTGAGCCGCGACACGACCGATCTCGGCACTGAAGCGGAGCGCCTGACGCCGATCTACCGTGCCGGTGTCGCTATCGAGCCGCCTGTACTCGACGCGATTATCGCGGTCGACATAGCCAGTGACGGCACCCTCCGCTACGGGGTTGAGAAGGGACTCCTTGCCAACGCCATCAGTCTGCGGGCCGGCCAAATCCGCGAGCAAGGCCAGACGACCACGACTGCCGGTCTCGGCGTCAACCTTGGCCCTGCCCGCCTCGACACCGCGTTCGGCTCGTGTGACGGCTTCAAGACCGTCACCTCAACGGTTGAGGGCTCCGTCCGCTTTTAGGTTAGACAACTGAAGCTTCACACTCGCCAAACGCTCCCACCCTCCCAAGGGGCCGTAAGCAATCACGCGACCGATGCTTTGCGTCGGTCGCGCTCCTTCGGGGGTGGGACATCGTATCGCTGAAACGCCATTCCGTAGAAGGTCCCGTAAAAGAACTGCATGAGCGCACCCAAGTAAAACGGCATGGCCATCGCGCCGGAAGCGATGAACGCGCCGGCGATCGAGGGTCCGACGGCCTGCGGGAATTGCATGGAGATGTTGTTCACGCTGCTCGCGAAGCCGCGCCGTTCGTCACGCACCAAGTTGACGGCGAGCGCTCTGCGCGCGCCCACCGAACCGCGGCCGAGCGCGGATCGGAGTATATGCAGGACAGCGGCAAGCGTAAACGTAGGCATCAGGGGGACCAGCGCCAAGAGGACGACGGAGGCCAAGCGCACGGTGACGACGGCTTTGACGATACCCATCCGCTCGGTGAGTTTGCCCGTCCACACCGACGCGAGCCCGGTAGCAACGTACGTAAGCGCGAAGACGGGTCCCAGGGCCTCCGGTCCTACTCCGAACTTTAAATTGAACCAGTAGACCAAGAGCGGTCCGGTCAGACCGATGGCCACGCCGTTCAACGCATTGATGAGCGCCATGCGAATCATGATGCCGTTCTCTTGGCGGCGAATCTCATTCCCGTCGGCGTTCGGCCCGGCGATTCGCTCGAGGAGGCTGCGTGTCTCGTCGTTGCGCTCGACACGTTGGTGCTCGACGCTCCTCTGCTCAGCGCCACCCTGCTCGGAGCTTCTCTCCTCGGCGCTCCTCCGCACAGTACCCCCTTGCTTGGCACGCCCTTCGGCCCCGCTTGAGGTGACCGTCCGGTTCCGGTACGCTTCGACCGCTCCCCAGAGGGCAGCGAAGTTGACGGCCGCCCCCAACGCAGCCAGGAGAAAGAAGGGACGGTACACGAGCAACCCCGGAAAGAAGCCCTCCAGCCAGGGCACAACGCCGGCGATAATCGAGCCTAGCCCTGTTCCGAAGAAGCCCAGCGCCGAGTTTTGGCTGAAGACACTCCCCCGCTTGCTGGAGGGGACACCCTCCGCGAGCCAGGCTTGCTCCGCCGCCGCCATACTCCCGGGGACTCCACCTTGCGCCCGCCCGATGCCGAGAAGGAGCGACGCGCCGGCGAGCACGTACACATTATCGGTGAAGACAAGCAAGAGGCCGCTTGCGAATGCAAGGGCCTCGTAAAAGAGCAGGAAGCTTTTACGGCCCATCCGGTCACACGCCAAGCCGACAAACCAACCCACCGACGCCGACAGGAGTCCGCCGACTGAGAAGAGGACGCCGAGCGCGGCCGCACTCCAGCCAAGCTCCTTTAAGTACAATGTGAAGAGAACAAAGAGGGCGCCTTGCCCGATCGCTCGGATAAACTTCGTCAGTTGCAAGCGGCGCACCATTGCTTCGGTCTCCTGTACAGCGCGTTTATCCAGCGACACCTTCACATTCCCCCGGGGGATTTTTTGGTCGATATGACATCATTCTAACAGAAAGCAAGTCACCCGTGGGAACCAACAGGGAGACGCCGTTACACGGCGAAGTTAAAGGGCGGTTACTGGCTCTACTAAGGAAGGATGAGTGCTCGAGTGAAGTTGGCAAAGCGCACGAGCTGGATCGCGCCGTCGGCAACGATGGCGATGGACTCCGCAGCTAAGGAGATGCTCCGCCAAGGCATCGACGTCATCAGCTTCGGCGTCGGTGAACCCGATTTTGATACGCCCGATAACGTGAAAGCAGCCGCAACCCGTGCCCTTGAGGAGGGGCGGACCAAGTACACCCCTGCCGGCGGCATTCACGAGCTCAAAGAGGCGATCCAAGCGAAACTGGCGCGGGATCAAAACCTTCACTACGATCTGAGCGAGATTATCGTGACGGTCGGCGCCAAGCATGCGCTTTACGGCATCACCCAGGTGATGTTCGAGGAAGGCGACGAAGTGATCGTGCCTGCCCCCTACTGGGTGAGTTATGTCGAGCAAATCAAAGTGACCGGCGCCACTCCTGTCATCGTCGAGACGACCGAGGCGAACGGCTTCCGAATGACCCCCGAGGAGCTGCAGGCGGCCATCACGGCGCGCACGCGGGCGATCATGCTCAATTCCCCGTCGAATCCGACCGGGGCCGTCTATCGGCGGGACCAACTGGCGGCGCTCGCCCAGGTGGCGCTCGAGACGGGCGTGCCGGTCGTGAGCGACGAGATTTACGAGCCGTTTATCTACGGCGGCGAAGGCCACACATCCATTGCTGAGCTCGGCCCCGAGATCAAAGAGCAGACCCTCATCGTCCACGGCGTCTCCAAGAGCCATGCGATGACCGGGTGGCGCATCGGGTTTGTCGCCGGCAACAAAGAGATTATCAGCGCGATGGCGAGCCTTCAAAGTCACAGCACGTCCAACCCGACCTCCATCGCTCAGTGGGCGGCTATCGAAGCCCTCAATGGCCCTCAGGACCCCGTGCACACCATGGTGGCCGAGTTCCGCAAGCGTCGCGATTACCTCGTCGAGCGCCTGCGCGCCATCCCCGGCATCGAGTGTGCGGTGCCCGAAGGCGCCTTTTACGTCTTCCCCAACGTCAGCGCCGCCTTCGGCCGGAGCTACAAGGGAGAGCAAATCGACGACTCCATGCAGCTTTGCCGACACCTCCTCCAAGACGCGCATGTCTCGATCGTTCCGGGGAGCGCTTTTGGTACGGAAGGGTTCGTCCGTATCTCGTACGCGACCTCGATGGAGAGTATCGAGAAGGGTATGGACCGAGTCGAGCGTTTTTGGCAAAGCCTTTCGTGACGGAGCGCCTACCGGAGCGCCTTCCGTCACGTCTTTATGAGCAGTACATGAAGGTCCACACTTTGATTTGGGGGGATTGACGTATGAAAGCGCCTGTAACGCCATTGGTGATCGTAATGGCGGCGCTCTTTGCCGTCGGCGTCGTTGCCAACGTCCTCACAGGGCACTGATCCTCGGGCGGGAACGCTTCGCCTAAGGATCGGGCACAAAGACGCAGTCAAGAGACTTACCATACAAAAGGGCCCCTGCACTCGTAATCGACGCAGGGGCCTTTCGTGTGTCAAAGAATTGAAAAGCTGAAGATAACTCAAGGAAACTATGGGCGCCAACTACTCGGAGCTCGACGACGAGGCGCTGGAAGAGGATCCCTCACTCGAGCTTCCGTTGCTGGAGCCGCCACTCAAACCGCCGCTCGAGCCGTTCCCCGACGAACCGTTAGAGTCACCGCTACCGCTCGAACGGTTGTCGGTAACATAAAAACCGGAGCCCTTGAAAATGATGTTCACATTGCGGCTGATGAGGCGCTTAACGGGCTTTCCGCACGTCGGACAGACAGCCAGTGGGTCCTCGGTGATATTTTGCCAATGATCGAATGTGCCGCACTGTTCACACTTATACTCGTAAGTAGGCATGCGTACTTCCCTCCTTCCACTGACAGCCCGTGACTATGATAACGATCCAGGCTTTGCCGTGTCAAGCAGGCACTTCGTGTCGAAAGGATAGATCGCCCGTGATTCCCTTAAGAGATAGCGTCCGATCCAGTTCACGCCCTTTAATGGTGTACGCCATTGTTCTGGTAAACACCTTGGTCTTCTTTTTCGAACTCTCCCTAAGCGACAGAGATCTGGCCCGCTTCTTTTACGAATACGGTCTCATCGCCCGTGACTTCTGGGCCGGCGGCCCCGCCGCTGAGCGCTTCTTTCCGTTTTTATCGTCGATGTTTATGCATGCCGGCTGGGTACATTTCGGCAGCAACATGCTCTTTCTATGGGTGTTCGGCGACAACATCGAAGACCGCATGGGTCGCGTCCGCTTCACACTCTTTTACCTCGCCTCAGGCGTGGCCGCCGCGCTCGGCCAGCTCTGGGCCTCGCCCGCCTCTCCGCTCCCGATGATCGGCGCCAGCGGCGCCATCGCAGGGATCCTGGGCGCCTACCTTCGCCTCTTTCCGAGAGCGAGGGTGATCGCCTTAGTCCCCATCTTCTTCTTTTTGCAGATCATGGAGGTACCGGCCGCCCTCTTCCTTGCGTTTTGGTTCTTTATTCAACTCGCCAGCGGCACGCTCGCCTTGGTTGCCACCGACACCGCCGTCGGCGGCACCGCCTTTTGGGCACACATTGGCGGATTCGTCGCGGGATTCGTCCTCGGACCGCTCCTTGCCCGGCGGCGCCGTGTCGAGGTGCTTCCTCCTTGGTAAGCGCGGAGGGAATCGGTTCTACCAGTAATTGAATCCGCGCCTCCCATTCCGGGCATTCTACACGTTAGAGACTGCACTGGGAGGTAGATGCTCAAGTGAGCGAGAGCAAAGACGCACCAGAGCGCAGAGATGACGAGGCACGGCAGGCCGAGGCCCCCAAGAGTCGCACCCGTGCCGACGAAGTGACGAGCGAGATCGAAGAAGAGATGATGCGTGAAGCGGAGGAGGCCGTCGACGCCGACATCCGCGCCGCCAACAACGACATGGAAGCCGCCGCCGAAGAGCCGGCCAGACCGTGGCCGCCGCGACTGGCGCCCAAGCGCAGCAAGCAGGAGGAGGCCCAGGCCTTCTTTGCCTTTACACAAAGGTTGGCGCAGGAACTCAACCCGGGTCCGGCCGCCGACCCTGTGCCTGAACCGCCGCGAGACATCGACGTCGAGAATGCGGACGAATCAGACGAGGAGAACGACGAACGCGGGATTGACGAGGCTTCAGCGCCGCGTGAGTAAGGCGCGCGCCTCGTCACGTGCTTCGAGCGGAACGAAGAGGTTAACCGCCACGCGCGTCCCTGCCGCGAGCGCCCGCATCGTCGGTGAGAGTTGCGTAATCTCACGGGGATGGCCGAGCTCGTCAAAGGCGAGGATCGGTGTCTTACTCTCCCCGATCGCGTGGGGAGCGTACAGGTCGTATGCGACCCGGCTGACGTCGTCGACCACCAGGTAGTATTGAGGGTCCCAGCCCTTCCGCTCGAGCAGCGCTTCCAGGTCCGGAAGACGTGCGTGCGGCACTTGCGTCACCGGCACCTTATACACAGGCTTGAGAAGCTTGCGGTGCAGGAGCCGATACGCCAAGTCGGCTAAGATGGGATCGGTGGCCTGTTGCCACCGTTTTACGGCGTAGGCGATGTCGTGATCGTCGACCTGCAAGTACTCCGGCAGCGTCGGCGTCCCGGCGAGGAACGGCACGAGCGACTCCGGCACTTGAGCCGCAGTGAGCGCGCCGCTCTCCCACAAATCACGCGCTCGGCGCCACAGGCGGACGAGCGTCAACTCGTGGCTACGCGTCGTTTTATGCAGGTACACCTGCCAGTACATGAAGTACCGGGCCAGCAGGTACTCCTCAACGGCGCCGATGCCCTTAGCCACACAGACGATGCGGTCGTCGTACACCTGGAGGGTGTTAATGAGCCGAGTGAGGTCAAAGCGCCCGTACGTCACACCCGTGTACAGCGAGTCCCGCAACAGGTAATCCATGCGGTCGACATCCATTTGGCTCGAGACGAGTTGCGAAATAAAGCCGGGCGTCGTCGAATGGATACCGGCAATCACATCGGCGACTTGAGTCGGAAGCTCCTCCCGATGCGCCCTGAGCCGATCGTGCAAGGGGCCAGGACCCAAAATGACTCGACGGCTCCACTCTTCGTGCCCGAGGCCCGGCGTCAGTGTCCCCTCGAGTGCATGTGAATAGGGGCCGTGCCCGACATCGTGGAGCAGAGCAGCCGCCTTGGCCACGACTTCCCACTCCTGGGGAATGTCGATCCCGATGTTGCTAAACCGCTCGAGGATGCGGATCATCACCCACAAGACGCCTAACGAATGTCCAAAGCGCGAGTGCTCCGCCCCGTGGTACGTACTGTACGAGGCGCCCAGTTGGCGAATCCGGCGCAAACGCTGAAACTCCGGCGTGTCTATCAAATCTAAAAACAGCGGGTCGCGCAGGGTGATAAAGTCGTGGACCGGATCTCGATACGATTGTTCTCGCATGCGTTGAGGCTTCGCCCGAATTGGACCACAGCCCTCCTTTGGTATAGAATATGGTTGATTTCTTTCATGTTAGGGGAGGTATAGCCATGCGACAATTGGTCGAAGAGGCGCTTGAGAAGATTCGGCCGGCGATCCAATCCGACGGCGGCGATGTGCAGCTCGTCGATGTGGACGAGGCCGAAGGCAACGTGCAACTGCAGTTGCTCGGCGCTTGCCAAGGGTGTCCCATGTCCATGCTCACGCTCAAGGCCGGAATCGAACGGACCCTGGTTCGCTTGGTCCCCGGTGTAAAGAGCGTCGAAACCGTTTAAGTCAAAACGTTCACTAGCACGTTCACCCGCTAAGTGCCCATCCCCCGCCTCCTACGGGAGCGGATCAAAGCCCCCTGTCACCCAGAGGACGTGGCCTGTCACATAGGCTGCGTCCTCACTCGTTAAAAAGCGCACTGCGTGCGCCACGTCACGGCCCGTTCCCAATCGGCCGACGGGGATGCGGGCGAGGAGCGCCGCCTTCTCTTCATCGTCGAAGCGGTCATTCATCGCCGTGTCGATCACGCCGGGCGCGACCGAGTTGACGGTGATCCCCGAACGCGCCATCTCCTTGGCGAGGGCCCGGGTGAGTCCGCTCAGTCCGGCCTTGGCGGCTGAGTAAGGGACTTCCAATGCCGCACCGACTTCTCCCCAGATCGAGCCGACAAGCACGATTCGGCCCCACCCGTGCGCCATCATTTTCGGGATCGCCGCTTGGGCGGCGAAAAAGGCGCCCTGCAGGTTGATGTCCAGCACGTTTCGCCACTCGGTCGGAGTGGTATCCAACGCAAGTCCCCACAGGTCCACCCCTGCGGCGTACACGAGGATGTCAAGGCGGCCCCACATGCGTTCCACCGCCTCGACGAGCTCACGACAGGCGCTCTCTGAACGCACGTCCGCGTGCACGCCGCGGGCTTCGCCTCCCGCTGCGGCAATCTCGTTGACGATCCGTTCGGCGCGCTCGGCGCCCCTTGCGTATCCTACGGCTACACGAGCGCCCCGGTACGCCAACTCGACTGAGATAGCGGCGCCGATTCCCCCGGATCCGCCGATGACAAGGGCGACACGCCCACTCTGTTCTCTCAGGTTCTGTGACATACTCATTACGGATAGAGTATCCCGAAGTTGCATTTCGTGGCAAGTGATGCGTGCCGACAGCCGCTACGACCGCTCGAGTGTTACCGCTTCATCCCGGGGGAAGAGGGTAACCAAGAGCAGGTAGACGTCCAAACGCCGCAGAATTCTCAGAAACGGGCTTTCCCACGAGGAGTCGCACCCAAGGAGACACGACGTCGATGCTCCGCTTTTACGTACCGCTCGCCACAATGGTGGCCTTGATCACCGTCACACACTCGATCATTGATGCGGGGCTCGCCCGCCTGCCACGTCCCGAAGAGGTCCTCGCCGGCTACGCCGTCGCCAAGAGCATCGCCCTCGTCTTGGAGAACCCCATGTTTATGGTGCGCCAGACGACCGTCTCATTGGTGCGGGACCGACGCTCCTACCAGATGGTGCGTGTCGGAGTCCTTGGCCTCGCGTTGCTCTTTTTTAGCCTCATCGCGGCAGTGGCGTACATTCCCAGCCTCTCGCACGTCTTTTTGCACCAGGTGATGGGGCTCGAGGGACCGGCGTACGCGCAGGCACGCAGCGCCATCTTACTGATGCCCTTCCTCCCCCTTGCGACGGGTTGGCGCAACTTCCAACAAGGACTCGCCATCCTCAAGAAAGGGAACGACCTCTTACCGATCGCCACTGTTGCCCGCATGATCTACCTCGTCGCCTTCGTCTTTGGCGTGGCGCCGGCGGTTGGACTCGAGGGGGCGATCGTGGGCAGCGCGGCCTTTGTCGGCGGACTCGGCCTCGAGATGGTCGTGATGAGTCTAGGATTAAAGTTGATGTTCCGGCGGTCCAAATCCGCATTTCTCTCGCTGCGCAAGCGGGTCAAGAACGCCGACGGCAAGTCGTCTCAGCGGAAACCGATGGAGTGGCGGGATTTGGGACAATTCTTCCTTCCCCTGGCGGCCACGTCCCTTATCATGACCGGCACGTTGCCCCTGGTCAACGGATTTATCGCCCGGGGCGCAGCCCCCGAGATGGCACTAGCGGCGTACGCCGTCGCCCTCAGTCTGGGGCAGACACTCGCCAACCCCATCAACATGTTGCATCAAGTGGCGCTCACGTACGTGAACGAAGACGACCCTGCGTCGACCCGGCGGGTGCTGCGCTTCTTCACTGCCGTCTCCATGATCTTCACAACGCTCATCGCCGTGGTCGCCTTCACGCCGATCGGCGGCTGGCTCCTTCGAAGCGTGATCGGACTCCCGTCCGAGATAGCGACCGTCGCTCAGAGTTGCCTTGCCTACTTTATCGTGATCGCGTTGACGTCTGCAGTGCGCGAGTACGTTTGGGGCCTGCTCATGCTCCGCCGCAAGACCGGCAGCATCGGCGCCGCTAAGGCGCTCACCACAGTGGTCATGGCCGTCGTCCTGGCGACTGGACTCTCACTTTCGCCCGGCTCCATGGCCGTCGTCGCAGCGGCAGGGCTCGCCGTAGGCTCACTCGTGGAGGCGCTGTACCTCGTGTGGTACACTCGGCGACAAGGGCGCCGTTCCACGCCGAGCGCTTCCGCGTCGGTCGGTGCGTGAGCGTCACCTCGGCGTTGCCCCGTTACCTCGGCGTTATCCCTGCATTCCCACGCCGACGCCCTTTCCCCGTCGTTCCACCAAGAGCAACCAGCGGGATAAAAGGATCGTCATAAGCACCGCGATGAGAATTCGGGAGCCCAGCAGCGCCACCGGATTCACGCCGAACGGGACAAAGAGAAGGGTGTCTTCGATCACGGCGTGACAGGCGACCAAGAAGACGCAAAGCAGCGTGCAATCCTTGCGCGAGAGCCCATCCTCCCGCGCTGCCTCGATGATCACCCCTGCGCCGTAAGCCAGCCCGAAGACGATGCCGGAGATCAGGGGCAGGGCCGCCTTGCCGGAGAGGCCCAACCACCGAGCTACCGGCGCCGCGGCGCCGGCGAAGCGATCCAGGACGCGCCACTCCCGTAACAATTCGATGCCGATCATCAGCGGCACGATGATCGCAACCAGCATGATCACGTTGCGTGTCAGTCCGCTGACCGACGCTGAGAGAACCTTCCCTGTCCATTGGTAGGCAGCGAGCAAGAGGTCACTTCCGCTACTCTCCACCACACTCACCTACCACAGCCAATCCAACCGATGCAGAAGGAGTCCCGTAGCGACGGCCAACCCGACGCGAAAGCAGAGAACGCCCCAGAAGGCGACGCCGAGGCGCTTGGTGACTGCCGTCTCAACCAGCAGGCTATGCGAGAAGCTGAGCATGAGCGCCATGATGGTGACCTCCTTGGGTGTGAAGTCGAGCGACGCGATAGCGCCCAACGCGCCGTAAAGGTTGGTCACGTTCCCCAAGACGAGCACCATGGCGGCTTCGCCACGCAGGCCGAAAAGCCCCATCACTCCCGAAAGCGCGTCCGTCATCCACTCGAGGACAGGGGTGTGAGCCAGTGCGGTCACACCGACGTACGCCGGCGCGATCACCTTTATCAGGTCCCAACTCGTTCGCATTCCTTTATTGAATCCACGTGCGAGCGCACGTGCCCACCGAGGGCGTTGTAGGTTAGAAGAGGTGTTGAGCAACTTTATAACCCAAGAAGATCCCGACGATCCCCATCACACCCTCGATGGCCGGCGGAGCCGGAACAGGCAGCTTCATCGCGCGAAAGATCATGCCCACCGCAAAACCAACGGCGAGCGCCATTACTGTCTCCTTCATGCCCCGCGAATCCCCTCTCACGCCCCGCATCACGATTACCGAAAGCTCGGATTTTTGCGGAGCGCCGAATACGACCTACCCTTGGAGCCCCGTCTCGCCCTTGGCGATCACGGCGAGCATCTCGTCGTGAATGAGGTCGTTAGACGCGAGAATGTTCCCCGCACTCATAGTAAACGGTTCGCCGCGCATGTTTGTGATACGTCCGCCCGCTTCCTGCACTAAGAGCAGCCCTGCGGCGACGTCCCACGGTTTCACCTCGACCTCCCAGTAACCGTCGAAGCTCCCCCGGGCGACGAAGGCCAGGTCGAGCGCGGCAGAGCCCAAGCGGCGCACCGCCTGCGCCTGCAGGATGAAGCGTTCGAAATGATCCATGTTGTTGAGGCGGGTCTCCCGCACGGAGTATGGAAATCCCGTCGCCAACAGGCTGCGATCGAGCTCAGGTGTGCGTGAGACGTCGAGTCGCTTGCCGTTGAGCGTCGCCCCAGAGCCCCGCACCGCGGCGTACTTCTCATTGAAGGCCGGGTTGTAGACGACGCCCACCGACATCTCGTCGTCGACGGCCACCCCGATCGATACCGCAAAGATAGGCAAACCGTGGGCGTAATTGGTCGTGCCGTCGATCGGATCAATGTACCAGCGCACAGCGTGACCTGTCTCGGCCGTTCCGCTCTCCTCCGCCACAATAGCGTGGTCCGGGAATGACTCCTTGATGTGGGAAATGATCACTCGCTCGGCTTCCCGGTCCGCGTTGGTGACGAGGTCCACGACACCCTTGTATTCGATCGTAGCTGATCCAAAGTGCTTCATCAGCACCTCGCCGGCGGCCTCCGCCGCTCGGTCCGCCACGTGCGCCAATCGTTCGATATCCACGTCCTGCATCGCTCCACTCATCGGTTGACTTCGGGTGCGTTCGCCGCATCGCTCTCTCGCCGCACTTGGGTTTGACCCATTAGCTCCAAGGTCTTCACAAGGGCTTGCGTCCCCTCATTCCCGCACCCCAGCGCTTGAACGCTCCGGAACAGTTGATTGACGAGCGCCGTCCCCGGCATCGCCGCCTCGATCGCCTGCCCGGCCTCGAGGGCCAAGCGCAAATCCTTTTGCAGCAGTTTTACCATGAAGCCCGGCGCATAGTCGCCCTCGATCATCTTGGGTCCCAGATTCTCCAACTGCCACGAACCAGCTGCCCCTTTGGTGACAGCGTCGAGCACACGGGTGGGATCCGCGCCCGCCTTGGTCGCGAAGGTGAGCGACTCGGCGACCGCCAACAGATTGATCGAGACAATCACCTGATTGCACAACTTCACCGTCTGGCCCATTCCGTTGGGACCGACGTGTACGATGTTTTTGCCCAGCGCGTCAAACACGTCACGACACGCCGTGAAGACGGCCTCGTCCCCACCTACCATGATCGAGAGCGTGCCGGCGATCGCGCCCTTGTCGCCGCCGCTTACCGGAGCGTCCAGCATAGCGACGCCTTTGTCTGCGAGCGTTTGGGCGATGTCACGGGTCACCTGCGGTGAGATAGTACTCATGTCGATGACGACCGCTCCGGGCTGGGCGCCGTCCACAACACCATTCTCTCCCAAGACCACCGCTTCGACGTCCGGAGAATCCGTCACGATCGTAATGATCACGTCACTCTTGCCGGCCAACTCGCTCGGCGTCACGGCTTTCGTCGCGCCCGCGGCGACCAGCTCGTTGACCGCTCCCTGCGAGCGATTGTAAACAGTGACCGAGTATCCGGCTTTCATCAAGTTGCGAACCATAGGCCGCCCCATGATTCCAAGACCAATGAATCCAATTTCAGGGCGCCTTCCGTCCCAGCGCGCCTTCCACTCCTTGAGCATCTCTTCACCCCATTTTGAGTGTTCGTTCGCCCGGATGTGTCCAGCCTCCTGCATCGCAAACTGGGTTACAGCACAGGTATACATTTTATTCCAAAGTCCCCTCCAAGCGGTGACCATTCGTATCCGGCCGGCATATACCGCCTAGTACATGGGTCCCACCCAGCGAATCGGGAAGGACCTCAAGGGGAGTCGCTCGTGTCCGATGTCACATCTATGCTCGCGTTGTTGACTGCACTCTTTTTTGCTCTAAACATTGGGGCCAGCGGCACAGCAGCCGCAATGGGAGAATCCTACGGTGGCGGCGCTATCCGTCAGAGTCGTACTGCCCTGATCCTCGTCGCCGTTTGTGCGTTGGCCGGGGCAGTCATCGGCGGAAGCTCCGTCACAAACACGATGGGGAAAGGTATCGTCGACGCGTCGTCAATCAACCCGACGCTGGTCGTCGTCATCTTATCTTCGGCGTGTCTTACTCTGTTCGCCGCCAATCTCTTAGGCATCCCACTCTCGACAAGCGAAGTGACGGTCGGCGCCGTCGTGGGCGTGGGGATCGCGCTCGGAACCGTCTACACCGATCGATTCATTGCCATACTCGTCGCATGGCTGCTCCTGCCGCTCGCGGCCTTTTTGCTCGCTGCAGCGGCTCGGCGAACACTCATTCCATACCTAGAAGTCCGGTTGGCCGGGGCCAAACATCGAGAGCGGGCCCGCTTGGGCATCGGCGTCATTCTTATCACGGCGGGATGTTACCAGGCGTTTGGAGCAGGCATGAACAATGTCGCCAACGCCGTCGGCCCACTCATCAGCGCCGACATTATCGGAATGCAACCAGCTCTCGTGCTTGGAGGACTGGGGATGGCGGTCGGCGCGTGGACGCTTGGAGGGCGCGTGCTGGAGACCAATGCCAAGCGAATCACACGGCTCTCGCTACTGGACGCGGCCGTAGCCTCGCTCACGGGCGGGACTGTCATTCTCTTCGCCTCGTTGGCTGGGATTCCCGTCCCGCTGACCCAGTTGACAGCGGCGGCGATTATGGGGATTGGATTTGCCAAACGGGGTGGGCATGGGGTCGATCGAACGGTGGTGAGAAAGATTCTAAAGGTGTGGGCCATCTCACCGGTCGCCAGCCTCTTGCTTGCAATGGGCGTCACCGGAGCGATCGTGGACAGTTCAACGTGGTCACACATCGCCATCTCGAGCGGTTTGATCGCCGCCTCAGTGGCTCTTCTCCTCTCCCAGGGTACCAGCCTGGTTAGGCTGCAACGAAGCGACCCTGCGAAAGAGTAACGGAGAAGGAATTACTGAGGAGGAGTAACTGAGAAGGCGTAATTGAGGAGAGTTAACCGAAAAGGAGCAAATGATGTAGAATACCCTACTCCAGCAAGTGAGCGATCCCGACAACCTTCTTGAGCTCCATGACAAAGCCGATTCCGTGTCCCGGTTTGTCAAGCTCCACCTTTTCACGTATCGACTGGAGAATCGCATCAGTATTCTCCTGCGGGGTAATCGTAAGGACAATATCCTTAGCCGGCTCGATGGGAATGCCTAAAAACTTGGCCTTCTCGTGTACGCCGATTCCCCGGCCGAGAATACACGTCCCCCCCTCTGCACCGGCATCTCGAGAGGCGTCGATCACTCGTTGTGCATTTCCCCGATTAACAATCGTAACAATGAGGTCAAACTCCCGGCTCTGTGGATCGTGCCCTCTCTCCATCCCCGACACTTCCTTTCCGAGCGAATACAATGCCGACGGCCAGCACGCAGAGAATCGGCGCCAGCGCAACGAGCGAAACAAGACCAAGCCCGTGAATCAGAGGATCTCGGTCGGGAAAGGCTCCGGCCGCGCCTAGGCCAAGCGCTACAATAAACGTGACCGTCATCGGACCCGTGGCGGCTCCGCCCGCGTCAAAAGCGATCGCCACGAAATCGGGGTCAGCGAAGCGGATCATGACAAGCGCAAGAGTGTAGCCCGGTAGTAGTATGCTCCACAATGGAATCCCGACAAGGGTACGTGTTATGGCAACGGCGACGGAGCACCCAACGCCGAAAGCCAAGGTCCACAAGAGAAGCTTTGTGGGAATGGATCCAGCCGACGCCTCGTACACCTCGTCGTTGAGTAGCCTCACAGCCGGCTCGGCGATGGTTGCCATAAATCCGAGCAAGAATCCGATGGGCACCAACCACCAGGCGCCGGGTCCCGTTGCAAGACTCCTGCCCAAGTCTTCGCCAACGGGTAGAAACGCGACGTGGACCCCTTGCAAAAAGAGAAGGAGGCCGGCCGCGCTGAGCCCGAAGCCGATGAGGAGCCGTGCGAATTCCGCCTTGCCGAGACGCAAGAACGCAAGCTGACTCAATATCAAAATGACAATCAAAGGAGCGATCGCAGAGACGACGTCAACGAAGACGCCATCGATTCCGTGAAAGAGTCCGCCGAGCAACTGCACCTTTAGGCCCGCCCCCCAAGGAAGAGTCCGAGCACCAAAACGGCGGCCACGGGACCGATCGAGGCCAGGGCGACAATGCCGAACGAGTCGCTCACACCTGAACGTCGGCCCAAGACGGACGCGACACCCACACTGAACGCCAGAATGAATGGCACCGTCAACGGACCCGTGGTCACTCCCCCGGAGTCAAACGCGACCGCCATGTACTCAGGCGGTGTTATTGCCGCTAGCAGGAAAAGGAGGAGATACCCCGGGATAAGAAAGTTGACGAGCGGTAATTGCAGAGCGGTACGCAGGAGGCTCAATCCGACGAAGAGCGCCACACCTATGGCGATCGCGACGATCAGAGAACCATTGGGAAACGTGTTTGGTGCCGCGTTCTCGACCTGCTCCTGTAACACCCGTACGTCCGGCTCTGCGACGGTGACCGCAAACCCGAGAATGACGCCGAAGAGTAAGAGTAGCACGATCGAGCCAAACTGCGGGACGCTACTCCCAAGCCGTTCCCCGAACGCGAGAATGCCCAAGCGAGCGCCAAAGAGAAAGAGCGAAAGCCCCACCATGGCCATCGCGCTGCCAAAGACCACGTTAAAGAGACTCTCGACATTCACGTCGAGAAGGGTGACCTTCAGCACGAGGATCACAAAGACGATGGGTGTCATCGATGTCGCAACTTCTTTGACCGACTCTCGCCAGTGTTCCATGGTTACTTATTATTCTTTAGCACCGACGCGCCTTCCTTGTTATACACTAAACCCTAAACCTAAACCCTAAACGCTAGATGTTAAACCCCAAACGCTAAACCCTAAACGCTAGATGTTAAATGAGACGTTAAATACGAGACGTTAGACGCGAGGCATTCGACACCATACACCAGACACCAGACGCCAGACACCTGGAGTTGACCCGTTTTCGTGGACACCTAAGATCTAGCAGTGTAATCTGAGAAAGAGGTGTTCACATGCCACGAACTAACCCGCCATACCCACCTGAGTTTCGAGCTGAAGCCGTCCGTCTCGTGCGCGAGAGCGGAAAGCCGTTGTCACAGATCGCAGAGGACCTCGGTGTTGCTCCCCAGTCGCTTCGCAATTGGATTTTGCAGGCTGAGATTGATGCTGGCGACCGGGAGGGCCTCACGACAG
>JAWLDA010000024.1:0-22452 GCA_041686855.1 Limnochordia bacterium
GGATAGTGGGTTCGAGTCATGATCTGGTCTCTCTCCTGTCTCTTTGACTCTACCCGAACTAAGCTCATGTGTCCAAATCGGTTAGGGGGCTAATGTGATACGTTCGATCTGTTTTAACTTATTCCCACTTAACAACCTAGCTCAAGCGGGCTCACAATGGCCAAGTACCCAGGCGGGATTTATCCAGTTTGCCATCTTCATCGGCCTTGTCCTTACACGTCGGCGATTTCTCACGTTCAGTGCCCTGATCGTCTCCTTGGTGTGGCTTGGGCTCCAGTTTAGACAGTGGTACATTCCCTACCATTTTGGAATCGGCGAGACGGACTGGTACTTTGAGCACGGTTATGATTCGACGATAACGATCCTGCCGTCGATAAGCGGACATGCTGTAACGCCTGACCTTCAGCATAACATTCTCCAATTGCTGTCGGCCTTAGTGATCCTTACTGCGGTGATGGCGTTGATCCAGTGTTTCAAGCGGTATGGAGAACGAGACAAAGGCTAACCGAGTTACCACATCCGAAAAAGTGGGGCGGGATCAAACGGCCGTCGCCGCACCTATGGAGGTCACACGAGGCAGTTGCAGACAGAAAACTGTCTCTTCGCCAGGTAGACTTGATACATAAATGGCTCCACCGTGCGCATCGGCTACTTGTTTGACGACCGAAAGACCGATGCCAAGCCCGTCCCTCCTACCTTCAGTCCCCGTCCGATATAGACGGTCAAAGATTCTCTGCTGTTCCGCCGCGGCGATGCCTTGCCCTCGATCCCGCACACGGATGTGAACCCCCTCAGGTAAGATCGCGAGGGTCACACCGAGGAACTTGCCGGCGCTCCCGTGGGCCAGTGCGTTGTCGAGTAGGTTGCGAACCGCACGTTCTAAAACGACGCGGTCGAGTCGCAACCACACGTCCTCTTCCGGAATCTCAATCTCCGGGGCCACGCCCTTCTCCTCGGCGATCAACACGTAATCCGCCACGATGCGCCGCAACAGCTCCGAGAGATTCACATCTTCGAACTTGAGGTCAAACCCTCCGGATTCCAATCGTGATATGTCAAGGAGCACATCTAAGATCTCCGACATGTACTGTGACCGCTGCAGAATAATCCCTGTGAATTGCCGCACGTCCTCCACTCTCGCGTTCGGCACCCCCGAACGAATGGTCTCTGCATACCCCATAATTGTAGTGAGAGGAGTGCGTAAGTCGTGTGATAGGTTGGACATGAGCTCTTTGCGCCGACTCTCGAACGACTGAATCTCCGTCACCTGCTCCTTGATACGGCGGGCCATCGCGTTGAAGTGCTGAGCCAACTGCCCAATCTCGTCTCTTGAGAGATCCACAATCGGCGTTTCGGAGTCGTGAACATCGAAGGAGTTCATCGCACGGTTTAACTTTCGTAAACGGCGATTCATCCGAGACAAAAAGAACATAGTAAACCCAAATGGGGTGAGAAAGAAGAGGAGAAATGGTACCACCAGTTGGTAGAACGCGGCGTTGTCGATCACGTAAAAGTAGACCTGTGCCCGCTGCATGATGTCAGTAGGGAGCGAAATCATCAAGAAGTGCGGTCTTCCGCTCCAATTGGTTTCGGTAACAAGAGCGACGTGTTCGCCTTCGGTCCACATATCGTACGGCATACCTGAGACTGTGGAGGCTAATTCCCCCACGACGTAAGGCTCGGTTCGTCCAGCACTCGAGTAGATAACCGCTCCCTCGACGTCGATCCATTCCAACGTAACGCCCGTATGCTGTGCCGCAAGTCGCTCCAACACGAATTCCACCCCGCCGTGATACGCAGGGTCGACCTTATCAATGGCCGAAAGAGCCTCTTTGCGAATTGCATCAAGTGAATTGAGGTTTTGGCCTGGAAAGGTGATGCTCCCGAAAACCAACGCACCGACAACGAATAGGATGGTCGACAGGATCGAGCAGACGATGAAGTAGATCCAAAGCTTAGTGCGAATGCTCATGGGGGCCCCCACGCAAAGCGATATCCGATTCCCCATACCGTCTGAATGTGAACCGGGTTAGAGGGGTCATCTTCGACTTTCTTCCTCAACTGATTAATATAGACGCTGATCGTATTGCTGTCGTATTGATTGTGGTTCCAAACGCTCATGGAGATCTCCGCCTTCGTATGCACCCGATCGGGATGACGCATAAAAAGGGCAAGGATGGAGCATTCGATCGGCGTCAACCTGATGATGCGCTCCCCCTTGTGCAACACCAGATTCTCAGTGTCGAGGACGAGGGAGCCGGCGCGGATCTTGTGCTCATCTGCAAAGACGTGCTTGCCAAAACGTCTTAAGTTGGCCTTCACACGCGCGACCAGCTCCCGCGGACTAAAAGGCTTGGTCATATAATCGTCGGCGCCGAGGTCGAGTACCGTAACCTTATCGGTCTCCGTACGTTTGGCACTGACGACAATAACAAGAGTTTGCAAAGAAGCGTCCCGCATAAACTTTAGGACGTCAATGCCGCTTTGATCGGGCATCATCAAGTCCAGGACGATAAGATCCACCTGCTCGCAGTGCAACACTTGGATGGCTTGAGAGCCCGAACGCGCTTCAAGAGCGCGCATACCGCTTTCTTCGATGTGTAAACAAATCAGCTGACGTGTATCAGGATCGTCGTCGACGATCAAAACCGTAGGAGACCTCATACGTTAGAGATTCCGTGTGAGCAACGCCCACCCTGCTAAAAGCCCTGGTAGCGACGGTTGAGGAACTCCCTTGGATAACTATGGGAGACTACCACCGATAACTCCCTGTGAGCAGTATCCGAGGACGGACGTTTGCGGTCTGAGACACTGTAAGTGGGACGGCATACTGCACTTTCGCTTGGAACGGGTCTTCTGAATAATGGAGCCCCACACCCACGCCAACAAGCGTACGTACTGTAGGCCCATCAACCCACGGTCGCTTGCTCACTCGGACGCCCCCGGCGTCAACAAAAGCTGAGAGTGATAAATGCGGAGAGTGTTCCATCCCAAAGGGAGCGTGAAAGCGAGCCTCGGCCCTAGCCACCCATCCTTCGTCGCCCGTGGCCTCCTCGGCCCCATAAGCTCGGACGCGATTGGCCCCACCCAGTACAAACCTCTCTGAACTATGAAGATTCTTGGACGCCCATTGAGCGGAAATCATGCCCACCAGAGAGGTCGTACGACTTAGGGCAACGGTTCTTTCAAAATCGCCATTTGCAATGGAATACAGCCCTGCCGTCTGCGCCCCCGCGGCGTCTTGTGCCAAAACGTCCGGATCGAGTATCTCCAGATTCCCGGAGGAGACAGAGAGTGAGAACCGGTCGACCCCTCCGGCAAAGATGTTTATCCGTCGTTCGCCGGTGGTCCTCACCCTCGCTACCCCAGCGCGTCGCGTCGTTATGTCGCCGAAGAGAGCGTCCTCCATGCGTCTGACGTCGTACCCCGCCCCCACGTCGATCCTCGCCTCGGACGTGCGTAGGTACGGATAATGCGCAGCGAGGCTCCACTGAACGGTCCTGCCCTCTGCGTCCAAGGCGTCAAAGGGTCCGACCAAATCGTATCTGGAGGTAGATCCAGATACCGCCACCCGCAGTGGGCCGTCGTTCACCGGTGCCGAATAGGCAAGGCGTCCGTGCACTAAGCCGTCACCCGAACGCATGATTTGGACGCTTGCGAGATCTCCCCACCCCCTGGGGTTTCTGAGTTCAGCGACCAGCGTCGTTCGCGTCGCTCCGAGATGCTCGTTGCCGAAGTTGTCGAACGTAAGACTCCCCGTCCACTGAGTCCCCTCCGCCAAATAAACGGACAGGTCAAAAGCCCCAGGCTCCGTGCCGCGTGAGAGCTCCGCGCGGGCCCTGACACCCGGGGTCTCGTTAAGCAGGCGTATAACTCGATCCAGCGTCGCTGTCTTGATGACCGTCCCCGGCTCGAGAGGGTCGAGGAGCCCTTGCGCAACCTGTTTTCGCAATCCCGCATTGTTTTGTACCGAGACCCGCCCATAGCTTCCTTCGATCACGCTGATCTCAACGACGCCATCTTGGATCTCTTGGGGAGGGAGGTAAGCTTCCGCCAATGGGTAGCCGCTCATTGCATAGTGTCTTGTGACGCTGGCCGCAATCTCCCGCAATCCCTCCACCGTGTACTCGCGACCTGCGGCTCCAGAGACGACGTCAGCCAATTCTTCCTGGGTGAAAACGGTGTTTCCAGTGAATACAAGCTCCTTCACCCAGAATAAAAGCACATCATTTGTGTGCGACTGCGGCCGCTCGTCCGAATCCGCGCCCAACGCCAGTCCGTTGAATCCTGAAATGAGAGTCATCACGGCCAGAATGACGCCCACGATCCTACCGTTCCTGTTTCCATTCCAGCCCATAACAAACGCAACCCCCAACGAGTCGTATCTGACGGCAATCAATTTACTCCGCATCAGGATCCCCCGAGCTTCTCAGGGCGGTCTGGTAAAAGTGACTCAGAATTGAACGGTAAACGTCGTCCGTAAGTCCGGGGATGCGAAAGTGGTTATCCCGTGGAATCGTCACCGTGAGCATACCGTCGGAGTAGGAGATCGTGTAATTTCTTGCACTCAAGCCTGAGGCGGCGACACGGTAGGCGCCCGGCAGGGATGTAGGATTTGCAAGTGTTGCAAATGTCAGGGTTCCATCGAGGACACTCTCGTCATCTCCCAACCGGAAGCCGTCGACGGAGACGCGAAAGGTTGGATTCTCTTCGCCAAAGACCCGAGAAGCGTCGACAACTCGCACATTAAGCGGAGCCGGTTTGATCGTACCGATCGCAGCTTTCACGGTGCCGCCCCCAGGAGTGATCCGGTAACCGTAGATGACGACCTCTCCGTCTAACACGCTGTCGATTGCGATCCCTGTGATATCGGCCGTAACCCGCTTCCCGTCTCCAACGTTCGGAGAGTCGTATTCACCCTCCGTGGGCAGCCCAGAGACGATCACCCGCTCGCCCGCCAGACTCCCTGTAACGGTAATGTTCCCCGGCGACAGTGGGGCGACGGCACCACCGTCGTACACCTTGCTAATATCGCCCGTTAGCCTCATTGCGACCTCCGGTGCATACTGGTACAAGAAGCCGCTGCCCTCGCCCAGCACTTCGCTCATACCGTATTGGGCCCGGTATTGGCGAAAGTCGTGCTTGAGGCCGCCTCGGTCGTCTTTTAACGGGCTTTGCGACCACACAAGATAGCGCCCCTTGGGCGTGGAGATTGCGTTCTCCCCGGCATGATTCTTAAAGCTTTCGGCCACAGCGAGCACTACAGCGTTCCCGGGGGCACTGCTTGCGAAGCCGAAACCCTCATCGATCGTGAGGTGCCCCCCGGAAACCACGAGAACAGTGCCGTTCTCCGCGTGCACCGACGCGTCAACCTCGAGATCCCCGCTCACGTGCATCGTCAAGTCAACTCCAGACTTGACGACCACGTCTCCATCCTCGATAGTGTAAGCGGCCCCGTTGGCCACCTCGGACTCCCGGGCATCCGGGTCCCCCAAAGCGCGAGCCAACACGTCCGTCACCATTACACTCATTTGTGAAACATCTGTTTTAATCGGGAGGAGGCCATTGGTAATCTCCATCCCCAATGCATGCCCTTCAGGAGTCAACCATTTGAGCGCATTTCCAAGTTGCGCGCCGACTTCAGTTCCACCAAAGCGTTCGGAGTTCAGCCACGTGAGCACAACGCCAGAATCCCTTGGGTCAGTGGCGAAGTAGTAGGATCCATCTGCGCCTGTGTACGTCCGTCCCAACCACTCACCGTCCACTGCAACGCCCACGCCGATTCCACCGGCCGCGCCCATCGCGCCGGGCACATCGTGTACGGCGCCGCGTACCACCGTCGGAGCCTCGCCACCAAATTGCCACTCGAGGTACGGATATGAGATCCCGTCGACAATCCGCCAGGTATCACCGAGATCCCACTCCGCGTAGGTCGTTTGATTCGTCATCGCTACGGTCCCGATGCCGATAGCGACCCCACCGGCGCTCGTCCCTCGACCGGAGGTTGCCACGTTCCAAAAGCTGCGCTCAACCGTTCCAGGCCCATATCCTATAAGACCGCCGACGTTGGGCCCGGTGCCAGCCACTGCACCTGTGCTAAATGAGTCTGTTACTGATGAGGCCTCAACACTCCGACCGACCAGTCCGCCGACATGATCCGTTCCTACCACGGGACCCAAGCTGTAAGAGGCGTGTACAACGCCGACATTATTCCCGATGAGACCGCCGACTCGCTCACTTCGGCCGCGCACCGCGCTTACACTGAATGACGTTTCGACTCGCCCCCAATTCTCACCGATGAGCCCACCCACGTTGAGATCGTGGCCCACCACCGTGCCCAGGCTGTATGATTCGCTCACATTGCCTCGATTCGTCCCAATCAATCCACCGACGCTGAACGACTGCGTCAACACATCTCCGGTACTGTACGCCCGCGTGACCCGGCTACCCGCCACGCTTTCACCCACCAGACCGCCGACGTGATTGCCCACTGCGCTGACGTTTCCTGCACTGTGCGAACCACTTACGAATCCTGCGTTGCGGCCCACGAGACCACCGACGTAGCTGCTCTTCCCACTGACCCGTCCTTTACTGTAAGAATCGATTACAGCGTCCGCGTTACTGCCGATGAGCCCCCCGACAATGGCGCCTTCGCTAGAGACATCCCCCTCACTGTACGAACCGCTCACTTCTCCGGAGTTAGTCCCTACCAATCCACCGACCACATCAGAGGTTCCCAAGACTGTACCCGTGCTGTACGAATCGGTCACCATACCGAGGTTTTCGCCGATCAGTCCACCGACGTGATCACGCAGCCCAAGCACTGACCCTGCGTTGTAGGAACGCGTCACGACGCCATCGTCTCCGTTTTGGCCTACGAGACCGCCGACGTTGACGCCCTCGGCCAAGCCCGTCACCTGGCTTTCGTTGTACGAATCACTAATCTCCCCGAGATTCCTTCCGACCAGGCCGCCCACGTGATCGCCGTATCCGAACACACTAAGCTGCGCGCTGAACGATGTCGTCACCGTGCCGAGGTTGAGACCGACTACACCACCCACAGTGTCAACCAATCCCACCACGTTACCCTGATTGTAAGATCCGCGGATACGCCCTTCATTCCGCCCTACAACCCCGCCGACGCTCGAGCCACCTCCGTTGGTGGTCCCCTCGCTGTACGAACCGATCACGTCGCCCAGATTGGTTCCGACGATTCCGCCGACATTCTCGTTCCAGCCTGTCACCACGCCTCCACCGAAGTGCGACTCGCGAATAGTTCCCTCGATGTTTCGGCCAACCAAACCACCGACATGATCCCCGTGGCCTTCAACGGTCAACGTCGGACCATCGACGTATGAGCTTTCGACGACACCATAGGCGTTGTTTCCGACCAGTCCCCCCACGCGATCGCTTCCCCCCGTCACGGTCCCGCCTGACCAGAACGAGTGCTTGATCGTGCCCCAGTTCTCGCCCACAAGGCCACCGACATTGATGCCTCCAGCACTCACATTGCTAATGCTGTGTGAATTCGAAACAAGGCCATCGGGCCCGACCACACCAACCAGCCCACCAACGACATAGGCTCCACCTTCACCTACGACGCTCCCGGAACTGTGCGAGTCGCTCAGGTTCCCATCATTCATCCCGATGAGACCGCCGATGTTTCGCTCCATTCCCTTGACGGTGCCGAAATCATAAGACGACGCGCTTACACTGCCAGTATTCAGACCTATGAGGCCGCCGACACTCACGTGGCCGGTGATGTTCCCTCGGCTTTCCGTATGGCTCACCGTTCCCTTGTTGAGTCCAACGAGACCTCCGACGTGCACCCTTCCCGATACGTCAGCGAACACGTTTGACTCGGAGACACTCCCCTCAGATTCGACGATGCCCACCAAGCCGCCGACATGGTAGGAGCCCTCGCTGCCTTCCACGGTCCCTGTGTTTTGGGTGCGCGTGACCTCTCCGTAGTTAACCCCGACGATGCCCCCAATATTGGATTCACCCGAAACGTCGCCCTGATTGGTCCCTCCGTCTACCCTGCCTCGGTTGGTGCCGACGAGGCCGCCAACGTGGCTGGTCGTGGCGTGCACCGCGCCTTTGCTCACCGAATCGGAAACGTCGCCGTAATTGACGCCCGCGAGTCCGCCGGCGTGCTGATAGCCGGTTACCGCTCCGACGTTGCGAACGCCGCTCACCGCGCCAAAGTTTTCGCCGACGACCCCGCCGACACGAATGCCCTCACCGATAACGGTTCCCGAATTTCGCCCGGCGCTCACCGAACCGTCCGCCGTGTTCTGACCCACCAAGCCCCCCACATTGTTGCCGGTCGCCTCCACCGTCCCGGCACTCTCGGATTCACTCAACGTTCCGGCGTTGGTTCCTAGGAGTCCGCCCACGAAGTGACGCCCGCTGACGTTGCCGGTGACCCCAGCATCGGCGATCGTACCGTAACTCGCACCGGCCAGGCCCCCGACATGATCGAGCCCGATCACATTAGCGCCAGAAGTTGATCCTGAGAGAGTCCCGAAATTCTCTCCGATTAACCCGCCAGCGCGAACGCCCTCTGTCATAACGGTGCCGGCACTGCTCGTTTTTTCGACCCGGCCGGTCGCCGCGTTTTGCCCGACGAGCCCGCCCACATTGTTTCCTGAACCACTCACCACGATTGCCGTCGATGAATCGCTCACCGTTCCCTCGTTTGTGCCGACCAATCCGCCCAGAAAGTGATGTCCATTGATTGTGCCTTCCAGCGAGACGTTGCTGATTACGCCCAGGTTGACGGCCGCAAGTCCACCGACATAATCCCGACCACTTATTTGGACACCGGAGAGCGAGAGATCCCTGACGACGCCGCTTGAGCCTATTCGTCCGAAGAGACCCACATCATTTGAGGCGCCCTGATCGATTGTTACATCGTGAATGGTGTGCCTCCGGCCGTCAAAGATTCCGGAAAACGGCTGATCCGGCGAGCCAATTGATTGTAAGTCGTCTACGAGGCCGAGATCGAAATCTCGTCCCACGGCATACGTTCCGTTCAAGTTTTCGCTGATGCGCACGAAATCCAGATGATCGTTAACCAGCATGTACGATGTAAGAGTACCGCCCGACAACGCTACAAAGGGGCTGTAGTCCGTGGGGTGGGCGTACCCGCGCAAGGGCCCAAGCGGATCATCTGGGTCTGCCGGGTTGTACAAGATCTCGACGTCACCCGAGCCATTGACGCGCAGGTATCCCTTCCCGTCCTCAAAGAGGACCGTCCCGAACTGAGTGCCGTCGGTACCGGAACGCAAGAGTAAATCGCCGTCACCTTCCTGCGTCAACCTTGCGCCAAGGAGGATGCCGCGTCCTTCAAGCACCACGCGTTCGAGGCTCGTCAGTCGTGTGTCTCCGGTGACGCTGATGGCCCCGCCTCTCACAAGGGTTTCCCCACTCGCCGCGAGCTCGCCACCACCCAACTCGATCTGCCCACGCTCGCCACCCGATAACACGATTTTTCCATTCTTGAGCTCCGCAGTCTCAGCCTGAACGATGCCGTACTGTTTTATCACCGTAGCAGTCACTGGAACCCCTGCTGCGAACGAGACGAGTCCCCCGTCCGCGTTCATCGAGCCGCGATTTGCCAAAAGGGCGGCTGTATGGGGATCTTTAACGACAACCTCGACCAATCCATCTCCCACGATTTGCAGTGCAGCCTGCCCTCCGGCACCGAGCGAGACTGTGCCAAGGCGGGCCGTGATCTCCCCCGTCTCGTCGTTGGTGATCTGCGGGGCGATCAAGGCGACATACCCGCCATCGGCTGCTCGAATCACACCCTGATTCACGATATCTTGGGCCACCGCCCCGTCTGAAAAGGTGTAGTCACCCACCATGAAGTCGGCGTCGCTAATAGAGAGTGTCGACGCGACCAAACTTCCCACCTCGACCTGAGCCCCCTCACCAAAAAGGATCCCTTGCGGGTTGACGAGGAAAATCTGGCCCGGCGCAGTCATATCGCCAAAGATCTCGCTCGGATCTCCTCCCACAACGCGGTTGAGCGCCACACCGTTGACTCCTAAGGTCTGATCAAAGTGGACGGAGTTCTCCGCCCCGATCGAAAAGGAGTCCCAATCGATCACCATTCGCTCGCCGGTCTGCGTCACAGTGAGAGTGCCTGCGGTTGGCGGCCCGATCGCCCCCTCTCCCGACCGGATCACGCCACCGGTTGGTAGAACGTCGGCCGCCCCGGCTCCCCCAGGGAACAGGAGGGATTGAACCGTTAGAGCCAAGATGATAAAGAACGCGGATACACGCCGAGCGGTTGCCCGTCGTCCACTGCGCAAGTGGTTAGTTCCAAATAGTTTCATATAGACTCACCCGCATCTCCAACTTGATGCTCCGCTCGCCCTAGGTGCGGAGCGCCACGTTCTATCTTAGATAGGAATCAGTGGGCGAATCTTAATAGATTCTTAGTAGATCATCCCTGGGGACGCGGCGCGAAAGAGCATAGGCTGAGAGTATACAAAAAGCCGCGGAAAACACCTTGACGGCGTTCCCGCGGCCCACTAGGTACGATTGATCTGACGTTCACTAGAGGTTACATATTGTCAATAACGAGTCCACCGAATTCCGAACACTTCACTTTGGTGGCGCCATCCATTTGACGGGCGAAATCGTATGTTACGGTCTTATTGGAGATCGTTTTCTCTAGACCGTTGATGATCAAGTCCGCAGCTTCGTGCCAGCCTAGATGACGCAGCATCATCTCTCCGGACAGGATGACAGAGCCTGGGTTGACCACATCCTGATCAGCGTACTTCGGCGCGGTACCGTGCGTTGCCTCAAAGATAGCATGGCCGGTCTCGTAGTTAACGTTGCCGCCTGGGGCGATGCCAATACCGCCTACTTGTGCGGCAAGAGCGTCCGAAATATAGTCCCCATTCAGATTCATCGTTGCGATCACGTCGAACTCGTCGGGACGAGTCAGTATCTGCTGCAGGAAGATATCAGCGATGGCGTCTTTTACGAGAATCTGGCCTTCACCGGGATTGCCGTTGCACTCTTCCCATGAGACCACTTTACCTGGGTACTCTCTCTTTGCCAGTTCGTAGCCCCAATCACGGAAAGCGCCTTCTGTAAACTTCATGATGTTGCCCTTGTGCACCAACGTGACACTTGAACGATTCCGTTCGATCGCATACTCGATCGCGGCGCGCACGAGACGCTCAGTCCCCTCGCGACTCACCGGCTTGATGCCGAGACCGCTCGTCTCAGGGAAGCGAATGTTGTCTACGCCCATCTCGCTTTGCAGCCATTCGATCACTTTCTTGGCTTCGGGAGTCCCTTCTTGCCATTCGATACCGGCGTAAATGTCTTCGGTGTTCTCCCGGAAGATGGCCATATCCACCTTGTCCGGACGTTTGACCGGACTCGGAACGCCCTCGAACCAACGGACGGGCCTTAGGCAGACGTACAAGTCGAGGGTCTGTCGCAACGCAACATTGAGTGAGCGAATGCCACCGCCTACGGGGGTGGTCAAGGGACCTTTGATCCCGACCAAAAACTCCCGAAAGGCGTCGACCGTCTCGTCAGGAAGCCAAGAGTTAAACTTATCAAAGGACTTAGCGCCGGCATACACTTCCATCCAATGAATCTTGCGCTTGCCACCGTACGCTTTCTCCACCGCTGCGTCGAAGACGGGTTGACTTGCCCGCCAAATATCAGGGCCCGTCCCGTCTCCTTCGATATAAGGGATAATCGGATTGTCGGGAACTACCAGTCTCCCGTTGTCGATGTGAACCTTTGCACCGTCTTCAGGCACTCGTACTTTCGAGTAAGCCATGGGCGATCCCCTTTCACGTAAACTCATAATAGCAGTTTCACCGGCGCGACACACCGGGCACCCATACCTGTTTCTCCAAAGAAGCTTCCATCCCTTATATCATCGCCCCATCTTGCGTGATTCAATTTGTCATTTAACGTCCTGTACTTGATGAGATTGATTAACTGCCCTAGCTGACCTGCTAGCCCAGGATCTCGACGTATCCGTCCGTCCCTTGCACGCGAATTCGTTGTCCATCCCGGATCAGCTGGGTGGCATTCTCTACTCCCACGACGGCCGGCAAGCCGTACTCCCGGGCGGTTACAGCGCCATGGGTCATAAGCCCCCCCACCTCCGTCACCAGGCCTTTGATCGAGATGAACAGGGACGTCCAACTGGGATCCGTGTAGGCGGTGACCAGAATGTCGCCCGCTTCGAAATCGGCCTCCGCCATGTCCATAATGACGCGCGCCCTTCCCTCGACGGTCCCGGCGGAGACCGGTAATCCGACCAGCGCGCCGTCCGGCAAATTTTTGCGTCGGTACGCCCCGGTGATGACCTCGCCATCTGACGTGAGCACTCGTGGCGGCGTGAGCGCTTGATACGACGCAAACGCGTCCTTGCGCTGGCGAATCAGCTGGTCATCCACCTGATTCGTACGCACCACGTCGTGGAGCTCCTGAATTGTAAGATAGAAGATGTCTTCTTTCTCACGAAGCACGCCGACCTGAACGAGGCGCTCGGCTTCTTCCATTAAAGCCTGCTTGTAAACGAAGTAGCGGCTGACCATGCTATACTTTGGATACTCCCGATACCCCATGAAGGTCCGGACCCGGTCGATCATTTTCTTGGTCTCTTTGGCCCTGTGCTCTCCGTCGGGCAGGGCCCTAACGCGCTCGAACAACTCCTGCTCCTTCTTCCATGCCTCTTGCCGCCCTTGCTCGAAGCGCCGCTCGCGGGCGCCTGGCTCGAAACTCTTAATGTTGCCTAGGATTACTGGCACGAGCGCGCCGGGGCGTTCGCTCCAACGCGGTCTCGTGATGTCGATCTCGCCGACGCCGCGCATGCCGTACTTGTCGAGCCAGCCCCGGATGGCGTCTCGCGCCTCCCGCCCTCCCTCGAGGCTGGGTAGTTCGTTCAGGAACCACTCGTCCTCGACCTCGACCTGCTGCAGGAATTCGACCACTTGCCGGTGCGGGCGGATCACGTCCGCGACGTCCAGAAGCGCCAGCCCCATCTCCGTCGTCACGTTTTGAGAGACTGACTGCGCCAGTGTGTCGGCCGCGTTCTTCTCGCCCAGCCAGGCCTGTAGCTGCTCGTTGAGCCACCAGGTGGCCTGCATTCCCGCCATGATCACCTGATGGCTCTGCGGATCGAACAGGATCCGCTTTAGCTCCTGGATGTCAGCCATGATGAAGTCGAGCAGCTCCGATCCGGACTTCGTCCGAATGTCGCGTTTCAGGAAGGCGATTGAGGTCTGGGCGCGCTCGATTAGCCCGGCGACGATTGCCGGATCGGTCTCAATCGGAGCCGGCGGTTCGCCAACCGGCGCCCCGCCAGGAGCCTCGTCCGAAAGCGACGGGATGAAGTCGTCACGGTCGAGAATGCTTTGCAGTGCGTCCTCGATCAGAGGGTCGGATCTGCCCACCATGTCCAGGAAGCCAGCGCGGCTTGCAGGCGAAGCCAGGATCCGGGTGACATCGACGAATAGCCTCCCGCCCGCCTCGTACATGGGCCTTCCAGCCGTCAACTGCCACACGGAGATCCCGAGAGGCTTCATCGCGTCGGTCATCATCTGCTGGTGGCCGACGGAGACGTAGACGTGATTTTCTCGGTCGCCGACCGTGGGGATGGGGAAAAGGGTGGTAATCGGCCGGCTCTGAACGATGTAGAAATCATCGTCGACTAGGCACCATTCAATGTCTTGAGGGCAGCCGAAGTGTGCTTCAATCCTTCGACCGAGTTCCGCGAGGCGCACGACTTGCACATCCGTTAGCGCCGGCTGCTCCTGCCGCTCCGGCTCGACCGCCTTTTTCTGAGTCCCGCCTGTCGGTGAGGCGTGGATGGCAAGCCGCTTCTTGGCAACCGCCTTGGCGACGACCTCACCGTCCCGCACTTTATAGACGTCCGCGTTCACTTGGCCGGAGACCAGGGCCTCGCCCAAGCCGAAGCCAGCCTCTACGGAGGCAACCTTCCGGTTGCCCGTGACGGGGTCGGCCGTGAAAAGGATACCGGCTGCCTGCGGAAAGAGCATCTGTTGCACAAGCACGGCCATGTGAACGTTCCGGTGGTCGAAACCGTTTCTCAGGCGATAGGTCACGACCCGCTCAGTGAAGAGCGAAGCCCAGCACCGGCGGAGGTGTTGGAGAATCGCCGCCGGGCCCACGACGTTCAGGTAGGTGTCCTGCTGGCCCGCGAAGGAGGCCGTCGGCAAGTCTTCAGCCGTCGCGCTGGATCGGACGGCGTATGCGGCTTGCTCACCTAGTCGAGCAAGCGGGCGGGTAATCGCCTCCGCCAGATCGTCGGGGATGTCAATCTCCTCGATGGCCCGGCGGATTTCGGCGCTGACCGAGCGGATCGGTTCCCGGTCGTCCGGTTTCAGGCACGCCAGCCGATCGAGCCGATCCTGAATCGTCGGCGCTTTCGCCATGATCCGCCGGAAAGCGTCCGTGGTCACGCAAAAGCCAGCCGGCACGCTTAAGCCTTCGATCCGCGAAAGCTCGCCCAGGTGCGCGGCCTTGCCCCCAACGACCGCGCCCTGCGTCTCATCTATCTCCTGAATATCCAACACGTAGCAGTCCATCTGCTACCTCCTCAGCCGTTCTTAAGAGAATGTCGCAGCGTTTCATTGGACCTCAGGACACACCCCGATGGTCGATAACGCTAAGACACCGAAGGAAACTCATTGTAGCCTTCAGGAGAGTCGAATACAAGGCTTAGAATTTTGGGGGGCGTCTAATATAATGAGAGTGGGAAGAGCGCCTGTCGTTTTTGGCCGCCGTCGATGCCGTTGGCCGCCGGGCAGCGCCGCTAACTACCTGTTAACCACGTTCAAACGCAGTTCGTGCGAACCATCAGCTCGAACGTACTCGTAGTAGTAGTGGATCTTGTCTGCAAAAGGTAAGGCATCTAAGTAACGCAGCGAGCCAGTGTTGTGAGGTGAAACGAGAATTGGTCCGTCAGGAGTGAGCGATTTCACTTCGCGCAGGTCCTTACTGATGGCCAAGCCCGTCCGCTCCTCGTAATTCTCGCTTACATCTTGGGAACCATCGTAAAACACGGTGAAAACGGGCGGATTGTAGACTATGGTCGAGACTCGAGCCGCATATGAGTCCCATCCCTCTTCAGTCGGGGACATGATGTCGCCTTGCCAATCAAAGTGGACGCCATCGGAGCTGACAGCTAGACCGGTGTGAGACTTGGTGACGCCGGTATTGTAAATGTCAGCGGTACCATGCATTCTCTCACCATCGACTTCAGCTTTCGGGGTCGGTGCATAGCTCAGGATCATGTAGTACCGGTGTCCTAGCGTGTAGACAATCGGGTCCTTGACCCCTTCGGCGTTGATGTCAGCGGCCACGAAAACCTTTCTTCTATCTTTGGCCGCAAATGTCGTTGGAGAATCTGACTCGATCACATCCGTGCGCCAACGGCTATCTGCCGGGTCGACGTAGCTGATATAGAGCCGCCATACTCCGTCGAGTCCTCGTTTCAAGGCACACCGCTCGATCGAATCGGAGTTCAATTCACTCTTGTGCAACGACCACACATCGTCAAAATGAACGCCATCCTGGCTGCAAGCGATCCGCGTTTCGACTCCTCGTTCAGGCCTTGGCCTGCGGACCCGGTAGGAGAGATAGAAAGCCTCCGCCTGGGTATCGAAGGCTACGCTTGGAGCTCCAACCCAGTATCCTTCGCCTTCGCCTTCGGGTTTCACGATCGTCTCGCCCTCTTCTGGTCGAAATAGCGGTACGAAACCGATCTGCTTGTTAGTTTCGGGGATCACTTTTGCTTTTGCCGCTCCCATCACATGATGCCTCCAAAGGTTTAAGTAGAAACGCGCGAATTAGATCTCTGCCACCAAAATGGGCCGTCCAAATGGCATTAACGGACTTCCTCGACACGGTGTTGCGTTCCTTGGCAATTAAACTCTAGGAGTTGAGAATCACGTGGTTCACGCGTCGATGACTCATTGGGAGGGAATTTCTAGTCTAACTCTACGGGGAATCGGGAACATTGAGGAACGACATCCTTGACGAGGGAGCGAGCTACGCCCCTCGCCAAGTTGCCATATGTAACACCGAATCCCCTAATGGGCCCCTTGATACGCAGGCTCCGAAATGCTGGAAAGGGCGGCACCCGCTTCGTTTACATGAATATCTACTGTGGCTAAGTCGCCTAGGGCGACAATACCTACCAGCCTCTCACCCTCACAAACACAAAGCCGCCGAATCTGCCTTTCAGCCATCATGTCTGCCGCTTCTTGGGCATCCGTCTCTGGTGAGCACCACACGACGCTCTTGCTCATGCACTCCGCCGCCGTCGTCTGATTCGGATCCTTTCCCTGAGCGACCGCTCTTAACGCAATGTCCCGGTCTGTGACAACTCCAACCAACGTTTGCCCCTGGGTGATTGGAACACACCCGCAGTCAAGATCGGCCATCACTTTTGCTACGTCGGTTAGCTTTGCTTCCGGTGGGCAAGTCCGAACTTCTTTCGTCATGATCTCGCTAATCTTCATGTCTAGGCACCTCTGCATCCGATTCAGTCATGGTCTTCTGATTACATCGTCGCTGGAAGGGTGCCCAAAACGAGGAGTCACTATTCGGCCCGGGATACAGGGCTACAAAGCCGCCAAATTGCTTTATTTCTTGGTCACGATCTGGATAAGATTGCCGCATGTATCGTCGAAGACGGCCGTAGTGACCGGTCCCATCTCAATCGGCTCCTGGTTGAAGTGAACCCCCGCTGCACGGAGCCGTTCGTACTCAACATTCACGTCGTTGACAGCGAAAGATGTAAATGGAATGCCATCCTCCACCAAGGCCTGTTTAAAGGGTCTCACAGCGGGATGTCTGTCCGGTTCAAGCAATAGTTCCGTTCCGTCGGGATCCTCGGGCGACACGACTGTCAGCCAACGGTCCTCGCCCATCGGGATCTCGGTCTTCTTCAAAAAACCGAGGACTTCTGTGTAGAACTTAAGCGCCTTATCTTGGTCGTCAACCAGGATACTCGTTACGTAGATGCGCATCGTTTGTCTCCCTTTAGTCTTATATCGGCTATCGCTCCATTTTCTCGTTCCCGAGCGTTTCGAGCTCCTTAAGCGCCTCTGTTAGAGTCATGGTCATCATATTGGCCTCCCAAGCGGGACAACGACTGCGTATACTAATACCTCTCCTGAAGCGGTAGGCATCGGTTTAACCGAAGTTCCTGTGCTTTTAGCTGGGCTACCTCCTCGGCTTCTTCATGTTCCTTGTCTCCTTTTTCAACCGAGCTCGACGTGATAACGACTCTCCACGTTCACTTCGGCTCTCCTGTTCTCCTGTTACGGCTGTCGCTCTACGAATTCGGCCAGTTGATCGATCACGCTACCCCATCCATCAAAGAAGCCCAGTTCCTCATGCATGTTTCGATCACCGTTGTTCTTGTGCATCACATGAGCGCCATAATTGGTTCCCATCGGATGGTCTTGAAGCGTTATGATCGCGGTCATAAACGGCTCTTCGGCAGGCCTCCATCCTCCGACCAACGCATTTGTAAAGACGATCCGCTCGAGATCGTCGACGGCAAGAAAGCACCCTCTCATATGTGGCATGAAATCGCCGTCGTTTTCGCTAATTTGAGTTCGGAAAGCGCCCCCGGGACGGAGATCCATTTCCAGGACTTTGCATTTGGCCGGCGCTGGGACCCACCATTGCTCGAAACTCGCAGGGTCCGTCCAAGCACTCCAAACGACCGAACGCGGCGCCTGGATGACTCGAGATATTGTCAGGTCGAGAGACGGATCAAAAGATAGAGTCATTCCGATTTCTCCTTTTTTGAAGCAGTGGTGACAAACTCCTCGAGCCTGTCGGTGCGACCTTCCCAGAGAGCACGTTGTGCGGATAGCCATGCTTCGGCTACAGCAAATTGCTTCTTTTCAATGGCACAGGTCCGCACGCGGCCTTCCTTGTGCGTCCGAATCAATCCGCTTTCCTCAAGGCAACGGATGTGTTTCATAAACGACGGCAAAGCCATCTCAAATGGCTTCGCCAGGTCGCTGATGCTTGCAGGGGCTTCACCTAGGCGCCGCAATACGGCTCGACGAGTGGGATCCGCAAGCGCATGAAAGATATCGTCTAGCTGCTCTGTGCACTGTTCCATGAGGTGAGCGTATCACACGAAAACACTTAGCGCAACGGCTAAGTGTTTTCGGTAGCAGAGCTCCGATCGGATTGCTCGGTTCTTCGCTCTTGATCACGTACCGGTTAAAACAGCTTGTTCGACGTATTCCGTTCAACAGAACCGACCACCGGCGAGAGGATTAGCGTTGAAGCATACACCTCCATCAACTCTGGAGGGCCTTGTATCAGGTACGCATTAAAATGCGTGATGCCTTCTTCAACGTGAACTCCAAAGACCGCTTCAAAGGCGGGGATCAACTTAGGCGAGAGGTCCTTGAAGGTGACAATAAGCTCCCCATATTCACGAGTGTCGCTCGTTCGTCGCTGGGCCTCCGGCTTCGCAGCACGCTCCGTTAAACTCGTATGCGGTAGTGCCCAGTAGAGATCTACATACCGTCCTCGCTCTCGCTCAGGAATAGCGAGGGCGCCCATGAGTGCGCCCTCGCCCTCCGTAACACGGATCAACTCCGAACCAGTGAAACTTGCGATCACTGCCGCAAAGTCCCGGCTTACACCTCTCGCGAATACCACTGCGATCTCAACCACGGGCTCCTTCACGACTCCCCCAGCCTCCCATGCCCACGCTTTCTCCGTGAACGTACCGGGCACGCTGAAGCTAAAGGCACACGCTAGTCCTACCATCGATGCGATTAGAATCAGCTTCGTGCAAAAATATGGAGGAATCGTAGTCCCGCCTTCGTTCACGATTTCGCGTATCATTCATCCGAAGATCCAAACGCTATCTCGACCTCGGTGCTCTGGTTGGCAACAACCACAATCTCTTCCTCACTTTGGACAGCACCATCGAGATCGGTCACACGGACGGTATATCCGGTTCCCTCCGGCACATCGTAAAACCAAGCAACGCCCTCCACCCCTTCGAGTGTCCCAGTCCTCACGCTTTGCGGAGGATGATCGTCATGAAGCAGGATGACGTCGGCCATGGGGACGGGAACGCCCCCCTCTCCATCGGCGGCTGTCACAGTCACTTTTATCGATCCCGTGTTCCAATAGTCCTCGCCAATAGTAATCCCTAGGGCCGCAGCCACATCGATCCGACCGTAGCCGAGCTCCTTATCAAATGCTCCTTTGTGGCTTGCCGTCTGCTCCAGCAGGTATTTAACCTCACTGGGACTCATTCCCTCGTACTTGTCGCGAATGAGCGCCACGGCGCCCGCGACATGCGGGGTTGCCATCGAGGTTCCGTCCAAGCGAGCGTATTCGTTGAAGGGACGCGTGGAGAAGATGCGCTCGCCCGGCGCCGAGACGGAGATATGAGGTCCCGTAGTGGAGAACGATGCTCGAGCGTCGTTGGGATCAGTAGCGCCCACCGCGATCACACCCTCAAACGCAGCCGGGAACTGAATCACCTGTTTCGAATCGTTGCCCATCGCCGCAACGACGACCACGTTCTGTTGAATCGCCTCATTGACGGCGTCCTGCACCGCCTGGGAGTAAAAGGGTCCCCCCAGGCTGAGATTGATGACATCAGCCTTGCTGCTCTCAGGAAGCCCAACGAATTCAGGATACACCGCAACCAGGATGCCGTAAGCAATGGCGAAATCCGAGATTCCTGTGTACGGGCCTATAATGTTGATTGGGAGAATGGACGCCTCCGGTGCCACTCCCACCATTCCTTCACCATCGCGGCTGGCTGCGGCGATCCCTGCCACATGCGTTCCGTGACCCTGAAAATCCGTAACGTCTGTTGAATCGTCGACTACGTTGTACCCTACAAGCATCCTTTCGACGAGATCAGGATGGTCAACATCGACCCCGCTATCGACGATCGCAATGACCACGCCCTCCCCGGTTATTCCCTCGTCCCACGCCACTTCGGCGCCAATCTTTTGAGGGCCATACTGCTGCCCGTTTACATACGCTTCGTCGGTCACGTTCTCTTCAAACAGCGCGTATCCCGTCTGGTTGGCGTGGGCCCAGCGCGCCCCGGCGACGCGTTGAAGCGTTCGCAATGCGTCGGTGACCGACCGCTCCTCTCCAGCCAAGCTGATGCGCACCATGTTAATGGAATCGAGTCGGCCCGTGATCGTCCCATCGACGGCCTCAAGCACTGAAGCCTCACTCACGCCTTTATTCAGTCTGACAAGGAGCTCACCGGGCACATGAGACGAAAGCTCTGCGTCTGTTTTCGGGATTATCAGTTCTTTATCTATGGGGAGACCGTCTTGGACGCCTGTTCCCGATGTCCCCTGAAAGAACGGGAGACCCAGACACCCCGCAAAGGTAAACGTTATGGCCAAGAGCATTACTAAATGACGCCACATTACCATTAAACCCCTTTAGTGTGAAACACATAATCGCTAACGTCGATGCGTCAATGAATCACCCGGAAGGCGTCAGTCGCCAATTTCGGATACGTCGGAACGTGTCGTTGTAAAGGTGAAACTGCCATTGTTCGAGCCTGACCGAGTACCACCAAACGCACTAGCGCCTCCCCCGAAACTATAAGCTTCGGAGCGATAGGAATAGAGTTTGTACGCTTCTGCGTACTCAATGTCCCACTCATACTCCTTAGCGGGCGTTAACAAGGGATCGTAAGCCGTCCCATTCTCGTTGTACTTAATCTCCGTGAAGTTTTCACCCCAAAACGACCACAGGTACGGCTCCGATACGCCTCCGTAATAGGCGTCTGTCACACCATGGACGAAGCCTTCGAAATAGATATTTTCGCCGACATCATTGTGCTCCCAAGTAAGGGTCGGCGAGAGGGATACACCCCGTTGGCCGTCGGACGGAGCAACGAGGTTAACTTCAAGCCGCTTGAGCGGGGTCACACTCACCGGAGCGCTCCAAGGGCCCTTATCGCCGAAGGGACCGACCGGCCTAACTCTGTAAAATGTTTGGCGACCGGGTTCGAGGGAGGCGGCGACGTCGGTGTACGCCGCCCAGGGGGTCGTACTAACCGTCGTCCAAGGTCCACTCGCGTCCCAACTCCGCTGAATGTCATAAGCGAAAGCGTCAGGGTGACCCTCCCAGTCGAAGACAATGTAGATTGTTGTGTCGGCGCGCATGGAAGATAGCGTCGCGCCCGATCGATCCATCGCCTGATAAAGCCCCGTTAGTCCTGGGCGCTCACCCCTAAGTAGGCGTTTGCTTTGGAGTTCGGATTCCTGAGCGAAAAGCCCGAGATCATCCGATGCGGTATACGCAGTGAGGGACGTATTGAGGATCGGAGCAAGTGGCTCCCCGACGATTATAAAGGGAACCCGAAGTTCGGAGCGACTGCCCTGTACGTCGTACACAACGATATTAAGAGAGGTCTCACCATTTGGAAAAACATAAGGATCGATCGCAAGCTCATAGCGATCGCGCAATTCCACACGATCATCAGGATCCAAGTCATCATGACCAAATCGGACTTGAATCTCTTCGACCGGATAGTCACCATTGACGGTGATTACCACGTCGGTCTCGTCACTTATCATGGCGCCGGCCTCAAGACCGTAAACCTTAACGCGAGGCGGATGGGCCGATTTACTCTTGTCGAAAAGTCCCCGAGCGATCAGATCGACGACCGAAGCGCTCCTCTCCGACACCGAGACTGACTGGCGCAATCCGGTTGCATGGCCCTCTTTGCTCGCTCGGATGTCGTAGAGACCCGACGGGAGTTCGGGAAAGTAATAATGCCCGTTGTCGTCCGTCGTCGTGGTTGAGACGACTTGATCCGCTCCTGCTATGAGCGCGTCCACCGTAGCGCCTTTAACGACGGCGCCACCACGGCTCTTTAGGACACGACCCGACAGTTGCCGGTCATCAAGCGTCAAGATGACCTCCGTCGTTTCCCCGGCCTTAACTTCCACGCCGGACCGAGTCGCGTCCACCATGCCCGGGAAACGCACCGTCACGTCGTATGTACCGACCACAACGTGCTTGAGCTCCCCTGGGGTGATCTCGCCGGTCCCCTGCCCATCTAGGAAGATCTCGCCCTGGCTCGGCGAAGAATGCACTTTGATCGAGCCAAACCCGAGGGCGCCCACCACAATCCGGACGTGTCCGTTGTCGTCTTTGTAAATCGTAATGTCCTCGATCCGTTGAGTCTCGGTTTCGGTGACGGTCACCTCGACAGCTTTGCTTTGAGCAAGGAGCTTTCCGTCGGAATCCAAGATTTTGATGATCAAGGACCATGTGCCGACCTCGACGTGAGCGAATGCACATTAGCCCCCTAACCGATTTGGACACATGAGCTTAGTTCGGGTAGAGTCAAAGAGACAGGAGAGAGACCAGATCATGACTCGAACCCACTATCCT
>JAWLDA010000025.1:0-19057 GCA_041686855.1 Limnochordia bacterium
AGCGGTGATGGTACTGCCGGGGCAACCCGGTGGGAGCGTAGCTCGTTGCCGACACACTTTTATGAGCCTCACATCAAACGATGTGGGGCTCCTTTCTTTTGAGCCACCACCGGGTTGCCCCGCGAGGGGCGACCGGTGCCACAGCTGAGACTTTGCGTAGCAAAGGCCAGCTGAAGGCGTGGGAGCGTAGCTCGTTGCCGACACACTTTTATGAGCCTCACATCAAACGATGTGGGGCTCCTTTCTTTTGAGCCACCACCGGGTTGCAAGACATTGTGGTTGGCGATTTGTACTTGACGAGTTGTACTTGACGAATCGAAGGCACGGTCCATGGCGCTCCCCGGCCGTACTCTATCAAAGGAACTCACTGATAAACGTGTAGAAGTAATGAGTGATGGCCGTGGGGGGGGACCCATATGGTTCGCAACCAGTCGCCGATCATCCTTTTTGACGGCGTATGCAACCTTTGCAACGCTTCCGTCAACTTTATCATCGATCGGGATCCGGGTGAGGTATTCCGTTTCGCGTCCCTGCAATCGTCTCTCGGTCATGAATTGCTCGCTCGATTCGGGTTCTCCACTGATGCTTATCAGTCCGTTGTACTCGTTGAGGGCGATCGGCTTTTTACACACTCCTCGGCCGCACTCCGCATTGCCGCTCGATTACCTGCTCCATGGAAACTTCTGTACGTATTCATCATGGTGCCCAAACCGATACGAGACGCCGTCTACAATTGGATATCCCGCAATCGGTACGCTTGGTTTGGGAAGTCCGATACGTGCCGCATTCCGACACCGGAGTTAAGGAGTCGCTTTTTGGAGTAGGCCGCACCCGGTAACCCCCATGAGGTTGACATGTATTGCAAAATATCTATATAATCCCAATATGTTAATTTTGGTGTGCGCTAATATGAGAGTCAACGGCTCGGAGAGCGTAAGAGCGTACAATATCAGCATGCATATGGGGGGATTCGTTATCGTGCGGTACTTCTTGCTAGCGGCATTAATCGTGGTTCTAAGCACAGGTGTCGGTTGGTCTCAAGAGATCACATTTTGGACCTGGGCGGGTGGTGCGGGGTACGAGCGTGCCAACCAGATCCTTGATCCGTTCAGAGAGGCGAACCCAGACGTCACCCTTTCTCTTGAGACGCGCAATGTACGGCACGGAGAAGCGCTACTGGTAGCCGTAGCCTCGGGCGTTGCGCCGGACCTTGTCACCACACATCAAGATTATCACCGTGACTTCGCCAACCAGGGCGTCTTTCTCGACTTGCGCCCGTATATTGAGCGTGACGGTTTTGACTTAAGTATTTTCCCCGAGGAGGTCATGCGCTTCTACACCGGACCCAATGGGGAGATAACGGGCTTTCCGTGGCAGTTCACCACGATCTTGCTTGGATACAATCGCGAGCTCTTCGAACGTCACGGAGTGAGTCAACCGACACCGGACTGGTACCTCGATGATATGGTTGACGCTGCCCGAACGCTGACCACGGACCGCAACGGCGATGGCGAGATCGATCAATGGGGTCTGCACACCGGCGTGTTGAGGCAGTATGTGTGGCGGTTGTGGGGCGTCAATTTCATGTCGGAGGACGGGAGGCGCTCTAATCTCGGAGAGCCTAGGAGCATCGAAGCATTCGAGTGGCTGGCTGATCTTCACCTTGTCCACGGTGTCGTGGGGAGTCAGGGTGGTGGCGGTGATATGCCGCGTTGGGTGCACGGTCAAATCGGTATGAATCTAAATTGGCCTCACTACTTGACGTCGGCTGGCCACATCATGACAGATGAGTGGGACATCGAACTCATACCCACTGGGCCAATTGGGCACAAGGTCGCTCGCGGTGCCACCGCTGGTTGGGCGATTCCCGTCACAGCGCCTAATCCCGATAAGGCTTGGGAAGTACTCAAGTTCCTCTCATCGTTTGAGACCCAACTGCAGCTCCTTGCACTCGGCGACGGCGGAGTTAGCCTACCGGCCCTCAATGAACATTGGATCCGATTAAGCCCAGGCGAACTGAACTTCGCTAATCCGGAGGCCATGCAGAACAAGGCTAAGATGGCTCTGGCATACGAGTACGCATCGATTGACCGGTATCCGCCTGACTACAGCAACATCTGGCGAAGTGTTGTGAATCCAGCCATCTCGCAGATTCTCAGTGGCGAGGTCGCAGCACAGGCGATCCTACCAGAGATTGCACGCCAAGTCGACGCGATCGTAGCCGAGACAGCAGCAAACCCTGAAGGGGAATAATTGCCATTTTGACCTACGAGGTGGAAAATGTTCCGTCGGTCGAATTTCCGGAACGCAGTGTTTGATTGGGTTTCGGTGTGGCCGACGGGGCTATTCCGTCTAAGACTCGCGGTACTACGGCTCAGACGTCGCAATCTCGTAAAGTGTCTCGATCAGTACTTGACCCAGCAATCGATAATCCTCCTGCGAGTAAAACGAATCAGCATCCGGCCCCTGATACGACATCTCTAACGTGGCCGTCGGATAACCCAACGTTTCAACCCCATAGCTGATGCAACTCTGCCCTTTTTGAACGCTTGTGTCCGTCACGCCCCACCGTCGAAAGGCAGGCTCGGTCCCGCGCAAAGGTTCGGGCACTCGCTCACGAAAGCGTTCTGCCACCTTGTGGGTGACTCGCGCGATGGACGCGGGGGCCGTGGGCGCCCAAAAGTAGAATCCCTTTTCTTGGTGGGCGGGGGCGTGAAGATCCACGATCATCACAGGTTTACACCGTCTCGTCCACCTGACGACGTCGGACTGGATCGCATGGGTCTCCGGCCTGATCGGCCGCCCCCAGGCACGATTGAGATCCCAAGGGAACTGGTCTTTTCCGTAGGCGCCATCCGCCACGCCGTCCGGATCGGCAATCGGTACGCTCCAGACACACATTCCGCGGGAGATGGAGCTTCCTTGGGGAGCGCTCAGATAACGCAGGATGCCATCGAGCATCCAACTCCCCGGCGTCTCGCCGCTGTGCTGCCGAGCGATCAAGAAGACTCCTGGCAGGGTGCGCTCCGCGTCCCCGAGGGTGTTGTACAGTCGGCGTAGCGGACGTCCTTCGGGCGTGTAACCAATCGACGCCGTCGACCACGTCTCCCTGACCTTGTCAGCAGAGAGAGTGCGATTTAGATCCTCCGACAGGTATGGGTAGCATGCCGCCAGTTCGACCGGCTCACCGTTGGCTGATGAGACGTCGATCGTAAAGATTGCATGGGGCACGAGATGCCCGTCGGTCCAGATCTCCGCGTGTTCTACGCGGTGCCACGGTCCACGGCCCAAGCGATAAACGGGTGCGTTGCGCGCCCATCCATCGGCTCCGCCCAAGGTTTGCGACGTGTTTGTCAGAACACAGCGCAAACGTTGTCCAGTCACGCCGTCAACGCGAAGGTAAAACCAGAGGGCTTGGGGCCCACCGCGCTTATGTTGCGCGGCGAAGTAGACCGTTGCACCGTCAGATTCAGTTGTTATGCGTTCCACGAGAGCGTTGCCGCCCTCAAAATTCCCAGTTGCTTTGATCGCCACGAGTTGAGCTGCCTCCTCCAGGATGAAGCACCGGGAGAGTGCTGGAATCGTGCTGGGCTCCCGGTGCTTCTCTTACGGCAACAAACAGTGAAGAGCGCCGCGTTACTGACCGAGGATTCCGAAGATCTTTTGATTCGCCTGAAGTAGCGCGTTGCGCGGCTCTTCCGCGAGATTCACGGCGTTTGTGACGGCCTCGGTGATCGCATCCCGCACCTCAAAGAAGGTTTCAGCCGGGTACCCCTGGTACTTGACGTGATTGATCGCTTGAATAAAGTGGGGCATGTAGCTCGAGTCCCGCACCCAATCCCAGTTGACGGCTTGACCGTAAATGGGTACCTGGCCGGCATCGAGACTCAGCCGCTCTTGGCGATCGGGGTGCAAGAGGTACTCAAGGAGGGCCAGTCCGTTCACGGGATTCTTGGCACTGGGTGAGAGCGCCAAGAAATCGACTGCGCCAAACGTAGCAGGTTGGTCAGAGTACGGGAACGTCGCAACCTTTAACATGGGTGCGATGTCCGATGTCGCGCGGGCAAAGTGACTCGCACCGGCCCATTCAATGGCTGAGGTACCGTCGAGGATTCTGGCGCTAAAACCGAGATCGACGAGTCGATGCTGATGAATGAGGTCCACGAGGAATGCGAGCCCTCGTTCTGCGGCTTGGCTATCGAGCATCGGTCGACCTTCTTCGAAGAGTGTCGACCCCGACTGGTTCATGAACATAAAGAACATCTGGCGGTCGCCCTGGTTGATCGCGCTGCGGGCCATGGCTCCGTCGTTTGAGAGTTTTACGAGCTTTTTCCCGTACGCAATGAGATCCTCCCAGTGAATGGGTGGGTTGTCGGCGCCTAAACCTGCCTCTTCAAAGAGGTCTGCTCGGTATAAGAGATCCCGGACCGCGTAGCCGCGAAACGGCAGGGCCACCAGCTCCCCTTGGTACTCGAGTGCTTGGCGTGCTTGCGGGGCCATGTCCTTAGCAAACGGCCATCGATCTACGTGCGCAGTCAGTGGGGAGACTAGACCGCTGGACGCAAAGAAACCAAGGGCCGCTTCACCGTGGGTCCACACGTCGGGGGACGCGTCGGCTGCGGCCGCCACGACGAGTTCGTCGGTGCCCCAACCGATGGCCCTTAGTTCTACGACGATACCTGTCTCCTGTGTGAACTCGTCCAGGATATCTAACAGAGTCTGGTTGGTCGCGCTTTGGGTCCAAAAGGTAACGGTCTCGGCGGCCCGTGCGGGGGTAAGTGATAACGCGAGCACCAACAGTACCCAGAGTATCGTGAACGATCCGTGACGTAGATTCATCCGATTGACCTCCTTTTTCTTCCCTTGCCTTTTTAGGTCCTTTGGAAACCGAACTCGATCAGTGAGGGTTATATAATGACGGATATTTCAGTTCGTTCGAGAGGCGCCCCTTCATTAACATTCAGTGGATCACGTTGCAACGAATTACACTCAACCCACATCGACCGAGTGGTCGCAATAATCCCGGATTCCAAAGAGGGGTCTGCCGAATAGGCGGAATATTGGGGGAGGGCTGTCGTGAACGTGGACGCGTGATCATAAGGAGGTTGCATTACAAATGGTGTCGATGGACGCTCATAACTGGGTGGTAACCATCACCGACTTCGGGGCGGTAGGCGATGGCGAGAGTGTCAATACGGCCTCGATTCAACAGGCGATTGACGCGTGTGCCCAAACCGGAGGTCGCGTCGTCGTTCCCCCGGGAGTCTTCGTTACGGGAACACTCTACCTCAAAGACAATATCGAGCTCCACATCATGCAGGGGGCCGTCTTGCGAGGCAGCTCCAATCTTGCCGATTACAATACCGACGACGCTTTCCCGCAAAACCAGGTGTTTAAACAGGAGAATGTGACGGGCGCGCACCTCATCATTGGGCACGAGGTGCGCAATGTCTCGATTACCGGCGACGGTGTGATCGACGGGAACAATACGGCCTTTTTTGAACCTGTGCCTGGAGGGGCCGAGCCGTGGCGTTACTGGGAGAAACGCCGGGTAGTCCGCATCAAAGCGCAACGACCGGGGCAAATGATCTACTTCTGCGAGTGCGAGAACGTCGCCGTGCGGGATGTCCGACTCGTGAACGCTCCCTACTGGACGCTTTTCGTGCACGGCTGCCGCAACGTTCAGATTCGCGGTCTGACGATCGAAAACGCGGCAGAGACGCCGAACACAGACGGCATCGATGTGGACTGCTCGCAGAATGTGACCATCAGCGACTGCGTCATCAATACGGGAGACGACTGTATTACGCTTAGAGGCAACGCGGCGCCGCTCTCCGATCCCCAAAAAGCGTGCGAAAACTTCGTCGTCTCGAACTGTGTCTTAAGTACGCCCCGTAACGCGATCCGAGTCGGTGTGGGTGACGGCGTCATTCGCAACAGTACGTTCTCCAACCTGGTCATCACCCAGACGCGCACAGGTATCAATGTCGTATCCCGGTACTCGGAGCGTCAAAAGAGAGGCGCCACGATTCAAAACATCAAGTTCTCCGGATTGGTGATGGAGTGTGTGGCCCCGTTTTACATCTCTTCCGGTGTCGAGTCGGTCTCTGAGGTGAGCGACATCACGTTTTCGGACATCAAGGCCAGGGCTATGCGGTCGTCCTTTGTGGCGGGAAGTAGCCTCACCAGGGTCCGCAACATTCGCTTTCGAGAGGTGGATCTGGAGATGAGCGGGGGAGAGGGGCAGATCAATTTCAACGAGCTGGACTCCGAGACGTACAAACCGTACCATCCGGGTAGCCCTTCCGCGTTTTACTGTGCCCGCGCCCAAAATATCAGGTTTCAAGGGGTGCACATTCATTGGGGCAAGCGCACAGGAGCATGGCGTCACGCGCTTATAGTGCGGGATTGCGAGGATCTGACGATCGTCGATTGCGATATGCGAGACCCTTTCCCGGGGATCGAAGGGCGGTCCGCTGTCTCGCACGGTTAGGACTTACAAGTGAACGAAACGATGGTTGAAGCCGCCCGCCTAGGGTATCCATGTGGAATACAGAAACACCGGAACTCCCCCGCTCCAAATTCCTAGTAAATGTAATTAAATGGAGTGTAACTCTCCCTTTCCCATGTTAACCGGAATAGTGCACTATTCCGGTTTTGTTTCAAATTCATATTGTTTATTAACCATCGGGGGAGGGTGGAGTTTATGAACATGCAACAAATCCAAGGGTGCTCTGAAGAACACCGTCAAATGATTGAGAAGGCTTTGAAACGAATCGATGACAAGATCGATGACAGCAAGATCTGCGGTCTCCGAGGGCTTGAACGTTTGGCTGAGTGTATTAAGGAAATTCTTGAGGGTTTGGAGGAGCAGCATGATGAGAACGGCGGTCAATGGACGATTGAATGCTCCGACTGTCAAGAAGACCCGGATACATTGGCGTTTACGATCAAGGAAGAGAATCGTATCGTCATTTGCACACGGACATTCCCTCTGGGCCAGGACAGATTAAACGCCGTCCTCTTTCACGAACTGGTACACGCCTGCTGTGGTACGGAATTGGACGCTGAGGTCTTGGAGAACCATTGTTTTGATGGTAAAGGAGCTTCCTTTCCAACTTCCGATGATGCCCCAAAGTTCGACAGGCTTCCCCATGCGGGTAGTCTAAGAGTAGGAACTTATGTGGTCTGGGATACGAATAACGGAAAGACTTACATTAAGAAGCAGCAAGTCGGAGAGGAAGACTCACTGGGTCCAGTTGAAAAGGGCAAGAGGCTTAAACCTGTTTTTAAGCCGTGTAAGGTAACGGTAGCATTGCTCACGGCGACGATCAACGAGGACAACGAAGCATCAGACGACGAGTATCACTTTAGTGTTTTCGTCGAAGGTACTCAGACCCGGCATCCGGCTCTTGGAAACTATATCGTCCCTAGCGGTTCAACGCTCCCACATGTCATCCAGATCAACTTAATTGTGTTTGTCGGGTACATGGCCTTCAAAGGAGAGATGGCAACGGTGAATATTCGAGTCACTGCTTTTGAGGACGACCCAACAAGTGACGATGTTGCAGAATCGGGGCTAGTGACGGTGCAGGCAAGGTGCCCGGATCTGATCAACGTAGACGTACAAGCAGCGAGTGATGCGGTGGACACAACGCTCTCTTTCCAGGTGTTTTTCGAGTAAGGGTGTTCGCGGCCGCTTAAACCCCATTGCGAGGGTCTCAAAGGGGGCCCTCGCCGCATAGATGGACCGTGTGCGAGAACCTGGCTTGGGTATGGTAAATTGCAGATCGATGAAGGAGCGTGTTTCATCATCAAAAACGTCCTCTTGATCACAGCGGATCACATGCGGCTCGACGCGCTGGGATGTTACGGCAACACATTTGTACAGACGCCTCATCTTGATGCTCTGGCCTCGCGGGGCGTCCGCTTTCGCAATGCGTTCACTCCGGGTCCGGCGTGCGTGCCGGCCAGGGCCGCGATTACGACGGGGAAGTATCCCCACACCGCAACCGGAGTCAAGACGATGGCAGGACAGATTGGCGCCCATGAGCCTAAGATCGCGGAACACTTTAACCAGGAGGGATTTGAGACGTACGCGATTGGGAAGCTCCACTACATACCATATGCTGCGCCGGGAGAGCCGCGGCTCTTGCACGGGTTTAAGCATGCGGAGTGGACGGAGGAAGGGCGGATCCTGGGCAAATACGACCCCCGAGGTGAGCGCCGCGGGCTCGAGGATTACCACGACTACCTGCACGACGTCGGCTGGGGTGGGTACGAGCGGGCTCACGGTGTCGGCAACAACGACATTCATCCGGCGCCGTCGCCGGTGCCGGCGGAGCACTTTGTCGACGCGTGGGTAGCCAACCGCAGTATCCACGCGCTCGAACGCCATGTGGACGAGCACCCAGATCGGCCGTTCTTTATGTGGACGTCGTTTACTAAGCCGCACTCCCCTTACGATCCTCCGCGCCCATTCGACACGCTATACGACCCCCGCGCCGTGCCGGAGCCTATCGGTTCTCCGGAGCTCCTTCGAGAGAAAAGCCCGTGGTTGGCTGGGCGCATCAAAAGTTATGGGTGGGACAACTTTTCGCCGGAGGCGATTGCACTCGCACGGGCGTACTATTTCGGTCTGGTCACCTTTCAGGATGAGATGGTGGGCCGTCTGTCCGGGCGGTTAGAGCAACTCGGCCTCCTTGAAGAGACGGTGATTCTCTACACGTCTGACCATGGAGACTTACTGGGGGACTTCGGCTGTTTCTTCAAGGCGAATCACTTGGACGGTTCGGCGCGCGTCCCCTTCATCGTCAGCGCGCCAGGCGAGATTCCCAGTAATGTGGAAGAGAGAACGCCGGTTGGACTACACGACATTCTCCCAACCCTCTCGGCGCTTGCCGGCGTGCCGTTTGAGACGCCGATCGACGGGATCAACCTGGCGCCCGTGTGCAACGGCGAGAGCTGTGAGCGAGAGTTCGTCGTGGGCGAGATTGGACAGAGTCCGGCGCAGATGACAATGGTGTGTACCGGTACGTGGAAGTACATCTACACCGAAGCGCAGGGCTTTGAAGAGCTGTACAACCTAGAGTCGGACCCACACGAACTGGAGAACTTAGCGTTACAGCCCCAGTGGAATGAAGAGCGCCTGTCGATGCGACGCCGACTCATCGATTGGTGTAAAGCGACGGAGGACCATCAACTGCTCAAGGGAGACGAGTTGGCGCGTGCCGACGTCGATTTCGGCGAAGCCCGCTTTAACGTGCGGAGCATGGGGTGGCGCTGGTACTAAGGGTTCTCGTGTCTGGTGGTTTACAGTTACCAGGGTTCTTGAGTACCGGGGTTCTTGAGTACCGGGATTCTTGAGTACCGGGATTCTTGGATAGCAGGGGACTCTGGTCACTAGAGATTTCGGAGGCGGTTGAGTTGAGTACACAAGCATGGCGGTCGCTCTTTGACGGTCAGAGTCTATCAGGTTGGGCGTCCAAGCGGGACGATCACGGCTGGGTGATTACGGACGGGACATTACACTGCGCGAATCCCAAAGGTGGAGGCGGGCGCAACGACCTGTACACGCTTGAAAATTTTGCCGACTTTGAGCTAGAGTTGGAGTTTCGCGTCGCGCCGCGGACCAATTCCGGTGTCTTCTTTCGAATCTCTGACATCGATCACCCTGCGGACTGGCGCTTCACGGGGCTGGAGATGCAGATCCTCGACCCGGTCTGCCACGAAGGTCTCGATGAGAAGCAGTGGTGCGGCGCCGTCTACGATCTCGTGGCGCCGAGCGAGAACGCCTCAAAGCCCGCTGGGGAATGGAATCACGTGAGAATCTCCTGCAGGGGCCCGCTCATAGAGATTGCGCTCAACGGCACAGTGGTAACGCAAATGAATGTCAGCTTGTACACGGAGCCCAACCGTAATCCGGACGGCAGCGAGCACAAGTTTCCCCACGCGTACGCGCAGTTGCCGCCAAGGGGGCGGATTGCGCTGCAGGATCACGGCGGTGAGGTGTGGTTCCGCAACATACGGGTGCGCGAGATCGGATAAACGGGCCATGTGGGCGCTTGAGCGAGTGACAAAGGAAATATGAAGCGACTGCTCCCGATGAGAAGGACGTTGGGCCGCTTCGACCCACGCCGAGCCTGGCCGGCCCAGCCCCGGCACTTCGAGGCTGGGCCCAACCGGAGCAGTCGCCCACGCCGAGCCATGCCAAGCCTGGGAGCTATGTCGAGCCTGGCCAAGCCACGTCCGAGGATCGGCGGGGCCTCATCGCGGGAGCAGTCGCCTATAGACAAGCCGACACGTTTTACTAGCCTACATGCATTACAAGCCTACACGTCTTACAAGCCTACACGTCTTACAAGCCGGTGACGCCCGGGGCCTTGTAGGTCTCGGCGGCCGGTTCGTCCTCGGGCAAGGGGACGTGCTTCCAAAAGTTCGTCTCGGTGTACGGACCCCGTCGGAGGTTGGGAATCGGCATCGGCGCGCCGCCCGCCTCAGCGGACTGGTTCGCAATGATTCCCGGAAGGGTATACTCCGCCATCCGGTACACGTCGATCGGCGAGGGTGCGCCTGAAAGGAGTGCTTCAGTAAAGGTCCGGGCTACGACGACGTCCTTGCCGCCGTGACCTTCTCCGGTGCTGGCACCCGGCGCTTGGCTGGTGATGGGCAGCTGCTCCCAACCCTCTTTTTCGCTCCGACCTTTGCTAAAGCGGCGCGTAAAGCCTTCGTACGCCGAGAACTCCGCAGCGCCCAACGTACCAAAGAGACGGTAGCGATGCTCCGGTGGCCGCGCGCAGTTGAGCGTGATCAGAATTCGAATCAATGTGCCCTTGGCCGTCTCAAAGAGCGCGATCTGGCCGTCGGAGCGCAGCGGCGCTTCTTTGGACCACCACGGGCCGCTCCTGCAGCTCACCGAGACGACTCGGTCGTCGAGGACCTCCAAGATCGGACCCAAATCGTGGGTGAGGTATTGGATCGGTGGTTGATCGGCACGCCACAGGTGTTTGGCGTCAGGACGGTTGCCGGCCTCACTTGGGGTGATGGTCGAGCCGTCCGGTAACTGGAGTGTGTTGGGGAGGTAGTGGAGGTACTCGGCTTCGGCCAGAGAGATCGGGCCAAAGAGTTCATCGAGGTACCACCGACGCCAGTAGCGCAGGAAGTCCGAGAAGCACGAGTTCTCAGCGAACATATAAAACTGCCCCGTGCGCTCGACGGTGTCGCGCAGGCGCACCACTTCCTCCATGGTGTACGCTCCAGGCACCTCTGAGAGAGCCGCGCAACCGGCTTCCAGGGCCTGGACGGTGTGCTCGACTTGCAGTTTTCCGTTGGTTGCGATGACGATCGCATCCGGTTGCAACGCCAAGAGATCATCGTACTCCTGAAGAACCTTGACGTGCTGGGCGTCACGTTGGTGGAGCAGGCCCGCGGCTCGCTCACGTCGAGCTTCGATGCGATCGGCGACGCCGATCACCTCCGCGTTTTCAACGCCTAAAAAGCCGCGCAAGTGGGTGAGGCCACGCCCCAGTCCCAAGATCCCAACCCGCAATTTGTCCAAGACTTAACGCTCCTTCCAAAAGGGCGAGATTGGACTTTACTTGCGTGAAAAGTCGGCGGATTCCTCCTCTTGGTTGCAGGGAGGGGAATGGGGTTGGGAGGCGCAGTCTTCAAAGGAGTCGCAAAGTCATTATCGAATGTCGATAACGATCCCCGATAGTAAGGATGGGGTATATGGACAGGGATCTTTACGCGGGCTTTATTCGCCTGCATATCCTTCACCATGCGGCGAAGGAGCCGATCTACGGGTTGTGGATGATCGAGGAGTTACGGCGGCACGGATACGACATCAGCCCGGGCACGATGTACCCCATCCTCCATGGCTTGGAGAGAAAGGGGTACCTCGTCTCCACAATGGATGATGAGGGAGGTCGCCGACGTAAGCTCTACCGGATCACAGACGAAGGAGCCGAAGCGCTCAAAGACGCGCAGGCGAGAGTACGAGAGCTCGTCGGCGAAGTGTTCCCTGAGCAAGGTGCGCAGCACGATGGGACTTGAGCAGCAAGACGAGACTTAGATGGATGGAGTGTGGTGATGCGCGATGAATCAGAGCGAACCCCACGTTAACAAGGAAGCGCTCGTGGAGCGGAGGCGCGTATCGATTGCCGGCTTTCTTGAGATTTTAGCGGTCGCCTTCCGGCTGGGCCTTACGTCATTTGGCGGTCCGATCGCCCACCTTGGTTATTTCCGTGAGGAGTACGTTCAGCGACGCAAGTGGCTGGACGACAAGACGTACGCCGACATTGTCGCACTGTGTCAGTTTCTCCCCGGCCCGGCGAGCAGCCAGGTCGGCATCTCAGTGGGAATGATGCGGGGGGGATACTTGGGCGGCCTCGCGTCGTGGTTGGGATTCACGATCCCGTCGGCGTTCGCACTGGCGCTGTTTGCAATGATCCTGCAGGGGTACGACGCGTCCCAGGCCGGCTGGCTGCGGGGACTGTTGATCGTGGCGGTCGCTGTCGTGGCTCACGCGATCTGGGGGATGGCCACCCGTCTTACTCCCGATAAAGAACGAGTGAGCATCGCCATCGTGACGGCCATCGTCGCGTTGATGGTACCTTCGGCCTCGGTGCAGATTGCATTGATCTTAGCGGGAGGCCTAATTGGCTGGCTCTTTTTACGCAAAGTGTCAGCCTCCGACCAACCGACGATGACGTTCCCGATCGGTAAGGTGGCCGCAGTCGTAGCGTGGACGCTCTTTTTTGGCCTCCTCGTGGTGCTCCCGATCCTTCGGCAGGTGTATCCTGCTCAGTGGCTCGCTGTGGTTGACACCTTCTACCGTGTTGGCAGTCTCGTCTTTGGCGGTGGGCACGTCGTGCTGCCGCTATTGTCGACTGAGGTCGTCGGTCCTGGCTGGCTGACGCAAGATCAGTTCCTCGCGGGCTACGGCGCTGCCCAGGCTGTCCCCGGCCCGCTCTTTACGCTCTCGGCCTACATCGGAGCGGCTACGGGCGGATGGGCCATGAGCGCAGTCGCGCTGGGGGCGATGTTTCTTCCATCCTTTTTGTTGGTCATCGGTACCCTGCCGTTTTGGGATGCTATTCGGCGACGTGAGTCGTTCAAAGCAGCGCTGAACGGCATCAATGCCGTCGTCGTAGGGATTCTTCTTGCAGCCCTTTACGATCCGATTTGGACCAAGGCGATTCACACCTCCGCCGACTTCAGTTTGGCGCTCGTCGCGTTCGGACTGCTGATGTTTTGGAAGATCCCATCGTGGGCCGTAGTGCTGGTCTGCGCCGCCGGTGGCATCCTAATCGGAGCGGTGTCGTAAAACGCGGCTCACTTGAGGGTGTGAAGCGGCCCTTGCTATCGAGCTGCAGCGAGGGCCGACCGATCGTTTATCATACGATATCACTTGAAAAAACGCTTGCCAAAAACTAATGGTGTTAGTTATAATGCTAATGAGGGTAATGAACCGGCCGTAACCGGCCAGATTGTGAGGCGTATGCAGCGTGAATTTCTTGCTCTTTCTCTTCTTGTTTACTGTCGTCTGCGGTTGGATGGATCGGCGTGCTCGTGGCACCGATCATGGGGAGGTGCGCTAAATGTTTGCGGGACACTTTGCAGTTGCAGCGGCGGCGAAATCTCGAGCCCCCAAAGTGCCGTTGTGGGCGTTGGTCTTGAGCTCACAGTTGCTCGACGTCGTATTTGTACCGCTTTTATTGCTGGGGACTGAGACGATTGAGCCGATCGGGGCGGGCGGGTATGGACAAAACATCATACACGCTCCGTTCACGCACTCGCTCGTTGGAGCCGTAGCACTCTCCCTGGCGGCCGGTCTGCTTTCCTGGAGAGTGTGGGGGCGTCGGACTGGGCTCCTGATGGGAGGCGTGGCGTTTAGTCACTGGGTGCTGGACTTCGTCGTTCACCGTGCGGATATGGTTCTAGTTCCGGGAGCGTCGGGAACTCCGGTGTTTGGGCTCGGGTTGTGGAGTACTCCGGCGGCCAGCGTGATGCTGGAGGCGGTCTTAGTGGTGATTGGCGCTCTCATGTACTATCGAGGGGTCGTTAAGGGCGCTCGTGGATCGGGCCGGACGTGGGGCGTCGCGTCTGGCGTTACCATGGCGGTTGTGCTCATCTTGGCGTTGGTCACGGACGTATTGGGAGTCTCGTAGGCGATGTCTCCACGCAAGGGCCTTGACACCACGGCTGTTCTACTCAAAGCGGTCGAGATCGCGGATCGAGACGGATTCGACGCCGTTACGGTTGCAGCGCTTGGTAAAGCGCTCGGTGTACGCCCCCCGTCGCTGTACAACCACGTGGCGGGGCTGCCGGAGCTCCACAAGCTGATGGTCGCTGCTGGGTACGAACGTCTCCTCGAACGGATGACCCAAGCAGCCGCAGGACGCTCTGAGAATTTAGCGATTCACGCAATGAGCAACGAGTACCGTCAGTTTGCCAAGGACCACCCAGGGTTGTACGAGGCGATGATGCGAGCGGTGGACTTCGAGGACCCTGATCTGCGACGGAGAGCCGAAGCGGTGGTCGCCCTGGTGGTTCAAGTTCTCGTTCCGTATGGACTTGACAAGGACGACGCACTGCATGCTGTACGCGGCCTCCGGAGTATCCTACACGGGTTCACGTCGTTGGAGAGGAGCGGTCAGTTTGGACTCCCCCTCGACTTGGATGAGAGTTTCCGGCGACTGGTGGACACCTTTCTGGCCGGTCTTTGCTCGATGAAGAACGAGCGGCACGATTCCTGACAGAGAAGCATTCATAACAGGGAAAAGAGAGAAGGCAGCTTGGTGGGAATGTTGCAGGGAATTAATCTTGCTATCCGTTTTGTGTTGGAACTGGTCGGCCTCGTGGGGATTGGATACTGGGGGTATCACTCCGCTGGCAGCTCTGTCGGGAAGCTCGTCCTTGGGTATGGGTTGCCGCTTGTCGTTGCGGTCGTATGGTGGGCGTTCGTTGCGCCCAAAGCGCGCATTCCACTCTCTTTGGCGCCGCGCCTGGGAATTGAATTCGTGGTTTGGAGCGCCGCAACGCTGGCCTTTGCGGCTGGCGTGTCGCCCGCTGTTGGCGTAGCGTTTGCCGTGGTTGTGACGATTAACCGAGCGTTGATGTTTGTGTGGTCGTAAGTGGCTGGAGCCCCATCCGGTAACGTGAGAGCGCGACGTCGGGGCGGAGAATGCAGTGCGGCCCGCAGAGCCGACCGCTAAAGTGCAGCTAGAGGCGTTGAATATTTTGGGGGATGCGCACAGGTCGCGGCGGACGCCGGCGCGCCCCTGCAGTACGCCCGTTCTTGCACCTGTTATGAGGTGTTGCTGCTACGCAAGTGAGGAGGTATACCTCGTTTGAGGATCAACAACGCCGCTTTTCGCCCGTTATCCGTCATCTGGTAACGTCAGAGCGCGTCACAGCGCGGTGTCAAGACGGAGAGTGCAGAACGGCCCGTAGAGCCAAACGCTAAAGTGCAGCTAGAGGCGTTGAGTATTTTGGGGGATGCGCACAGGTCGCGGCGGACGCCGGCGCGCCCCTGCAGTACGCCCGTTCTTGCGCCTGTTATGAGGTGTTGCTGCTACGCAAGTGAGGAGGTATACCTCGTTTGAGGATCAACAACGCCGCTTTTCGCCCGTTATCCGTCATCTGGTAACGTCAGAGCGCGTCACAGCGCGGTGTCAAGACGGAGAATGCAGAACGGCCCGTAGAGCCAAACGCTAAAGTCCAGCTAGAGGCGTCGAGTGTTTTTGAGGATGCGCATATCGCTCGGCGCGCTCCCGCAGTACCGCCCCTAATGCACCTATCCTGAGGTGCTGCTGCTACGCAAGTGAGGAGGTACACCTCGTGTGAGGATCAACAACGCCGCTTTTCGCTTATTCTCCTGGTCCGCCCCCAACGTCCAGGTCGCGTCGAGCTGCAAGGGTACAAACTCCCATGATGGGAGCAGGGCGCGACGACTGTAGTTTTCGACGTTACGGAGGGCGCGGTCGACAGCGTAAGTGGTCGACAGCGTAAACGGGTACGTTCATATCGTGGGGTACAGATGCTTAGTAGGCGCCCGGGTATTCCACCCGTGGCCCGGCAATTGCATGCGTGTGTGGGCAGGAACTCAGGAGGGCGGCGGACAAAAGTCGGCGTTGTCAGTTAGAGGAACAGCGCCGATGGATCGATAACCGAACGTCCGGAAGAATCATGGGAGGTTTGTTACTGGGTGAGACCTTACATCTATGAATAGCTACGTCCTGATTGCTCTCGGTGCGTCGTTGTGGGGTACTACCGGGATTGTTGCGCGCTTTATCTACGAGGGTGGCTTCAGCGCGTTCCAATTGGCGATTCTGCGATCGAGTATCGCGTTCTTTGGATTACTTCCGTTTGTGTTCCGAGGATTTGCGGATGTACGAGCGGTCTACCGAGCGCTGCCTGCGCTGGCCGTGTACGGCGTGACGACTGTGGGGTTCTACTCGATTGCTTTCCTTTTGTCGTTGCAACTTCTCCCCGTTGCCATCGCTGTCTCCTTAATGGCATGCTCCAGCATCTTGGTTACTCTTCTCTCCCGCGTCTTTTATCAAGAACCGCTCACCGTGAATCGTGTGTTGGCGCTTGTGGCCGCCGGCATCGGACTCCCGCTGGTAACGGGGGTATTTGGTGGAAGTGCGACTCAGGCGCTGTCCCGGGCTGGATTAGGGTGGGGAATCGCCGCTGCTGTTGCGTATGCGATGTACACACTCCTTGGTAAATCGATCGTCGCCAAGATCGAACCAAAAGTGTTTCTTGCCTATAACCTTCTCTTTGGCGTGCTTAGCATGCTCTTGATTGACTCAATGTTCATTGGTTCCTTGGCCTCAATGCCGAGGTTGACAGCCCCCGTGATTGGGTGGCTCTTACTCATTGGGATTGGATGTCACCTCCTAGGATGGCTATCGTTTATCATCGGGTTGCGAGGCGTGGGACCGAGCCGGGCCTCGCTGTTGCTGATTTTAGAGCCCCTCGTTGCCACGCTCTTGGGATGGTTTGTGCTCAGGGAGGAATTGACGGCGGTGCAGGGGCTGGGAGTCGTAGCGATCCTCTTTGGCCTGGCGCTCAACAGTCGCGGAGCGGACATCGATCGACGAGCGGCAATCCAGGAGAGCGGAGAGATCCAACGAAGCGAAGCCTGAGATCTCATTAAAGTGCACTGGAGGTTGGCGCAAATGGCGCATAGGATCAGGAAGGCGCCCGACTGGACCCTAGTCACCGAAGCGGCTCCGTGGCAAGCGCGGGACTCCCAAGGGGAAGTTGTCTATAACAATCAGCTCTGGATCATGGGCGGGTGGTTTGACTCGTATCAACCCGCTCCACGGGACGTGTGGAGCTCTCACGACGGCAAGGATTGGAGAGTTGTGCAAGAGACGGCCGCGTGGGTTCACAGTGACCTGTCCATGACCCTCGTCTTTAAAGACAAGATGTGGATGATGGGTGGGTGGGCCAACGGCCGACTTGAGAATCATTCGGCGAGTAGTGGTGTTTGGTCTTCGAGTGATGGAGTGGCGTGGGACGAGGTGACACCGCAGGCGGAATGGACCCCTAGAATCGCGGCTGGAGCTGTGGTCTTCCAGGATAAGATGTGGATCTTGGGGGGCACTGAGAACTATTACTTTGGGGATGAACACAGCGTCCAGAACGATGTGTGGTGCTCCGAGGACGGCCAAAACTGGGAATTGGTGACGAAGCACGCTGGCTGGTCTGCGCGCGCGTACCACCAAGCCGTGGTCAAGGACGGAAAGATCTGGGTCTTGGGCGGAGGAGACTACCTTCCCAACCACCATGCCTTAAACGACGTTTGGTGTTCCGAAGACGGTGAGAATTGGGCCCAAGTGACCGAGACGGCGCCGTGGGCCCCGCGTCTGTGGTTTTCGGCGGTTGTCTATCGGGACCGAATTTGGGTCTTGGGCGGCTGGTCCAAGGAGCACGACAACTTTGGTGACGTCTGGACCTCAAAGGATGGCCAAGAGTGGACAGAGTTAAGGTCTGATCGGGTGTGGAAGGCGCGTCACGAGCACTCGGCTTACGTCTTCCGCGACAAGATTTGGGTGGCCGGCGGTCACGCCCGCCCGCTCAACAGCGAGGTCTGGTCGCTCGGGATCCCCGATGATTGGTTTGGGGACGAGTAGGAGGCAAAACGCACTCCATTTAGCGCCGTCCCCAGGGGAGGGCGCCTCAATCCTATGTTATCGACAACCACCGAGAGCCTTCTCTGATGAAAGTGTCAAAAGAAACCGAATTTATCGTTCTTTGAGAGAGGTGGTATCCACCCTTCGGTTAACACTGTTTTCAACAGCATTGTCATGGAGGGTTGAATTGATGAAACATGTCGTGTGCAAGGTGCTCCTCGTGCTGCTGGCTCTTTGCCTCGTGGGAAGTGTAGCGGTGGCGGAACAGGTGACGGTGACGTTCGCCGGTGGATTCAGTATCGAGAGGTTTTTCGGCGATATGATCGCTAGGTTTGAGGAGGCCCATCCGGACATTAACGTCGAGTTCATACCTGTGCAACCGCCGGTAAATGAATGGATCCTCGTACGTGAAAGCGGTGGCGTTCACATTGATGTGATTCCGTTCCTTCCCGAGTTGGTCGGCGAGGATATCTATCGCCCACTTGACGATTTCTTGGCACGCGATGCAGACGTTGTCGATATTGGCGACTTCCTTCCTACTGCGGTGGATATCAATGAGGTTGATGGGACACAGCTGGGGATTCCTTTTTGGGGAGATCATTGGGGCGCGATTCACTACCAACGCCAGCACTTCGCAGAGGCTGGTTTGCCAACACCGTACGAGCTCTCTCGCCGCGGCGATTGGACGTTTGATACGTTGGCGGAGGCCGCCAAGCGACTTACACGGTTGAATCCCGACGGCTCCTTCGCACAGATCGGGCTGAATTCGACCATGACACATCCTAATTTGATGAGTGCGTGGCTCTGGTACTCGCTTTCCGCACCCTTTAGGAGTGTTCGCCATGTTTTTTGACTGACTAACTGCCGGCAAGTGGACGGATGTAGATATCCGGCTCGTAACCGGCAAA
>JAWLDA010000026.1:0-15949 GCA_041686855.1 Limnochordia bacterium
TTTGCCGGTTACGAGCCGGATATCTACATCCGTCCACTTGCCGGCAGTTAGTCAGTCAAAAAACATGGCGAACACTCCTAAAGGGTGCGGAAAGCGAGTTAGAGTCACGAGATTTAATAAAAAGTCTTACGACCCTGAGAGCAGCTTTTCATGAACCGTCGTTCGAAATCCTATGATACGCAAGGAATTCACCCTGTTTTTCAACTTGGTCGTTGGTGGCGATGTCCCTTTTAAGGTAACAGGGGAGCGCTGCTCACCCCATCAAGTGGTTGACACTGGCGTAACAGAGGATGGCCTCCAATCATTCTCTGTCGCCTCAAAAGGCGTCGGAATCCCCTTTTAACGCAGAACTCCCTTTCCGGCGGAACTGAATCGCGTAGAGATCTGCGTCTTTCAACGTGAAGTGGAGACGCACCGGCGTGCCGGCGAGCGCTCGAACGTCGCTTCCAGCACTCCATTGGATCCGGCGTTCGATAGCGTCACCGTATATCGGGTCGGTACATTCGAAGCCCTCGATCGGTTTTCCGGCGACGTCCTGTATCTCGACCCGGATGTGGCCGACGGCGGATGTACTGAAATTGATGACCAAGTCATCTCCATCAAAGATGAGCGGTTTCGTTGTGAAACTCCCGCCACTATAACCTGAGTTAACCGAGGCAAATCCATCGAGGCGCATGGTTCCCCGGCGAACACGAGCTGTCGAATGCAAATAGTGCTCAGACCAGTAGAGCGAGAGCGTCCGCGAATCTGTTTGCAGCATTCCTGAAGCAGTCATGATGTTTCGATCGGTCCAGTTCTCCGGTTCCAACCCGGGGCGAATAAAGGCCTCCAAGAACTTTCTTTCCCATGTATGCCCATCTCGACTGGTCATGAAGACCCCGTCCGACACCCCGGGCAGCGTGCTCTGAGGCGCCACCGGCCCACGTCGTCCCGGAACGAAGCGCATTGGAAACGCGAAGTAAATATGAGGCGCTCGCGTGTATGGCGTCGCCGCATTTGTATACAGGTGCTCCTCAGTTTCCGGGTGGCAAACAATGTTTTCCGGGAGTGTCCAATGGCGAAAGTCCAGTGATATGCTGCGTCGAATCGTCCGAACGCGCTCATTCGGTCCGATTCGGGCGGACCCCCTCATATAGGCCACGTAGCAACCTCGAGTTGCGTCCCAAAAAGCAACATTTTGAGAATCGAATGGCCCGTGGGTGAGGACGGGGGAATCGTGCATGACACGCCATACGATTCCATCCGCCGAGCACAACGCCCATAGCGGCCCTCCTGCCAAAGCCTTAAAGCGTTCATCGGCGGGAGCGTCCGGATTGGGATCGAGAAAAGGAGAGAAATTGTGGGTTCCAAGCTTCACCCCTCGGCCATCCCACACTATGTTGTTTTCACGGGAACCGTTTAGTTCAACAATCCCCAATGAAGGTCGCTCCCAGCGCACCCCGTCGGAGCTTTGGGCATAACATACATAGCAGTCGTCGGCATCCCCGGCGCCGAGAGGACGAGGGTTGGGCCAGCCGCGATAGTACATATGAAAAGAGCCGGCGTGTTCCAAAACTGTGACGTAACCGCTACCTCGACCTTCCCATGGGGCGTCGAACTCATACGCAACCTCTTGTAGTGAAGGTGGATGCAGTTTGAGATGAGCCCCGTCCAACTCTTCGATTAACCAATCATCTACAAACAACTCCCGTCGAGACCCAATTACCCGTACCATCATTAGCCGCCCCTTTCGAAGAAATACCTATGATGCCGGAAATCCGCTACCCATCCCCATAGAATGGAAAGGACCACGCACACGTCCCCGTAGGCAACATAGATACGCCCGAAGCTATCGCTGGGCTGGAGTGTGGGGATAACTCCATAAAAGACCGACAGAGTTCTTTAACCGGCGCAAAGCCAAACACCTTCCTGATCAAACACTACATTGCCCAGTCGTACTCAATATGCTTGATTCGTGCCCGCCAATATGGAGCTCGGCCTTCGGGAAGGAGCCAAGCCACTTCGCCCTTTATTGGAATTTTCATCCCGTCTTGCTCTTGATACGCCCAGAAGCGGCCTTCCCACGGCGTTGCAATCTGCTCACCGTCGACAGAGCGGAAGCGACCGTCGGATCTAACGCTTGTGATAAACCCTTCTTCGTTAAAGTGAAACTCCAGCGTCACACGGGTGGATCCGTCCGTCAACGTGGCGTACGCTGATGACTCGTCGATTGCTTCCCAGTGGACGCCTTGGCTGGGTAGGAGGGCTGTTGGGTACCACGCGGCTTCGGCCAAATAGCGCATCAATTCACCGTGCGCGAGCTCAGGTGTTTGCGGTTCGTTAACGACTGACATGAGACCCAGGAGCTTGCCGTAGAGGAGCCCTTCACCGCCAATGTATCCGTCATGTACAAAGACATTGATTCCCGGACCCATGCGAATGCGGGCATCCCATAGAAATCCTGGCGCGGAAGTGGCCGAGATCTGCTTTGACGTGAACGGGGCCCATCGCTCACCAGTCTCCTCCATGTTGAATTGACCTTCGTGCGCAATGGTGGCCTTTCCGATCAGGGGTTGTCCCTCGGGTAGGACTACACGAAAAAACCGTTGCACAGGTGGGGGTAGCCGCTCTAGTAGTTCACTGCTGTATGCATTGTTCTGCGTTGGAGACGCCGATGTTTCTAAACGTCGTTGCACCTCTAGCGTCTCAGTTTGCCACCGAACTGATCCAAAGAAGATCGCACCACTGATAATCACGACGAGTCCAAGGATCGTGAAGAGAATCATTTTAAGCCACACGGTAGCTCGCCCCAATCTGGTGAGAGTATCGACGGGTCGACTTCCATAAATAACCGTATCAAAGAGGTGGCAATGAGGGCAGGGGCACATGTCATTTGAGATATGTCCGGAAATTGCACCATAGTGAAAGCCCCACCGGAAGCGGTTCCAGTGGGGCCTGTGGTGTGAATGAGAACTTCGATCAGGCCCCGACGTAGGCCGCGAGGTGCTCGCCCGTAAGGGTGGAGCGGGTGTCAACGAGTTCGGCGGGTGTACCTTCAAAGATGATTCGTCCGCCATCGTGGCCGGCGCCGGGGCCGAGGTCGATGATCCAGTCGGCGTGGGCCATGACCGCCTGGTGGTGTTCGACAACGATGACCGACTTACCGGAATCGACCAGCCGGTCAAGCAGGCCGAGCAGTTGCTCGACGTCCGCCAAGTGGAGGCCAGTGGTCGGTTCGTCGAGGACGTAGATTCCGCCCTTCTCGCCCATGTGCGTCGCCAGCTTGAGCCGCTGGCGCTCGCCACCGGACAGCGTCGTGAGTGGCTGTCCGAGGCTGAGGTATCCGAGCCCGACGTCGGCCAGTCGCTCGAGAATTTTGTGCGCAGCCGGAGTACGTGCCTCCCCGACACCAAAGAACTCCTCGGCTTCGGTCACCGACATCGCCAGTACCTCGCTGATGTCACGACCGCCGAGATGGTATTCGAGAACCGATGCTTGGAACCGTTTCCCCTCGCACTCCTCGCAGGTGGTCGCGACCCCGGCCATCATCGCCAGATCGGTGTAGATGACACCCGCGCCGTTGCAGGTGGGGCAGGCGCCCTCGGAGTTTGCGCTGAATAGCCCTGGCTTCACGCCGTTGGCCTTCGCGAAGGCCTTGCGGATCGGGTCGAGCAATTTGGTGTACGTGGCAGGGTTGCTCCTCCGTGACCCGCGGATTGCGGACTGATCGACCGAGACCACGTCGGCGTCAGCTGGGATCGAGCCATGGACGAGCGAGCTCTTGCCGGAACCAGCGACGCCAGTGACGACGCAGAGCACGCCGAGCGGAATGTCGACGTTGACGTCCTGGAGATTGTGTGCGTTGGCGCCCCGGATTTCGAGGGCGCCGGTAGGCTTCCGTACACTCTTCTTGAGGGAGGCCCGGTCGTCCAAGTGCCGTCCGGTGACGGTGTCGCTGGCCCGCAATCCGTCAACAGTCCCCTCATAGCAGACGGTACCGCCCGCCGTACCGGCACCGGGCCCGAGGTCGACGACATGGTCGGCGACCTCGATCGTCTCCGGCTCGTGCTCGACCACGAGGACCGTGTTGCCCTTGTCCCGCAGCTGGAGCAGTAGCTCGTTCATCCGTTGGATGTCGTGGGGGTGAAGGCCCGTGGTGGGTTCGTCAAAGACGTACGTGACATCGGTGAGTGAGGAGCCGAGGTGACGAATCATCTTGACTCGCTGCGCCTCGCCGCCGGAGAGCGTACCGGACGGGCGGTCAAGCGAGAGGTAACCCAGCCCGATCTTCGCGAACGAATCCAGTGTGTGCTGCAGCGCAGCCAGCAGCGGTGCTACAGAGGGTTCGTGCAAGCTCCGCACCCACTCGGCGAGGTCGCTGATTTGCATCGCGCAGGCGTCGGCGATGCTTATCCCGTTGATCTTCGACGACCGGGCCGCTTCGTTAAGCCGAGTACCGTCGCACTCGGGGCAGGTGGTGAACGTTATCGCCCGGTCCACAAATGACCGTATGTGCGGCTGCATCGCCTCCCGATCTTTGGAGAGGAACGACTTCTGGATCCGCGGGATCAACCCTTCATAGGTCACGTTCACTCCCTCAACCTTGATCTTGGTCGGCTCTTTGTAGAGCAGAGCCTGCAGCTCCTTCTTGGTGAATTTGCGGATCGGTTTGTCTGGGTCAAAGAAGCCGCAGCCGCGAAAGATCCGACCGTACCAGCCGTCCATGGTGTAACCGGGGATTGTGAGTGCACCCTCGTTGAGCGACTTGGTGTCGTCGTACAGTGCAGAAAGGTCAAAGTCGCTCACCTTTCCAATGCCTTCGCAGCGAGGACACATGCCTCCGGTGCGGGTGAAGGTCTGCTTTTCGGTCTTGGACTTCGCGCCGCGTTCCACCGTGATTGCTCCACTCGCCCTGACCGTGGCGACGTTGAACGAGAACGCTTGTGGCGAACCGATTTGCGGTTGTCCGAGCCGACTGAAGAGGATGCGCAGCATCGCATTGGCATCAGTGGCTGTGCCGACCGTGGAGCGGGTATCGGCGCCCATCCGCTCCTGATCGACGATGATCGCGGTCGTCAGCCCTTCGAGTACGTCGACCTCGGGGCGGGCCATTGTCGGCATAAACCCCTGCACGAAGGCGCTGTAAGTCTCATTGATCAGCCGCTGCGACTCGGCGGCAATCGTTCCGAACACCAACGAGCTCTTGCCCGAACCGGAGACGCCGGTGAACACGGTCAGCCGACGCTTGGGAATCTCGACGCTAACGTCTTTGAGGTTGTTTTCGCGCGCACCGTGCACGCGGATGAAATCGTGAGTGTCTGCAACGTGCAGCGCGGGCGACTGCTTCTCCGTCCTCATGGCCATGCTCGTTCAGTCTCCTTCTATCAGTTCCTGCAGTTGCCCCACCATATGTATCCAGCCGCTCTTGGCACCGCCGATCTCTTGCTTTGCATCGGGTTGGAAGCCGCTCTGTTCTAATTGTAGTCGGGTGCCGCCGTCAGCTGATTCTGTCAACATCCAGGTTACTGTGGTGTTGTGGTGTGACTCCGTCTCGACGACCCAGGAGTAGGAGAGGCGATGTGGCTCGTCCACTACGAGGACCTCGCAATCGACGATCACAGTAAAACTAGGATCTGGTTGCATGCGAAACTGGAATTTGTGCCCAACAACGGGTTGAAAGTCGCTCGTTTCAAACAACATCCACTTGGAGAGTGTGGCGGAGTCAGTTAAGGCATGCCAAACTCGCTCGATTGGGCTTTTCAGTTCAACGTCCAGCGAAACAGTCTCACTCATGCTCTTCCTCCTCTAGTAAGTGCTTCAAACGATCAATTCGTTCCGTCCAGAACTGCTCGTAGAACGAAACCCACTCCTGAATCTCGCGTAGCGGGGCGGCGTTGAGTTGATACCGGGTTTCCCGTCCCACCTTGCGGTTCTCCACAAGACCGGCCTCCCTGAGGATCGCCAGGTGTTTGGAGACCGCAGTACGGCCCATGTTGAACTTGGCCGTCATTTCGTGGAGAGGCAACTCGTCGACTTCCGCCAGATAACGGAGCAGCTGACGACGCGTTGGGTCGGCGATCGCGCTGTAGACATCTCTCATGGGCACGCCCTCGTTCGACTTGGATGCTGTGAAAGGGCACCATTTGCTGTCTTGTTAGAAGATATAGCACCAAATGGTGTCCTGTCAAGGCGTGAATTCGAAGGGACGGGGGATCTTCAGGGTGCGCTCAGCCGGCTCATACCAGCCTCGGGGCGCGAAGTCCGACGTGTGAAGATAGCATTGTACAAGTACCTCATCACTCCCCTCAGTGAACGTGAGAAGGCGGCTCATCGGCACTGAGAGGCGGACGTGGTATTTGGTGAGGGCAGCGACGTTGATAAAATGAGTTCCCCACTTGGTCTCGACGTGCGATCGCCCACCCGTGCGGTCCTCCGGATTGGTATGTGTGTGCGCACCCAGCCAAAACGAGACAGCTCCGGGGTGTTTGGCGAGGTGGCCTTCGAATGCGTGCGCGTCCGGTATCCCATCGACGAAGTAGAGGTAGGATGCACCCTTGGGCCCCCCGTCGGGAAAGTACCCATGGTAATGGGACTTCCATTCGCCGCACTCATCCTTGACGAAGCCCTCCCATGGTCCAGACGCCACGGTTGTCTCACGCAACATGTGGTGGTGGGCAGAGATAATGATGGTGTCGGGATTCTCCTCGACGTTCCGTTGCCACCATTTAAAGGTCTCTTGGGTTACGGCCCCAGCGGGGTACCCGCCCCGTGTGCCGCGACCGATGGGTGGACCGCCGTCGTTGCGGTCGCCCATCATCAAAAAGAAGAGGTTGCCAACCTGAAACGAGTATCGTTCCCAAGTGCCTTTGATCGGATAGGGACGACGATCTGCATGTACGCCGGAGAAGGCGGTTGATTCGCCCGTAGGATCGACCCACTTGCGAAACCACCACTGGCATTCCTCGCCAGGCCCACTTGCGTCGTGGTTCCCCAAAAGATCGTACACGTCCTCGCGCCTGTGTGCTCGCAAACTCGCGTACTGCCGGACCACCTCTTGGCCTTCCTCGTCGTTGGGCGGACCCTGGCTTCCCGAGAGATCGCCAAGGTGAAGCATGATGTCCCACTCAAACGATGGGTCGTTCTCGCTTTGTCGGATGGCGTCGGCCAGGCTCTCCCGCCCGCGCCTTAAGTCTGTTCCTACGTGCGAGCAGGCACAGGTCCACACCCGGAACCGCCGCGCATCTACAGTAGAAGTCATCCTTTGGCCTCCTAATTTACAAAAGATCCGTTAAAACACCTCGAATTATTGTTGGTTGTGGGTGTCGAAAGACTGGGATGTTTTTTTATTATTTTACCTAAGAAGGAGATGGAGACCCAAACCTTGGAGAACGATTCGTAGCAGAAATCTGCTTTTAAAGGGGTGTGAGTGTGGGCGGTAACAGCAAGTCCGAAAAGCGCTGGGGAAACCAGGCCGATGCGTCCGCGGCGCGCAGGGAGTCTGGTCCGTTTCGTGTCTCCGATTGGCCCCGGAGCCGTGCGACGTGCGCTCCGATACCGATGGGGAACGTCTCTACACAAGGTTTCCTGGGTGGGCGAGTCGACATGAACCTTAATAGCCTGCTCGCCGGAGTAGAGAGTCCCATCCCTAAAGGATTCGAGGGGAGAGTCACAGGGGGCGAACTTGATCCTGCCTGCAATCGACTGGCTGCGGACTCCGATTTGTACAAGTGGATCGAAGGTGCCTCCTATGTTTACGCCCGTACCGGAAACGCACGGTTGAAACGGGCGCTCGATCGAATTGTCACGAACGTAGTCGCGTGTCAAGAGCCCGACGGATATATCAATACGCAAGTGCCCCCGGGATCTCGTTTCGACCCAAAAATCAAGCACGATCTCTACATCGCAGGACACTTCTTTGAGGCCGCAGTTGCGCATCATCGGGCGACGGGCGAACTGACGCTTCTTGACGCGGCCAGACGGTGGGGCGAGTACTTGGTCAAAGAGTACGAAGCCGACAATCCGTACTTTAAAGATATCGGCAAAGGGGACCATCCGGAGTACGAGATTGGACTTTTGAGACTATACCGAGAGACAGGGCAGAAGGAGTTCTTGCGTCTCTCCTTAGCACTGACACGTGAGTTGAGTGAACTCGGCTCGGGGCTTACCGATGTACGGGCCGGCCGAGGACTGCACGCTGTGCGTGTCGGCTACCTACTGGCCGGGTGCGCCGACCTTTACTTAGAGACAGGCGCTCACGACCTGCTGGTTCATCTGCCCGGATTGTGGCAGGAGATCACAACCACTCGCCTGTACGTCACCGGAGGGATGGGCGTCGATGAGAACATCCCGGAGCGTCCATTCGTACTACCACAGTCTTTGGAGTCCCATTCCGCACGTGACGTCGCAGAGACTTGCGCTTCGGTCGCCCTCATGATGTTCTCGTGGCGTCTGCATTCCATTACTGGAGAGAGTCGCATCTTCGATGTGATCGAGAACACCTTGTACAATCACTATTTGGGCGCACTCGACCTCGACAACATGGGCAACTTTTACTACAACCCCCTGCGGGTCCTGGGCGATCAAACGGGGATGACGGACCACGGGGGGCCGAGGACCCAGCGGACACGGTTGCCGCGGATTCATTCGACCACGTGTTGTATTACAAATGCGTGGCGCTTCTTCGGCGCATTGCCGGAGTACCTATACTCAGCCGACGATCGGGGAGTTTACGTCAATCTGTACGAGACAGGTTCCGCCACGTATACTCTCGCGGACGGGGTCACCCTCACATTACGAGTTGAGACGCACTACCCGTATGACGGTCACGTTCGCATTCTCGTTGAGAGCGATACCAACGTACCGACTCTCGTGCGTCTGCGCATCCCCGCTTGGTGTACTCATGCCGAAGTGAGCGTCAACGATGATTCGGTCAGCGACGCACATCCAACACCGGGCACTTACCTCACGTTAAAACGTGCGTGGAGGCCGGGTGACCGCATCGATTTGTCGATGGCGATGCCGGTGCGGATGCTCCACTCCGACCCTCGTATTCTCGACAACGCGGGCCAGGTAGCCTTCGCGCGAGGACCTTTGGTTTATGCCTTAGAGCAAGTCGACCACTCGTTCCCCCTCGAAGAGGCGCGGGTGCACCTTCACCAGGAGGCGTTGGATCGCTTGGCCGCCGTGGAGTGGCAGCCGGAGCTACTTGGAGGGATCAATCTCATTAAACTGCCGGGGCTGCGTCGAGTACGGCAGCAACGAGGGCCGGCGTACTCGGAGCTGGGGAAGTACGAACCCGTTCAACTTACTTTCATTCCGTTTTACGTACGAGCAAACCGGGCTCCACAGACGGCTTGGACGGTCATGGTTCCTCTTGCCCAATGATTGACCCGAGTGCCGCTGGAGCGTTTGAAGCGTCCAGCGGCACAGTCGCTCGTGTACTAGATATAAACTCTGGTTCGAGACCTTAAGTGAGTTCGAGGGGAAAGCTCGAGAGGCGTTCGACTCCGTCCTCGGTGACGAGGTAGTTTTGCTCGAGTCGGATCCCAGCCCTGAGATCGGGATGGTACACCCCAGGTTCCAACGTGAAGGTCATGCCGACCTCAAACATGTCGTCAAAGACGGGGTCGACTCGGGGAAGTTCGTGGGCTCGAAGGCCGATTCCGTGTCCACCGTGATGCGGCAGGAGTTTCGCCTCTGGATGTTTGAATCCGGCGAGAACCTCCTCCATGCGCCGATGTACCTCTCGTGCCGACACGCCTGGTCCCGCTATTTGTTCACCGACCTCCAACGCTTTGACAACCCATTCCCACGCTTCGAGCTGTAAGTTAGATGGAGAGCCTCCCACTGCAAACACTCGTGACATGTCCGCCCAATACCCGTGAACGGTGGGAAATGTATCGAGGATGTAGAGTTCGCCCGCTTCGATGGCGCGGTTACGAGCACGGCCGCCCATACTGTTTGATTGAAAGTCTCCAGCGTAGGGAACGATCGCACCTGCGGAGTTTAGGATGGCGCCGTAGGCGATCGCAAAGGCCTCGAGCTCGTTGAGTCCGGGGCGTACCGCCTCCTTGAGAGCTTGATACCCCGCTTCGGTCGCTTCGATGGCCTTGCGGATACATGCTATTTCGTCGGGGAGCTTCACGCTTTGCATCGCCACGACCGCGTCGTCGATCGCAGTCCACTGTGCACTCACGGTATCTACGATCGCCTGTGGCAAGTCTTCTTTGCGGTATCCAACACGCTTGCCGTCAAGTTCGTTCAACACTGCTTTGCCGGTTGATACCAAGCGTTGAACGCGATCGAGTTGAACCGTGGCGTACACCGCGGCTTCGTATGTGATCACTTCGTCAATCACTGTCTTCTCTTGGGACGGTGTCTCTGCCGCTATGAGAGTGATACGGTCGCCAACGACCAGTGCAGCGGGATGTTCAGCCTCGCGCAACCATCCGGTGAAGTAATAAATGTCGCGTGGATCGGTGAATACGGCGGCGTCAAGCTGCTCTCTCTTGAGCTGATCCGCAAGGGCTATCTGCCTCGAACGGCATCCTTCCTGTGTCAGCATCCATGGGTCCTCCTAACATCGTCATAAAAAAGTGTTTGTCTATGTACTACTAGCCTACGAAGCCCTGAGCTTTCAGCCACGACGCGCACAGTCCGGTCCACTGACCCGCTTCCGGATTGTCGAGAGCAAGTCCAAGACCATGGCGTCCATGTGGGAAGACGTGAAGTGAGACAGGCACGCCGCTTTGACGCAATGCACGGGCGTAGTCGAGACTATGCTCGACTGGAACCCCAGCGTCATCGGCGGTATGCCAGATGAATGTCGGGGGCGTTTCGGAGGTCACCTGGGTCTCGTTTGAAAGGTGATGCAAATCATCAGGGGTGGGCGCATCGCCTAACAAGTTCTTGCGCGATCCAGAGTGGGCGTAAGGTGCACTCATGCTGATCACTGGGTAGCACAGGATCGCAAAGTCGGGCCGGCAACTCGCGCTATTGACGGGATCGCGCGACGTCATATCGCCCCCGTCCCAGTGGGTAGAGAGCGTCGCCGCCAGGTGTCCACCGGCAGAGAAGCCGAGTATCCCAATACGATTCGGCTCGATGCCCCACTCGGTCGAATGATGTCGGACGAGTCGCAAGGCCCGCTGGGCATCGCTCAACGGCTCAGGATGTTTGTGCGGAGCCACCCGGTAGTGCAAGACGAGCGCTGAGATCCCTAAGCTGTTCAACCAGTGGGCGATCGGGTCGCCTTCGTGGTCTGCTCGCCTTGCGTATCCACCGCCGGGGCAGACGACCACTGCGCTGCGAGCGTTTTCGACTAGAAATGGAACCAGATGAGGCGGCATTGCCTCCGTATGGTGAGGTGCGTGGGGGGAGTCGGGCTCCCACAAGGGGATCGTCGACGATGGAATTGGGTTTTTTCCTGCCATAGGCATGAGCTTACGCCCTTTCGATACGTGTCGTAGCGGAGACTCTTGTCCCGCCTTTCGCCATCGGCGTTCTTCGCTCATATTTACGACACGCGCGTGCCTACATCCCTTTGTTTCAACAATCACTGATGGAACGCCACACTTCCTGCGCGTGAGCGACTGCGGAGTCGCCACGCTCATTCTCCGCGATACCCCATTTCCGCCCACACCTTGCGGGCATAGGCGACCGCTTCCGGAGAGGGGCGAATCTCTCCGAGGATACTCGGCCACGGTTGGCCGGGGCGACGATCTTCGGGAAACGGAGACCAATCGTCGTCTTGGTGGGCTTGGCGCGTTGACTCGTCGCGGAAGTCGGGGACCTCGTACGGAGCTCCGTTATCAAGAGCCGACTTCCAGGCCAAAATCCCAACGACAGACATGGCAAGACCTCGGTACACGTCGAGATAGGGTTGTTTACCGGAGCGGATCGCCTCCGCGAAATAGAATGACGTCCAAAAGTCGCCGCCCCCGTGTCCTGCACGCCGCGCGTAGGTGGCATGATGCGGAAAATCGGGGCGATAGGTCCGTTCGAACGGTTCTCCTGGCTCTCGATCCCACGGCTCATGGAGCACGCGCACCTGCTCGCTTCCAACCGTCTCCATCATTCCGCGGGTGCCATGAAATCGGTAGTACACCCGATGTCCAGCTAGACCTAATCCAAAGAGGCGAAAGACCGCACCGTTATCCATGCGGCAAAGAGCGCAAAATCCGTCGTCGCGACGGCGAACACTGATTGGAACGTTCTTCGACTCGGTACGGGGAATCGAGAGGGCGTTGACCTGCACCGGCATTGTATCCGTCGTCATCATCAAGGGTGCGAGCGCGTGGGTGCAGTAGTACGTGGGTGGAATGTGGTGGCGCCAGTGGTTGAGTCCCGGCGCCAGTCGCAGACGACCGTTCAGGTCAATGGGGTGATTGTACTCCCCTTCAGCATAACGCACTTCTCCGATCTCGTTTGCTTGGTAGAGGTGGCGCAGCTCTTGGCAGTTGAGGCGATAGGGGTAGTTTTCGGCAAAGAAGTAAATCTTGCCGCTCGCTTCGACAGCGCGGGCGAGGGCCACCCCCTCGCCGAGCGTCTTGCACGCTGCCGTCTCACTCATCACGTGTCTTCCGGACTCTAGTGCCCGTATGGCCAACGGCGCGTGCTCGTGGAAGTAGTTGGCGAGGACGACCGCGTCCATTTCATGTTCAAGGAACCTTTCATAATCGGTGTACGCGGCGACACCGTACTCCTGCGCCACTTCGTTCAATTTGCTCTCCCACGTATCGCACAACGCAACAAGCTCCATGCCCACTTGGTCGGCCGTTCGAGCGAAACTGCGGCCGCGTCCGATGCCGACGACGCCCACGCGAATGGGACGGTCGTGCGTGCTCGATTTCATCAAGAATCTCTCCTTCGTCGAAGCGGCAACGTTAGCGAGAGCGAGTCTCTTCTAGGAGCGCTTGTATCGTACGATCGACCTCCTCAAGTGCCGCTCGAGGGGCGAGTTGTTTGTTGATCACTTGACCGATCGTGGCATTCACTGCTGATGTCAGTTCGCCCAGGACGGGGATCTTTGGCCAGGCCCGTGCCCGGAGGAGCACGTCGAGGTGTTGCGCGACCAACTCCTGCGGCATCCAATCGGGGAAAAGATCCTCATTGAGCGCTCGCAAGTTTAAGGCAATCGAAGAGCTCGGGTGGCCGGTGCGTGTCAAGGAGCGCTTAAGGAAGCCTTCGCCGACGGTGCTATGCACCACAAACATAGCTGCCTCCAGCGGATGCTCCGATCCCTTGACGACTACGTGGGCGTCCGTGTGTGTCACAATCCCCTTGGGCCCCCAGTTCGGGTCGCCCATCTGAGGCGGTGGAGCAAAGCCGTACTCCCAGTCCGGCGCGGCGTCTTGCGCAGCGTAGAAGTGATAGTGGGAGAAGAGGGCCATCCCCTGATTCCCAAGGTAGAGGGGGTTACTCCCACCACCAGAGAATTTTTGTTGCCAGGCGCTGACGGACCCAGCGCCGCCGTAGCGGTCGTAGAGGTCCTCGATCCACGACAGGGCTGCTACGTTGGCGTCCGCTGTGGCGGTGATTTTGCCGCTCTCTTCGTCGTAGAAGCCGCCGCCCCAATGGTAGGCCCAATTAAACAGGCCGCCCCAGATGCCAGCGGGAAGGAAACCGACTCGCTCGAGATTGCCGGACGAATCAAATTGCGTTAAACGGCGGCTGTACTCCAGGAGGAGGTTCTCGTCGGACCACCCCTCTACGTCCGCCAGCCCCACTGCATCGAAGGCATCTCGACTCCACACGAGCGATGTGGGTTGAGCGGCGGTGGGTAACCCCCAAATGTTCCCACTGTACTCCATTGAGCTGAGAAACCCTGGAATGAGCTCTGCCGGCTTCCATTCCGGAATACGTTCCAGGTATGGGTCGAGAGGCTCGAGGACACCGTCTGAATAACCGATCAAGCGGTGGACGCCAAAGATATGAGCGACATCCGGGGCCGTTCCGCCGGCTACGGCAACCGGCAACTTGGTGTGAAGATCAGCCACTCGGTTAACGATCACCTTGATGTGCGGATAATCTTCCATAAATGCTTCGGCGGCTAGCTCCATACCCACGTCCCAGGGAGGACCGTAGGGATGCCAGAATTCGATTTCGACCGGCTCTTGGGCCACAGCTCCAATCGCCCACACGAGCAAAAGGAAAGAGACTACCAATGCCGTCAATCCAAGACGCGAGCGTGTGTCCACCTGAGACATCAAGACTCCTCCTCGTTGCGTGATCCCAGCGCTGACTTCGACTGGTTTGGTATGTATTATGAAATGCGAGGGACTATCCCTCTCGAAAAGTGGCTATAAATCAGAACTGTCTGTTTAATGTGCGGATACTTCGACGAAATGGACGAAACACAGGAGGAAGGTGCGTTTATCGCCTGAAAAATAAATTCATTGTTTATACGGAGGTGGGGGCCATGCCATTACGAGCAGGGAGCGCTCGCATCGACATAACGCCGCCGGTCGGGATTGCACACGCTAATTGGGGAGCCGCCGTCCATGAGCGGGCCGAAGGTGTAGACATGCCATTGTGGGCGACGGCACTGGTTCTAAAAAAGAGTGGTGACCAGCCGGTCGCAGTTGTGGACCTGGATCTCCTCCACCTGCCAACGGCGAAATGTGACGCAATACGGGACCGAGTGCGAGAGTTGACGGGAATAGCGCATGAGCGGATTCGCATCTCGTGGACGCACACGCACTCTGGACCTACTCTCTCAGAATCGACGTGGGTGCGCGGTGGCGTCGAGATGATTGGTCCGTACGTCAACTCGTTAGCAGACCGCGTTGCGGGGATCGTTTGGGAGGCTCTCCAACGCACGAGCCCGGTCCGATTGTCGTACACGACCGGCGCCTGTCGTGTGAACGTAAATAGGCGCCTGAGGCTGCCGGAGGGGCGGATCGTTGTCGGTCAAAATCCGGAAGGTTTCGTCGACCCGACCCTCAACGTTCTTCGGTTCGACCGAGAGGACGCGCCACCTATTTGCCTAGTAGGGTACGCCTGCCACCCTACGATCATGGCTCACCGAAATCGCTTAATTACGCCGGATTTCCCAGGGGTCGTGAAACGGGTGGTAGAGGCGTCGCTCGGCGGACATACGCTCTTTTTGCAAGGATCGGCGGGAAATCAGTGTTCCGTGGAGGACCTGACGTCCAATCCAATGAGTTATCGCCGGGTAGGTTCGGTGATCGGCCACGCCGCCGCCGAACTGGCATGGGCGTGTACGACACCGCCGCGTCCGATGGTCTTTGATGAGGTAGTCGAGTCCGGCGCCCCACTCGGACTCTTCCGACTTCAATCGGATCGGGGTGTAGAGACGAAGTTGGTGGCCCAGGAGCACCGGATTGCTTTACCGGTCCGGCGACTTCCACCTTACAAGGAGCTCGAGCGGGATTACTTACGCTTGAAAGACGAACTCGAGTCGCTCCGGCGAAAGGGAGCGGACGATCAGTCAATTCGAAACGCGACGTATCAGGCGAAGCGAGCCAGTCACATTCTCCGGCTGGCGGAGGAGACGCAAGGGGCCGACGAGATCGAGATGCCGGTACAATTCATCCGTATCGGAGATGCGGTATTGATCTCCACGCCGGCGGAGCTCTTCGCCGAGATTGGCAGCGCGATTCGGAAGGCGTCACCGTTCCCGTGGACCCTGGTCTCAGGCTACAGCAACGGCGTCATGGGTTACTTCCCAACAGAGCAGGCCTTTCGTGAAGGCGGCTACGAAGTGGAGACGAGTCCCTTCACCGGCGCAGCCCAGGCGCGACTCGTTGAAGGGATCGTCTCACTCCTAGAGCGGCTACACTAGGTGGGACCGCATCACCCGCGGCCACCCGTCGCCCGTTGACAACCATGGTTTGCGATGGCGCGGTCGGCTAGGAGCCTGTGTGAGTAAACCCACACTTTGACTCATCGAACCTTGACAACTGAATAGCGAATACCCGATGCACTGGTGTCCACTGACGCTACCACT
>JAWLDA010000027.1:0-15385 GCA_041686855.1 Limnochordia bacterium
GGTTCGTACTCTCGAAAGCGCTTCATACAACACGTCTTCGCTATTCAGTTGATATTTTCATGCATAATTAAGACGGTTTACTCACACAGGCTCCTAGCGCGTCTCGGAATACAGCGGCATTCTGTTCAATAATGCTTGTAAATGGGATTACGTAGACGACCCGTTCAAAGCCGTGTGTCAAGGCATGGCGCAAAGCGAAAGACATAGATGATAAGGTTTTTCCGCCACCGGTAGGAACGGTGAGCGAGAAAAATCCGCGAGGCAGCGTCGATGATTCACGACAACGGTCTAGGATTTGAGACCGAAGTCGATTAATCGGGGTTTCGTCGGCTTCGTCGTAACGATTACGGAAAAACACTGCCAGTCGGCTTTGTAGTGTGGCGAGGTCGACATATTGCCCTCGTCTTTGCGACTGTTGAGGGTTTATGGCATACTCTGTGTCGAGGAAGTCCGCGTCGACCAAACACGCAAAGAGCATACGGATAAAAAATTGAACAGTAAATCCAGGACTCTTCGGATTCGGTTGAAACGGGAAATACGACAGTGATGAGAGAGAAGGTAGCCCTTCAAGCTCTTTTAGATATGATTGATAGTCCGGAACGGCCTTGTTCAAGCGCGACTTGAGTGATGCATCATCGACCGACGAGCCGTAATCAGGCAGCCCTGAGTGATGACCCGCAATGACGTACGCGAGAATGAAGCCGATGGCAGAATTCTTGTAGAGTCGAACAGCCTCTTGAGCCCCCGCAGTCGAATGATCAACACGAACAGGTTCACCCCGTAATCGCCGTTGGAAGTCCTGGGAGTACTTGCCGATATCGTGTAGGAGTCCGGCGACTCGGCCGAATTCGTCAGCGTGGAAAGAAAGGGCGAACTCCGCTGCCCGCGTCGCAGTGTCTTGGAGGTGGTCCTTTAAAGGGTGCCACTCGTCTTCGCCCACTCCGTCAATCGTATGTGCATAGTACCTCATAGCAAATGACCCCCTTCATTTGCCATAGGCAGAGGAATGCAACATGGATTCAGTTGTTGCGGTGATTCCCCCGGCAATTCCGCTTATTCTTGTGGCCTGTTGTGGGAAGTTCGTCGATTTCGCGCAATTTCCTTTGATAAATGCGTAGGTACACATGGAACGTTTCGAGCATTCAAGGTTTTTCACAAGTTGAAGCACACGATTCTGCCCGAAGTACGCAGAAGGCTTTATGTGAACCCTACCGCTCTTCGATAGCTGCGCGTATCCCATGCCGCGCAAGTCCTAATGAAGGCGCACACCTAACATTGATCGCATCGAGAGTGACAAGATACAGAGAGCCCGTGACCTCATAGAAATTCTGAGGGTGCGATGCCGATGCTAGTCACTGCTGCGAACCCTAAGCGTTCCCTCAATTCCTGAGGGATTCGCAAATCCGCTCCACAACTCAATTTGGACGATTTTTGTGCTGTTCTCGGATAAGCAAAAGATCCGTATTTCAAAGGTTCGCAAATCCGTTGTAAGAAACCCAGTCTTAATGCGGTAGATCCGCATCGCTGTCGCGCCCCACGCGGGCGCGTGGATTGAAACTGCAAGAGGGCTTTGGCGAGGAGTTTGCGTTCAAGGGTCGCGCCCCACGCGGGCGCGTGGATTGAAACTGGGACTGGCTGTGGGCGATTCGCCGGGGCGTGGTCGCGCCCCACGCGGGCGCGTGGATTGAAACACCTATTTCCTGCTACTGGTCCTGGCCAATTCCAGTCGCGCCCCACGCGGGCGCGTGGATTGAAACGGGACTCTTGAGGGATCGACCGATTGGGGTCTTGTCGCGCCCCACGCTGGCCCGTGGATGGGAACCGCGGTCGCTGACTGACCAGTTGACTCTCAAAGCTCGCATCCACATAATGAACGGCGACAGTTACCGTTTCCGTGAGTCTATCGACGATTCCGATGACGGTGTATAGTCTGTAACACGACGCTTTGCAAATCAATTAACGGGTGGTGCACTTTGGGTTGACGACAGAGTTGCCTGAGTTCGGTTGTCTGCGCGTTAAGATGGGAATACACAAGAACGGAATCTAAAACATTGGGGCTTTCGCCGTCGACACAACCGGTGCGTTTTCCCGATTATCATTCGTGTTGAAAAGATAGGCAAATGCTGGATTCCCAAATGATGAAGGGCGCGTTAAAATCCGACTTCGACTTTGGAATCAGTGTTTGCCTCACTAAAGTATCAGATAATCCAGCCAAGCCGGCTGTTGCTTTGATTTTGACCCCTGTTGGAATTGGCCGCTCATGTTTCCGACGTCAACAATCGGGATCAACAAATCAAAGTGTACGGGTGATCGGGCACTGAATCGGCACAAGGACTGGCCACGACACTTCCGAACTAAGTGTCGAATCCTCATCTCACTTAAGAAAACGACGGTGAAAACGTGGCGCGACGAACACTTAAACAAGCTGTAATGGAGCTTGCGATCGGACTCGACCGCAAGTTTACCCTCAAAGAACTAGTGAAACGTGCAACCGACGACGTCGGGCTACGGGTGACCCGAAACACACCGCGTACCGTGGCCGATGCGTTGGCCCGCGTCCCCACTGTGGTGCCTCTTGGGAACGGGGCGTACGCCCCTGCCCGGATCGCCTTTGATGGAAAGGCCTTCCGGGTCCACTTGGACGAACGCAGTCTTGAGACAAAGGCGATTTCAGTGTCGCGCCTTGCGCCATTCTACAGCGTATTGGGGCAGCCCGCCATCGTGTCTAACGCGGGAGCGTTGCGTCCTGTCACGCCTGTTGATGTCGACAGGAGCGACGGACTGCTCGATCTCGTGGCCGACCAAGTGCGCCGGCACTTTGCTGTAACGTTTCCGGATCTAGCCGAATTCGTCACTGAAGAACTCCTTCTCAAGAGTGTCAAGAGCGTCCAACGAGATCGGGTTCAACGTGGTCTAAGCGGTCTCATCGACCTCTCGGCGCTTTTTATTGTAACTGTCAACCCCGGTTGGGAAACGGTCGACGTGGTCTTTCGTTGGCATCGGAGGCGGGAAGCATTGGTGGCTAGCCTTGAAGGGCCGGGCGAACGCGACGAGCTCGAGATCCAGCGAGAAGACAAGGCGCTCGGCGATTTCCTCTCTAAGAAACTTCCCCGCCAAAACTCACTTTTAATCCACGAACTCCTCCTTCAGGCGTACGCTCAATCCGACGAAGTCGGGATGATCCCAGGCTCTCCGGCCGCCGAAGTCGTCGCGGCGGATGCGCGCATACGCACTGTAAATGAGGGGACCCATCGACGTGTTGAAGGGGATCTTGCGATCGCCCGCGCCGAGTTTCGTACGCTTGAGGAGCGGAACGATCCCGCCTGGCAGGAGTACAGCGAGTGGATAGACGGATACCGTGACCACGTAGAGTCGAGGATCAAAACGCACCGGGTCAAGTGTGACGAGGCGTGGCGGCGTGTCTGCGACCGCCTTGGACTCAGTCGTAGCGATTTCGCCGGACCGGGACTCTCGCCCAAAGAAGTGGAGGCAGTACGTCGCTACTTTCCGACCAGTGAGGGCTTGATCGGGGAGTGGAAACACGCGCTCGCCGACCGAGGACTCAGTGAAAAGGTGACGCAGCGCAAGGTCGGCCACCTCAAGACACTGGCACACTATCTGGAACACAACGAGGAGGGCGAGGGCCATCTTCTCCTGGTAGATGAGGGCGTACTCAACGCCTTTTTCTTCTGGGACTATATCAGGCGCTGGGGTGGATCCCCCTCCGGCGCCCGTACATTTCCTTTGGATGTTCGGGACTTCTACCGTTTTCAGGAGGAGAAGGGGCGTATCAAGGATAGCCGTTTCGCCCAGCTCTTCCACGGTCTACGGGAGTGCATCGCGGAGCGTGCCGAACTCTATGACATGCTCGATCCTGATCACCCGAAGTGGGAGGAGCTTTACGAAGAGCTCTTCCTTTGACGGTTGCAACAGTCGGCTTTCCAGGACCGCTCCAAGCCTCGGCGAACGTTGCATTCTGGCGTGACAAAGGCCTGTGCAGAGAGGAAGATGCATCGATGGACAGACCGTCAAACGACTCGGCCCGGCCTACCACCGTTGTCGAACCGACTCGCGAGCTCCAGGTGACAGGCGCATACGATGTCGTCGTCGTAGGAGGCGGCATGGCCGGTGTGGGGGCTGCGATCGCTGCTGCTCGGAACGGTGCCTCGGTCTGCCTGATCGAGCGGACCTGTTCACTGGGAGGGCTCGCCACGGCCGGAAATGTGATCGTCTGGCTCGTCCTCTGCGACGGGAACGGCAGACAAGTGACCGCCGGTTTGGCCGAGGAGTTGCTCAAGTTGTCGGTTGCGGATCTCAAGCGGGATATTCCGAGTGCGGGTTTCATGGGTATTCCGCCTCGCTGGCGATCAGGCGGGAATCCGGAGGCGGAGAGAAATGCTCGTTACCTGACGATGTTCAATCCCTCGTCGTATCTGCTGGCGCTCGAGGAAGCCGTTGTGAGCGCAGGTGTCGAGGTGATGTATGACACGCGGCTTTGTAATGTATTGTTGGATGGACCGCGCGTCAGTCACCTCGTTGTGGAGAATAAGAGTGGCCGCAGCGCGATGGGCTGTCGTACTGTGGTCGATGCCAGCGGGGATGCTGATGTCTGCTATCTAGCAGGCGAAGAGACAGAGTCACTCACATCAAACGTCCTGGCGGGATGGTTTTACTATCTGGCGGATGACGGGCTGAATGTGGTGAAAATGACGAACAAATTCAGTCCCTACGCGGTGAGAGAAGGAGCACAGGGCCCTTTCTTCCGCGGTGACGACGCGAAGGAGGTTACCGCTCAAGTTCTCGGTTCTCGAGAGATGATGCGCAGACGCCTGGCCGAGATCAGGGAGCGTCATCCCGAGCAGGATCCACAACTCCTCGCCCCGCCGAGTATTCCTTGCTTCCGTATGACGCGACGCTTGGTCGGCGGTTTCTCGCTCGGGGAACGGCATAAACATCAGTGGTTTGAGGATGCGATCGGCATTACAGGGGACTGGAGGCGCAGGGGGCCTGTCTACGCGATTCCGTGGCGGGCGCTCCACGGCGTGCGCACACGCAATCTGACGGCCGTCGGGCGCTGCATGTCGTCGGATACGACGGTCTGGGATGTCACCCGCGGGATCTCCGCGTGTGTGCTGACGGGTGAGGCTGCCGGCACGGCATCCGCGATGGCGGTAGCGGCGTGTGACGCCGATCTGTCACGTTTGCCCATCGGCGACCTGCAGAGGCGACTTGTGGAACAAGGCGCGCTCCTCGATCCCGAGCTGGTGCAGCCGGGCGAGAAAAGCGCGGCACAATAGATAGCGATGGCCCGAAAAGGAGATGCTCATGACTGCGCCTCAATCAGACTTCCGCGTCGTCCCTCAGGACATTCCAAACCGGGGGATTCTGTTCGTCGATCATCAAAAGAACGGCCGTTCCGGACATGGGGGGAACTGTCTGACCGAGTGTTCGAACGGTGACATTCTCGCATTCTATAGCAACGTTTCGGGCGACGTGAGTAAGGGCCACGGCGTCGCCGGCTGGTCGGAGTACCGACGTTCCACCGATGGAGGAAAGACCTGGAGCGAGCCGGTTGTGCTCGACTACTCGAAGCGGGCGTGGGAAGGCGACGAGGTCTATTCGGCGCTGGTATTCGCTGTAACCACTGCGCCGGACGGGACCGTCATCGCTTTCGTAACTCGGTTTGGTGAGGATCTTTGGGTGAAGCAGGATACTCCGGTCTGCCTGCTCAGCCATGATCACGGCCGTACTTGGAGTGAGCCGCGCCTGCTTGATCCCAACGCTACGGTCGAGGATGTCTCGCTCACCTTTGACGCGGTCTTCGTTCACAACGAAAAAGTGTTCATCGCTTACATGGGAGGCTCGGCCAACTACTGTCCCGGCCCTTACTCCCTCTACGTGTCCGAAGATAACGGCGGAAGCTTCGAGCGCCGCAGCGAGCTGCCGTTCGACCACGAAAACTACTATGTCACCGCTGGTGCGCTCGATAATGGCGACATCATCGTCTACTCGTATCCTTACCGCAAAGAGGGCGATATCAACGAGTACGACATTCCGTATGTAACGAGTGCCGACGAAGGTCGCACCTGGTCAGAGGTGAGGACCACGCATTTCGCCAAAGCGATCCGGAATATGCAGTTATCGCTGAAGATCGGAGACCGCTACTTCCTGCAGGGACGTAGCGGCAGCAAGAGTCGTGATCCTAAGCATCTGGTACTCTACACATCACCGGACGGCATCAACTGGGATGACGGGATCTTCCTCTATCGCAAAGAGATCGGCGGCGGTGACTGCTATTCGGCCAACGAGGTGATCGGTACGTATGACACCGCTGCCCCAAAACGCCTACTGATCCAGGCGAGCATCGCATACGAAGAGGGCAGTAGCAAGGTGAACGAACACCATTGGTGGATCGAGGTTTGAAGTAGAACGTGCACGGAGAGGATGTGATATGCTGAGAGAGTCTGTGTTATTTCCGTTGAAATAGGAGTGGGCAGTATTAGCGACCACGTACACCTCGGTGTTTATGTTAAGGAACTCAAGAAGCATCTTCCGCGTGAAGTCTTTAAACCTGTCCCGTCACGGCTTTGGTGGCTGCTTCCGCATCTCTTGGTTGTGGCCTTTGGCATCTACGCCATCTCTACAACACAGTGGAATTGGGCAATCAAGCTGGCCATCTCGGTTCCCATCGGAGCCTCTTTTGCCAGTCTAGGCATTCTCGGTCACGAAGTTTTACACGGAAGCGTGATTCGCACACCGTGGCTGCGGAATGTCATTGGATTTCTGTGCTTCATGCCGTTCAACATTGGGCCCCGTATTTGGCGAAAGTGGCACAACGTAGAGCACCACGGCCACACGCAACATGAGCACCTGGATCCGGACCATTCGATCACATTCCAAGAGTACGAACACGCTGGTGTTCGTCGGATTCTCTTTTGGTTCAATCCGTTTTTTCAAAGCGTCATTACATTTGCGTTTTTCAGCATCTGGTTTACGCTTACCGGGATCAGCATGCTGATTCGCTTCTTTCCGACATTCACGCCCAAGGGGCGGATAAGTGTCATCGCTCAGTTTTTGCTCTCAGTCGGGCTGTGGGTTGGGCTCGCCGTGCTCATCGGGCCAATCGAGTTCATCTTTGCCGGTTTGGTCCCGATGATGATCGCTAACTTTATCGTGATGAGTTACATTGCGACGAACCATGTCCTCAGTCCGCTCACGTCCGTCAATGATCCGCTCAGCAACAGTCTTTCGGTGCGGACGCTAAAGTGGCTGGACATACTCTACCTTAACTTCTCACATCACACGGAACATCATCTGTTTCCCTCGATGAGTCCGAAATACGCGCCGCAGGTAAAAGCCCTTTGCAAGCAGCTTTGGCCGGATCGATACCACGAAATGTCTCATCGGAAGGCCTTGCTTTGTGTTTGGCGGACACCTCGACTGTACGCCCACGAGACGGGATTGACCGATCCCGTACGTGGCGGTGACTACCCGGTGCTTGGACACGGCCTCGATCCTGAAACGCTGCCGCCTCGCGGAAAGCGAGCCACAAACTAACGCGGGCTCAAACTCTGTGTGTTGTGAGGGGAATGACCTCCGCAGTGTGCTCGGACTCTTTGACGGGACGAATCTAAGCTCGTCCGAGCGCACTTCCTTCGATTGACCGCCAACTTGTGACCGCCTCCCTTCTGATCGGCTCCCTTCCAACCGTCTCCCTTCCATGACTCCTCCAAGACTCTATGGACGGTTTACAACGACGCAGGGAACGTCGACTCCCTTCAATGCCGTGGTATCCAGACCAATCGCGCCTCTGCCGGGAGCGAGAAATACCTGTCCCGAGCAGAAATGAAGGAAAGTCGGCCATGCAGGTTAAGAAGAATATTCGGCAAACCGGGACGATAAACACAACGCGGGAATAGACGGAAATGCCAGGAGGGATTTGGTGTCATCCATGGATGCACTCCCTAAATTCGATGCACGAGCGCAGTTTGACGAGGAAGGGTACCTGATCATCAAGGGTATTCTGGACCAAAAGACAGTCCAACGTGTCCGTCGTGATTTGGCTACGTTGGCCGAAGCGCACATTCAAACCTTACTGCAACAAGGTGTCGTAAGTGATCCAAAGTCCGACCTTCCATTGGAGCGGCGGCTGATTGAGGTGTTGGACGGCCGACTCGAGCACGCTCCGGGCACGTTTCGCAAAGAGTTGCACATGTCCGGCTTCTACGACGTCTTTTTTAACCCCATCGTCCTTGATATCGTCGAGCAGTTCTTGGGACCGGAGATTCGCCTGTACCCCAACTACAGCGCCCGTCCCAAACTGCCTGAGAGTGAAGCCACGTTGGTCCTGTGGCATCAAGACGGTGGCTACACCGACCAGACGGTCGCCGTGAACGAGCTACGTATGGTCAACCTTTGGACGCCACTGGTTCCAGCCACGGTGGAGACGGGGTGTATGGAGTTTGTGCCGGGCACGCACAAGTTGGGCGTCGTTCCCCACGTCAAAAAGCGATACTACCTGGAGATCGCCGAGGAGCATTTAAAGCCGTACGAAGGCGACGCCATCCCCATCGAACTGGATCCAGGCGACGTCGTCCTCTTTCATAATCTCCTTTATCACCGCGGCCTGCCCAACCGGTCTCAGATCATTCGTTGGAATCTCGATTGGCGCTATCAGGACGCCACCCAGCCGACGCTGCGCGAGCAACAGGGACACATGGCTCGTAGCAAGCAACGTCCCGAGGCGGCCGTTCAAAGTGCCGAGGATTGGGTGGGGCGATCGTTTGTATAGGATCGCACAAGCGCACAAGGACAGGCGAATAAGCGCCGGCGAACAAGCGCAGGCGACGAGCCGCTAGAGGCTCGATGCGTTAAATCGTTCACATAGGAAGTGACAAGAGTGAGTTTGAGAGCCGGATTGATCGGATGTGGCGGACTCGGTCGAGTTCACACGGAGTGTCTGACGCAAATCGACGAGATGGATATGGTGGCCTTTTGTGATGTCGCGGCGGAGCGGGCGCAGGGGTTGGCTGATCGATTTGGAGGGGAGTACGCTACGGACGACCTGGATCGCCTCCTGGCAGATGCATCCCTCGATGCCATCTACGTGTGCACTCAGCACGATTCCCATGCCGACCTTTGTGTACGGGCCGCCGAGGCCGGGAAGCACGTGATGGTCGAGAAGCCGCTGGCCCTCACCGTTGATGATTGCCTCCGGGTTGGCGCCGCCGTGAGCCGCACCGGCGTCAAGCTGATGACGGCTTTTAAGATGCGTTACTATGAGATGCTCCTCAAGGCCAAGGAGCTCATTCCTGAGCCTTTGATGGTAACGATGCAGATGATGGACAACCGGTGGACCAACCACCCGTGGGCCAACGATCCCGTCAAGGGCGGAGGCAACGTCTTAAGTCAGGGATGCCACTCCTGCGACATCTTGCGATTTGCGGCCGGACAGAATCCCATCGAGGTGTACGCAGTGGGGGGCAACTATTACACCGACACCAAGGTCGTCGACAATCTGACGGCCGTCTACCGGTTTCAAAATGATGTCTCCGGCAGCTGGGTGCAAGGGGACTGCAACTGTCCGCCGCTGGTGAGCAAGTTCTTCATGCAACTCTTTGCCGACGGGAAGTCGGTCACCCTATCCGATCGGTTGTGCACGCTCACCTATTCGGAGCAAGGCAGAGAGCCGCAAGTCTTCAAGGGCGTGGAGACAGGATTCCTCGAGGAGAATCGGGCGTTCGCCGAGTGCATTCTGCAGGATAAGACGCCGCCGATCGATCACATTGACGGTCTCTACGCGACGCTCATGCCGCTCCAGGCGTTTGCGTCCTTAAAAAGCGGCAAGCCGGAACCCATAGCCAAGCTCGTCGAGGAGTATGAGACAGCCGTATCGGCGTGACGCCCTAAAAACCACGGGAGGTGCACTCTATGATGAAGGGACAATTTTGCTTCCGTAGGACATGCGTTATCATGCTCTCATGGGTCGTGATCCTGATGATGGCGGCTCCGGTTTGGGGAGCCGAACGGACGACGGTGAATATGTGGTCCGCAAGTCTGCCCGGGGATTACAACCAGTGGGTGACGTCGGAATTTCCCCGGCTTGTTGAGGAGGCCTTCCCTGACCTGCGCGTCGAGGTGACGATCGTCCAGTCGCGCCAAGAGTTGGAGGAGAAGCGGACCATCGCTGCGGCGGCCGGAGTGGGCCCGGACATTTTTCACGAGGCCGACAACTTCGTGCAGCAAGCGGCGATCAACGGCACCGCGTTGTCGCTCGAGCGCTACCTATCAGAGTGGGCGGAGAGGGACGACCTCATCGTATCGGATGCCTTCAAGTACCGGGGCGAGGTGTATGCGGTTCCCTACACGGTACGCATGACCGGTCTCGCCTACTGGCAGGACATGCTGGACGCAGCGGGTGTGCAACCACCCAACGATTGGGACGAATTGCTCTCGGCAGCCCGTCATCTCACTGTGCACAGTAACGAGCCTGGGGTCCTTGAGCAAGGCGGACTAGGAACGTGGAACAACGCGACCTACGACGGAATCTATCCGCTCCAGGTCTTTGTGGAGCAGCTCGGTTCTTCCCTGTACTCCGAAGACTTACGGCGTCCCGCCTTTAACACCGACGAGGCGAGCCGGGCGCTTAATTACGCCAAGGAGATGTACGAAGTCGCCTATCCAGCCGGCGCCCGTCCGCAAAGCGGCTTCACGTCACGCGGGACGGCGATGCAATTTTGGTTTTCGACCGGCCACACACCGTCGATTGTCGAGAGCTACGATCCTGAAGTCGTCAAAAACGTCCGGATCGCCAAGATACCCGGTCCGACGGGCCCTGCCGAAGCACTCGGTATCGCTTCCGGTTGGGGCTGGGCGATCAATCCCGATTCTCCGCGACCTGATGACGCATGGCGTATCATCGAATTCTTTGTGAGCGAGGAGATTCAGAGCAGGTTCCTGGCGAGCTTTCCGCCCGGTAGCCACCTCAGTTCACGCCGGTCGTTCGAGTACTCGCGGGATACGCCGTTCATCGACGATTCCATGCAATTGGCCGTGCCGCCGATCACCTCGTGGGGGCCGGTGCACCCGCTCTTTGGTGACGTGATTCGTATCGTCGAACCGCTGATTTATGAGGCCGTGCGAGGGGAGCGGGGCGTCGGCTCCGCGCTCGAGGAGGCCCAAAGATTGTTGGGTAACTTCCTCGAGGAAGCGGATTGGTAGACGGTTGAGGGAAGGGGCATGGGCGTGGCGGCATTGGACGGTACCAGGCCATTTGGCATCCGCGAGAGCTCGTGGAGCCACGATTTTAAGGATGAGTACCCCAAACAATGGAACGAGACGTTGGGGTGGTTGAAGCGAGCTTTGGCGGACGCCGCCGCCACGCGTGATCGGCAACGTAGCGACGCCCCTTCCCGGCTTGCGGAGCTGCGACGGCTGTTGCGGGAGCGGACCGGTGCTTCACTGTTTGAGGGGAGTGTCGAGAACGTCACGCTACACGCCGTGGACGGAGCGAACGCCTTCGCTTACACCGTCACGACGTCGGTGGGCATCTCGTACGTGGGTCAGGTGTACGCGCCCGAGCAGCAAGAGGTCGTAGGTGTGGTTGTGTATACATCTGGACGAGATGGTTCCGGATTCTCGCCTAATCCGGCGATCGAAGGGTACTTGGCGTCCGGATTCCTGGTGATCGTGCCCTGGTTTGCCAAGGAGCGCAAGAGCCTTAAGGGTGTAGAGGATGTCAAAGGCCGGCATTGGTACGCGTATCCCGACTACGAGACGATTCACAACTTGGCCTTTATCGCTGGGGCGAGTCTAGCGGGCATGGAAGCCGCTGAAGCGCAGCACGCCTCCGTGGGAGTGATGCAGGCGGTGGGTCTGTCGCACGCCACACCCCTAGTCGTTGATTTCCGGGGGCGTCATACCTTGACGAGTGCCGTGGCCTGCGCCCTCTACCCAGAGTGGGCGGATGTGTGCGTCCTCCACTCCGACGCAGCCTCACTCCTCGATCAACAGCAAGAGGACGTTAGAGCGAATACAATTTGGGCCTTTCACAAGGACTTCGATGGATTAACCCTCTTCCAACTAGCGCACAAGACCCGTTGGATGTTTGTCGGCGAGACGGCTTCGTCACCGGACCTATATGCACGCGCATACGTTTGGTGCGCCGATCACCAGGTCGCACCACCACGCGTCGCGCGATGCGCCCCTGATACCTTGTCGGCTTCCGTTCGTTCCATCCTCGGAGAGTCTAATGAGACGTCTACGAAGGTTGCGATCGTCCCTGGGGGAGAGCGTGTGGGACTCGAGGAGCGCTACCTGCATTCGCTTCACAGTAAATTCGACGTCCTCGATCGTCTTCATGAGCAGGCCCGTCGAACCAAAGAAGCCCGTTATCCGCTGGACCGGATCACCCCGGCTGAGTATCGGGACCGGGTGCAGGACGCGATGCGAGCGGTCGTCGGCGAGCCGTTGCCGCGGGCCGAAGACCCTAACGTGAGGACACGGCGAGTTGAAGTGGATGCACCCTACGCACTGTATGAGGTGCTCATGGAGAGCCTTCCCGAGGTGAATGTCGCGGGATACCTCATGATTCCTACGGGTAAGGGTCCTTTCCCGGCCGTCATCTGCCAACACGGACTCGGCGGGCGACCGGAGTCGCTGGTAGGACTGGGTGGCTCCTGGATTTACTATCAGCTGGGACGAGTGCTGGCGGAGAAGGGATGCGTCGTCTTCGTGCCCTTTATGAACTGGGGATGGGGAGGGGTCCCCTACCGCGATCAACTGGCCAAACACGCCTATGCCCTCGGTCTTGCGAGCTTTGCGCCTGAGGTGGCTCAACTCCATGCGATCGTGGACTTTCTCGTAAGCCGCTCCGAAGTGCGATCAGATCGGATCGCCTTTTACGGCCTATCATACGGAGGCCATGCCGCGGTTTGGCTGTGCTCCCAAGAGCCTCGCCTAGCCGCCGTCGTCTGCGCCGGCCACTTCAATGATTGGCAACGCAAGTTGACAAGTACGGAGATTGCATCCCCGATGACCGTGCCTCGCTCGTACATCTGCGTTGAAGAAGGGTTGGACATGTTCAATTTCAACGTGCTCAACCTCCTTGGGCATCCCGAGCTTGCCACGGCGCAAGCTCCCCGTCCGTTTTTGGTGGAGAATGGCTTGATGGACGCCGTCTCACCCAAGGCCTGGGTGGAAGCGAGCTTTCAACGCGTTCAGCAGGTATACACCTGGCTGGGGGCGCCCCAAGCGGCGGCGCTCACCCATTTTCCTGGTCCGCACCGAGTCTGGGCGGAAGAGAGCCTCCTCTTTTTGAGGGAGCACCTCCAATACGGCAGCACCCCTCCGAATTAGTTGCTCTTATTATCCACGCAATCGATGAGCTTGATTCGCGGGCGATTATCCGTGGGTGAGAACGTGCCGTACTCACCTGGTGACGGCACGTGAGGCGAGCAGGAAAAGGGAGAGGAGAAAACGAAAAGACAGTATATTATGGACTATCAAAAAACGAAGAGGAGGATAAAGGATGCCGCACCGGTCGTTGGTCCAGTTCGTTCTCGTCGCAGTCTCTCTCGCCTTGCTCGCAGTCGTGCCCGTCTCGGGACAGAGTTCAACGTTGGAAGTGTGGATGACTTCCGGCGGGCAGTTTGAGATCACGCAAGACGTGGTGAGCGAATTCGAAAAGCGCCATCCGGGTGTCACGGTGAACGTGACTTCTGTCAGCTGGGGCGAGTACTTCGACAAAGTGCCCCTTGCCTTCGCCACGGGCGAAGCTCCCGACCTGCTCATGGCAGGAGGGAAAGGACTCTACCAGGTTGTCACGTCTGATTTCGCCCACCCCCTCAACGAGTACACGGACCGGTGGGGTCAACTCGACGATTATCCTCCTGGGGTGATTCGGGCGCTCACCCATGATGGGAAGTTGTACGGCTTGCCTTTGATGGGTCCCACCCGGCTTATGTGGTACCGTAAGGACGTCTTTGCGGAACACGGCCTCAATTCAGAAGAGCCTCCTGAGACGTGGAGCGAGATACGCGACGCGGCGCGCCGCATCGTCCGGTATGAAGGAGACCAAGTGCGGCGCATCGGCTTCAACATTCCGGCGGACATTGTCGACCATGCCTTTCTCACCAATGGCGTCACCTGGTACAACGAGGATTTGACGGAGCCCGCGGTCAAGACGCCGGCGGGTCTGGAAGCGCTCACGTTCTGGACCGAGTTTGGCGAGGAGATGAACTACGTCGGGCACGAGGTAAACGTAACGCGCAATATCTATAGTGGCGATGTCGGCATGATCTATGGGTATGTCCTTCCGAGGCAGGTGCGGGAGGTAGACCCGAACTTGTTCGATGTGATCGGCGGCCCCGTCGTCATGGAGAACCGGGCGAAAGCCGGTTACACCTACCCCGACTGGATGTACATCACCAAGCAGGCGCGCAACCCCGATCTGGCCTGGGCGTTTCTTAGCTTCCTCTCAGAGCCTGACCACCTGGCCCGCTTCTCGGCGGAACTCGGTCACCCGGCGCCAAGGCGGGGAGCGTATGAGCATCCCTTTTATCAAACCCAAGAAGGCGAAATGATGATGCGCCACTTCATCGACGGGACGTTGCGATACGGCACAGGTTTTCCGCTCCTACCCGACCCAGGTCGCATCAACCAAATCGATCAGGGGGCGTGGCAAAGGCTCTCCTTGGGCGAGTGGTCGCCGCAAGTGGCACTCGAGTGGATCGCAGGTGAACTGAACACCATCCTGCTGCGGCTCGAGGGAGAGTAAGTTACCACCGAAGAAGTAGCGTGTTTACGGGTCTACACTGGTCTTGGAGGAGGGGGGTGTCTCCTCCTCCAAGCCTGCGCAATGGACGAGCACGGGTGGGCGTTCGTGTGGAATACTACCTTTAATACCTGCGAATCAACGCGGCCGAGAACCAACGTGGGCGAGGGTGCGGTTCCAAATTCGGTGCTCGACGTTTCGGATTTAAGATCCACAATGTGGTAGTTGACGAGTTCGTTTCACGATGTTATGATTACAAAGTCGCTTCGAACGGCGCAGCCCACAATGGCGTGGCCGAACGAGGTGACAGAAAAGTCGCACGGGTCGTGCGGCGTGCCAACCCGGTATTCGTTCGGGTTGCGAAGTAGTGAAAGACGAACGACTTGCTAGAACATGGGTTTGACAAGTGGTTCAAAGGATGTTATAGTTAGAATCTGCCCCGGTGCGGGGCGGTGAGCGCCTCGAGAGTTGAGGAGCACAGGTCTTCGAAGACTCCGATGAGAGTCGGACAAGACGTTGGACCTTGAAAACTAAACAGCGTGCGTGGATGATCGAAAGGGTCCTAAAGAAAGTCAAGACCTTGTCACCTTGACAAGCTCAGGGTGACATCCA
>JAWLDA010000028.1:0-12724 GCA_041686855.1 Limnochordia bacterium
GCTGCTCACCATCGAGGAGCTTCACCTCGAAACGGTGGCAATAGCGGCAGCGTGGCGGAGGGAACCATGAGCCGCGTGAGCTCTTCGTAAATGCGCAACGCCTCTAGCAGGGCTTTAACATATGCGTGCCGAGTCGCCACGCGTTCCCCGTCTCGGTGCAGTGTTATGATCGTTACCGGATGGTGGAAACGGAGCGGATAAAGAGCGGAAAAAGGGCCAGACGAGGCGTCGTTGCGCCTCAAATGAGGTTCAGATGCTCACCAACGACCAGTTACACCTCGTCATGGGAGCATTAAGACCTTCGCATCGGAGGATGACGCTTTCGACGTGTCAATTGTGCTCAGGCTGACGCCGTCTCAGGCCGCCACGGGCAAGGATGAACAAGCCAGGTGTGGACCGGGATCCACTCTAGGACCATGTTGAACGAGGTAGGCATGGGCTGGAAACCAGGCTCGAAACCAGGTTGGAAACCAGGCTGGAAACCAGGTTGGATAGCAGGCTGGAAACCAGGATCGGAACCAGCTTGGATAGCAGGCTTGAAAACAGGATAGGAACCAAGTTGGAAAGCGAGCTGTAAACCACGCTCGGAACCACGCTCGGAACCACGCTCGGAACCAGGCTCGGAACCAGGTTGGAAAGCGAGCTGTAAACCACGCTCGGAACCACGCTCGGAACCACGCTAAGACAGGCTTGAAAACAGGCTGGGGGCGGGGGCTAACGAGGCAACCCGCATGATTTCGGCAGGGAATGGATCAACGAGCCACGAATTGCCGTGTGTCCAAATACCGAGCGTTTGGGTCCTAGCCACTCGTTGTTGGTAAATCGGTATCCTCTTCACGGGATCGCTTGTTGTCAAAGGTAGGCGGGGGCCCAGCAGGGACTCCATTCGTTATCCAAAAGGAGTCATCCGGTTTGAAAGTCGTTGTCCTTGGTGATCTGCACTTTATCTCTCCCGAAGAGCCACTTTCAGACGTCGTGGAACGGCGACGGCACTTTGCCGAGGCGTGGCCGTCCTTTCGGCGGCTTGGTGAAAAGATCCGCCGCGAGGCTCCCGATCTCGTCATCTCGTTAGGCGACATTGTCGATTGGTACAGTCCCCACAACCGAGACTTTGGACTCGAACTCCTCGATGAGCTACGCATTCCCTGGATGGCGACACCGGGTAATCACGACTTTCAAGGGTACCACGACTCGGTAGAAGACGGAGAACGGCGGGAGATGATCCACGGCGTGGAGTATCGGTCCACCGCATTGTCGGGATGGCGCGAGCGGGGAATTGACTTCTCGAATCGATCCGTCGATGCCGGCGACTTTCAGCTACTCCTGATGGACAGTGCCTTGAGCTTCGTGCCCGACGGCACGGAGGGATGGTTGCAAGAGGTGCTGGAGGGGCGTGAGCGAAACGTTCTCTTCACGCACGTCCCGCTCAACCTCCCGCAAGTTGGGGCGTTCATTCACTCCGTCGACCCTAAGCGAAATCTCGAAAAGTACTATCAGAGCGGGGCTCCGGGCCTTTTTGACCGGTATTTGAAGGGGCGCGTTCAATGGGTGTTCAACGGCCATCTCCACTTTCCCGGCCGGATCGAGCACTCCGGGACGACCTCATACTTACTACCGGTGTCGATACGTACTGAGCGTCCTTCATATCCGGATCAAGGTCGGGCGAGTGTCCTCCAAATTGATGGAGACCGCATCACTATGTATGAGATTGGGTGAACGAGGCTACTCGTAGACAGGTCCATTCTCCTTAATCTTCTCGTCTTCGTACCCCGCGGCGAACTTTCGGTAAAACTCCTGTTTTACATTCTCTAACACACCCGTAAGGATAGCGATGTCGTGATAACGGGCAGGATGGGCTGCATCCAAGAGGAGCTTGGTGATTGTGTAATTTAGGACTCCGGCGATGCTGGCGTTGTTGTGTCCATCGTGATGATTTCGAATCTGCTCCGCCAGCACGGCGATTGTCGGATCGAGCTCCTGACGCTGGATTTGGGGAATGTATGGCATCGAAGGCAACCTCCTACGCAGACCTGAGTTATTTGAGATAGTTGTTTGGCGCGGCGTTTACCCGGGCCAATTACTTGCAATCGTCGAATCGCCAGATGCTCGCGGCGGTCCCGCTCAGGACCCACGTCTTGTCGTCGTCGGTGAGAAAGTCGAGATGCTCTTTCACCAGGTTCAGCGCCGGGGCGTATCCGCACGAGTCAAGCACATAAGGGAAATCGGTGCCCCACATCAGACGTCGAGGTCCAAAGGCGTCGTACACCCGTCGCACAATGTCGAACGTGTCTTTGTGGGGATAGGGTTCCTTAGACATACCGTTCATATTTGAAACCTTGACGTACACGTTTGGGTATTGGGATAAGCGCAATACATTGCCGAGATGCGGGCGCGGAGTGGGCTCGTCGACGGCGACTTTACCCAAGTGATCAATGACAACGGGAACGCCTGGGAAGCGGGCGATGATCGGCTCCAACGCTGGGAGTGCCCCAGGAGGCCCCAGGACGATAAAGCAAGTGCCGAGCTCTTGGGAGCGCTGCCATAACGGGTCCTGCTTTGGGGCCGCCAACACCCTGGGATCCGCTTCTCCGGCAAGGTGGAGACGCATCCCGCCGAATCCGTCTTCGCGCACTAATCGCTCGAGTTGGTCGGGGGCGTCAACCGCGTGGGGATCGACGAGCGCGACACCAGCGAACCGCCCCGGATAACGCCGCATTGATTCGGCGACGTACCGATTGTCGTAAAGGTAGTTGCTTGGTTGGACGATGACGGCCTTGTCTACGCCGGCCTCGTTCATGGTATCGATGAGCAACTCGACCGAGCCGGGACGCCTGGGTGTCTTGTGGAAAGGATACGGTTCGTTAGAGTCGCTCCAAACGTGCAGATGCGAGTCGATGATCAAGGGTACCAAGCCTCCTTCGCCATGCTCTACGGTTTCAGTAGCGCCGGGTCGGCCTCCTGCAGAAGGCTCACGCTGGACCGGTTTCCCTGGAAAATTCGTCTTGACTTCCCAGCTGCTGAAAGATAAGATCGCGGCAAGTACTGACCAGTCAGTTCTGCGGAGGTTTTCTAGGTGAAGAGGCGGATTGCGAAAAGGTGGATTGCGAAAAGGCACACTGCGATGAGTCTAGCGACGACGGGGCGGGATGCAATGAATCGAAAGGCGATTGGACGAACTGCGGGGAGTGCGTGGATGACACTCCCTGTTTGGGCAGTGTTCCTGATGATTACCGGACTGGTGCTGTCGGCCTCCCTTGCTTTCGGCCAGGTCTCGACGGCCGCGGATGCGCCTGGGAACGAGAGCGGCGAAGTGGCGCGGGTGCCGGTGATCGTCGAACCGCTTGAGCGCCGCGATCTCGCACGGTATGTCACCTACCCCGGAGTGCTGCAACCGCAGACGTCGGTGCAACTCACGATGCAGGTAGGGGGGCTTGTGCACGAAGCGCCGTTTGACGTGGGCGACGAGGTTGAGGTCGGCGACGTGCTACTCCGTTTGGATACCCGTGACCTCGAAGCGCAGGTGCGGCAGGCCCAAGCGGGTCACGCCGTCGCAGTCGCCAGCTTGGAACGTCTGCTCAGCGGAGCCACTGCCGCAGAGTTGGCGCAAGCGCGGGCCGCCCTCGCCCAAGCGGAAGTGCAGCACGGTAACGCGCAGATCGAATTCGACCGCACCGAACGCCTCTTCCAAAGCGGCTCTGTCTCCCGCCAAGCGTACGACTCAGCCGCATCGCAACTTGAGATTGCAAAGTCCCAGTTGGACTCCGCCAAGGCGCGACTCGCTCAAGTGCAGCGAGGGGCCTCTCCTGAGGAGATTGCCGTGGCGGAGGCACAGGTGCAACAGGCTCAAGCCTCCCTCGATCTCGCTGTTGCACAATTAGAGAAGGCTACGTTGAGGTCTCCCGTGAGCGGTGTCATCAGCCAACGCGCAGTGCAGGTCGGGGAGACGGTGACGCCGGGTGCTCCCGTGCTGACGGTGGTCGACCTATCCGAACTGTCGCTCTCCATCCGTGCCCTGGGACAAGACGTGATTCGCCTCCAAGAGGGCATGTCCGTCGACGTGACGGTCGAGGATGATCCGGCTCAGAGGTTTACCGGACGTCTCCACCGGATCAATCCGGTCGCCGACCTGCAAACCAACCTCTTCCCGGTCGAAGTGCGTCTAACTAACGCCGATGGAAGGCTGCGGGCCGGTTTTTATGCGTCAGCTCAACTCCAGGTCGCCTCGGCCGCCAATGTTTTGGCAGCGCCTGAACGGGCGATCGTTCGCCGCGATGGTGTGGAAGGCATTTATCACGTAGTCGACGGACACGCGCTCTTTGTTCCGGTGCAGTTTGGCATGAGTGATGGCCGAGCGTGGCGGGAAGTAGTCTCCGCCCAAGATCTCGACGAAGGGGCGCTTGTCATCACGTCGGGCAAGGAGTATGTGACGCACGACATGCCGGTGCAAACTCGGAGAGAGTGAGGCGTCACCGGCGACGTGAGCGTCCACCGTACGTGAGGACACCTTACCAACACCAACAGAGGAGAGCGCGATGAATCTGCCCGGATTGTCCATTCGACGCCCTGTCACGATCGCGATCGTGTTCACGGTTATTATCGCTTTAGGAATCATTTCTCTGGGGCGAACTCCACTCGACTTGATGCCGGAGCTGGAGTTTCCGATCGCGGCCATCATCACAACATACGAAGACGCCGGCCCGCGAGAGATCGAAGACGGTGTCACTCGACCGATCGAGGGCGCCGTCGCCACCCTTGCCGGGCTCCAGGGCATCTCGTCGACATCTCAGCGTGGTCAGTCGATGGTGATCGCCCAGTTCGCCTGGGGGAGCGACATGGACTTCGTCTCCCTGGACATCCGGGAGGCCCTTGACATGGTCGGCTCCATGCTCCCGGACGCGGCGGACGATCCTATGTTGATTAAGTTTAGCCCCTCTGCCCTACCGATTCTCGCCATCACCTTGGGCGGGGATCGATCGCCTGAGGATCTACGGGCACTCGCAGACGACATTATTCAGCCGCGCTTGGAACGAATCGACGGCGTCGCCTCCGTCGGTGTGAATGGCGGCCTCGAGCGAGAGATTCATGTGGGGCTCGATCCGGGACGAATGCAGGCGCAAAACGTCTCGCTCCAAAGCGTTACGCAAGTACTGCAAGGGGAGAACACCAGCAGCCCGGGCGGTGCGGTACAGTATCGGCAGCAGGAGTACACCCTGCGCACTACCGGAGAGTTCAACTCGATAGACGACATCGCCGACCTGCAGATTCCAACCAACACAGGAGTCCCGATTCCGCTACGACACATCGCCGCTGTTGCTGACGATTACAAAGAGGTCTCCCTACTCACACGGCTTAACTTTACTCCGGCCGTCGGGATCTCCATTCAACAGGAGTCGGACGCCAACACTGTACAGGTGGCCCGACGTGTGCACGCGGAGCTTCAGCAGCTGCAAGAGGAGCTCGGTGGCGACATAGAGCTAAGCGTCGTCCTTGACCAGGCCGAGATGATCGAGGAGTCGATCAACAGCGTCGCCACCAACGGTACCGTTGGCGGGATTATCGCAGCGATCGTTCTTTTTCTCTTCTTGCGTAGTTTTCGAGCGCTCGCTGTGGTGCTTATAGCGATTCCGGTCTCCGTGATCGCTACGTTTATGTTGATCTACTTCTCAGGAATGAGCCTGAACATCATCTCGCTGGGAGGCTTGGCCCTCGGCATCGGGATGCTGGTGGACAACACGATCGTCGTGTTGGAGAACATCTTTCGTCATCGCAGCGAAGGTGTAGGAGTGAGAGAAGCGGCGGAGAACGGCACCACGGAGGTGGCTTCGGCGGTTCTAGCCTCAACGCTCACCACCATCTCGGTCTTCCTGCCGGTCATCTTCGTCCAGGGACTGGCGCGCCAGATCTTCCAGGATATGTCGTTAACGGTATCGTTCTCGCTCGTGGTCTCGCTTTTCGTCTCGGTGACGCTGGTTCCCGTCCTGGCCTCTCGTTGGCTGGGCAAGGCGCGCAACTCCGACCTAGCTGGTACAGCGGGTGGCGATGCGACGACTCATGGAAGCCTCGGGTTGCTACAGCGCGTCTACACCGGCGTCTTGACTAGGGCACTCAAGCGACGACGGTTGGTCCTTGTGGGAGTGATGGCGCTCTTTGTCGGCAGTTTGGCGCTACTCCCCCGTGTCGGGGCGGAGTTCATTCCCGCGACGGATCAAGGCTTAATCAACGTGAGTGTCGAATTGCCCGTAGGCTCGTCCCTTGACCAGACAGATCGAGTCATCTTCCAGCTCGAGGAAGGAATCTCAGCGCTGCCCGAAGTCGAGTCGGTGTATGCCCGCGTGGGCGGCGGGGCCCAATTTGGTTTGGACGGCAACAGCCCGGAGCGGGCATCGATCGACGTGGCTCTTTATCCGTTGAGTGAGCGAGCGCGCTCGGTCTTTGAGGTGGCGGAGTCGATCCGAGCGATGGCTTCCACGATTGCCGGGGCCAAGATATCAGTCACCGTCAGCGACAGCATGGGAGCCGGCGCGATGACGGCGGCGCCGATTCAAGTGCAGTTGCGCGGGGACGATGCGGCTACGATGGAAGGCCTCCTTGAAGAGTTGGCGACTGCGATCGCAAGCGTCGAAGGGACCCGAGAAGTGACGACCAGCCTTGACGAGCTGCGGCCGGAGTACCGCCTCGAGATTAGGCGCGACCGAGCCAGAGAGTTGGGGATCAGCCTGCCTCAGATTTCATCGACGGTGCGAACGGCCGTCGAAGGGCAAGTCGTGACGCAGTATCGGACAGGTGGCGAAGAGATCGACGTACGGGTGCAAATGCAGGGTGACTTTAAGGAGAATCTCGAGTCCTTGGCGTATCTGCCGATCGGCAGTCCGACAGCGGGCATGGTGCCCTTGGCCGAAGTGGTACGGTTCGTGCCGAGCAGCGTCCCCAGCGCGTTGCAACGGGAGGATCAATCCCGGGTGATGTCCGTCACCGCAGACGTATTCGGGCGCAATCTCGGCGTCGTCATGTCCGATGTGGCCGCCGTCGTGGCCGCCGTCGACGTGCCAGCGCACATCAGCGTTCGATTTGGGGGGGATGTCCAGGAGATGCAGGAGGCGTTTGGTGATCTGGGAATCGCGTTGATTCTCGCAATCTTCCTCGTCTACGCCGTGATGGCGGCGCAGTTCGAATCGTTCCGACACCCGTTTACGATCATGTTCTCGGTGCCGCTTGCTGGAATCGGCGTCGCCATTGGCTTAGTGGTGACGAGGACGCCTCTGAGCGTTCCCGGATTCATTGGATTGATCATGCTGGCGGGTATTGTCGTGAACAACGCGATCATCCTGGTCGACTACATTAACATTCTCCGCAATCGGGGAATGGAGCGCAGCGAGGCGATCGTCACTGCTGGCCAGACCCGGCTGCGTCCTGTCTTGATGACCACCCTGACAACCATCCTCGCCATGATTCCGCTGGCCCTAGGAATTGGTGAAGGCGCGGAAGTTCAGGCCCCGATGGCGATCGTGGTCATCTTTGGATTGGGCTTTTCGACGGCACTCACGCTCGTTGTCGTTCCACTCATGTATGTGACGATCGAGTCGCTTGGAACCGGGCGGCTTGGTCGCTTCATCACCATGCGCGGGATGAGAAAGGCAACGACGCCGAGTCAATAGAACGTTTACGTGTACTGTTGCCCTTGCGGGCAGAGGGAGGAGTCCTTTGACTATGACGACTAAAATTGTTCGTCTCTTTGCGCTGGGAGTGGCCCTTATGTGCCTATGGGCCGGCGGCGCACTCGCGGCTGACACGGCCGGCACTGCCGACGCTACGGTTGACGTGACGCAGATCACGCTCGAGGAAGCATATGCGTTGGCCATGGAGCGCAGTCCTAAGATTCGCACGGCGAAGCTCGAGCTCGAGGATGCTCGGCTTGCTCATGAGCAGACCCGGTCTCAATCGCTCATGCGGCCCGACCCGATCGCCCTTTTACAGGCGGAGTCGGCGCTGGACGTAGCTGAGCGTAATCTGGCGTTGGTTCAAGATCAAGTGCGCTTGGAAGTTGCCGAGAACTACCTTGGGGTACTGCGGCTCGAAAATCTCATGGACGTGATTGATGGGAGTCTCGCCTTGGCGGAGCGACAGCTGGCGATCGCGGAGAACCGGTTCGCGGTGGGATCGGCTGCACGCGTTGAGATGATTCGGGCGGCGAATCAAGTGAGTAATGCCCGGGCGAACCTCCTGGAGATGCAGGGGAGTCGTGAACTCGCCCTAATGGCGTTTCGCATGAGCGTCGGCCTTCCGTTGGGTGATGCCATTGAGCCAGCGTCGGTGGATCTTGAGCCGGCGACGCTCAATATCAACCTTGAAGAAGACCTGAAGTTTGCTCTGGAGAATCGCCTTGAAATTGTAAGGGCACGCAACGGGGCCGAAGTGGCACGCAAGCAACTCGAGCTGACGCAGAATGACTACACCCCGGCGATCGCGCAGGCTCGTGCTGAGGTTGGTGTCAAACGGGCCGAAGAGGCGGTGCAGCAAGCCAAGAATGGGATCGAGCTCGAGATTAGGCAGATCTATCAGTCGCTCCTCGACAGCCAGCGGCGTCTCGCCGTGTTAGAGGAGTCGATCAACGAAGCGAGTGAGACGTTGGCAATCACCGAAGAGATGTACGACGCTGGGGTAGCCACCGACGTCGAGGTGCTTAGTGCGCAGACCGCGCTGACACAGTCACAGACGGATCGAGTGAACACGCTGTTCGACCTGCGCACCGCACACGTTCGGTTCCAGCACGCGACAGCCCGCGTGCTCGGTGCTGAGGGCGGGGACGCTCGATGAGGTCGATACTGAGTCTCTCGTCACGGGGCCCTGCGCTGGGGCTCCTTCTGACGCTCGCGCTGCTGGTGCTCTCCTGGGGGGGAGCGTCGGCGGCGCCGGCCTCCGAGAGTGAACTGCCTTTGCTCACCCTGGAAGAGAGCCTGAAGATCGCCTTCGAGAAGAGCCCGCGCCTCTTGGTGGCCGAGAGTCAAGAACGCCAGGCGCATGCACAATTGGATGAGGCGAAGAGCGTTCTCAATCCGAGTCTCAATCTTCGTGGCCAACTCAACCGAGGCTACCTCAACCAAGCGGACATTTTGGCTAATACCCCCTCGAGCCAGGGGAGCTTGGCGTTGGCATACAATCAAGTGATCGCCCGTACTGAGGGGATTCGTCTCGCGATTGAGCAAGGTGAGCTTGGGCTCCGGGCGTCGGAGTTACAGAAGCAGGCTGAGAAACTCGCCGTCCTCTCCGCCGTCGTGAACGGATACGTAGGAGTGGTCGAAGCTAGGAGTGCCTTAGAGCTGAGTCGCGTGATGGCGCGCAACAGCGCGGAGATGGCCCGGATCACGGCCGATCGGGTGGAGGTCGGCACCGCAACGAACGCCGATTTGATGGCGGCCGAAGCGGCGGAAGCGCGCGCTCGCCAGGGTGAAGTGGTGGCGAGCGACTCCGTGAAGTTGGCGCATGAAGCTCTCTTTCAAACTATCGGACTCGAAGTAACAGAGAGTTATGGGCCCGACGCCTTCCCGAGGCTTGAATCCATTGATGCCCTGAGCGGAGCGTTCACGATTCAAGAGAGTCTCGATACACTGTCAGAACGAGCGCTGCGATCTCGTCCCGAAGTGTTGCAGGCGGAAGTGGCCCTGGAGACGGCCCGCTACAATTTGATGCAGTTCCGGTCCACCGACGGACCGCGGGCGGAGTTAACCGGCTCTTACGCGTGGGCGGATGATGATCGATCGCTCTCTTTCTCGCTCTCCGACCGTGGGGAGTTGGGCGTCAATCTCTCTCAAAACCACTCCTTCAGCGGCTCTACAACGGGTGCCCCGATTGACACTTGGCAGGTGGGGGCGGGGGTCACCTGGAGCTTTGCCGATGGAGGCGCCCGTAAGCACCGAGACCAACAGCTGGCGGAGCAGGTGCGCCAGGCCGAACTGCGGCTAAAGGACGTACGCAGTAGACTTTCGACCGATCTTGCCCGGCGCTACAACGACGTGGTCCATGCAATGCAGGCCTTGAGCATCGCCGAGCAGGAAGTGTTGGAGGCCACCGCAAGGCACAACGCCGTGCGCCATCAGTTGGAGAATGGATCGGCTACGCAGCTTGAGGTGTGGCAGGCCGAGGGAGAACTCATTCGAAAGCAGCACGAACGAGTGACAGCCACAGGAAGCCTCATCCGTGCGTACACGGCGCTGACCATCGCCTCGGGCAATTCTGCGGAGGAGCTGTTGACGTCGGTTGGTGGGGGACCTGATTCCCGATGAGCGCTGTAGTGCGTGACGATCATGACGATCGTCAAGAGCATGCGGAGGCGACGTCTCATGATGACAAACGATGACGCTTTAGAACAGCGGGAGGACGGGCGCAGAGAGCGGATTCTGCGAGCGGCTCTCGAAGTGTTTGCCACCCACGGATTCCACCAGGCGCTCCTCGACGACGTGGCGAAGGCCGCCGGTGTCGGGAAAGGGACGATCTACCTTTACGTGCCGGACAAAGAGGGCTTGTTGTTGGAAGCGATTCGACATCAGATGGAGGAGCACGAGAAACTCATCCACTCACGGATGAGTGCCGTCGGGGATCCGGTGGAGAAGTTGCGCCAGCTGATCACCCTCGACTTCCAACACTTGATCCACAACGTCGAGTTGGCCAGAGTCGTCGTGGCGGAACGGGCGGCACTCGGTTTTAGTCCGCAGTTTCAGGAGAGCATGGCAACGATGCGTAGGCAACGCAAAGAGCTCGTCATCGCGTTAATGAAAGAGGGTCAAGCGCAGGGTGTTCTACGGAGGGATTCAGACCCTGAGAGTTTGGCCATGGCCTTCTCAGGGATCATCGGCGGTCCCATGTTTGACATCCTCTTCGATGGCGGTCCAAGCCTCCAGCCGGAGAAGGCTGCCGATCTCTTCCTGGACTTCTTTCTAAATGGGTGCGGGGCGCCCTCGTAAAGGCGCCCGCACCTTCCATACCCTCCTATCTACGGGCGGTGAGCGGACGCCCCTTGCACTGGGTGAATCGCGCTACACGACCTCGGAGATTTGGACGGGGCGGCCTTCCTCGATTGACTTGAGCGTGGCGACGATCATAGCCGTTGCCATCAACCCATCGTGTCCGGAGGGCTCAGGTGTCTCGTCGTTCGCCACGCAGTCCGCAAAATACTTGATAGAATCGTAATGAAAACCCGTCGGCTGACCGTACCGATTGACCGAGTGCGACGCAAAGGGGACGCGATACCGCTCGCCAGCGACTGCGTAGGGGAAGTCGTTCGGCGTCTGTAAGCTGCCCCGAGGGCCGACGAGTGAGAGTGAGCTGTCGACGACCGAGGGGAAACTCTCGGGAAGGATCCAACTTGTCTCAAAGGTGATGAACGATTTCTCAAAGGTGATAAGGGATTGGATCGAATCGTACGCGTCGATGCCCCGCTCAACCAAGACGCCTTTTTGAGCTCGGGCGTAAACTTCTTGCGGTTCCTCGCTTAGGACCCAGCGCACGGCATCCATAGTGTGGGGGAAGAGGAACCACTCCGGCCCGGAAGCTGCGCTCCACGACAGCATTTGCGTCGGGACGTAGATCGTGTCGGAGAGCCGAGAGTAGCCCATGAGAGGAGCGCCCAGCTCTCCGCGTTCGACGGCGGCCTTCGCCCCGAGGTAGCGCGGGTTCCAGCGGGTGTGGAAGTCGACCATCAACTTCACGCCCGCCTCTTCAGCCGCGGCGATGATCGCGTTCGCCTCTTCGATGTCAGTTGTGAACGGCTTCTCGACCAAGACGTGTTTGCCTGCCTTGATCGCCGCCAACGCCGGCGCCGTGTGAGCGAAGTCGGGAGTCGCGATACTCACAGCGTCAACCTCACCGCCCACGGCTTCATTGATGTCCGCCGTAAAGTCACACTGGTACTTCTCTGCCAAGCTCTTCGCCTTTTCAATCTGGAGATCACAGATGCAGACGAGTTCGGTCCGGGGATGATTCGTAAACGCGATTGCATGGTTCTCTCCCCAGATCCCTGCGCCTATCACAGCCATGCGTACCTTGCTCACCGTGTGTGCACCCCTTTCGCACGATTCCAAAACCGCTGTTTATTGGGATTAACGGTGTGGTAGGGTATCACCTGCACGATTGCGTGAACGGGGCGAGAATCCGTGGGAGCGGAATCTTCCGCCACCATACCGAGCCGCTGGGTCTTGCCGGTGACGAACGGCTCCTAAGGGTGCGAACGGCGCAAACAGCGCAAACGGCGAAACCGGTGTAAACGGCGCAAACAGCGCAAACAGGGCCGAACAGCGTAATGGGCCTGCAGAGTGCCGAAAAGGTGGGTTGTTGCATCGCTGACGAGGAATAACTTCCCACCAGCGAGCAAGTACAGCTCACGAGAGGTGCAACACGGGCCGCAGCGTGGATGCAAGGTGGATCCAGCATGGATCCAGCGGGGATACAGCGGGGATGCAGACGGACCGGCGTGTGCTTGATTAAAACCCCCTAATGCCCTTAGCTGGGCTTTAGGTGTGCAGTCGTCGTCTCCGTTCAAAATTCCTGCTGGAATGTCAAGAATCTCCAGAACCAAACAGCACCAAACGGCCGTACGGCGCAAAAGGGCCGACGGAGTGCCGAAAAGGTGGGTTGTTGCACCTCTGACGAGGAATGAATTCCCACCAGCGAGCAAGTACAGCTCACGAGAGGTGCAACACGGGCCGCAGCGTGGATGAAGTCGGGACCGGCG
>JAWLDA010000029.1:0-8580 GCA_041686855.1 Limnochordia bacterium
AGTGGTAGCGTCAGTGGACACCAGTGCATCGGGTATTCGCTATTCAGTTGTCAAGGTTCGATGAGTCAAAGTGTGGGTTTACTCACACAGGCTCCTAGTGGACATGCCAGGTAACACGATCGTTCGTATCGAAACCGCGAATGACTGCAGTCAAGGTATTATGGGATGGAGGATCCAAGACATGTCAGCCAAGAGCAACGATGCGAAACCGAAGCTTCTCTCCGGAGGCAATCCACAGATTCCCAAAGCCGATGGCAACGAGCCCGTCCAGGCGTACATCGAGGCTATGCCAGGGTGGAAACACGATGTGGGACTGCGACTCGACGCGCTCGTCGAAGAAATCGTTCCCAACGTCAAGAAAGCCGTACGATGGAATTCACCATTCTACGGTGTTGAAGGCAAGGGTTGGTTCCTGAGCTACCATTGCTTCACGAAATACGTCAAGGTGACGTTCCACTGCGGCGCGGATCTGGACCCGGAGCCACCAGTGGCGTCCAAGCACCCCAAGGTACGATACTTCCACATTCACGAGAATGACGAACTGGACGAAACGCCGCTCGCAGAATGGATAAAGCAAGCGTCAGACATTCCTGGAGAGGACCTATTTTAGTTGAGTCCCGGTGGGCCGAGGGACGATAGTCTCCAAAAGCGCAACGCGCCTCCGAGAGTGAAGTGGGTACTGCGTCTGAGAATGAGAGACGCCCGGTACTTCTACAAACGGGTGGGGAGCGTACCGTATGAAGGGGATCATGGACCCTGAACGAATGATGGGCCATCGTTCCAATTCAACCAGTAGGCGCAGTCGAGAGTGAGGGGATCGACTTGGGGGAACTCGTCGCCGCGGTCGCAAGCTGGTCCAAACGCCACCGCCTCATGGCCATCGTCGTCGTCGTCGCTGTCACGCTTCTTTTTGGAGCTCAGTTCAAGAATTTTCAGGTGACGGCTGACTTCGCTTCGTTCCTGCCTGAAGACTCAGAGACACTGAATACTTCACGCCGGATCGAAGGGGCCTTTGGAGCCGGCCGGACCGAATTTGTGATGGTGAAAGCGGACGCATCGTTTTCGGCCTACTCTATGCAGGCGCTTCAGCCGCTGGTCGAGCTTCTTCGTTCGATCAAAGGCGTCTCCGAGGTTGTCACGCCAATGACGGCCCCGCCGCCCCTTGCAGAGCAGCTCGTCTCCACCGACGGTAAGAACGTCTTGCTGCAACTGCAAGTCGAGCCACAGGCGGACGCCGCCCGCCTGCTGGAGTCGCTATCCGCGGCTGTTGCGGCCGTTGAGTTGCCCCCGGGCGTCGAGGCCTTCGTCGCCGGCCCGCTTTCGGTCGAGGCCGAGCTGGCTGAGGCGTCCCAAACGGAGAATGGCATGCTCTTCGGAATCGCGCTCCTCGCAATTATCGCAGTCGTCTGGTGTACTTTTTGGCGCCTACGCCCCGTCTTGCTGGCCGTCGCCATTGTCTTGCTGGCAGTCGTTTGGGCTTTAGGAGCGGTGGTCGGCACCGGCCAGACGATCACGGTCATCTCTTTTTCCGCCATCATCCTCATCATCGCATTGGGTATCGATTACGTCATCCACTTCGTGCGGCGCGTGGATGAGGCGTATCAAGCGGGGGAGAGCTCGTGGTTTGAGTTTGCCGCCCGGACGACCGGTCGCTCCATCATGCTCGCTGTCGTGACGACCGTCTTTGGATTCCTGTCCTTCCTGACGGTTGGCTTTCCCCCGATCGCTCAGTTTGGACTGATCGCCGCCCTGGGCGTCATTTCCGCATTCATTCTGACGGTGGTGATCATCCCGGCCTTGTACGTCCCGGCCCGGGAGGGGAAAAAGGGAGGGCTCGCCCAGCGGCTCGCGATGCCGCTGCAACGAGTCGGCCGAGCCGCCTTTCAAAACAAGCGCACCGTCTGGACGGCCGTGGTGATCCTCTGCGCCGCCTCGATCGTCGGGCTGACGCAGGTCGAGATCGGCTCTCCCCCCTTGCGGCTCGACACCCCGGCTCAAAAACGCCTGGACGAGTTGGAAGGGATCTTTGGCGCCCTGCGCACCGCTACGATCTTGGTGGACGCTACTCCGGGTGTAGACGCCGCTTCCGGCGCCGGCGACTCCGGCGGGCTGGAAGGCGGGGGTACCTCAGCGTCCGAGCAGACCCCGTGGCGGACAAATCAGGTCGAGCCCTTGCTGGCGTCAGTCTCCGAGGTCGACGGCGTGCGCGTACTGGCTCCTTGGTATCAGGAGCGAGTCATACCTATCCCGGGCTGGGTGTCCGGAGATCTGGCCCGCATTGTCGTGCAGTACGAAGCCGAGGCGGCCTCGCGGGTGATCCCCGAACTCAAAAAGGCCCTCGCCCCGTACCGTGAGATAGCGAGCCTCACCGGCCGCGATCCCATCCAGGACGAGATGGAGGGCAGGACCCTTGGCAGTCTCGGCACCTCCACCGCCGTCGCATTCGGCCTCATTCTGCTGGTGCTCACCCTTTTCATCGGTTCTCTGCGGCTGGCGCTCGTCACCCTTATGCCCGTGGTCCTGGTGATCTGGTGGCAGCTAGGAACGATGCCACTGCTCGGCATCCGGCTCTCCTCGACGACGGTGACCACCGCCGCCCTGGTTCTCGGCGTCGGGATTGACTATGCCGTTCACGTCGTGGAACGGATCCAAGAGGAACGCGCCGACGGCGCCACCCCAACTCAGGCGGTCGGTCGGCTACTAAGTTTTACGGGGCCGGGGATCGTCAGCGGTGCACTCACGACAGCGGTCGGCTTTTTCATTCTTGGTTCATCCAACATCGCCAACCTGCGGGATTACGGTCTGTTGACCGGCGTTGCCGTCATCTATAGCATCTTGGTGACGCTGCTGGTGTTACCCCAGGTGGTTGTCTTTGTGGAGAAAGGCGAACGCCACGCCAAACAGCGGGAGGCAAGTTAATCTCTCGAGGCCTCAGCAGATTACCGTCGAGGGTGAAACTCTACTGCTCTGAAAGGTGAGTGACATGGCAAAGCTGATCTACTCAATGCTCACATCGCTAGACGGTTACATTGAAGATAAGGAAGGCGACTTCGGCTGGAGTGTTCCTGAAGACGAGGAAGTGCACTCCTACGTCAACGAACTCGCGTCATCGGTTGGCACCTATCTTTATGGGCGGAGGATGTACGAGATAATGGTCTATTGGGAGACCGCGCACACCATCCCCGACCAACCTCAGTTCGTGCTCGACTGGGCGCGCCAGTGGCAGGCAGCCCAGAAGGTCGTTTACTCCAAGTCGCTTGCCGAGCCGCGTAGTGCGCGGACGCGGATCGAACGGGATTTCGATCCCGATGCTGTCCGGCGACTCAAGGCCGACGCTGAGCAAGACATCACTGTTGATGGTCCTGAGCTCGCCGCTCATGCAATAAAGGCCGGTCTTGTCGACGAGTTCCAGGTGATTGTCTGCCCCGTGATAGTGGGTGGCGGAAAGCGGTTTTTCCCAAGTGGTGTACGGCTGGACCTGGAACTGGTTGAGGATCGTCGGTTTGGCAACGGTGTTGTCGTTCTCCGGTACGCTGTGTGGGGTTGAGCCATCGACGTGGGTGAAACCACGGGAGTGGGGGCCGGAAGGCCACTTGGTAGTGAATCATGGAAGGAAAGAGGGATTGCGAATGATTACAAAGGCCTCATCGATTACAGTCTTCGTAAAAAATCAATTGGATGCCAAGAGGTGGTATACCGAAGTCCTCGGATTTCAAGTCATTTCGGAAATCGAGTTTTCACCGGGGTGGAGTTATCTTACGGTTGCACCGAGCAACGGTAGCGAAACCGTAATCGAACTGTCTCTTGCTGACACACCCGAGAAGGAATCGCTAATCGGCAAGCAGGCGGCCGATCTGCCTCTTGTCATGTTTATTTCTGATGATATCCATGAGGATTTTGCAAGACTCTCGAAACGCGGAGTGGATTTCTCAAACCCACCCAAAGAAGTCCCAGGTGGATTAGGTGCCGGCTTTTGCGATCTCTATGGCAATCAATTTGATCTCTATCAGCCAGGGACTTAAGATCGTAAATGAACTCGGACATCCGTGCCGCCGCGTTGGCCTCGTGGAAGGGGAGGTGGTGGAGATCGAAGCTGGAGTGACCATTGTTGTCGGAGACAAGCCACTTTTGGGACTGCCCCCACGCGAGGTCCTTCGAGCAGGCTTGACTGCCAACGTCGCAATTGTGATGTCAACCTACAGGTCCAACAGCGTAGACATGGTTTTGGATCATCGACTTTGGGTGAGCTGTGCTCATGCGGTGATGGAGTTTCTCAAAGCAGACGAGGCACGAGTATTTCACGATATTCGAAGGACGTTCGTAAGCCGCATACTTGGAACTCCTTGGCCGCGTGAGATAGGTACGCTTGAAGCATACGCCGATTCCCTTATACAAGACGGGGAAGCGCCAAGTTGGGGATTGCTCGTCTGGCGCAGGGACGGATCGATCGTAGGAGCTGCAACGTCTGAGAATTGGTATCGCGTGGGCGGACCGGAACCCTACCATGACTCCTACACGACACGAGTCTTTGTTCCTCCGACTTCCATCGAAGCCCTTGTCGCGCGATTAAGGAGCCAGTTCGGAGGGCTGGAGGCTGGATTGGCCATATTCAACGTGCGGTCGAAACAAGACGGTCTAAATAAGCGTATCCCCTAGGCGAGATATGGGGAGTAGTTCTGAAGCAGACGGAGAGCGCCGCCACAGCCACGAAAGAACGCAAGGATGGCATGGATAAACAAGTCTGGAGGGGTGGGAAATACGTCGCACTAGAAATTCCGCGTTGTTACGGTCCCCGTGGAGGTAACGCTGGTGTTCTCACTTGACGTTGTTGAGCTACAGTCTCCAAGTTTAGCATGGGGTCAAATCACGATCGACGACTTTTCCGAGATGTTCGAAATGAATCTGCGTTACTGGACACCCGAAGAGTATAGGCATCAGTGGTCTATTGCGTCGTATCGAATTGCCAATGGGGGCGGCCGGTCCGCGTTTATTACGTCGATGCCCACGCCGGATACTTCTGACCGACTGTGGTGGTGGCCAGCTTGGCGCGAAGGCGAGCGGGTATACGTTCAAAACCAAATGCTGTTGCCCGAGCAACTTCCAGAGAAATTCGACGGAACTGATCCAACGAAGAATCTTGACCAACCGAGCTTAACGGGGTTGGAAGGTTACGGGATCTCGACTTGGGAGACTACGGTGACCGCTATTAGGCTATTCGCGGATAAGATCGCTGGAGACGTGATTTGACGTTTGATGTCGAGCGGACGCTGTGATGGGGTGGGGCAGGCCGCCGGCAAGACGACAGTAGGACAGATGCTTGCGGGTCTGGGACGAGGCGATCGTTTGAACAGTGGGACGGGCTGGCGAGCCCATCGAGCGGACGTGTCGTAAGGTGTGGAGTCGAAATGAAGAAATGGACGCGAGCCGAACGAAGGAGGTAGCAGTGAAATGCATCCGGACACGTTGAAATACAACGATGCTCAGGCGCCAAACGATCGGGAAATTTGTAACCTGTTAGCTCAAGAGATCGACCGCCATCTGCCAGAAGCTGAGAATAAGATATGGCACGCGCATCCGGTGTGGTTTCTGGATGGGAACCCCATTGTCGGCTATAGCAAATTGAAAAACTGTGTCCGCTTGTTCTTCTGGAGTGGCGTGACTTTTGAAGAAGAGCAGTTGAAAGCCGGCACTGGGAAATTTAAGGATGCGTCGATTCGCTATACATCCATCAGTCAAATTGACCTCCAAGACTTAGAACGCTGGTTACAAAAGTCAAGGGACATACAATGGGACTATAAAAATCTCATCAAGAATGGCGCTTTGGAACGCATTAAATGATGTGCCGGTGTTTAGGGATAGCCGCCGCCCCAAAGGTAGGAGGAACAAACCAATGCCCGTCCAGGACGAGTTCATCAGCTACGAGGAGTTCGGCGCGACAGGTGATGGTGTCACCGATGATCTGCCGAGCGCATGAGTACGCTAATGAGCACGGCTTGAGCGTCAGGACGAAGCCCGACGCGACGTACCATCTCGGTAGCCGGGCTCTGACTGCGAAGATCGCCACCGACACCGACTGGAACACTTCCCGTTTCACCATCGATGACACGCACGCTGAAAACCATAAACTCCCGCTCTTTGACGTCTGCTCCTTGCTGGAGCCGGAAGAGCTGCAGATAGACAGCCTCACCCGAGACCAGAAGCACGTGGATGCACGCCCTCAGCGTGACTGCCATGTCTTGGTGGAGAACGCCAACCGACGGGTGTACATAAGGCGGGGGCTCAACCAGAATGACGGTGTTCCCCAGCATGACTGCTTCGTCCTGCGCCGGGACGGATCGGTGGAGGGCGCAATCGACTGGAACTACGACGTTATCACCCGTATTGAGGTTCGCCCTATCGACGAGAAGCCGCTCGTGCTGCGTGGCGGAGTCTTCACCACCTTCGCCAACCGGATGAAACAGGAGGTTGGCTACAATTATTGGGCGAGAAACATCAAGATCACCCGTTCAAACACCGAGGTCGATGGCCTGACCCACTATGTAGTTGGAGAAACCTCCGTGGGGCATCCCTATCGGGGATTCCTCGAGATTCGAAAGTGCGCCAATGTCACACTGCGCAATTGCTTCGCCACAGGACATAAGAAATACACGACCATTGGCGCAGCTGGAAAACCTGTCGCCATGGGGTCGTACGATTACCAAGCAACTGACGTGGTGAACTTCCGTATGATCGGCTGCCAAATGAACCACATCCTCGACAGAACCCGCTGGGGCGTCATCGCATCAAACTTTTGTAAGAACATCCTGCTTGAGGACTGTACCCTTTCCAGGATGGATGCGCACATGGGGGTCTCCGGCGGCTACACGATACGCCGCTGTACGCTGGGTCACATGGGGCTCAACGCCATCGGACGCGGCGTGCTTACCATCGAGGATTCCACCCTGTACGGCAATGCGTTGGTCAGCTTCCGCCCGGACTACGGAAGCACGTGGGAGGGGGATGTGATCATCCGCAACAGCCGCTGGGTGCCGGCCTGCGGAGACCTCTGCCAGCCCAATATGATTCACGCTCGCAATGACGGCATGCACGATTTCGGCTACCGCTGTTTTATGCCCCGGGAGATAGAGATCGACGGCCTGTTCGTCGACGACCGGAATCATCCTGAAGAGTACCAGGGTATGTATCTACTCTCCGATCCTTATGCGACGAACGATGACACTGGAAACACCACACCGGCCGAGGAACGCCCCTTCCCGATTGAACCGTGCCAGAGAATTACGGTTCGCAAGCTTACGACAGCCAGCGGTGTCAAACCACGGCTCTCACCGAATGGCGAACTTGGAAAGAGCACGGCTGTCATTGAGGAGAAGCGATGATCGCGGCCGGTGATCCTTAAGTCTTCCTGGTCGCAAGGAGTTGACTACAGCAACGTGTGGAATGGATCTGTTCGCCCCGCGGTAGAAGACGACCATCCCTTCCTATTGGAGATGCTTTATGAAGCAGCCTACTGGCGGACGGACCAGCCGCGTCCGCCACGTGACGAGGCTCTCGCACGCCCGGAGCTCAGCAAGATTCTTGATGGCTGGGGGCGTCACGGTGATGCAGCCCTTATCGCCGTAACCCGTTGCGGAGTCCCAGTCGGCGCTGCATGGTATAGGTATTGGACCAGGGAGGATCATTCTTACGGGTTCGTTGACGAGGCAACACCTGAACTCGGCATTGCAGTACGGCGTAGCCAACGAGGATTAGGAATCGGTACGAGATTGCTCCGCGAGTTAATGCGATATGCGCGCGCGGCTGGAATCAAGACCCTAAGCCTTAGCGTTGAGGTCGAAAACTTTTCATTAAAACTGTACGAGCGCTGGGGTTTCAAAAGGGTTAGCGCTGCGGGAGGCGCGTGGACCATGATCGCTAATTTGTGACACGTAGGGATTGATAGGAGTATGAGTCAATTAGATAAGATCGACCTCAAACTTGACGGATGTACGCCGCGCGAACCCGCGGAACTGGAGAACAATCATCCGACAACCTATGAAATGATAGATAATATGGCGGAAGGCGCAGGGGTCTGGACCACGACTGCAGGTCATGTGATCGCCGGCGAAGGCGGACATCGAGGCGACGATGGGTGACGGTCCTGGCTCTTTCTTTCGGTACAGATACTTTGAAAGGATGAATCTTGCGTAGCGGCCGTTGACTTGGGGGGCGCTAACGATGATCTTCCTGCCGCCGTTAAGTGGCTCTTGAGGGAGTGGGTATAGATATGTCGTCGAGAGTTGATACAGCTTCTAAACTTGTGTCAGTGTCTCCATCGGCCGTCTACCGGGCTTTTGCTGAACGGGGCGCGATGGAGAAGTGGCTCCCTCCAACGGGGATGACTGGCACGATGCTCGACTTTGATTTTCGCGAAGGCGGTTCGTACCGCATGCGCTTGACGTACATGGATCCTCAGCAAGGACAAGGTAAGACGTCGGATGGTTCCACATTAGCCCCCTAACCGATTTGGACACATGAGCTTAGTTCGGGTAGAGTCAAAGAGACAGGAGAGAGACCAGATCATGACTCGAACCCACTATCCTC